>NZ_AXVK01000049.1 GCF_000482485.1 Paucisalibacillus globulus DSM 18846 | reverse complement strand
TGATATGCTCCCCTTAAGGTAGACAGATTAAAAAATAAAAATCTGTTTTACCTTAGGGGGAGTTTTTTTGTCTAATAGATCATATCCAAGCGACTTTAAGTATGAAGTAATAATGGCCTATCAAAATGAAGGTTATTCACTTAGGCAATTATGTTTCAAATATCAAATTTCAAAAAACACTTTTTATAAATGGAAAGAAAAATTTGAAAAGGAAGGACTAAGTGGGTTAGAGGAATCAAAAACATGGAAAAGATATTCCAAGGAATTAAAAGTCAGAGCTGTAGAGGAGTATCTATCTGGAGAATATTCTCAAGATGAAGCGATTCGGAAATATGATATCTCAAGTCACTCGGTATTACAGAGATGGATAAAACAGTATAATGGTCATAGAGAATTAAAAAACACAGGAAAAGGAAGGACGAGCTCTATGACTAAAGGGAGAAAAACCACTTGGGAAGAACGAATTGAGATTGTACAAGATACACTAGCTAACGATAAGAATTATCAAGAATCAGCTAAGAAACATCAAGTGTCCTATCAACAAGTCTATCAGTGGGTACGTAAATATGAAGCTGGTGGATGGGATGCTTTACAAGATAGACGAGGTCTTTCTAAGAGTGAAGAAGAGCTAACTCCAGAAGAAAAAATGAAGTTAGAAATACGCCGAATAGAAAAAGAGAATGAGCGTTTACGCACAGAGAATGCATTCTTAAAAAAGTTAGAGGAAATCGAAAGGAGGCGAAAATAAGCCAAGTAAGATTTGAAGATAAATATATTGCGATTAGGGAACTTCATGAGAAAGATAATGTAAGTATTGTTTCATTATGTAATATCGCTGGCATTTCCCGAGCTGCTTACTATAAATGGCTTAGACGCAAACCTTCACAAAGAGAACTTCAGAATACAGAAGTCATGCAAGAAATGAAAATTATACATAAGAATGTAGAGGGAATATATGGTTATCGAAGAATGACCTTAAACATAAATCGTAAGTTTGACCAAACGTTTAACGAAAAGCGAATTTATAGACTAATGGGGATTGCCGGGATTCAATCCGTTATACGTAGAAAGAAGAAGCGATATAAACATTCCAATCCTCAACACGTTGCAGAGAATTTTTTAAATCGTGAATTCCAAGCTGAAAACCCAAATGAAAAATGGGTAACCGATGTCACGGAATTCAAATATGGTTTCAAGAAAGCATATCTAAGTGCCATTTTAGATTTATATGATGGTTCCATTGTAAGCTATGTATTAGGATGTTCCAATAATAATAAACTAGTATTTCAGACAATCGATCAAGCTACTAAATTATTGAATGGAGATCACCCACTAATTCATAGTGATCGCGGATTCCAATACACCTCACATGGATTTAAACGGAGGATTGATGAAGCAAAAATGACACACAGTATGTCTCGTGTAGGTAAATGCATTGATAACGGTCCAATGGAATCGTTTTGGGGGACGCTGAAATGTGAGAAGTATTATTTACATAGGTATGAGACTTTTGAGGAACTTAAAAAAGCAATAGATGAGTACATCTACTTCTACAACAATGAAAGATATCAAGAACGATTAAACGGCCTTAGCCCTAATGAATACAGAGCTAAAGCCGCTTAAGTCCTTTTTTATTATTTCCACTGTCTACTTGACAGGGGGCAGTTCA
>NZ_AXVK01000048.1 GCF_000482485.1 Paucisalibacillus globulus DSM 18846 | reverse complement strand
ACGTATGTGGATGATAAGTTGACGGTTTATTCGTATGATGGGGATCGGGTGTTTAAGAGGTAAATATTAGGGAAAATATTGAATTTGTATATATAATAACTCAGTTCACTTTGAACTGAGTTATTTCTTGATTGATTAAAAGGTTTTTTAAGGTTAGTGTAGAATTAATATTACTAAGGCGAACGGACGTTAAGCACCTTTGTATAAATCGAAATGAGGTGTATAAATTGGATAAAGAAGAACTATTGGATTTGATTAAGGATATACAGTCATTTAAAAGCGAATTTGATCATGTTGAACTAAAAACAGGTCAAAAGGGGGCACCAAAAGTACGTGATACGTTGTCGTCCTTCAGTAATAAAACTGACGGCGGAATCATCTTCTTTGGGATTGATGAAAATGAAGAGTACAACATAGTTGGCGTATATGACATAGAAGACCTTCAAAAACAAATTATGAATCAAACAAAGGAAATGGAACCTGAGGTTAGGGTGGAATTTGTCCCTTTAGAGATAGAGGACAAATATATCCTTGCTGTAATTATTCCAGAGTGTTCAGCTGATTTAAAGCCCTGCTTTATAAAAACAAAAGGTATGCGAAAAGGTTCATATATTCGAGTTGGGGACTCGGATGAATTAATGAATGATTATGAAATCTACAATTTAGTCGTATCCCGTGGACAAGCAAAAGAAGATAAATCTTTGGTGTTAGATGCCTCACTGGAGGATCTTGATCATGAAGCTATTAAAAAATTAATTGAAAATATCAAGATATCAAAGCCGAAGCTATATAGACTAATTAAAGAAATACCATATGAAGAAAAGCTAAGAAAGTTAAATCTTGCCGGGTTTAGTGGGGAAAGCCTTATCCCAACTTTAGCAGGACTTCTTGTCTTTGGATTGTATCCACAACAACACCTTCCATCCCTAGGGGTAACTTTTTTGGTCTTACCTCATAATGAAATGGGAATACTTGGACCAAGAGGTGAACGTTTTTTAGATAACAAGAAAATTGAAGGTAGTATTCCTGAAATAATTGATGAAGTGGAAACCCTCATTTTGCGTAATATGAAGCAAAAAACCATTATTCAAGGCTTAAGTCGCCTGGACATTTGGGAGTATCCAGAAGATGCAATTAGAGAAGCTGTGAGAAATGCAATAATCCATCGGGATTATAGTGAGTTAATGCAATCAAATTACATACAGGTACGAATGTTTCCTAACAGAATCGAAATCGAAAGTCCTGGAACTTTGTATGGTGATGTAACTATTAATAATTTAATTTCCAGTACAAAAGCCAGAAACAGTGTAATTATTACCTTGTTAGAGGACCTTAAAATAGTTGAAAACCGTGGTTCGGGAATTGATACCATGATTCATACAATGAAAACAGCTCACCTTGAACCGCCACAGTTTAGGGAAACGCGAAATAGTTTTGTTGTTACATTTAGAAACCATAACTTTATTGATGAAGAAGCTATTTCATGGTTAAACTCCTATACCGATATCTCAATGAATGATCGCCAAGTTTCAGCACTTGTTTATATACGAAATAATAAAAGAATTACCAATCGGGAGTACCAGGAATTAAATAGCACGGACAGTGTGACCGCAACAAAGGAATTAAAATACTTATTACAAAATGATTTAATTATTCAAAATGGTACCAGAGGAGGTGCTTTTTATACCTTAGCGGAAAATGACGGAGTGAACGAACCAAACTCCGGTCCTAACAAGGATAGCTCCGGTCCTAACAAGGATAGCTC
>NZ_AXVK01000047.1 GCF_000482485.1 Paucisalibacillus globulus DSM 18846 | reverse complement strand
AAAATCGAGTAGGGGTCGCCATCTCTGACCACCCCTCTCACAGAACCGTACGTGCGGAACTTCGCATACGGCTCCTCCCACTAATCCCCTTTGGGGACAATAGGAGTAATTCTAGATTCAAGACTGACCAGTCCAAGACTTTTAAAGAATTTATTATCAAGAGCCGCATGTACCATGGGGCTCTTTGAGCTTCTCCAGGAGAACATTCTTATTCCTCGCAAGCTTGATTCGTTCCACCCTTTTCTTCTTAATGCCCTGTGAAGATTTCTGACTTTTCTCCAGCTCCTTAGCTGGACCATTCGAAGTCTTCTTCTAATCCAAGCATCAAGATTCTTAAATAGGTTTTTGACATTTCCTTTGCCAAAATAGTTTCCCCATCCTCTGATTAATGGGTTTAATCCCTCTTTGACTAAGACTTCAATATCCACCGTCTGATTCTTTCGAGTCTTTTTCTTTATCTTTTCTTTGAATTTCATAAGCTTTTTCGGGTCAACACGGCGAATATCACGATAAAATTCATACCCAAGGAATGTAAATGGCTCTTTCCTAGAATCCACTACTTTGGATTTCTCTTTGTTAATGGTAAGTCCTAGCTCACCTTCCAAATATTTCGTTGCGTTTTTCATGACACGCTCTGCGCCTTTTTGGCTCTTACATAGAATAATGAAGTCATCCGCAAAGCGAACTACTCGATGTCCCCTGTTTGTCATAAGCGTGTCAAATTGATGTAAATAAATATTGGAGAGTAACGGACTTAACACACCACCTTGCGGGGCTCCCTCTGTAGTCTCTTCATAGATTTGCTCATTCATAATTCCAGAAGTAAGAAATTCCCGGATAAGTCCAAGAACAGAGCCATCCGTTATTCTCTTTCGAGTTTCCGCAATAAGTCTATCATGGGGAATGGTATCAAAGTAGGATTGTAAGTCTGCATCTACTACATACGTATAGCCTTGTTTGATATACTCTGAAACCTGGGCTATAGCCATGTGAGCACTAATATTAGGACGAAATCCATAGCTACAAGGAAGAAATTCCTTTTCAAAAATGGGTTCTATAATGTTTCTAACTGCTGCTTGGACAATACGGTCTTCAACAGTAGGTATACCAAGTGGTCTCAACTTCCCATTATCTTTCTTGATAAACTTTCTCCTTACTGGTTTAGCGCGATATTCCTTTGTTTTGAGCTTTGATTGAAGGACTTCTAGATTATCCTCCAATTCCAGTTCATAATCATGGATGGTCACCTTATCGACTCCAGGTGCTCCTTTGTTCTTTCTGACAAGTTCAAAGGCAACTAGTAAATTTTCCTTCCTATACACCTTGTCATAAAGGCTGTACCAGACTCTTCTTTCCATCTAAAATCTCCTGTTGTGTAATTTAGTTCCTATCTGTTTTGTTTCTGTTTCTCCGTTTTATGTTTACTTGTGGAGTCAATAGCTACAATGGCAGTTCTCTCCATGTTCAACTGGTGGTGGGCGGCGTACCCTTCTGTTCGGCCCTAGCGTCCGTGTCTACACTGCTAGCTTCTGCCCACTTCCACAGACATTAACCTGGAACTTAGATTATCTTCATGGGTCACACCCTTCGCAAGTATCCTGCCTTTTCAGGCATGAATACCCAAGTGCTACTTAGAACACTCTCACTTATGTGCCACCCTCGCTTCCATTGCTAGAAGGTCCTAGGCATAAGCTTCCTAGCTACTATGGTGGTCTCTGACTTCTCCCCTCGCATCTTGCTTTCTCAGATTACCTCCTTGAAACACAATACCTATCTGGTCGGACAAAGGGAGACCTCTGTGGGTCACATCGCTTCCTTTCCCCCTAGCCCAGCCCTCTTAACATTTCGAGCTACGTCAGTTATTGGGACTTCCTGTTTTCTTGCACAGTCACCCTACTCTCATGCCAACATGGGATACTGGCTCTGGTCAGGGGTTTGCCTTCAGACCCTCCGCACGGCTCCTCACGGTCTCCGCACTGTCTGTTAGCTAATACTTACCGACTGAACGGCGGTCGTATTCGGGACTTTCACCCTATAGTGAAGCGTGCTGCCACACGCACAA
>NZ_AXVK01000046.1 GCF_000482485.1 Paucisalibacillus globulus DSM 18846 | reverse complement strand
CCAAAAGCCTTCAAAAAAGTTTGTATACTTTTTCTTCAATGCAGTAGCTTTATCATTGTATTCATCATCCATATTCTCATACTTCTTCACCTTGGAATTGTAGATATCCCACAATTGGTCCATTTTATGATCCAAGCGATTATTTGTTTGCTCGATATCACTGCGGATGCTCGCAATCTTGGATTTATTTATACTGCTTGCTTCTTTCTCTGTGTCCGTAACATCCTCCCAAAAGCCCCAATTTGATGGGGATTTGTTCGTTTGTTGAATGGCATTCCGGACATTTTTACGGATACCACTTTCCATTTGTTTTAAATTCCAATAAATATCATTTCTATCTACTCGCATCATTGCATTTCGTTGTAGTGGAGTAATATAAGCTGTGGTATCATCTACATATCCTTGGAACAAATTCAGTAAGTCATTGATTTGCGTCTCGTACTCTGCCATTTGTTCCTTAGAGCCTTTCATCTTATCCTTCCACTCTTCAATGCTTTCTCCTCTATTTTGTTCAATGTATGTAGTAATCGTTGATAGAGAGCTTTCCATATCACTTAGAGAACGTTTATAAATGCCAAGTTGGTTAATAATGTCGTCTAATATACCGTAATTTATTTTTAAATCACGTTTCATGATGAGTCACCATTTTGTACAGGGGCTATACCACTTCCCTTCATGGAACAAGTTATTTCTATTAAAATAACAAATCTGATCATGAGTTACCTACCTTTCCGACTTTTCAAATAATTCAAGATACTCAAATGGTACTTCCAAATTTTTGTAATTACAATAAGACTTTAAGTCTATTTTAAGGTTGGATTTAGTACTATTGACTTAATGGAGAAGCTGGATAGGTCAGTGGAAAAAATGAAGCAGTTTAATAAAAAGAAAAAATTTATAAACTTACGAACACCTATTTTGAATCGTTTTAACCGTAAAAGGGAGATTTGATTATGTAGGAACTGGGCTTAATGATGGTAGAAGACAATTACGTTTCGCAAAAACTGACTAGTAAGTACATTTGGGTGTACCCAATACAATAAACACAGAAAATCCACTACCAGCTTAGCGGACTAATATGCCACGGAACCTGTCCCCATGGCTTTTTTCTTCCGTGCTGTCGTGTCATCCAAAAGGATTATACTATTTGGATAGGAAATAAAAAGCACCTGGCTATTTTTGTGAAGGCCAAGTGCTTAGTAGTAAGGTTATATTTAAAATCTGTAAAATTATTACTAATTAGCATTGTTAAATTCTCAAATGTTTACGTGCGACGTCAAGGAAATATTTACATGCATCTTCTTCTGATTCAAATGTGCCGAAAAAACTTTTCTGTCCTCTTTCCATATAAAACATTGTATCAGCCCATTTAGACTCTGTACTCTTTACAATTTCTACAGCCTCATCAACGTTGTCAGTTTTATTACTGGAATTAATGACATCATTTGAACTACTCCAACCCTTTATTTCCGGCTCTTGGCGGCCATGAGTCCGATTCAATACCGACTTCACACAAGCCAATTAACTGCTTAATATAAAACTCTAACTTTTGAGGGGAACATATTAGAAGGGTCTGACCCCTGGATTCTCCATTTTGTTAACACGTTATTGGATTCCACCTCAATATCCAATAGCCCCGTGCTCTCAAATTAATTCTTTCAATAGTTTTTCAGCTTTGTGTAATTGTTCTAGTAATGGATTTTGGTAGTCATTGTAACTATCCATATAGGCTCTAACACCACCTGATATATTTACTTGATTTATACCCTGGTTATTTTCAATAATCTTCAATGCATTCTTGTATCTTTTATATATTAATTGTAATATATCCTTCTTTATTTCATTAGAATAATCTTTTTCAAGTACGTTTATTACCGTTATTATTTGTTTTTTTAACTGCTCTTTTTTATCCATAGTATAGTATTCTCCTATCTACTTGGCACATTTCTTATTTCCTTAATCCATTCTGATGGCCACCCTTGTGGTAGTAGTATTTGATCGCCATCACCTTTAAGGAGTGCTCCAGACTTTGTATATTGCTTCTCAACTCTACCTATATTTAAGATTTGTCCCTTTGGAACCTCTATTACAGCTTCATACTCTCTAGTATTTTTCCAATCAGGAACTAATGCAGTATTTTCCTTTGCATTTATTCTATTTCCTGCAGGACTGGTAGTCACAAATGAACCATTAGCTTTTGCCCCACCACCGTAGGTCCTATAGAGAATAATACTTTCTTCTGTTATTACTGTTCTATAGTTACTATCGGTAAAAGATTCACTTATCCAGTCAGGCAAATTTTCTTTTTCAATTACCTTTACTTTATCATCTATACTTGTTGAAAACTTACCAAAATCACTAATCTTTTTCCCCTTAACTAATACTTCGATAGGATCTACCTTTTCCCCTCCTTCATTGGAAGGTTTACTTACAGGTTTTTTGGGCTTATCAGTATCAAGTACTTTTCCAATTCTAGCATACTTACTCCATCCAACAACCGGCACAAATCCAGCAGCAACTCCACCCGTTACATATACAATACCATCTTCTTCCACTGAATCTGAAATGGAT
>NZ_AXVK01000045.1 GCF_000482485.1 Paucisalibacillus globulus DSM 18846 | reverse complement strand
TTGTTCTAACTCTGTATTCATTTGCTGAACGATTTCTTCCATTTCCTCAAAGACCGACGCATTTTCTAAATCCATTGTCTATAACTATGAATATATACATCACAGATATCCTACAATTTATTTAAGAACCAAATTCAAAATACCTATGTTATATAGATATAAAAAGCACGTGGCTTCTTTGTGACGGCCACGTACTTAGTAGTAAGTTCATTCATTTATAAATTCAGTACATTTACAACAGTTAGCTGTGTTAAATTATTAAATATATACGCGCGGTGCCAGGAAACATTTATATGCGTCTTCTTCTGATACAAATGTGCCTAAAATACTCTTCTGTTCTCTATTCGTATAAAAATCATTGCAAATCCCATTTTAGTAACCGGTAGTAAATAAAAACAACAACAAAGACCTTAAGGAATCCTCAAAGGTCCTATGTTTATTCTAATCTATAAACTTTAAAATAGCTTTACTATTATTCATAAGAACAGGAATTGTAATTTTGTTAAAAATACTATTTTCCCTTATATTTCCTGCTTGAATATTTACTTGTCCTTCAACACCCTCAGCAAACCGTTCCTCAAGATTGCACCATGCTTGGTGAACATCTACACGCTCAATGTCACAAGTAGGGTCAAATAAATCTAACCCCAAAAATTCCTCACCGGCTTTTGTAGATTCTATAGTACCTATTTGGTATTCTTTTTCATTTATATCTATGGATGGAATAGCCCCATCAGCTTCTATTATGATAATATCTCTATTCCATTTTATTTCTGATAGTGAATTCACAACTTCTTCTTTTGGTAACAAAGCACTATCTGTATTTGTGACATAAAGAATATCAGGCTCTCCCACCATTTGCTCGATTGAGTATACATACTTTTTCTTTTCAGAGGTAATCCCAATAGAAACAAAACTCCATCCCATTTTCAGTGTAACATTAACATCACTTATTAATAAATCAATCATTTTGAATGCCCCCAACAAATAATTTTCAGTAAAATAATGGCTTTTCTAATTGCTTTTCTAGTGGTTTTACATCATCAAATTGTATCAAATCAAACTTTGAGGTATAAATTTCCTTTATACCATGCTTGTTACCTAATTCTAAAGCTATTAACTGATAAATTTCTAATTGTTTATCACTTTTAAAAGGGGGATAACTTTCATTGTTTCTTTTATCAACAATTTTAATAATGTCAATCCACCATGTAGGGTCCCTAAAATCAGCAACATTACAAATTACTTTACATGAAGTGTCCTCGTAAATTAAAGTCTTTAAACCATCCGTTGTTATAATTCGATTCATTTTATCATCACCTAATATTAATATGTGTAACATTTGGATTTTTACGTAGTCTAGGTAATTCTGTAGACCAAAAAATTGTTCTTGGCTTTATTTTTTCAGGTACATTTTTTGCAAATGCGGTAATTGCGCCACTTGCATTATCTGCAAATCTACTGGACAATACCGACCATATTTCATCTGCTTGTTCCCAAGTTAATCCGTACTCTACTTCAAATCTTCTCTGTTCATTCGGAAGTATCTCATACAATTTTAAATCATCCATCCATTTACCGCCAGGTGTTCTTTCTAGGGTCAACTTAGTAATAGCTTTTTCCTTTAAAAGACTATCTGCGTATCTCTCTGCTAATTCCCTAGCAGAAGTGGTTTTCATGTCACCAATCTTAGAATCAAAAGCTTGTATTCTTCCTGCATAAAAAATAGCTTGATTCTTTTCTGTAGAAACATCTAAAGTTTTAGATTTCTGTAATAAGAATTCTTCTTTTTCTTTCGGTGTTTGCAACTTTTTTAGCTCTTTTGTAAGCTTCTCAGTATCATCATCAACTACTTTGTTATTATTAGTTTTATTAATACCAGTTTTAGTAGATTCTAGATCTCCGACTTTTGCCAACTTAGCATACCTACTCCACCCAACAACTGGCACAAAACCTGCCGCAAAGTTTCCTGTTACATACACAATTCCATCTTCTTCTACGGAATCTGAGAACGATTGGCCGATACCCTCAACCACACTGAATGGATCTTCTATGATTTGTTGAACCATCTTATAAAAACTATCGATTCTATCATTGGCAGCATCTTTTAGGAACATATTATTAAGTAAATATGATAATTTATCTTCTCTTTCTTTTATTTGTAGATTATCTGTTTTTAATTTAGTTATTCATCCTAAATCAGATGTTTCATCAAAATAAGGTTGCGATTTGTTTTGAGTATGTTAATAACTTTGTAGAGTTTTAGATATTACTGTTTAATGACAAAAAGCACCGATTATAAAAAACAATCGAGTGCTTTACAGTTTATAGTAAGTAAATACGTTTATTTTTAAAACCAGTTTCTTAGCTAGATTAACAATGTCATAGTTAAAATATTTGATTCTCTCTCGTTATTCTTCATACAGTTTATTAAGAAATTCAGTAAATGTTGATGCAACATAAAATACATTTTCTCTAGCACGTTCTTCAGCTTGTTCTTCCGTTAATCCTTCTTCTTGCATTAGCATTTCTTTTTCCCATGCATTTTCATGTTCCCAGAATACTACAATTGGATTATCTTCATGTTCTTTATAATCGAAGCATATTAAATTCCCAGAAGGATCAAAGACAATAGGAATTATCTTTTTTGGAAGTGTATCCATATAATCATTAAAGACTTCTAAAATATGCTCATCATCTTCATTATCATATGTTAATAATGTTCCAAATACCTTTTCTTTCCCTTCAACCTGAAATAATTTAGGGCTAACATGTGCACCATTATAGTCTTTAGCAACCTCTATATAATCAATTGGAAATTTTACTCCTAATTTTTCTCCATCATTTTCTACTTCATCCTTTGTTACTGGCTCATCCCTAGATCGCCATTTTATTTTACTCATCTGATTCAGCTCCCTAGGACGGTCTTTTGCTTCACTTCTAATTAAACGCAAGAATGAGGAGTCCCCTAAATGGCATATCCCATTAACTATACACAGATTTTACCTTTTCAATCTTCGTAGTGAGTCATATCATAGGGATAATAAGGAACTTGTTTTAATACTTCATCATCCAGCTTTAATATTTTCGCAATTGCTCCACTTTCAAAACTCCAATATCCACTGTAAATATTTTCACTACTTTTATGAGTGTCATACCACCCAGTGTCATTGTGTCCTGAATACCATTCTTTGATTAGATATTTTTTTAAATTTGATTCTGCTTCTAGCTTATCTTTAGCATCAAATACTTTGTACAAATACTTGTAAGGTGTTTCAAATTTAAATTGTTTTGCTTGTATATCCCAATTGCTATTGGAATAATGAAGTAGGAAATCTATTAAATAATCTTCTAATCCATCTTCTTTAACCATTTCTTCTAAAACAGCCATCTTATCTTTTGATATATTTAACATTATTCCAATAGACAACATCCAAACCATTTCTACGTAACCACTATCAGAATTCCATACTTTTTTCATACTATTAACAACTTCAGAAAAGAGTTTTTTTATTTCCTCCAAGGGGGCACCTGAAGAATATAAGGCGTTAATAATGTTAAAATATGTTCCCACTATAGTACGGAGGCCTGATTGGACTCCCCTATCAGATTCCCCTCTTAAGTTAATAACATTATCTACTGCCCTTTGAAATTTTTCTAACCTAGAAAGTTCATAATCTAAATAATCCTTATAATAAGAATTATTATACCTATTATTTTTTAATGTATCTCTCATAGTATATCCTCATTTCCTATTACTTTAGATTTCCAAATTCATCAATGACTATCTGCCTAACATCCCCATGTACGTCAACTTTGACAAGAATGCTCTCTACATTATCTGGATTAAGTAGGAGTTCCATTCTTATTTCATCAGCTTTCTCTCGTCCAACTGCATTATCTAACCTGTTTCTACTGTCTATCCATTCATCACTCATCTGTTTACCCGTTTTAGTTTTGCCCAATTGGGAAGTACCGTATTTAGCTTCACCAATTATATATTGTGGAGGTGGACTTGAATTTTCATAAACCCCATCTATTCCCTGAATTATTTTGTCATCTAAACTAGTAACTCGATCAAGGCTAATTCTAGTATATCCCTGTTTTTCAAGATGGACATCCATCTTCATTTCACCATAATTTCCTTTTTGCTTTGTTGTTACTAAAGGTATTTCGCCTGACTCAACCTTTTCTATGACTTCTAATTGTTCTTTATTTAAATTTTTCGTATTATTTTCTGGATTCTTATCTGCTTCTTTTTCATTATCAACCCTGTCAATTTTAGCCCATCTCATCGTATCATCTGAATCAATATGCATCCTCTTAACACTTCCGGGGCCACCAGCAAGTGCCACATCTCCACTCAAACCTTGCAGATTTTCCATGAAAATCCTCATACGATCAGTAACACCACTAGTAAATTCAATACCAACCTTTTTCGTATTCACTAATAATAATTCGACAGGATCAACCATTTTTCCTTCTTTATTAGCGGTTTTATTCACTGACTTTTTTGGTTTATCGGTATCAAGTACTTTACCAATTCTAGCATACTTACTCCACCCAACAACCGGCACAAAACCAGCTGCAAAGTTTCCTGTTACATACACAATTCCATCTTCTTCTACGGAATCTGAGAATGATTGACCGATACCCTCAACCACACTGAATGGATCTTCTACGATTTGTTGAACCATCGTATAAAAGCTATCGATTCTTTCATTGGCAGCATCTTTTAGGAATTTAGGTTCAATGATATCAGGAATCTGATTGGATACGGCAACAATTCCCGCATCAAAAACAAGTGTGGCTAGACCTACTACTATATCAATTAGTCCTGTAAATATACCAACAACTAAATCCTTTACGAAGTTAAAATCCGACTCTAATGAATCCCAAAATCCTTCGAAGAAATTGGTATACTTCGCCTTTAATACTGATGCTTTATTGTTATATTCATCATCCATATTCTCATACTTCTTCACCTTGGAATTGTAGATATCCCACAATTGATCCATTTTATGATTCAAGCGATTATTTGTTTGTTCGATATCACTGCGGATACTCGCAATCTTGGATTTATTTATACTGCTTGCTTCTTTTTCTGT
>NZ_AXVK01000044.1 GCF_000482485.1 Paucisalibacillus globulus DSM 18846 | reverse complement strand
CAGTGCGTAGCACGAGGAGGCTCACCAGCCGCCCGCGGAAAGCGGAGTGTATTTCCGGAGCGGAGTTAGATGCTCAACTCAAAATCCTAAGTTAAGTTACCGCACAGTTTCTATCAACTATAAAAATGCAACAAACTATAAAAAAACAAAAATAAAAATCCCAGATAGTAACAATACTATCTGGGACTCATGTTATACCGGATAAACTCCGTGTTTACGCTCGGTAAATACAATATTTTTTGCATCATAAATTCTGTAGCGTTTGCTTAATTCTTCCCTTAAATTGCTAGGCTCTACGATAGCATCTATAACCATTTCACTTGCTAAACGATAAATATCAATTTCTTCGCGATATTCATCCTGTTTTTGCTTAACAAATGCAGCACGTTCCACTTCTGGTAATTCCGCAATTTTATTTGCGTAAACAGCATTAACTGCAGCTTCTGGACCCATAACGGCAATTTGTGCAGTTGGTAACGCAATAACAGCGTCAGGTTCAAATGCAGGGCCAGCCATGGCATAAAGTCCAGCACCATATGCTTTTCGAACAATTACTGAGATTTTTGGAACGGTTGCTTCACTCATTGCAGCAAGCATCTTAGCACCATGACGAATAATGCCAGCTCGTTCTACCTTCGTACCGATCATAAATCCAGGAACATCCATTAGGAATAGTAATGGAATATTAAAGGCATCACATAGTTGTATAAATTTCGCTGCTTTATCAGCTGAATCCGGGAAAAGTACTCCACCCTTCATTCTTGGCTGATTCGCAATAATACCAACCACACTACCATTAATTCTAGAAAGTCCAGTAATCAATTCAGGCGCAAATTTCTTTTTGACCTCACAGAAGCTATCTTCATCAATAATTCTTCCAATAAAATCATGCATATTAAATGGTGCATTTTGATTCGCAGGAATGATTTCTTCAATAGATTTTTCAAATTCCTTAGCTTCTTTTGGTTCAAAGACCTTTGGCTTTTCTCTAAAGCTTTTAGGAAAATAGCTTAAATAAGTTCGGGCATAACTAATCGCATCTGGTTCTGTTTTAACTAAAACGTCACCAACGCCGGAAACTGAACAGTGCATTTTTGCACCACCCATTTCTTCCAGTGTAACCTTCTCTCCGATAACTTTTTCTGCCATTCTTGGTGAGCCAAGGTACATGGATGCATTTCCATCAACCATAACAACGATATCACAGAAGGCTGGAATATATGCTCCACCTGCAGCAGATGGACCGAACAATAAGCAGATTTGTGGAACACGACCAGAGAGTTTGATTTGATTATGGAAAATTCGTCCTGCCCCTCTTCTTCCAGGAAACATCTCAATTTGATCTGTGATTCTTGCGCCTGCAGAATCTACTAGATATACAAGAGGCAATTCTAGTGTCATAGCTGTTTCTTGAATACGGAGAATCTTTTCAACTGTTCTCTTTCCCCAAGATCCAGCCTTCACAGTCGAATCATTAGCCATGACACAGACGTCTTGGCCATTGATTTTACCAATACCAGTTACGACTCCGTCTGAAGGTAAAGAATCATCCATGCAGTTAGCAAAAAAAGCATCCTCTATATCGATACCCTCATCAAACAATAATTCCAAACGTTTACGAACAAATAGTTTTCCTTTTTCTTCATTCTTTTGGTGGTATTTTTCTTGTCCACCCTTTTCAATATGTTGTACTCTTTTTTGTAGTTCTTCTATATAGGACATCCTGAAAAACCTCCTTGCATGTTTATTTGCCTTGATATACTGGAGCTCGCTTTTCTTTAAATGCCTCGAGCCCTTCCAAACGATCGTTTGTTGGAATTGTTTCTTTATAACATAAATGTTCGATTTCTAAGCCTGTTGACAAATCAGTTTGCAACCCTTGATTTATTGCAGTTTTGGCTTGTCGTAAAGCAACTGGACCATTTTTTGCGATAGATTTCGCGAGTTCTAATGCATAATGAAGTAGTTCTTCCTTAGGGACAACTTCTTCCACTAGCCCAATTGAAAGGGCCTCTCCTGCAGTAATAGCTTTTGCTGAGAAAATTAATTGTTTCGCACGGCCAATCCCAATAAGTCTTGGTAACCGTTGTGTTCCACCAGCACCTGGAATGATAGCCAAAGATGTTTCGGTTAATCCCATCTTGGCAGTGTCGGCTGCAATTCGAATATCACAAGCAAGCGCAAGCTCTAATCCTCCGCCAAACGCCACACCATTTAATGCAGCAATAACAGGTACTTTGATAGACTCTACAGCATCTACCGATTTACCAATGTACCGAACCGCATCAATTACTTGATCATTATCCATGCCTCTACGTTCTTTCAAATCAGCTCCGGCACAAAATGCTTTATCGCCAGAACCTGTTATAACAACACAAGTGATTTGTTTGTTACTGTTAATTTCACTAACTGTAGATTGTAATTCGTCTAACAATGCTTTAGACATGGCATTTGCAGCCTCTGGTCTATTTAGAGTTACCAAGGCAACATTTCTATCGATAATTTCTAAATCTACTAAACTCATAATGGCCTCCTGAATAATAGATTTCTTATTAGGATTCAATAATAGCTATAACATCGCCTTCGTTTACGAAATCACCTTCAGCGACTTTAATTTCCTTGATAACCCCAGTTTCCTCTGCTGCAATTGGAATTTCCATTTTCATGGATTCTAGGATTACGATATCTTGATCTTCCTCAACTGTGTCACCCACTGCTACTACTATTTTCCATACGTTACCTGCCATCATTGCTTTTACTTCTTCCATGTTACTTCCTCCTCAAGTTACTTCTTCTTTACTTTACTAAAGTGCTCTTCTATAAATTTTGTAGTTGTATTTCCAGAATTAAATTCTGGATGATTTGCAATTTCCAAAAGTAGGGGAACGTTTGTTTTAATTCCTTCTACTTTTGTATTTGTTAATGTTTCCTTTAATAGTTCAATGGTCTTTTCTCTTGTAGTGCCTTTTACAATTAACTTACTTATCATCGGATCATAGAATGGTGTCACTTGATAATTGCTTGTTACTGCAGACTCCAAACGAATGTTCTCCCCACTAGGAACTTCAAACGTTGTTATATGTCCAGGCGAAGGGAAAAATGTTTTCGGATCCTCGGCATAAATACGAGCTTCAATCGCATGGCCGTTAATAGTTAAGTCCTCTTGCTTAAAGGATAATACTTTTCCGTTAGCGATATTAATTTGCTCTTCAACAATATCGATACCAGTAATCTCTTCTGTAACCGGATGCTCTACTTGAATGCGGGTGTTCATTTCTAAAAAATAAAAGGTCTCACTCTTATCTACTAAAAATTCAATGGTGCCAGCATTTGTATATCCTAATGCTAAGGCTGCATCAATTGCTGCTTTACCCATTTTCATTCTCGTTTTTTCTGAAATAAACGGTGAGGGAGCTTCTTCAATAACCTTTTGATTTCTTCGTTGAATCGAACATTCACGTTCAAATAAATGAACGACATTTCCATGACTATCCGCTAATAATTGGATTTCAATATGTCTGGCATCATCAATTTTCTTCTCTAAAAACATGGATCCATCACCAAAGAATGTCTCTGCTCTTGTTGCATTATTCTGGAATGCTTTCAATAATTCTTCATCACTATTCACAACCTGCATTCCAATTCCACCACCGCCAGCAGATGCTTTAAGCATGATTGGGTAGCCAATATGTCTCGCTAATTCCACTGCTTCTTCTGCTGAAGGTACGGCTTCTTCTGTTCCTGGAACAATTGGAACACCTGCAAGTTTCATAGCTTTTCTTGCCTCAATTTTACTTCCCATCCTATCCATGACCTTGCTTGTTGGACCAATGAAAATAATTCCTGCAGCTTCACATTTTTCTGCAAATCTACCACTTTCACTTAAAAAGCCATAACCAGGATGAATAGCATCCACACCTGCATCCTTCGCAATAGAAAAGATTTTATCAACATTAAGGTAGCTTTCATTTACTCGTGCTGGTCCTAGTAAGTAGCTCTCATCTGCCATGGCAACAAATGGGGCATTCGTATCCGCTTCCGAATATACAGCAACGGTTTGTACGCCCATCTTTTTACAAGATCTGATCACCCGTGCAGCAATCTCACCACGATTAGCGATTAGTACTTTTGAAATCATATCGTCACTCCTTTACTTTCGAAATCTGCTTAAGTAATTAGCAACCTAGTTGTCTAGCAATTACTAGTCTTTGAATCTCCGATGTACCTTCACCAATTTCTAATAACTTGGCATCACGCAGGTAGCGTTCAACCTCATATTCACGCATATAGCCATATCCACCGTGTATTTGAATTGCCTGATTGGCAGCTCGAAATGCTGTTTCAGTAGCAAATAACTTGGCATAAGCAGATTCCTTTGTAAACGGTTTATCATTATCCTTTAACCAAGCAGATTTATAAACCATATTTCTAGATAACTCTACTTCCATTGCAATATCAGCAAGTTTAAATTGGATTGCTTGGAAATTTGAAATAGATTTGCCAAATTGCTTTCTTTCTTTTGCGTACTGTAATGACTTTTCTAAAGAAGCTTGTGCAATACCTAAGCCTAGAGCGGCAATTGAAATTCTTCCACCATCTAATGTGTATAAAAATTGGCTAAATCCTTTTTTCTCATCACCTAATAGATTTGCTCTTGGCACGCGAACATTATCAAGAACAATTTCTGCTGTATCCGATCCACGAACTCCCATCTTGTCATAATTGCTTGTAATGGTTACTCCTTCAGCATCTGTTGGAACAATAATAGCAGAAATGATATTTTTTCCTTTTTCATTTTTACCTGTAACTGCAGTAACAATTATTGTTTTTGCGAAGCTTGCGTTTGTAATAAAGCATTTCTCACCATTGATTATAAAATCATCACCATCAACAACGGCTGTAGTTTTCGTACCACCAGCATCAGAACCTGCATTGGGCTCCGTTAACCCAAATGACCCTAAAGCTTTCCCAGATGCTAATGGGGTTAAGAATTCTTTCTTTTGCTCTTCTGTTCCAAAGTAATAAATCGGGCTAGCACCTAAAGAAACTGCAGCTGCATAACTTAAACCCGTACTTCCACATACACGACCAATTTCTTCGACTGCAATCGCATAAGATAGCGTGTCTCCACCCGAACCACCATATTCTTCAGGGAATGGAATACCTAATAACCCTAGTTCACCCATTTGCTCAAATATATCTAATGGAAATTTCGCCTCTGTATCAATTTCAATTGCTCTTGGTTTGATTACTTCCTCAGCAAAATCGCGAACCATCTTACGAATCATTGTTTGTTCTTTCGTTAAATTAAAATCCATTGATTCTCCTCCTATACCTATTGAGACCGACTGGTTGGTCGGTATTTTTGTTAAAAAATATAGCTCTCTACAAAGCTATTAAACTTATTTTGCAAAATATAGAGCGCTTTCATTTTTAGTGTTTAAAATAGAGCGCATAATCAAATCAACGTAAATATCACCAATTTCATCAATAGATTTTTCGCCCGACTTTTTATACCATTTATACGTCCAATTCACCATTCCCAGTATTGCCATTCCTGTTATTTCTTCTGCTATATCGGTTCGGAAATCCCCATTGGCTTTACCTTCATGGATCGTATCAATAATAATATTTTTGAACTGGTCCCGCTTTTTCTTAATTAATTCTTCATAATTTGCTTTCAAATAAACATTTTCTTGGTAAAATACTGAAATATGTGGCTTATACAAATCAAAAACCTGAACAAAGCTTTTAATTATTGCGTGAAGTTTCTTAGTTGGAGAGTCATAGGTGTTTTTTGCTATGTATGCTTTTTCAAGCACATACGTGATAAACGTATCGTGAATGACAAATAACAATTCATCCTTTGATGTAAAATGATGGTAAAAACCTCCTTTAGAGGTCCCTGTGCGTTCAACTATTTGGTTAACTGTTACACCATGAAAACCATGTTTTTCGAACAAAAGTAAGGCAGAATGGATTATTTTATCTCTTAAATTCGTCACAAGTCCTCCTTTCTTTATTACCTATTTTAGCTTATCATAATTTTCGTAAAATAGTAAAGGTAAATTTAATTCTGTTTACACTTCTAATATGCCATAATGAAATGAAGAGGATTTTCTTTTATACTGAGTAAAACCAAACCGAGCAAATCGAGTACTTTTCCAATCATCTTTTAATACTACTCGAGCCCTTGCCACACGTTTTGCCTCCTGTATTAGTTCATCGGAAAAATCAGTCCTCCATGCTTCTTCTCGAATAATATTAATGCCATCGGAAGTATCGATAGACTTGTTAAACATTGGGTCTAAATAGACTACATCAAAAGAATCTGTTTTACATTCCCGTAAATAATTTAAATGTTCTTGGTGGATAACGTCTATTCTTCTCAACGCAGCATCAAACCCTTCAATCCCACTTGTAAATGTAGCTAAGCCTACATGAGTTAAGAAATATAGTAGTTGATTTCCCTCAATACCGGTTACTTTACCAGTTGGACCGACAATTAAACTTGCAATAATACTATCTGATGCTAAACCTAGTGTACAATCTAGGAATGACATGCCTTCTTTTAGTTTAGCAATTGAAATTAGTGGCTCCTGCCCGCCCTTCCCCTCATTCATAATCCGCTTCGCTCGAATCAAAGCTAAATTTGGGTGATAAAACATTTCCTTCTCACTATTTAAAGGAGATATAACAATCCGATTATTTTCTACAATAACAATATCATCTCGATATTCATTTTTCATCGTTTGAATGGATACGCCATGTCTTTCTTTATATGGTAGTCCATAACTATTAGCTAGTTTCTTTGCTCTACCTACAATTTTACTAGTAGACTTTCCAGGTGTTGTAATAATCATAATATCTTCCCATCTTACTTTCTGAATACCAAAATCTAATTTGATTTTCTCTTGTATCAGTATTTTATTTGTATTTTTATAAGGCAAATTTCGCATACTTTGTTACTTTTTATCTTCTCTTTTAATGGAAACTGCAAAGTAACTAATAATCATTTTTAAAAGAAATACGTGTGTATCCATACAAAATACGGATTTACGGTGTTGAGGTCTAAAGGCGCGCAAGACCATGCAACTAAATCAAGAAAACATGATCCCTCTTATACTGAGCATGTGACCGATTCGGGAAAACATGGGCCCTCACAGATTTAGCATGCGACCAAACCAGGATAACTTTGTCATTGTTACTTCGCAGTTTATACAAAATGTATAATTAACAATCTTTTAGAATAAAGCCCTTTTATAAAAAGCAGACTGTTTTCTATAACAGTCTGCTCCTAAACTTATTCTAATGATAGATCAAATGGTTTCTCGTAATTTGCTTGTTTCCACACTTCAATTACTTCACCCTGTGTATCCGAATCAATAACAAATGAGCCGTTACTATAACGGTCACTATTGGATAGGTCTATCGGGAGAATATGATTTCTCTCCCCTTTCGAAGTTGTAAAGTATATTGTATCATTTTCATAAGTTGCAAAGAACCCTACAACTCGGTGCGGTTTATTTTTAAGCTCTCTTAACATAATTAAACCACGTTTTGCCCTACTTGTTTTTTCAAACTCGCGCAGTTTCATACGTTTACATGCTCCACGTTGTGTGACAACTACTAAAGTAGGTTCTGATAGATCATCAAAAACTTGACCACCAACTACAAATTCCCCTTCTTTTAACTGAATTGCTTTTACCCCTGCCGCCCGCTGACCAACAACAGGTACTTCAGATTCATGATACCAAAGTCCGAAGCCTTTATTTGATGCTAGGAAAACATCTGAAAAACCTTTTGTTTGGCAAACACTAACTACTTCATCATCTTTTTTTAGATTTAATGCGATTAGTGCTTTAGAATAACGTGTTGCATCATAAATTTTCAATTCACTACGTTTTATCATTCCATTTTTTGTAAAGAATAATAAGTACTCATTGTCCTTGAATTCTCTAACCGGTACACAATGAACAATAAATTCATCTTTTTCAATTTGCACCATATTTGACACATGCTGACCAATATCTTTCCAACGGATATCTGGTAATTCATGAACAGGGATATATAAATATTTTCCTTTATTCGTAAAGAGCAGTATTTTATCCGTTGTATTGGCCTCAATTAAACCAACTAAATGATCATCATCTTTAATAGCAAAGTCCTCACCATTCGAGGCGGCATAGGAACGAAGACTAGTCCGTTTAATATAACCGTCCCTCGTGACAGAAATTAATACATCTTCACTTGCTACAGTTACCTCAATATCAAAAGTAAGTTCTTCAATTTCATCTTGAATAAGCGTTCTTCTTCGCTCAGTAAATTGTTTTTTCATTTGCTTTAGATCGTTTTTAATTGTTTGTAACAATTTTTGCTCACTAGCAAGAATGGATTCAAGCTCAGCTATCTTCTCTCTTAGTTCTTCTGCCTCTGCTTCTAATGCAGTAACGTCTGTATTTGTTAAACGGTATAGCTGTAACATCACAATTGCTTCAGCTTGTCTTTCTGTAAATCCGTATTTTTCCATAATACGTGATTTTGCATCTTGCTTATCTTTAGAAGCACGTATTGTAGCAACCAATTCATCTAAAATGGAAATAGCCTTAATTAACCCTTCAACAATATGTGCTCGATCCTTTGCATGTTTTAAATCATATGTTGTGGATCTAGTTACTACTTCTTTTTGATGTTCAATATAAGCATCAAGCATTTGAGTTAAGGACAGTAATTTAGGAGTCCTATCTTGAATTGCAACCATATTAAAATGATAGGTTATCTGTAAATCTGTGTTTTTGTAAAGGTAATTTAATACACCTTCACTATTCACATCCTTTTTAAGTTCGACGACAATACGAAGACCTGTTCGGTCTGTTTCGTCACGTACTTCCGCAATACCTTCTACTTTTCTGTCAATTCGAAGCTCATCCATCTTTTTAACAAGATTAGCCTTATTAACATCATATGGAATTTCGTCAATTACAATTTGTTCACGATTTCCTCGTAAAGGTTCTACCGCCGCCTTACCTCGCAGAACAATTTTTCCTTTACCAGTTTCGTATGCTTTTTTAATTCCTTCTACTCCTTGGATTATTCCACCAGTAGGAAAATCAGGTCCTTTAATAACCTTCATCAACTCATCTGTTGAAATGGTAGGATTATCAATACGCTTAATAACGCCATCGATTACTTCTCCAAGATTATGTGGTGGTATATCTGTTGCATAACCAGCAGATATACCTGTTGATCCATTAACAAGAAGGTTTGGAAACTTAGCGGGTAACACGACTGGCTCATGATCTGTATCATCAAAGTTTGGCATTAGGTCCACAGTTTCTTTATTTATGTCACGAAGTAACTCAGAGGCAATACTAGATAGCCTTGCCTCCGTATAACGCATAGCAGCTGCTGGGTCTCCGTCAACACTACCATTGTTACCATGCATTTCAATTAATACATTGCGCATTTTCCAGTCTTGACTTAAACGAACCATCGCATCATATACTGACGTATCACCATGAGGGTGATAGTTACCGATTACGTTACCGACGGTTTTTGCTGATTTCCGGAAGTTCTTTTCATGCGTATTTTTTTCCCTGTACATCGCGTAAAGAATTCTACGTTGTACCGGTTTTAAACCATCACGAGCATCTGGCAATGCACGGTCTTGAATTATATATTTACTATATCTACCAAATCGATCACCGATAACTTCTTCTAATGGTAGATCGAGAAATTTCTCTGACTGTGGCAAGTCATTTCCCCCTTATCTAACATCTACTACTGCTCATTCTCTAATTGTATTTTATCATTTTCTAAAATATTGGGATTATCCTCAAGACCAAAAGCAACATTGGATTCTATCCATTTTCTTCTAGGTTCCACCTTATCACCCATTAATGTTGTTACTCGTCGTTCTGCACGAGCAACATCATCAATCGTAACACGGATTAATGTCCTTGTTTCTGGATTCATAGTTGTATCCCATAATTGGTCGGCGTTCATTTCTCCAAGACCTTTATATCGTTGGATCATATAGCCATTTTTAAACTTCGCGACTGCTTCGCGCATTTCATCATCTTCCCAAGCATATACTATTTGCTCTTTTTTACCTGTACCTTTAGAAATCTTATACAAAGGAGGTAATGCAATATATACCTTACCAGCCTCAATTAATGGTTTCATATAGCGGTAAAAGAAGGTTAATAACAATACTTGGATATGAGCACCATCGGTATCAGCATCTGTCATGATGATAACTTTATCGTAATTAACATCTTCCAACGTGAAATCTGCTCCGATACCTGCACCAATCGTGTGGATGATAGTAGAAATTTCTTCGTTTTTAAACACGTCTTGTAACTTAGCTTTCTCTGTATTAATTACCTTACCTCTTAGTGGTAAGACAGCTTGGAATTTACGATCTCTTCCTTGTTTAGCTGAACCACCAGCAGAATCTCCCTCAACAAGGTAAAGTTCATTTTTATCAGGATTCTTAGATTGTGCAGGAGTTAATTTCCCGCTCAACAACGTATCTTTCCGACGTTTTTTCTTCCCAGTTCTAGCATCTTCCCTTGCTTTTCTTGCAGCTTCACGTGCTTCTTTAGCTTTAATTGCTTTCTTTACTAAAAGGCCTGAAATATCAGGATTTTCTTCTAGAAAGAAATTTAGTTTTTCTGATACTACAGAGTCTACCGCAGATCTAGCTTCAGAAGTTCCAAGCTTTCCTTTTGTTTGACCTTCAAATTGCAATTTCTCCTCAGGAATTCTTACAGATACAATTGCAGTTAAACCTTCACGAATATCTGCACCTTCTAAATTCTTATCTTTTTCTTTTAATGCATTTGTTCTTCTTGCATAATCATTAAAACAGCGTGTAATAGCTGTTCTCGCACCAGATTCATGTGTTCCACCATCTTTTGTACGAACGTGGTTAACAAATGAGAGCATATTCTCAGAGTATCCATCATTAAATTGAAAGGCAAATTCTACTTCGATTTCTTGTTGTTCACCATCAAAAAATACTACTTCATGTAGAGAGTCTTTATCTTCATTTAAATAATGAACAAATGACTTTAATCCATCTGGATATTCATATACTTCATTTTCTTCCGTACGTTCATCGGCTAATTCGATACGTAATCCTTTTAATAAAAAGGCAGCTTCTCTTAATCGTTCAGATATTGTTTCAAAGCTGTATACAGTAGTTTGGAAGATTGTTGAATCGGGCTTAAAATGGATTAAGGAGCCATTTTTCCTAGTAGTACCAATTTTTTTAATTGACCCTACAGGGAAACCACCATTTTCAAAACGCTGAAAATAAACTTCTCCATCACGATAAGAGGTTACCTCAAGCCATTCAGACAAAGCATTTACTACTGAGGCACCTACTCCATGTAAACCACCACTGGTTTTATATCCACCTTGCCCGAATTTACCACCTGCGTGGAGCACAGTGAAAATTACTTCCATTGTAGATTTACCAGAGCTATGTTTACCAGTAGGTATCCCTCTACCACTGTCTTCAACTGAAATACTATTATCGTTATGTATTTTTACTTTAATAACTTTTCCGTAGCCAGCTAAAGCTTCGTCAACAGCATTGTCGACTATTTCAAAAACAAGATGATGCAATCCACGATGGTCGGTACTTCCAATATACATCCCCGGTCTTTTTCGAACTGCTTCGAGACCTTCCAATACTTGGATTGAATCATCTGAATAATGTAATGGTGTCTTATCCAATTACTTTTACTCCCTTCACCCTATAATTCCAATGTCTTATTTTACATACTAGAACAAGTGTTTGTTTTTGGCAAATAGGAAAGTATAAAAATCTTTCTCGCTTACATAAGAAAAACTAACACAATTGTGTTCGTCGTACTTGAATTTATTCAAGGAAATGGCCTCTCGCAAAAGCTGAATGGGTCAATCCGAGAAGTTATTAATGTAGCTACACACGTAGTTGCTTCACTAGTGTCCTAGCAAATGCGAGTATTACTAATATAGTCTCTATTATAATTACCAAAACAATATCTACATTAGTATACTACAAGATATTTTAAAATGTATAGAAGTTCTTAGAACACTTACAGTATATATATTTATTCTTCCAATTGATAAAAGATATACAAATTGAAAAGGATGACACTTTGCCATCCTTTTTAAGCTTACTTTTTAAGTAGTACAGCATGAGCAACTTTAATACATAAATCCATGATTACGGTAAAGCCCTTTTCTGTAAGATATTCATTGGCCTCTTCGTTGACGATACCTTGTTGTGCCCAGAAAACTTTACAATCTGTTTTAGCAGCTTCTTTCGCTATATCCGGTAAATATTCTGGTCTTCTAAATACATTAATGATGTCAATCGGTTCCTTAATATCGAGTAATGAACTGTAGGCTTTTTCTCCTAATACTTCATCTACAGTCGGATTAACTGGAATAATTCGATATCCACTTTCTTGCATTATTTTTGAGATTTGGTAAGATGTTCTTTCGGGATTATCTGATAGTCCAACTACTGCGATAGTTTTTGAGGTTTCCAATAATTTTTTAATTTGATCATTTGAAGGATTTTCCATGTTTGAGTAACTCCTTTATAATAGATATACTTATTATTAGTTTAACATGACAGCTGGAATTTTATCAGTATTTTACTTATAAACACGTTGTATAACTGTTTTGGACATCTATTTTTAATTAAATTCCGGTCAAAAATATTGATACCTTATATTAATAGTTCGTGATAAAATGGATGAAGTGTACATAGTGTTTAGTAAATAATCAATGAAAGTAGGAAATTTGATGGAGTATGTTCTATTTGCTATAGTTGCTTATCTTTTGGGTTCTATACCTTCTGCACTTATTGTTGGAAAAGTCGGTTATAACATCGATATACGGAAGCATGGAAGTGGAAATTTAGGTGGGACCAATACATTTCGTGTGTTGGGAGTTAAGGCGGGAATTATCGTAACATTAGCTGATATATTAAAAGGTACATTAGCAACACTAATGCCAATATTCTTTGATATTGAAGTATACCAACTTGCAATAGGAATATTTGCGGTATTGGGTCATACATACCCATTATTTGCACGTTTTAAAGGTGGTAAAGCAGTAGCAACTTCGGGTGGTATTATTCTAGCAGTAAACCCAATTCTATTTGCCGTCATGATTGTTACGTTTCTTTTAACATTAAAAATATCTAAATACGTTTCACTCTCTTCCATGATAACTGGTGTAGTTTCATTTGTAGTCTCAATTTTCTTTGGTGATATTGGATTAATGATAGTTGTTGGGGTATTAACATTATTTGTTGTTTATCGACACATCGCAAATATAAAACGCATTATAAATAAAACCGAACCAAAGATTACATGGATGTAAAGCGGTATAATTGAAAAAAAATTAGTAGTTGGCTTATACTTTGAAGTGAGACAAGTCTTGCAGTGAAGAAAGGGAAATCAATCATGAATTTAAATCATATACCGCGAAAAAGTCTACCTACAAAAGAAGAAAGACATAAACTATTTGGATCTGTTAAACCTGGACCAAAAAATAAGCCCGTTGAGAAAGAAAAAATGGCTGATTTACAAAATTTGCAGAAAGATTTTCTCTTTGAACTTGATGCTGTAGGTATTACAAATGTAAAATACCCGATTCTAGTTCATAGTAACTCTGAACCAAACATACAAACAAGTATTGCATCTTTTACTTTTACTTCTAGTATTCAACAAGAAAGTAAAGGAACGAATATGAGTCGATTTATGGAACAATTAGCAGTATATAGTAAAAATGGATTTCATGCTGACTTTTCTGTTTTAAAAGAGTTCGCAAAGGAATTAGCTGATAGGTTGGGGCAAAAAGATGCTACTATCGAATTAACTTTTCCATGGTTTTATGAACGTAAAGGCCCTAGTAGTGGAATAGCAGGTCTAAACCATGCTGATTTAACAATGAAGATATCTTACAATGAAAACACTGGCTATCAAGCTAGTGTAGGTATGTCTGTACTCATTACAACACTTTGTCCTTGTTCAAAAGAAATAAGTGAATATAGTGCACATAACCAACGTGGAAATGTGTCTATGGAAGTATCGTTGTCAGATACGTTTAATGAAGCGGAAGTCGATTGGAAAATAGCTTTATTAGAAGCGGCTGAGAGTAACGCAAGTTCGAGACTCCACCCTATTCTAAAACGCCCAGATGAAAAAATGGTTACGGAAGAAGCATACGAAAATCCACGTTTCGTAGAGGATATGGCACGGTTAGTAGCTGCAGATTTATATGAAATGCCATTTGTTTCCGGCTTTTCTGTTACTTGCCAGAATGAAGAGTCAATCCACATGCACGATGCAATAGCAACAATCCGTTATAATAAAAATGAATAGAAGGTCTTTCCATGAAATACATTTTTATTGGACTTATTAAATTTTATCGTAGTGCAATTAGTCCTTTCACCCCTTCAACATGCCGATTCTATCCGACTTGTTCGGAATATGGATTAGAAGCAATCCAACGCTTTGGAGCAATCAAGGGTGGGTATTTAACTATAAAGAGAATTAGCAAATGCCATCCATTTCATCCAGGTGGTGTGGATTATGTTCCAGAAAAAAAAGAGAATAAAAAACGCTCAAGATAATTTTCTTGAGCGCTTTTTTATAAGTTAAACCTTTTTATTTGATCCCACTCCTTTTCTTTTGACAGCACATCCTTTTGTCTTTCACCAAATAAATCAAAATGTGGATATTTCTCGTCACGATGTATCCAATTCGGTTCTAACCCGTACTTTTGTCCCCAGTCAATTAAGGTGGCAATATTCTTACAGCCCACCTTTGTAACGGTGGTGCAACCGGGAAAACGATCATCCAACCAATAGTGTGTTAAAAATGCAATTTCTCCGTTTTGCACTTTTGTTTTCCATCTTGTAACTTCTTCTCTTTTCAAACCAAAGGCCATTATTCTTCACCTACGATATGTTGTAAATATATTTCGTGCCATTCTGGAAAAGCTCTTCGTAAGGAAAGTGGTCTAAAGCTTTCTTTTTTAACAATCACATGCTTTGTTCTACCCGAAATCCTTACTTCCCCGTCATCATCAATAACTTTGTATCCATAAACCGTTCTTAGTCCATCATATTGCTCAATCCTTGTTTCAACATAGACCTTTTCACCATATTTAACTGGCTTTTTAAAAGAAATTTGTGCATCCACTACTGGTGAAACGACATTATTTTTTTCCATTTCTACATAGCTTAAACCTAAATGTTCGATAAATTTAGTTCGTCCAATTTCAAACCAAACTAAATAATTCGCATGGTAGACGACACCCATTTGATCTGTTTCTTGATACCTTACTTCAATTGGTACTTTTACACTTGTCACTTAAAATTCCTCCTTATTCCCAACTGTTAGTTTACCACAATCTTTTTATTTCTTAGACAACTAAACTTATACATTAGGCATGCTCCATGAAAACTTTGTCTAAATCAGGCTTTGAACTTAATGAATAGTCGATAGAAACTATGCGGTAACTTAACTTAGGATTTTGAGTTGAGCATCTAACTCCGCTCCGGAAATACACTCCGCTTTCCGCGGGCGGCTGGTGAGCCTCCTCGTGCTACGCACTGTGGGGTCTCACCTATGCCTATCCTCCCGCAGGAGTCTCCCTGTATTTCCTACGCTGGTAGTGAATTAGAATTATTGTACGTAATTACTGAAAAAATGCGTTACAAACAATCCATAACTCGGAAACTCTAACTAGC
>NZ_AXVK01000043.1 GCF_000482485.1 Paucisalibacillus globulus DSM 18846 | reverse complement strand
AACGGCTGATGTTCCAGAATAACGGCTGATGTTCCAGAATAACGGCTGATGTTCCAGAATAACGGCTGATGTTCCAGAATAACGGCTGATGTTCCCCGCACCAATTAAACACCTATCAATTAACATAAAGCAAAATTAATAGTAAAATACATACATGAAACAAAACCTAAAGGCTAAGAGAATGAGTATGAGGAGGAGATTAGTATGAGAGAGAAATTTATAGAGTTTAGAAATGTATCTTTTAGATACGGAGAAGAGCAGCCTTGGGTACTAGATAATGTTTCTTTTGAAATATATAAGGATGAGTGGGTTGCTATTATTGGTCATAACGGTTCTGGTAAGTCCACGATCGCAAAGTTAATGAATGGCTTATTATATCCTCAGCAGGGTGAAATTATTATAAATGGTATGCCTGTCAACGATGAGCATGTATGGGATGTTCGGAAACATGTAGGTATGGTGTTTCAGAATCCGGACAATCAATTTGTAGGGACAACTGTTCAGGACGATGTTGCTTTTGGTATGGAAAACCGTGGCATACCACGGGAAGAAATGGAGAAAAGAATAAAAGAGGTTCTCAAGGCTGTTCGTATGGAAGATTACCTATTAACAGAGCCACACCGCCTATCTGGGGGTCAAAAGCAACGTGTTGCAATTGCTAGTGTTCTAGCGGTAAAGCCTAATGTACTAATACTGGACGAAGCGACCGCGATGTTAGATCCTAGGGGACGAAAAGAAATTATGCGAACTGTTGCAGATATACAAGAAAAAAATGAGGTTTCTTTAATTACAATTACTCATGATTTACAGGAAGTAGTTTTAGCAGAGCGTGTAATTGTTATGAATAACGGAAAAGTATGGGACGAGGCAAAGCCAAGGGATATTTTTGCAAAGAAGGATGAGTTAAGAAGGATTGGGTTAGATGTACCCTTTGTTGCGGTACTTGCTGATGAATTAAAGCAAAAAGATATGTTGATTGAGAATGAACCGTTAAATCATGATGAACTCTTGGAGGAATTATGGACATTACATTTAAAGATGTAAGTTACATCTATCAAGCTAATTCACCTTTTGCTCATAAGGCATTAGAAAATCTATCCTTCCATATCCCATCAGGATCCTTTGTTGCAGTTATTGGACATACTGGATCAGGTAAGTCGACTTTAATACAACACTTAAATGGACTTTTAACACCAACAAAAGGCCAGGTTCAAATCGGCGATTATCTAATAAATGCAGATAAGAAACCAGAGAATTTAAAAGAATTAAGAAGTCGTGTTGGAGTTGTATTCCAATATCCAGAGCATCAATTATTTGATGAAACTGTTGCTAAGGATATTGCTTTTGGCCCTAAGAACTTCGGTGTTACTAAAACGGAGATTCAAAAAAGAATGAAAGATATAGTTCCAGCTGTTGGACTTGATGAAAAACTGTTAAACAGATCGCCATTTGATTTAAGTGGAGGTCAAATGAGGAGAGTCGCAATAGCAGGGGTTCTTGCAGTAAAACCGGAAATTCTTGTATTAGATGAACCAACTGCAGGTTTAGATCCAAGAGGTCAACGAGAAATTATGGATATGTTTTCTACTCTGCACAAAGAACAAAATCTAACTACAGTACTAGTTACACATAGTATGGAAGATGCAGTGAAGTATGCAGACCATGTGATTATCATGAATAAAGGGACAAAGTATATGGAGGGGACACCTGAAGAGGTATTTACCCAAAAGGAAGCACTTAACCAAGTACAGTTAGATGTTCCAGAAATGATTCAATTTTTAAATGCTTTTAACGAGCGTTTCGGCGATAAGATTCAGTTTAAGAGACAATCCATTCCACGTTTAGCTATGGAGATTCAGCAAGCATTAAAGGGGGCTGAATCAGATGAATAATACGATAATAATCGGACAATATGTCCCAGGAAATTCTTTGGTTCATCGATTAGATCCGCGGATGAAAATTACGATCATATTCTTATTTGTCATTTTCATATTTTTTGCTAATAATGTTTTAAGCTATAGTATTTTGACAGCATTTGCACTTTTGACGGTCATTATCACCAAAATACCAATTCGCTTTATATTGAAGGGATTAACACCTGTTTGGTTTTTGATTATATTCACCTTTATCTTGCATTTAATTGTAACGAAAGAAGGAACAGTCTTAATTGAATTGTTAGGGTTTAAAATATATTCTGGTGCTCTCATCCAAGGTTTTGCAATATCCTTACGATTTTTCTTATTAATCTTGATAACATCATTATTGACTCTAACCACTACACCAATCGAAATCACGGATGCTATTGAAGATTTGCTACATCCATTAAAGAAAATAAAATTTCCTGTACATGAACTAGCTTTAATGATGTCTATATCGCTTCGTTTTATTCCAACACTGTTACAGGAAACAGATAAGATTTCGAAAGCTCAAGCTTCTAGGGGAGTAGACTTTCGGACAGGACCAATAAAGGAACGGATAAAAGCTATTGTTCCACTATTAGTTCCGTTATTCGTAAGTGCATTTAAACGAGCGGAAGAACTTGCAATGGCAATGGAAGCGAGAGGGTACCAAGGTGGAGAAGGAAGATCAAAGCTAAGGCAATTAAAAATAAGAAAAATGGATATTATAGTGTTTCTATTTTTCCTATTAATTATTGCAGGATTATTTGTTACGAGAAATTATTAAATCGTGAGGTAGTATGACTGTGTCAAAAATTAAATGTATAATCACTTATGACGGGACAAACTTTTGTGGTTTTCAAATCCAACCTAAAATGCGTACTGTTCAAGGTGAAATTGAGAAAGCACTAGAAAAGATTCATAAAGGGGAAAAGGTGCGAATACAAGCATCTGGTAGAACCGATACAGGGGTGCATGCGATGGGGCAGACCATCCACTTTGAGACAAATCTTACTATGCTGGATGAGAGTTGGAAAAGAGCACTTAATACATTACTTCCCGACGATCTTTATATCATCAGTTCTGAAGCAGTCTCTGATGATTTTCATGCACGGTATGATGTCCTTGAAAAGGAGTACCATTACTTCGTTCACAATACAGTGGAACCAGATATTTTTAAGAGGAATTATGTTTTTCATTATCCATATCCATTAGATATCGAGGCAATGAAAGAAGCTTGTAGTTATTTAGAAGGCACACATGACTTTACGACTTTCTCTTCAGCTAAGGCTACAGTCAAAGGAGAGAAGGTTAGAACCCTATTTGAAGTTACCTGTCATAAGAAAGATGAACAAATAGAATTTACTTTCCGTGGGAGTGGATTTCTTTATAATATGGTCCGGATTATAGTAGGTACATTACTAGCGGTTGGACAAGGTAGAAAAAAGCCAACTGATATTAAAACGATGCTCGAAGCAAAGCAACGTAAACTTGCTGGAAAAACTGCACCTCCTCAAGGGTTGTATTTATGGAAAGTAAACTACAAATAAGTGAAAATGATTCGACTAAACACAACATTTCCTGGGAAATATCGACAGTATTCATTTCCACCCAAAATACTATATAATAATCTTGTTAGTTTATCTATCTAGGGAAGTTCTTATGAAATAAATAAATCTACCAGACCCTTGACATAATGGCTGATTATGGTGTATTATGGTCTATGGCATTTTATTTTCTAAAACCGCGATTAGCCCCGGAACTAATTGTGTTGAAAATATAGAAATAATGAACTTTAAACTTAAAAAATGAATGAATGATAATATGGAGGGAAACCAATCATGCGCACAACTTTCATGGCGAATGAAAACAATATCGAACGCAAATGGCTTGTTGTGGATGCTGAAGGAAAGCGTCTCGGCCGCCTAGCAAGTGAGGTTGCTGCAATCCTTCGTGGAAAGCATAAGCCAACTTACACACCACATGCTGATACTGGTGATTATGTAATCATCGTAAACGCTGCAAAAATCGAACTAACTGGAAACAAACTAGCTGACAAGAAGTACTATCGTCACTCTGGACATCCAGGTGGATTAAAAGAACGTACTGCTGATGAAATGCGTACAAAATATCCTGAGCAAATGCTTGAGCTTGCTATCAAAGGCATGCTTCCAAAAGGATCTTTAGGACGTAAAATGGGCAAGAAATTACACGTATATAGAGGTGCTGAGCACAATCATGCAGCACAAAAACCAGAAGTTTACGAACTTCGCGGATAATAAAAGGAGGTAAATCAATTGGCACAAGTACAATATTACGGCACAGGTCGTCGTAAAAAGTCAACTGCACGTGTACGTTTAGTACCGGGTACTGGAAATGTAACTATCAATGGTCGTGAAGCAAAAGACTATTTCCCATACGAAACACAACTTTTAATTCTAAACCAACCACTACAAGCAACTGAAACTCAAGGAACATATGATGTTCTAGTTAACGTTCATGGTGGTGGATTTACTGGTCAAGCTGGTGCTATCCGTCATGGTATCGCACGTGCTTTACTAGAAGCAGATCCAGGTTACCGTCCAGCGCTTAAGAGTGCAGGGTTATTAACTCGTGACCCTCGTATGAAAGAACGTAAGAAATACGGTCTTAAAGGCGCTCGTCGTGCACCACAGTTCTCAAAACGTTAATTTATACGTTTCAAGGCTCTTTTCACTTATGTGGAAGAGTCTTTTTTTGTTTTCCAAGCATGGACAAAAGTAGCCCGGAACTATATCAGTGTTTTAAATTTATAATAACTTATATTGTGTTATCTACTCGCATCCATCCCTTCGGACAAGTAGAATAAGGTTATAAGCGGATAATTTCAAAATATGATAGTTTCGTGTTATTGTAAAATTTTATCGTGTAAATTAGTATTCTTTAAAAAAGCGTTAATATGCAACTTTTTAATGGCTCTAAACTAATGAATGAAGGGTCCTTTTTATATTAATTGTAATATTTACCTATAGGATTTTTTACTAATTGTTGTAAAAGCGCTCATTTTTAACCGATATTATCTCTATATAAATATCTTTATTTAAGATATGCAGAAAGGAATTTCACAATGGACATTGTTCAATCTATTATTCATTCAATTCCAATTATAAAACAGATGATGCGCGAGGAAGTTATGATCACCATTTTTGATCATGAAAAATACGTATTCTATTCTCCTAGTGCTGATCTTGATTTTAAGCATAAAGTAGGAGACCCATTACCACCTAAATATAAAAACTTTGGGATGGTTGATCCGGTAAAGACAGTTACAGTAAAAGTTCCGGAAGAGGAATATGGTATCCCTTTTGATAGTATTTCTATCCCAGTTAAAAATGAACTGGGTCAGCTTGTAGCTGGATTAAATGTTGCTGTAAGCACGAAAAATCAACAGCAATTAAACAAAATTATTACCATAATTGAAGATTCAACAAATACTTTGTTAGCTACGGTTCAACATATTGCTGCTCATTCTGAGGAACTATCTGCAACAACGGAACAAATTTCTTCCAATGTCCAGAATGCGGTTGATGAATCAGTTAAAGTAAATGAAGTGACAAATTTTATAAAAGGGATTAGCAGCCAAACAAACCTCTTAGGATTAAATGCATCGATAGAAGCAGCTCGGGTTGGTAGTGCTGGCGCAGGATTTGGCGTTGTGGCTAATGAGGTTCGTAAACTATCTGAAGAAACGAATCGTGCAACAAAAAATATTGAGGACACACTCAAAACTATTCAGGAAACGATGAAGGGAATGCAATCCGATTTCAAGGAGATTGCGGACTCTACTAATGAAGAAGCTAAACTTGTCACTAACTTTATGGGAGAAATTGAAAATCTGAATAAAGCCTCACAAGAGCTTAAATACTTCATGAGTAGATTGATTGGCCATGAGGAATAATATGGTTATCAATGGGTGATGTCATCAATCAATTGATTGCCACTATTGAGTAATTAAGTTACTCTTTCAAATGAAATGTTGATATAATGAAACGTATGTTTTTTAAAGTTATAGATGGAGGTTTTATCGATGAAGAAGGTTGCAATTATAACTGGTGCTGGTAGTGGTTTAGGACAAGCTACTGCAGTTCGTTTAGCTAAAGATGGAGTTAACATCGTCGCAGTAGATGTTAGTGAAAAAGGTGGAAATGAAACGGTGGAAATGGTAAAACAATTAGGTGTTGATGCCATTTTTATTAAAGCTGATGTTTCCAAGCCTGAAGAAGTAAAGAACTATGTGGACAAAACAGTTGAACATTTTGGTTCAATTGACTATTTCTTTAATAATGCAGGGATTTCTGGTAGTGGCTCATTCTTCTTAGAATCTTCCATTGAAGAAATTGAACAAATAGTAGGTATCAACTTACTAGGAGCTTTATATGGAGTACGTTATGTAGCTGAAGTGATGTTAAAGAATGGTGGAGGTTCTATTGTTAACACAGCTTCAAGTGCTGGTGTTATTGGTCAAGACTCTGTTGTAACTTACTCTGCTACAAAACATGGAATTGTTGGTATAACAAAGAGTATGGTAGCTGAATATGCAAAAGATGGTTTACGTGTGAATGCTATTGCACCAGGACCTACAGAAACACCAATGGTCAAAGCTTTCTATGAAGCAAATCCGGAAATGAAAGCTAATGCGACAAGTGGTATACCACAAAAACGCCTAGGTACTCCAGAAGAGGTAGCGGAACTTGTAACATTCTTGCTAACTTCTAAAGCACAGTATATCAACGGTGAAGTAATTCGCATTGATGGTGGATTTACGAATACGAAATAATTACTTTTAGTTTTAAGACTTTTTTCACTTTGGTGGGGAGGGTCTTTTTTATATACTGAAAACTGTTTTGACCACATTTATATATCCTTATACTGTTGATATCTTTGTACAGTTTGTTCTTTGAGGGTATCTGTAAGTGAGTATAAATTTTCATAGTCATTTGTATGTCCGATTGTCCTAATCGCTCCTGTACCTCTTTAATTGAGGCATCTGCTACAATTAATAGTGAAGCATGAGTATGCCGAAAACCATGAACAGCTCTAAGGGAGTTTTTGAAAGGAAGGATTCACATATAATAAAAAAGTTCACTCTTATTTGAGCGAACTTTTTTATGCTTGATAGTATGATTATAATCCTTCTAATTCTTAGCGAAAGCTCCATCCACTTCAACGGTTTCAAAAATATTAATAAATGCATTTTCATCATGATCACGGACAATCTTTTTAACTTGCAACATTTCATATCGCGTAACTACAGTCATTAAAACATCCATCTTTTCTTTAGAATAGCCGCCATAGCCCTCTGTGATTGTAATACCGCGGTAGATATTCTTCAATAAATCCTCCCGAATTAACTCTCCTTTTGAAGTGACAATCTGCATCGTTAATTTGATATGGTTTGTGTAAATCTTATCAATCACTTTACCAGTTATATAGATGGACAAAAGGGTATATAATGCGATGTTCCAATTGAAAGCAATCCCGGAAATAAGAACAATAATACCGTTCATACCAGTTAGTAGGAGACCAACACTGAAATTACTTTTTCTGGACACGATAATGGCAATGATATCTAATCCACCAGAAGTCCCAGAGAACTTAAGAATAAGACCAATTCCAATGCCTCCTATAATCCCACCGAAGATTGTCGATAATATTATATTGTCTGCTACAGGAATAACTGGTAAAACATATAGGAAGAAGGATAGGGATACAACACAAATCAGTGTATTATATGTAATCAACTTTCCGAGTTTAAAGTAGCCTAAAACAAGTAGAGGTAAATTAAGCAATAGATTCATCAAACCAATATCAAATGGCGTAATTAATCCAATCAAAATAGCTACGCCACTTATTCCACTACTTAAAATCCCATAGGGAACAAGAAAAAAATTAAAGCCAAATGCAACGATTAATGAACCGATAATTACAATTAAATTTTTCATAAATAATGAGTCTCCTTATAATAAACATACGTTTTTTTCTATGAATTGTATCTTGAAATGAAGTTGGATGATAAATGATAAATATCCTATTAATAGGATGTCCTTTTATTTTTCTTTCCATAAAAAATTAATTTAGTTGAAATAAACAAGCCTGTCAATAAGATTAGTTAATATAAAAATTTTAGATAAAATTCGAATGTTCCTAACAAGCTTATTGTTGAGGGAGAATTAGGACAACCGATGGGTAATTTTCTAGTTATTTAGATCAAGTAATCTGCATAGGATTATATGAAAGAGGAAATCAGACAGTTATTCGGGTTGAGTTCATTCTAAGTATTTTGCATTCTTTTCAAAAGTCTTTTTAATTCAGGTAAAGGTGGTGCAAAGTGACGTGAATAGAAAGTCCACAATAGGGGCATTAGTAGGTGGATCAACAGCTGGGGGATGGTTAATCATGGATCTCATTCTTCCGGAACCAATCGGAGATTATCTGTTATTTGGAATGATGGCTGCAGTTAACGCAGCTGTCGGATGGCAAGTAGTGCGGATGTTAGAAAAAAAGGAAAATGTTAATGAGGATTCATTAAAGACAGAAAAGCTTGGAGCAGGATCAAGTTAAATTACGTAAAAAGTGCTAGGCTAATCGTGAAATTTAACACATTTCTCGAGTGCCTAGTACTTTTTTAGTTTCGTGGGTAGATTGCACTAAAATTATTCCAAATAGATTGAAAATAATGGATATTTGTTGAAATGTACGTTAAAATTAGTACAAGTTAGGTCCCCGTAGATTAATAAAGAAAAGGGTGGAATGATGACATATTCGATAAATCTATTTAAATTATTATTTGCAGTAGACGATCATATTTTTCGGATTGGAAAAGCCGAACTAATTCGGACACCTTGGAAAGTCATTCTCCTACTTATGCTTTTTTCTACACTCATTTATAGTGGAATGGGTCTATTGGGGATTGGTTCTTCGTCTATATCAAGTGGAGCAGCTTTATTGACGGCCTCTGAGTATGAAATGCAAAAGCTGTGGTTTGTATTTGGTCGAATGATTTATTCATTTCTATTCGTTTTATTTATCCTTTTTGTTCCATCTTTAATTTTTTATTGGGTGACGAAGATTCAATTTAAAAAGTTACTACTCATGCAACTCGTGGTTCTATTTGTCTTGCTTGTTGAAAGAGTATTGTGGATACCTTTAGTCGTATATTTTGGGTTAGACTGGTATGTCTCACCATTGTCGTTCGGAATTATTGCTTCCTATTTTACTGATATCCCATTTTTGATTTACTTATTTGGTACTATCTCTATATTTCAATTATGGGTTGTTGGATTTCAAATTAAATTTATTAGTAAATTATCCGCTACACAAAAAGGGTGGGTATGGGCTACGGTGATATTGTTTAACCTCACTGTTTGGATCTTATCTGCAGTAGTGGCATTTACAGATACTCTGATTATCAATAGGTGGTTTAATCTATGAGAAAAAAACGGATGAAGTGGGTAGCACTAATCTTATTTATCGGAATTAATTGTCTGTTAGTATTGTTAGATGATGGTGAAAAAGTGATAAGGCAAGCCTATATACTGACGTGGGATATTGTTTATAAGACGGATTTATTTGAGAAGGTGGAAGCGGAAGGGATAATTTCTTATTCTGGAGAGAGTTATGTCTACTTTGATAAAAGTATTGGGAGCTTTGATAGTTTTCTAATAGAAGAAGGTAGTGTAGTATCTGTTGGTGACCCTTTATTTCAATATCAAGTGAATGATTATGCTGCTACAGAAACGCTTCTATCCTATGAATTGGAAAAGGTTGATGGTGAGATTGATGCGATTGAGGATGCAATAACTGAAATGGTGTCGTATCGAATACCGAAACCTTCAACACCAGTAGTTGGAAATAATGATGAAGATTCTACAACTGTCGTGGTTACACAACAGGAACCGGTCGAAGCGGAATTAATAAAGGAACAATTTATTATTCAAAAGGAACAGGAATTGGCAGCAAAGAAGGAACAGGAGCGATCCATTCAATCCCAATTAGATGATTTACAAGAAAATGGGGATACCATTACTGTGGAAAGTCCTATTGCTGGAAAGGTAAAAGAGATTTCCTCAACATTAAATGACCCTATTATCCGTATTGAACATATGGATCTCCAAGTTCAAGGAGAGCTAGAAGAGGCAGCTAGAATTGAAGTTGAGACTGGACAACCAGTTGAGATTACCTTAGTTAATGGAGAACAAACATTACAAGGATCCATTTCACATTTAGAGGATGCACCACATGAGGTGAATATTGAATCACAAAGTATATATCCTTTTGAGGTTAATTTTAAGCAAGATCAAAATTTAGAATCTATTTTACCAGGTTATCATGCTGATTTAGCAATCACAGTCAATGAGTCCATTGATTCAGCAACAGTTGATGCAAGTTTTGTTAACCATCATCATGTGTGGAAAATGAATGAAAAAGGAAAAATGGAGCTTGTTCCGGTACAAACGGGTATTCAAATGGGTGAGGATCTGGAGGTGATTAGTGGATTGTCTGTAGGGAATGTTGTAACAAAGGAATCCATTGATTCATCTTATAGAGGGATGCCATTTGTTACACCGCTTAAATTTAAAGATGTAGCTTGGCTCGATGTTGGGAGATATAAGGACTGGCTACTTTTTATGACAACTGGAATTATGACAAGATAATGATACTGTAAATTAGGAGGGTAGGGTTAAGATGCTACTCTTCTTTTTTGTAGTTAAGAAATCATGAAAGCTTTCCTCACGATTAAAAAGACTAACTCATACTTTAATGGACACAGATAAGAATTTTTTCATATGGCTTAGTTAATATATACGATTTAATAGTAACATTGGGTAACTTCAGCCAGGTAAAGGAACTATTTGAATAAATCTAATCGATTCACAAGTCATAAACCCTATACTTGTCCCATAAAATAGAGTGAGGTTAAGTAAAAGGGGCGAAAACAATGAATCGATTAGGAAAAATTATCTTTTGGATAGTTGGATTAGTAGTACTTATTTCACTAATAAAATTTCCATTGCCGGATTTTGCAGAAGAAACAGCAGGCTTTCCCTGGCCCTTAACGGGTAAGGTAGTAGTACTGGATGCAGGGCATGGTGGGGTAGATGGTGGAGCTGTAGGTAAGGATAATACATTAGAAAAGGATATTGCATTAGAAGTTACAAAAAAGGTAAGGGATTATTTACAACAAGCAGGTGCTATTGTACATTTGACTCGAGAAGAAGATACAGATTTGGCATCAGAAGGTACAAAGGGATTATCTAGAAGAAAGGCAGAGGATATTAAGAAACGTATGGACATTATTAATTCCAAGGATGCAGATTTCTTTTTGACTATCCATTTAAATGCAATTCCCTCAACAAAATGGAGTGGTGCACAAACCTTCTACTATCCAAAATCAGATGAAAGCAAGCACTTAGCAAAAATGATTCAAGCAGAGATTACAAGAAATTTAGAAAATACTAATCGAAGTGCGCTTGCCATCAATAATTTGTATTTACTAAAGAACGCGGAAATTCCGGGTGCTCTCGTTGAAATTGGTTTTCTTTCCAATTTGGAAGAAAGGGAGTTGTTGAAGGATCAAACGTATCAAAGACAAATGGCTGGAAGTATTTATGAAGGGATTTTGCGCTATTTGACAGATGAGCCAGAAGCGGAAGAAGAGAAGTAATGGTGATCACCTCCTATGATTCATATCACTTAGGTTTTTGGTGATTTATGGTATACTAGCCTTGGACTGATTAAATCTAAGGCTAAAATGGGAAGGTGATTACGTGTTAACAAAAGAAGAAGTAATACAATTACTGAATCCTGTAAGAGATCCCTTTTTACATAGAACGCTAGAAGAAACTGAGGGAGTTAAGGAAGTTACCATTAAGGAAGATAAGAAGCATGTCAGTGTAAAGGTGGCCATTGGTAAAACAAATACTGCTGAACAAATGCAGCTTCAACAAGAGTTAGTTGGAATTCTAAAGCGAAATGGTGCAGTGACAGTAGGTCTTCGTTTTGAAAAGCTTCCAGATGACGTTATCAAAAAATACCAGCCTGCTATAGAAGATGCAAAAGAAAAGGCGTTAATGGGAGGAAATAAACAACCTCATTTCCTAGCAATCGCTAGTGGTAAAGGTGGCGTTGGTAAATCAACAGTTACGGTAAACCTTGCTGTGTCTTTAATGAGACTAGGAAAAAAAGTAGGAATCATTGACGCAGATATATATGGATTTAGTGTCCCGGATATGATGGGTATTGAAGAAAGACCAGTGGTTCGGGGGTCGAAGATTATCCCAGTTGAACGATTTGGAGTCAAAGTAGTCTCTATGGGCTTCTTTGTCGAGGACAACTCACCAATTATTTGGCGTGGTCCAATGCTTGGGAAAATGTTAAATAGTTTCTTTAAGGAAGTTGAGTGGGGAGATTTAGATTATCTTCTTCTAGATTTACCACCAGGAACTGGTGATATTGCTATGGATGTACACGAACTATTGCCGTCTTGTAAGGAAATTATAGTAACAACTCCACACCCGACAGCAGCATTTGTAGCGGCTAGAGCGGGGCAAATGGCACTTAAAACAGAACATGAAATTTTAGGTGTAGTGGAAAACATGGCTTACTATAAGAGCCAAAAAACTGGCGAAACAGAATATGTTTTTGGACAAGGTGGCGGAAAGAAGCTTGCTGAAGTCTTAAAAACTAAAGTATTAGGGCAATTGCCAATCCAGCAACCATACGAGGAAGAAGATGAATTTGCACCTTCTGTATATCAGGAAGATCATCCGAATGGTAAAGAATTTCATAAAATTGCTGCTAAAGTTATTGCTAAAGTGGAAGAAAAATAAAATGATAAAGGGCCTATTTCTCTGTGATAGAGAAATCTGGCCCCCTTTTGTTTTTTAAAGCGATTTTTTTATTCACCGCCGCCGCCGGACTCACCACCACCGGATCCGCCACCTTGGCCGCCACCACCGCCTCCTTGACCTTTAGAATCACCACCATTACTTTGTCCTTTACTTTGCTCTTCAGCAGCTTTTAATAAAATCTCTTGCATCTTTGCTTGGAATAATGGTGATTCTAAGGTTTGTTGTATGGTCTCCTCAAGGTGTGCCCGGAATTGCTGGCTCTTTAAACTTTGTATAGTTGCTTCTTCCATTTCAGGATTTTTCAATAAATCCATCATTTGTTTTTGATATTCTGAGTCATTCATTAGGCTTTTCATTAACTTCTTCTGGTCTTCTTCGACAGATTTATAAAACGTTTCGACGAACTTAGGGTCTTCGAAAAGTTTTTTCCACATTTCAGCGCCTTTTTCAGATGTTAGTGTTTCATCAATCGCTTGTTTTACTGTTGTGGATTCGATAACTAACTTTTGCTGCATTTTTTCATCTGCCAAAATTTCCCCAAGGGCTTTTTTTCCATCTTCTGTTTGTAATATATCAACAACCATTTTTTTAGTTGCATCATAATCTGTTTCTTTTGTAGTTGCTTCCCCACCGCAGGCGCTTAAGGTTAAGAGTAATGCGCCAAAAAATGGCAAGTAGAAAACACGTAGCATCATGAACCCTCCTTCCACTTATCATTAATATGGGTGAGAAAAAACAAAAATATGCGCTTGATAAAGGAAAAAAGAATAGGTTCATGTTAAAATACCAATTGTGTAGTTAAAATTTTAAATAATTTGTACATATAGTAGGAGTAGCAGGAGGATAATTCTATTGAACAGTCGAAAAGTAGTGAATTTGTTTTTGAAAACTTTAGCAATAGGTGGGCTTGTTGGACTCATTGTTAGTTTTTTTGTTAATGTAAATGGCTCTTATACAGAAAACCTTGATCCGTTTAACTTTTTCGGATTAATTGGTGTCATGCTATTCTTTATTGGGCATGGGTTACTTTATAGCGCTGTAAGCCAAACGGGATTTTTTGCTTATTTATATGTCCATCGATTGGGATTAAGCATTTTCCGATCTTTTTGGCCAATAGTTCAAATCGTGTTAATAGCATTTGTTGTTTTTGACCTGATTTACTTTCCTTATAAAAATTCGGAAGGTGATGTTTCAATACTTTGGTTTATTCTGGCGGCGGCAGCGTTGGTTATTTATGGCTGGATTATCGCTAAAATTAAGGCAAAGGAAACTAAAAAACATGCTTTCATACCAGCACTTTTCTTTATGGTAGCAATTACTGTAGTAGAGTGGGTTCCAGCACTTAGAATCGGCTTGATTGGTTCAGATTTTTCTTTAATAATGATTATTACTTTGCTAGCTTGTAATACGTATCAACTACTCATTTTACATCGGTTAAATGATAGTTCAAATAACAAAGTGAAAAAGTAAAAGAAACCTGATGATACTTACTAGTTGTCATCAGGTTTCTTTTTTATTCTACAATTTTTGTTTCTGCATGAGCTTGGTTAATCATTTCTGATACCGTCACGAACTTATATCCTTTATTTTTTAAACCAGGTAGAATGGTTTTAAGGGATTCAGCTGTTTGTTTAACTGAATCAGATGCATGTAATAGAATGATATCCCCATTGTTAGTTTGGGACATAACATGGTCAACAATCTTCTGTGTTCCGGGGTTCTGCCAATCATTTGGGTTTATATTCCAGTGAATCACCTTATGGCCTAAATCCTCTGCCACTTTAATTATCTCATCATTAAAGTGTCCATGAGGTGCCCGTACTAATTCCATATCTTTGTAGCCTAACTTGCCAAATATCTCTTTGGCATATCGTAAATCTTTTTTCACTTGATCTACTTCCTGATCAAGATAACTTTTATAACGATAGCCTAACATACCCACTTCATGTTTGTTCTCTGAAATGGTATTAAGAATATCTGGATGCTTTTCTGCCCATTCTCCACTAACAAAGAAAGTAGCTTGAACTTGTTGCTTCTCAAGCTGTTTTAGGATTTCATGTACCTTCTCCTCACCCCAGCTAATATTAAATGTTAATGCGATATTGGGTTCCTCAGAGCTCCCTTTTGATAAGGCAACAGGACTTTCCTTTGAAAAAACTGATAATATCCCATTGTTTTCAAACCATAAAAAGCCCGCGGTGAAAAAGGCTAACACAATGACAAGCGACCATCTTTTAAATTTGTTGAAGCGCACTACATAAAAATGACTCAAAGATTTCACCTCCAAAGGAAACAAGCTATCCATACATCTTATGAACAAAAATACAAAATATGAACAAGCTGTTAGCTGATTTTATGCTAGCCTGAATAATTTAATGAAACTTGTGAACGATATAAAGTGAAACTTAATTTAATGGAGCATTTGTTCTTCCTACGTAAATGGAAGAATAAAAGGTAATAATTTATCCAATCTGGTATTACGCTTACTTGCCCAATCATAAGCAATTGTTTTTACGCTCTTGTAACAACCTAATTGAGGAAAAGTACAAGTACATATTTTTAATAGCGGTGTATTAGAAGTGTGCCATATCGGCCAAAATGAAACGGCTATAAATTTGTTGGCCTCTATTTCAAGAGTTCTAGTTTAATCTAGAAGTTTTAATATCGGAATCTTACAGTCCGTTAATCTGCGATAAAACACCCACATAATGCAATGAAAAATTCGAACTTATATGTTATAAGAAAAATTTATCAGTTAGTGGCGAAACATGACGAGGTGATAATTTGTTAGGGTTAATGATTAATCTTACGGAGCAAAAGGAATTAGAGTATTTAATTAAAAGAGAGCTAGACGAAATTATATTCGATTTAGATGATAGTAGAATTGACAATATGGTAAAGAGTGCAATGAAAGAAAGATATAAGATCTTATTTCAATTACTTAGAAGAGTAGCGGCTGAAAAAGAGTGCGTGCGCTATATTCCTAGGAAAATGCAGAATGAATAAGAAGCTTTCCTGATAGTGGATACAAATGCAAAAATTTCTGAAGAGACTTTTTTTAATAAAGACCGTTGATTTTATTTTCTAGCTATGGTATATTAATTTCTGTTGTCACGTAAACAACTTTGTTAAATCGCAAAAAAAGTTTTAAAAAAGTTGTTGACATCAAATGTTAAATATGATAAATTATATCTTGTCGCTAAAAACGACACAAGATAATGATTGTTCCTTGAAAACTGAACAAAACAACCAGTATGTAAGGAAAAACATACCCTGTTTTTTCTATTAAAGAAATTCTAAAAGCTAGCGTGCTTTTAGTAG
>NZ_AXVK01000042.1 GCF_000482485.1 Paucisalibacillus globulus DSM 18846 | reverse complement strand
CTTTTAGAAATTTAGGTTCAATGATATCAGGTATTTTAGCGGATACTGCAATGATCCCCGCATCATAAACGAGCTTTATTAATCCCCAACCAATATCAATAAACAAGCCCTTCAATAAACCAACAACTAAATCCGCTACAAACTTCCCGGTCCCTTCCGCTAAATCCCAAAAGCCTTCAAAAAAGTTTGTATATTTTTTCTTCAATGCAGCAGCTTTATCATTGTATTCATCATCCATATTCTCATACTTCTTCACCTTGGTATTGTAGATATCCCATAATTGGTCCATTTTATGATTTAGACGATTCTTCGATAATTCGATATCACTTCGGATACCAGCTATCCTAGATTTATTAATACTACTTGCGTTTTTCTCTGCGTCACTTAAATTCCCCCCCAAAAAATGACGGGGACTTATACGTTCTACTAATGGCTTTTGGGACATTAGTACAAATACCACTTACCATTTTTAAATTCCTCACCTTGGGGTCAGACCCTTGATACTCTTTCATAACAATCTTCTTATTCACACAAAAAATCCCAAATGAAATAACTATTCATTTGGGATTTCTCCATTTTATTTAGAAAACAATTAAAAGATTACCCTATTTTCCCCATATACTCTGTGATTAAATAAATATGCTCAATAAACTTAGCCTTTTTTAAATTTTCTACTTTTTCTGTTCCACCTAGTCCCAGAAGTGGGACATATCCAAAACATTCATCAAAAGCGGGCTCTCCATATTTTTCAATTGCCTTGGGGTATGGGGACCAATCAAGGGCTTCATCTAAATAATAATCGTCATTTAAATCTTCAAAAAAGAACTTGAAATTCTTTGCTACCACATTCACTTGTTGCTTTCTAAAGTTAAGTTCAATTAAGTACCCATCTTCCCAGACTAAAATATCTCCCATTGCTGTTAAGAATAATGGAATGGCTGTTTCATGTCGAGAATATACAACTGTAATAATGTTATATAATCATTCGGATTAATGACTTTTAAATAGCCTTTTTTAATACTTCCAAAACCATATTGCTTCCATATATCGATAACTTGACTTGGAATTTTGTCTTCATACTCTTCTATAATATTTCGTGACGGCCTTTGATTTAAAACAAAGTCATTTAGATTTAACATTTACAACCCAACTTTCTCTTGTCTCTCATATTCGTCATCCATCTAGAAATTTTGTAAATATTAATGCTATATAAATTACATTCTCACTTGTATGCTCTTCAGTTTGTTCTTCTAATAATCCTACTTCTAGCATTAGCAATTCTCTTTCCAATAAATTTTCATAGTCCCCAAAAGGCAAATTCAAATTAAACTGTTCTAAAGGGTAATGTTTTGCTGTAACTATTGTAGATTCTTAAATCAAAAAGCACCAAATGCCCTGTTTGACATTCAAGTGCTTCATTGTTATGGGTTAACTCAACAAATGAAATTGTTACTCATTTAATCTTTTTTAAAGATTATTTTTTTTATCTCCTCAAACCACTTCATCTGCTATATGTCCAGCTGTTTTTATATCATCATTTGTATAAACTAAGTCATACTTATATTCAGCTTTATATTTCCCACTCCTAACATCAAATATTAATTTCATCTCAGTTGGCATATCTCTTTCATATTCTTCACATAGTTTTTTGATTTTTTCAATATCCTCATTAATAATATTTAATACCATAAATCCTCTTTTATGGGATATATCATATTTTTCTTCCCCTTCTGTTAATGCGTCATTCACTTTATGGCTCTTTACATACTTATTATTAATAAGGTAAAAAAACCTACTTGATATAATACCTTCTTCAGATGAAGCATAAACATAAACTTTATCAGCTCTATCTTCAACGAATTCCATACATATTGATATCATATCCGCCTGCAATTCACTAAATCTATCTTCAAATTCTTTCATGTTTTCTATTCACTCCTATGATTAATTTTTAAGAACCTCCGAACCCCATTCACCATCAATTGTGTAATTGATTTTAAATACATCTGGTCGCAAATCACTCCCAGAATATATTATCTCAACATCAACTGTTACTTCCTTTGGAGGTGTTTCTTTTAAAGCTGCTGACCATAAATCCTCAATTTTCTTATATTGCTTCAAATTAACATCAGATAGCTGCGAGACTAAATTATCAATTTTAGGGGAACCTCCAAATCTATCTCCCGCTAAATGCCCTGCGTGGTCTTGGCCTTTTACTTTTCCAGGTGTGTTTCTACTATGAGATAATCTGTCTTCTCTTTCCGTTAATTGTAAATTATCTGTTTCAAATTTAGAAATCCGGCCTAAATCATCGGTTTCATAAAAATATTCATACTCTCCAGTTTTGTACGTACCAAAGAATTTGTTAATAAATCATATAGGGATTACAAGGTTTAGTTCTATCCTGTAAGTAATAAGTAAGTCATTCGTAACTAGGTAGCCCCTCAAAAATAAACCTTGAAAGGCACTTTGCCAATCAAGGTTTCAAATAAATTACATTATATCTTAGGTATATCAATCTCTTTGCCTGGAGACTTACTAATTAGAACGTCAGGAAGGTCTGGATTATTCTTTTTTATCTTATACTTTTGAATTTTTGTAAATCCAGGGTCAAAAGAAATGTCTTGTGATTTAAAGTCTAGGCTTTGTAGTTTATTATAATTCTTCCTCAAAAAAACTTTCCATTCCTCTAACGAAGAACTTGAAATTTCTTCTGAACTCTCTAACAAACGATAGCCATCTGCATAATGAAACATTAGTAAACCAGTCCCTAAATCACAAGTCTCATTATCTAAGATAACTGTTGGTACTTCAAACCCTCTATTCCAATTATAATTGGCAGCAAAGTAATGGAGTATTAGTGGATTATCTACTTTTTTTAACTGGCTGATTAAAATATTTTTATCTGTATTATAAAGCAACCCCACTAGATAAGTAATTTCTGAGTTAACCATCAACTAAATCAATTCTCCATACCTTTAAGATTTCTCTTACTCATAATTTGTAGCAGCAATAAAATCAAAAGTACCTGTTGAACTAATTTCATTTTTATATTCAAAATTATATATTAGGATGACAGCATTATATGATTTCTTTAGGTTTATACTTTTATGGATTTTTGGGATGACAATTTCTTCATACGAACACCCATCTAATAATGCTGAAATATCACTACTACTATTCTTATAGACCGCTTTTTCTATAGTATCCTCATCTGTTTCATCCATATCAATATTAAAATCGATAAAGAATTGGGATGGGACAGACTCGCCATCCTCATCATAAGTTAAATCAACATATTCTCCTATTGAGTCCTCATCGTTAATATTCCCTAACCAAATTGAAACCCATCCTTGTTTTTCCATTATAGTATCCTCCTACTTTAATCTTAGACCTTGTGGTAAAGACGTAACTCCACCCTCTAATCTATAATTAGCCCAATTATTAAGTCGTCTAACAAATGTATTATAGTCGCTAGAAGTATCTATTATTGCTAACAATTCATTATGTGCTTTAGTTGAGCCTAACCCTCCATGAACACCGTTTGGATTGACAAATTTGACATCGGATATAGCTGTTCTTAAATCTTTAATCTCTTCAGCACCAATATTCCAATACTTAAATTGAGGAGCCCTTGAAACTAAGTGCCACTCATGTAAACCTCCAGGTTCTCTAAGTTGACGTTCAATTTTCTTTCTAATCTTTTTATCTTTCCAAAGTTCGTCTAGTTCACTACTTGTAAGGGAATTGAAGAATTTATTAAAATTCCCACTCTTTGCAGTTGGTATATCATCAACAGTTAATTTTGTTATATCTTTAGCATTATCTATACCCTTACCTTTAACCGTCTCAACTTTAGCCCTTTTAATCGTATCATCAGTCTCATCAATTACTTTATAAATGTTCCCGCCCCCGGGAACCCCCGAAAATGCCACATTCTCAGTCCGCCCTTGCAGCATTTTCATAAAAATCCTCATGCCATCAATAACACCATTAGTAAATTCAATACCAATCTTTTTCCCATTCACTAATAATAATTCGACAGGATCAACCATTTTCCCTTCTTTGTTAGCGGTATTATTCACTGGCTTTTTGGCTTTATCCGTATCAATTACTTTACCTACTCTAGCATACTTACTCCACCCAACAATCGGTACAAATCCAGCCGCAAAGTTTCCTGTTACATACACAATCCCATCTTCCTCTACGGAATCTGAGAATGATTGGCCGATACCCTCAACCACACTGAATGGATCTTCTACGATTTGTTGAACCATTGTATAAAAGCTATCGATTCTTTCAATGGCAGCATCTTTTAGGAATTTAGGTTCAATGATATCAGGAATCTGATTGGAAACGGCAACAATTCCCGCATCAAAGACAAGCGTGGCTAGACCCACTACAATGTCTATTAGCCCTGTAAATAAACCAACAACTAAATCCTTTACGAAGTTAAAATCCGACTCTAATGAATCCCAAAACCCTTCGAAGAAATTGGTATACTTCGCCTTTAATACTGATGCTTTATCATTGTATTCATCATCCATATTCTCATACTTCTTCACCTTGGAATTGTAGAGATCCCATAATTGGTCCATTTTATGATTCAAGCGATTATTTGTTTGCTCGATATCACTGCGGATACTTACAATCTTGGATTTATTTATACTGCTTGCTTCTTTTTCTTTGTCCGTAACATCCTCCCAAAATCCCCAATTTGATGGGGACTTATTCGTTTGTCGGATGGCTTTCCGGACATTATTACTGATACCACTATCCATTTGTTTCAAATTCCAATAAATATCATTTCGGTCTACTCGCATCATCGTATTTCGTTGTAACGGAGTAATATAGGCCGTTGTTTCATCCACATAGCCTTGGAACAACTTTAGCAAGTCATTAATTTGTGTTTCATACTCTGCCATTTGTTCCTTAGAGCCTTTCATTCTATCCTTCCATGCTTCAATACTTTCCCCGTGATTTTGTTCGATGTATGTAGTAATAGTAGAAAGAGAACTTTCCATATCATTTAAAGAGCGTTTATATATACCAAGTTGGTTAATAATGTCGTCTAATATACCGTAATTTATTTTTAAATCACGTTTCATGATGAGTCACCGTTTTGTACAGGGGTTATACCACTTCCCCTCATGGAACAAGTTATTTCTATTAAAATAACAAATCTAATCATGAGTTACCTACCTTTCTAATTTTTCAGTTAAGTCAAGTTACTCAAATCGTACTTCCAATTTTTTGTAATTACAATATGACTTTTTATCTATTTTAGAGGAGGATTAGTACAATATACTCAAGGTAAGAATAGGTTTACTGTTCCTACTTTGGGCATTATAAAAGACTTGCAGATGGCAAGCCTTTATCATTTCTTTCTATTTAATGGATCTGCACCATAATAAATAAAACAGAGTAATAACTCTACATTGCCTTCCCCTTAATAAATCTGCACCTCAGTCCCCACTGGTACCGTTTCAAATATCCATTGAACATCCTCATTCTTCATCCTTACGCAGCCGAGAGTTACGTAATAACCGATAGATGAAGGATCATTTGTCCCATGAATGCCGTATGTAGTACCATTTGTACCCGGGACGTTTAATCCAAGCCAATAGTTTCCTAGTGGATTATTAGGGTCTCCGCCTGGGATTCCGTCTTTGCTATACCATGGCTTTTCAAGCTGGTTTACAATTTGAAATGTTCCAGTCGGTGTTATGGCAGTATCTCTCCCGGTACTTACAGAGAACGTTTTTATCGATTTATCACCATGATACACATGAAGCTGATTATTCTGCTTGTCTACTTTGATGAGATATGTTCCGTTTCCACTAACTATATCTTGTTGAATTACTTCTTCTTCCTCTTGCACCTCTTCTTCCTCTACTGGAAGAGCCAATCCTTTTTGTAACATCGATGGATTAGGGATATGGATACTCGTTCCATAAGGGACATGATTGGCATCGGACCAATCATTATACATGGCTAATGCATTGGCATATTCTATCGTTCCGTAATAGTAATTACTTATCTGCTGTAATGTCTCCCCCTTACTCACCTGATGTTGAATCATAAAATGTGGATCTGGAATCATAATTACTTTTCCAACCTGTACTTCTTTTTCCGGTTGTACAATCCCGTTGTATTCTGCAATCGTGTCTTGTTTACTGCTATCATTAAAGTAAAGTATCGCAATTTCAAATAATGTCTCATTTTGTTGGACCACATGTTCCATTACTTTCTTTGGATTTATTTGCGCTTCATCTGACTTTTCATCAATCTGTTCGCTCTTTGTAACCTCTTTTTCCCCTTCTTTCTTTTCTTTCGGTGGTTCCGCTTTCATTTTCTCCACTACGGGAGTACCATTATCTTCCGCAGTATCCTTTAGTTCCAGGATTGGTTTGGATGTCCCCTTACCTACTTGACTTTCCGCTCGCTCAGAAAGCGTATCATTTCCCAAACTTATGATTTCTGGTTTTAAGTAAAAAATTGATAGTATAAATAAACAAACTGTCAAAATAATAATGGTGATGTTGTTCAAAAAACGCCTTCGTTTTCTTTTTTGATGGCGTTCACTTCTTGAATCAAGACCCTCTGTAAACTCCTCGTTCGACATCGCTATCCCCCTTACAGTTTTTGTCAATATTTACAGTATACAGAAATATATGTTGTTTTTTGTCATTTTTCTGAAAATGGGGTCTTTGCTCCTATAAAAATAAATCTATCGACTCAGATATGGGTTCCATATTGCATAGCACTCTTGGCTTAGTCGAGGGTAAAGATAGGTCTAAATTCTTAATTAATCATGAGGACTATTATCGTGTTCCGGTTCAACTTAAGTCGGAAGCTTTTTTTATGAAAAGCAGTCTATCCCCTTTGCCTGATTTCCTTCCAATAGTTCTCTAATTAACTTTGTTAAAAACATTTAGTAATGATGACTTTGAGGAATTTATAGAGAATGAGGAGGATATTCCAGTATTAATCGAGAGCTAGCAGTGGACATAAAGGCAAATAAGTATGAACCAAAGTAGTTAAGTCACTGTCCTATAATTACAAACAACTAAAATTTTTAATCCAAAAAGACGACTGAAATTCATTTTCGAATTATCAGTCGTCACTTCATTTTTTGAAATACGGACATAAGGCGTATTCCCTATAACTGGGAATAGTAATTTCAACAATTCTACTATTAATTTAGTTGTTTGCAATCTATCTTTTCAATAGACTCCCAAATTGATAGTGATGGATTTTCCTTTTTCTAACTCCCATTTTACCTGAAGTAACAAAGTCAGATAATGAATAAAGAACACTGCTATCTGTTTCATCATCCCGTTTGTTAAACTTATTTTATCCCGCCTAAATATATTTGAGTGAGGAAAAACAGGATGGATAGTAGCGTCAAATTCATCTACAACTAGTGTTCCCTCATCACCGTCAACAGTAAATGATTCTGTAAATTATACCAGAATTTTTGGAAGTGACAGTGCACTCAAACACCTACTCAGCAGATGCTCGAACCATCTGCTCTTCCTCTGATCTTTTCTGTCCAAGACGAGCAGGTAGTTGCCATGCTGTTGCAACTGCTAGCAGTACGAACACAATGTCCATGCCACTGAATGAAATAGAAAGATTATCTACGAATAATGTTATAACTTCACTATTAAAAATTCCCGAAATACTTTCCTCATAGTAATAACCAATTATAAAGTACTTCCCTAAGATAATCCCAATTAAACTTCCGACAACTGCAATAATTTGATGAACGGATGTAATATTATTTTTTGCAAAATGAGCAACAAGATAACCAGCTGCGCCTCCTATTGCCCATGCAACAATACCAATTTCATAATCAGATACAATTGCTATTGCAGCCCATACTACTCCACCTATTACTGCAGCTAATAAAGCCCCAACAATAGGTAGCCCCACTTTATTACTTGTACTTTCCATTATCTATTTCCTCCTAAAAAGTTATAAGTTCTACTATTTATTCTACAAACATACAAAATATCCTCTTTTTTTCCAATTTTTTACGTATTAAAAAAGAGAAAACTCCTCAAAAACAGCATTATCATGTTTTTAGAGGAGTTAAATTTATTCATATTATACTAATCTTTATATTTTTACGAACACCCGTATAGTTTGTTAACAGATCTTTCATTACGTTAAATTCCATGTTAGTTGACATGTTTTATCCAAGTACATCTACTACACTTTGGATTTTGTTAATGGAAGCAAAACTCGCACCTTTATTGACATTCGCTCGCATTACTTGAGGCTGTCTATTTGTTCTTCCAATGTCGCCCACTGGATCTTCATAACGCATATGAACTTCCCCCATCTTTTGGTCCCCATTTAATTGCAACTCACTTGGAGCATAATGGAATATGAAAACATACCTAATTATTGGAGTAGAAGTATTGTCACACTTCTCTATTCATACTCATAAGCCTCAACAATCCCCAACTGACTATCAACATCATAGTAAATATTATCCTTATCAGTTATTTGATACCCAATAATCTTATATGATTTAATCTTCGCAGCTGGTTCCGGATAGGCTGTAATCCCTGAATCTCCTACAACATCCCCATTCATTAAGGTGTTGTATATAGAAATAGTTTCTACCTGTTTTATTCCGTTCTCAAACTCCATTAATACATCAAAGCTAATCTCCTGGACGGGAATTTCTGAATTGTTTTGGATTTCATACGAATACTCGACTCCACCAGCAGAATCAATATTTCCATTTGGAGTAATAACTACAGTAAAGTCTTCAACATCAAATGAAGTTTCATCTGATACATCCCACATACCATAGTCAGAAAAGCTAATAGTTTCTACCTGCAAATCGACATCATAATAAATTCCGTTTTCATCTAAAACTTGGTAGGCAATCACGTCATAGGATTTAATTTGTGATGCTGGTTCAGGATAAATAGTGACAGCAGAATTACCAACCGCTTCCCCGTCTAGTATGGTTGTATAAACTTCTACTGTATCCGTCATTTTTTGCCCATTTTCAAACTCAAAATTAACATCTGCGGAGAATTCCTGTATAGGAATAGAAGAGTTGTTTTGGATTGTGAACGCAAATTCAACTCCACCGGCAGAATCAATGTTTCCATTAGGATTAATTTCAACAACAAAATCACCTATAGAAAACGGAACATCATTTTCTTTTTGTTCCTCTTCCACTTCTACTGCTTCACTACCACCTTTTTCTTCTTTTGCATCAGCATCTTCCTTTTTTTCACTAGATGTACCACATGCACTTATCATAAGTACAAGTAACATGGCAGTGATTATCAAACTTAATCTCTTAATCATACTAAATTCCCCCACATATAGTTAAATAGTCCTACCAGATTAGTATAATAGGTCATTTAGGGAGAGTACAGAAACATAGCTTGGTAGATTTTACAATCTAACTAAGATAGGTAAAAGAAATGACAAATGGGAATGTAGTACCAAAGTATTCTCTACTATTTAAATCTTATGAACACAGATGGTATGACCCCTGAAGCATTAAACGGATATCTAGTGTGGATACTTTATAAAAATATAATATAGATTATAGCAGAGGGATATAAATAGTAAGAAGAGGCCCATTAAATGGGCGCTCTTCTTATCTACTTCATCCTCTCCGGCAAGGCATGAATCGACTCAATCAACGTATTTAGCTTTCCCTCAATCCGGTGCAATAGATAAAACGTCACCGCTATAGGAAAGCCAACTTCTGTGATGAGTGATATCCAGTTATCCAACTTATTCACCTCCTTCTGTAAATAAAAAAGGAAGCTACCCAGGGGAAACTCCCCGAGGAAACTTCCTCCATCTGTCATTAAACTAATTCAATATCTTCCACATTTCGTTCCACCACGCGAGCGCTTTTCTTAGCGACTAAATTACCGCCACTTGATGTAAAAGCATTCTCCGCAATGATTGTATCCATTGCTGCAGCTACAGCAGCGGAGTCAACCGGTTCAATTGGCTGCTCCAATGAATACGTAACGATTTTGCCATCCGTGTTTTCAAACTTTAATTCCAACGTTTTCATGAATAGACCTCCTTTCTTCTAGATTTTATGAAACCTTACTCCCCTGAACGAATGTCAGAGCTGTCTTTACGCTCAATATTAAATAGTGGGCGTTCTTGCAATCCTGCAAAAGCATTTGCGATTGCATACAGTTGATCTGCGGTTGCATCCGTCTTCACGTTGTTAAAGCTTTTCGCTTTGTAAATTGGATCACCGGAAACCGGATCATTACCATCGTGTAGAACTAGACGCAGCTGTGAGTTTTGCATATGTGCTACTGCCATGGTTAGCACCTCCTTTCACCTCTATAATCGGTGGGAGGTTGCATTTGGTGGCAAATTATTTTTTATTTAATTTTTCTACTCCCCGTCCCCGCGTCTCCACAGCACTACGGAACCAAGTGCAGAATCTTCCCTTTCTCAATATCTAATTTCGTCTCATGATACTCCCCTTCTACCCAATCATCCGTCTGGTTATCATACCATTCACTTTTGAAATGCCCCTCTTGTCCCGGACCGACGATATGGTATCCAGTTAATGGATCATTCATATCAATGACAAATCTCCATGATGCACCATGGTCAACTTCTCCTGTTTCGGAATCATAAGCAGCTGCCATTGGTGTCACACTACTTCCTCCAACTGGAAGTGGATCCTGAGGATTAAAAAAGTAAGCTAATACTGGGTGAACCGCTGCTAATGGGTGATGGAACTGGACTTGGTGATAGTCTCCCCATTCCCAAGCATGCATATCATCACCATAAGACTCGGTAAGTTTTTCAATTGTATTCTGTAATGAAAGATGAAGCACACGCTCTATGCCCCCATTTTCATCGACCCATATGGAACTATCACCAGCAGCAGCCTTCCGAAGTAGCTCATCGGTAGTTTGACCACGACTGTTAAATAGATCCATCATTCCATCTGGTAACTCATCATACAATATCGCTTCCACCTCATCCATCCAGTGGTGGAAAATTAGTGGCTGTGCAGCATCCACTTGATCAACATAATCCCAATCCTCTAGTAAAGATAAGGCACCAGATTCCGTTTCACTCAAATGCGCTCCCGCTAAAACATCTGAGAATACCGGCACAAATTCCCTTGCCTGTAAATTCGTTTGATCCATTTGTATTGCCATCATATCCGCTGCAGTTAAAGAGTCATTGGACTCCAATACTTCCGCAATTCTCTCGTATCGATATGGCTGTGCCCACACATTACTAATATGGTATGGATACTTTTCACCCACTATTTTATTATTAGCCGTTGCGATAAACCCTTTTTCCGGATTAACTACTCTTGGTAATTCATCAAAAGGAATATAGTCATCCAATACATACTCAGACTCCCAACCTGGAAGTGGCAATAAAGCATCCTCACTATTTTCATAAATAGGAATTTTACCGTTTGCTTTATAGGCAATCGTGCCATCAGTGGATGCAAAAACAAAATTTTGTGCCGGAACTAGGAATTTCTCTAACCCTTTCTCAAATTCCTTCCAGTTCGATGCCCGGTTAATTTCAAGAATTGCTTCCAGCTCAGTTGTCGCATCTAGTGCCGTCCATCTTAACGACATCACCGTATTCTTTCCGCTTTCCTCAGCAAAATCCGATACAATCGGTCCATGCCTTGTTTCTACTACGTGGTAGTCAACGGTTTCCCCGTCCTTGACTTTAATCGGCTCATTAATAATCGCTGCCTCTACCCATTCCCCATCAAATAAAAATTCATGTGGGTTATCAGGGTTCCTTTTTTCTAAATAAAGCTGTTGGACATCTGGCCCTGTATTCGTAACGCCCCAGGCAACTTTGTCATTATGGCCAAGGATAATACCAGGAACCCCAGCAAAAATAACCCCACTAACATTCAAGTCATCCGTCTGTAGGTGCATTTGCAGCCAAATAGACGGTGTTGCCAAACCAAGATGCGGATCATCTGCGAGTAGTGGCATACCAGATTCAGTTTTCTCCCCACTCACAACCCAGTTATTACTACCATTAAAGGCATGGGGTATCACCGCTTTTTCAAAACTAGCAGCTACATCAACCACCTCTTCGTCATAAATGATGGTCGGTTTATTTTCCGGATAAGCTGGAAATAGTTCATACGCTTTTTCCTCATCAAATTCATTCATCACATAATAATTAAACGCCTGTCTTTCCCAATGCCCACCAAGGTCAAAAGCCATAAACTTCCCAATCGTCAATGAATCAATTGGTGTCCACTCAGCCGGCTCACTCCCAAGCAGAGTAAATTCAACCGGTAACGAATTAGATTCCTTTGCTTCATGTATGTATGCATTCACCCCGTCAGCAAACCATTGTAAAACCTGTTTACTTTCATCTGTATAAATATCATACGACTTTTCAGCAGCACGTCTTAAACCAAGCGTACGAAAATATTTATCCTGATCAACCGCTGCCGCCCCTACTACTTCACTCAATGTACCAGATGCCTGTCTCCTTGATAATTCCATTTGAAACATCCGATTTTGTGCTTGCATATACCCTTGGGCCATATATAAATCCTGGTCATTTGTCGCACGAATATGTGGAGTCCCATGTTCATCAGTCGTTACGATAACTTCCTCTTGCAACCCAGGTACTTGAATCGTTCCTTCAACTTGTGGAAGGGATTTATTTATGTACCCGTTTACAAAAACAACAGCAATTACACAGATGATTAGTAAAATCCCAACAACAAGTAAACTTATTTTCTTCCAATTTCTTTTCTTTTTATTCGGTAGATTCTCCGTCAAAATTGGTTCTTGCATGGTTTGTGTTTCCCCCTTTGGATAACGGTAAAATTCTGATAGTTTAGTATATTCTATCATAGAATTGGGTTTGGGAGGTAGTTTGGTTGATGTGAGATTTTTTAATGTGGATACGCGGTGAGCTCCATTCTGCGTAAATCTTATGATCCCCCTAGCAGCCTGAGCCACATACTTCCCAATTCCAAATCAAAAAGATCGCCCAGTTTGAGCGATCTTTTCATCTTATTTCTTTACACTTATCTCCTCAAAACCCTAATTTTCATTTCCTCTCCATCTTCTAAATCAATTTCATATGCATACGCGATTGTGTTGCTATCACCACTTATTGTTACAAATTTTAACTCTTCATCTTCCTTCAACTTAATGGTATAGAGCAATTGGCTCTCTCTCATAGCAAAATCGTATACATACAGCTCCTGTTGATCTCTATAAAACATCTTGCCATCATCCAACATTTGCGTATTTACTCCTAGACCAATCTCAAATTTTTCCTTTGTTTCTAATTCCATCCCATAAATCGGCTGATTGTGGTTGTCATCCTGCTCATCTTTAAAATAAACAAGATACTTGTCATCGGAAGTTGTGTAAGTGAGTGTCAATGCGTTATCTTCCTCTGTTAGTAACGTATCGAATTCTTGTGTTTCTATATCGTATTGGAAAGTTCCTTCTTTATGGCCTACATGCACCTTCTCCCCATTCGTGCTAAGGATTACGGTAGCATACTGTGGGTTCTCTATCTCTCCAACTTCTTTTGTAATCCACTCGGTCATGTCAATATCAACAAATTCATTACTTTCAAAATACCATATAAAATATTGGTATCCATCTACATAATCCCTTCGTTTCGCAATAGAAAGTGGTTCTTCTCTAAAATTAAAAATTGCCGGTACAATTACATCCTTATTTCCATCATCTTTGGTGAACTTTTCCACTTCTCCAGAACGGGGATCTAATATGATAGTGGAGTAGATACGGTCCTCTGCCTCGGTATTAACAATTTTCCCACTCGGTGTTACAATCGAACCGTGTCCAAATCTATCCATGTCCAGCGCAACAATCTCTCCATCCAACCATACATTTCCTCGAATATCATTGGATGCAAATTGATCCTTCTCTCCCCAATGTAACGTATCTCCATCTTGATCTAATCTAAAATCAACAGTAGAAACCATTCCTTCTATATCAATCAAATCAATTTCTTTAAAAGTATCAGACTTATTGTCACTTTCATCCGATTCCGTTTGGTCCGAAGGTTTCTTGTTGGAGTTATTTGCATCAGATTCCGTAACGTTATCTTGCTCCTTGTCTCCCCCTACAGTTTCATTGGATGCGCATGACATGAGCAATGTCAAAGTAGCCAGTAATAATAAAGCGATTCTTTTCATTTACTTTCTCCAATCCCTTACTTATTTTGACCATAGTTTACCATATAATAGTTGATTCGGAAGGAACTTCTTAGGAAATGAGCATTAAGTAACGCAGTGGTGCTAAGTACCTATATATTCAGTATTTTTATAAGGAAGTGTAAGAATGTTCCTTACTTAAAGCAGGGTAATAGCAGAGGGGATAGATGTGTACTAACCAAAGTAGAATACCAAGAAAAACAAAAATGAGAGTAGCCACTAAGTCTACTCTCAATACAACATGAAAACTACACTTCCGGTTCCACAATCATTCCATGCACCTTCTGAATTTCCTCATCCGGTACTACTAAATAATATACGCCATCAATTTTTGTTCCACTACCTGATAGCATGTAGTTTTCTACGTTTTTACGTACACCAGAATAATTTGTTAATAGATCTTTCATCACGTTGAAATCCATGTTAGTTGACATATTATCTCCAAGTACATCTACTACACCCTGGATTTTGTTAACGGAAGCAAAACTCGCACCCTTATTGACAATTGCTTCAATTACTTGACGTTGTCTTTTGGTTCTTCCAAAGTCGCCCGCTGGATCTTCATAACGCATACGAACGTACCCCATCGTTTGGTCCCCGTTTAATTGTAGCTCACCAGGTGCATAATGGAATTTACGTCCGGAATCATACCAATCCAATTCATTGGCAAGTGAGATTCCACCAAGTGTATCTACTAAATTGGACAAACCTTCCATATTAATTTGAACATAATAATCTAAATCAATATTTAGTAGATTCTCTACTGATTCAATAGACATATCCGGTCCACCAAATGCATATGCATGGTTAATTTTGTCTTCAAAACCTTTTCCAACAATCTCTGTACGCGTATCACGAGGAATACTTATTAACTGTAAATTCCATCATCCACCTTGCCTTGTTATTAATATGAAGTAATGTATGCCATAAATTCACCGCCGAAGCTGATAATGGCTCCAACTCCATTAGGTCGTAAAACGCATTAATCTCTTTTATATAATTCATCTATGTATCTTCCTTTCTATTAATGTTGAAGGGACAGAGGGAAAGGTTTGCTGTCCCAATTAGGCTATTATTGAGACAAGAAGCCTACCCTCTGTCCCACCACTCACCTCACCAATCTCCGCATCTTATTCCGAGCTTCTCTCCCCCAACTTTTAACCGCATCCTCAGAAACCCCTTCCCGTTCCGATAATTCCTGTACAGTCAATCCTTCTAGACAGAATCCTATTACCCATTTCATCTGGTTTGCTGTTAGAAGGCTTGGTAGCTTGTCCCATACTTCTTTCAGCATTACTTTCATATCCATTTCCCCATTCCACTCATCCTGGATCAACAGATTCTTTCTCACATTCCGGTTTCCAGAATCGAACTTGATGACAGCTTCATCCAGCATTCTAGCTTTCTTTTCACGTTCTCTTTCTTCTTTTCGGATCATATCGATTAGCCGATTGCGGATGGTGTAGTTAAAGTAGGTGGACATGGGGCCTTTGTTTGGCTCGAATTTCTTATATGCAGTCCATAATGCATAAATACCCTCTACAAAATATTCACGATGTGGATCCCGAATTCCTAGCTTATGAATATGGTAGTGAATTCTTTTTTCATTCTGTATGAAAATATCTTCAAATGTAAATTTCTTATCCATATTGCACTCCCTTAGCATCTTTTTTATGCCGGCAACCTAAGAATAGCCTGAGTGCAATTACTTGTCACATCGCCTAACTTTTGTCGAAACCCCCTCGAAATTGATAAAGCTATAAGAAAAGTTGAATTTTGGCATAAAAAATTGCTCCAAAATTCAATTTTGGAGCATAGAAATGAAGTTATATACAAATTTATACTTTTTGCAAAACTTATCATATTAGTCTTTTTTACGAAGATTCCTTTGGTGCTAGCTCATTAAAAAATGAGTATCGTTCCATAATTTCCTGATAGGTACCCCTATCCTTTATCGAATTAATTTTGTATGGACTATAACACCTTTGATGAACAACTGTATTTAACTCATCTAAAAAAACTGGGTACATCATTTTATATATCCGAGTACAAAGCGGACAGCGTAATCTGTCAAAATCATGCTCCATTTAGTCACCTCCCAAAAGAATACTTACTGTTCTATTTCATCATTATTCTGAAAAACCCTGCCTTTTATGGCACATTTTCAACTTTTCCTGCAAATGTCCTTTTTCCACTCAAAACTCATACGAACGTGTGTGGTCACTGGACTCTTTCCCCAAGAAAATTGGGTTAAAAGGGGATTTTTGCATGAATGATGAGACATTATCACAAGCTCTTAATCTTTTAGGTGAGAAAATAAGAGAAGAGAGAAAACGAAGAAATAAAACACAGGATGAATTCTCCCTAGCTACAGGTATCGGACCGAAACACATTGGAGCCATTGAGAATGGAAAGAAAAATATACAAGCAGAAACCATACTTAAATTACGTTATGCAGGATTGGACATTAATTATATTCTTGATGATGTTATAGAAACATTAAAGGAAGAAGGGAAGAACATCATTGAAGATAATCAATAACATCCTTTCTTTCTCATCAAGTATTGAAGACAATCCTATATCGACTGGAGAAGTTCTCCCCCATTACAAAATAAATGAACACACGTTAGCCTTAATCCCTATAAAACATATTGATTACCAAACTGTTGCTTTACAAGGAAACAAAACGCTATACATAAAGAAAACACCAATAGAAATTATCGAAAAAGGGTGTTTGGATCACTTCATGACCTTCGAGGGAAGAAGAAAAGCAATTACACATCATACCGGTTGGACAAGGAAAGTTCCAATTCCAATTAGTATCCACCAATCTATCACTACCTTTCCAACACACGCTCTAAAGAATGGAAAATGTTGTTGGTTATTCTATCATCAAATTGAAGCTATTTTAGAGGACTCACATAATAATGGTCGTTCTATTGTTTTATTTAAGGACGGGATGCAGATTACGTTATTAGTCAAAGCATCGGAATTGAAGGGGCAGTTGGAGAGAACAAGATTGCTCTTAGAGAGAATGGTGGGTATATGACCCACCATTCTCTCTATTTCTATTATTCATTTGTTTGTTTATGTAATAGTAATTTTCAAGGTAACAAAAAAACAAATAGTCACAGCAATCTAACATGCTGTGACTATTTGGGGTTATGTTCTTCGTTATTCAACTAAAAATGTTTACTATTTCTTACCATTTAGATCAATCAATTTCTTTCGTTTTTTATACCACCAGTATCCTCCAAATCCTGCACCAGCAACTACAATAATAAGAAGAATAACAATAACTACTGGGAAGGAAGAATGGGAATCAGATTCGATATCAGTAGATGGACTTGCCATTTCTTCTACTCTATCATCTTTTTTCTCTTCTTTACTAGTTAGTTCTAATACCTCTTCCTTCTTTGTTTTATCATCTTCTTTAGCTTCTAAAGAATCATCGGATTGTTCCACTTTTTCTTTAGTTGTAGTATCCGGTGTTTCAGTTTTTTCCTCTTTAGTTGTAGGAGTAGTTACTTTTGGCTTCGTAGACTCTTCTTTTTCCTCAATTGTTACTAAGGGTTGTTTGCTTTCAGTCTTTGGTTGGGTAGATACCTCTTGCTTCGGTTGGGTCTTTGGTTTAGATTCTTGCTTCGGTTGAGTTTGTTTTGGCTCTTCCTTAGGCTTTGTTTGTTGTTTTGGTTCCTCTTTTGGTTGTGTAGGTGTTGGCTTAGGTTCTGGCTTTGGTTGTGCAACTTTTTCAATATATACAGTCAAGATCGATTGACCATATGGATGCTTTGGTGTACCTACTGTAAATTGTTGTCCATTTTTTGTTACTGGCATTGGCATATTGATGATAATTACAAAGTGAGTTGCTTTAATTCCATTTGCTAGGAGTCTGTTCATAGAAGAGTTGAACACTTCAAAGTGTAGATTGCATTATGATATTATATAGTTTTCCAACCTTACAAGGAGCAAGTTTGATAGGTATTCATAGGAATATAGTTGGAAATTCGATATTCTATTATAGGACAAACTTCCTATAATACATAGTTTGCAAAAAATAGATTTGGGGGACTTAGAATGATTTTACGTAAAAGATGGTTAGCAATGTTGGCTGTAATTACTACTATATTACTATTAACAGCATGTAGTGATAAAGAGAGCGCCAACGAGGCACCCGCACCAGAAGGTTCTCAAGAATTATCGCCAGAAGACTTCATGCCGCTTACTGACGGATTTGAAGAATATCCTGTTTGGATTAAAACGGATGAAAACCCTAACAGAAATACTTATGTTGATGGTGTGTATGTTTTTGAAAATGGAGAAGTAACGGAATATACTAGCCTTTCCGACCTTAATATCGAGGATATAATTGACTTAAGTGATGATGAAATTATTCAGAAAGTAAAAGAAATTTCTCATAATGTTTACATAGGCGAATACACTTCGGATATCACTTTAGATAATATGGGACAAAGCACCCAAAAAATAGATGTTATTATGGATAGTTATACTAACATATGGACTTTTGATGTGGAAAGCTTATATTGGGAGAGTGGCCTTTCAAGCATGGATGAATATATAGAGTCCTTGGAAGAAGAAGGTAGAGACTTTGAAATCGATGGAGACTATATCACATTTACTTCAATGAGTGAGGAACCGAATGTTGTATTATCATCTATTTATGGTGGAATGGTTTCACAAAAAATATTCGATACAACTTTCTCAGGATTAAAAATAGGCGATGATGAAAGTATAGTTACGCGTGTCGACGATTCATTTGTTGGTTTCATAATAGATAGTCCAGATACCGATAAGAAAAACGTTACAATCGAAGGGAAATAACAAAAGGGGCACATGCTGCAATTAGCGTGTGTCCTTTTGGTAAAAATATGTATACTGAATGAATTTCATAATTTTTAGCCCTTGCGTGGCAAGGGATTAAAAACATAAAAAAGGAAGCACCTCCCCAAATCTTGTATAATGGTAGTTGACTAAAACAACCAAAAAGACAGAAGGAGTGCTCCCTTTGACCATTATACGACAAACTAGCTTATTTGGCATTCAAGAATTATACGACATGGAACCTACCCAAAAATATGAAGCGATTATTTCGACGGTAGATTTGGATAAAATCTATCATAAAGTTACCAAGAAATCCCGACTGGGTGCGCCGGAAGATCTGAATTATACGGCGATGATTATTTCCACCTTAGTAAGGTATGTTGAACGAATCCCAACGATTAAGGATCTTATTAAACGTCTTAAGAATGATATTTCTTTTAAGTTGAACTGTGGGTTCCTCGTATCAGACGTAGTTCCCTCGGAATCCTCCTATCCTCGTCTTATCACAAAATTAGTCGAGTGCAATGTCTTAGAGAAAAAACGAGATAACGTAACCCTTCAAGCCATTGCGGAAGGCTTTATCACGGATGATACAGCTGCCATTGATGCAACTCATTTTGAAGCACGTGACCAAGCACCTCCTAAAGAGGAAAAGCCAAAACCTGAGCCCAAAAAACGCGGTCGTAAATTAAAAGAAGAGCGTGACGGGTGGCTTAAGGAACAGGCTGAAAAGGAAGCTAATTTGCCTTTATATGACAGAAAAATCGAAGCACAATTGGATGTACCTTTAGCTGAACTACGGGCTGAAGTCCCTCAAGACCCTAAATGGGGCGTGAAAAAGAACGCAGAAGGGCAGAATATTTTTTGGTTTGGATACAAAGGTCATTTTGCCGTTGGAACGTCTAGTCAATATATTCTACATGCCCTTTTTTCATCTGGAAGCCTAAGTGACGCTAAGGCAGCTATCCCTTTACTGAAGGGAATTCATGAACGCCTTCATCTCCCATTACGTTATCAAACAATGGATGCAGGCTATGACTATGAAGCTATATA
>NZ_AXVK01000041.1 GCF_000482485.1 Paucisalibacillus globulus DSM 18846 | reverse complement strand
GTCTCCGCACTGTCTGTTAGCTAATACTTACCGACTGAACGGCGGTCGTATTCGGGACTTTCACCCTATAGTGAAGCGTGCTGCCACACGCACAAGAAATAGCAGTTGTTTAGGCAACTGCTATTTTATTTTGCTCAAAATAAAAGCACCTGACACCATTTAATCATTACGGATACGATTAAAATCACTTTGCATCCGTTCCATTAAAGCAGCCATATCTGCTCTAGTTGATGAAGATGTTGGTTTAAATGAACCATCTGGATAACCACCTAATATACCTTGTTGAGTAAGAGCAACAATGGAATGGTAGGACCATTTTTTTGTATTAACATCTGGAAACCCATTGTTAATGGGATAATTAATAGGGTATTTAAATATATTTTGAAAGATCGTAGCAAGTTGTTCCCTAGTTAAAGGAGCATTAGGAGCAAATGAAGTTGTTGTTATGCCCCCTACTAGGCCCAGTTCCCTTGCAATTTCAATTTCCCGTTGTGCCCAGTGACCAGTCGTATCTTTAAATTGAAATTCATTTGGTGTTAATCCATTTTCTCCCAAAGCCCGTACTAGAATAACTGCTCCTTCTGCACGTGTTAGTGTTTTTTTCGGTGAAAACGTGATATTCGTTGTTCCTGCCATCCAGCCGAGTTCAGCAACGCGATTTATACTCCCGCTTGCCCAATAATTTTCTGCTACATCTTTGAAATATAGTCTATTTAACCATAGTGTATAGTAATCCCACATTTCTGGTACCTCATGATAGAGTGCCCAAGATCCAGTTCCTTTTATGCCATATTCATTCGGCAAGGCCAGTTTAGCTTTAATTGCCTGCTGATCATCATACCAAATTACATAGTTTCCAGCAGTTAATTCTGTACTACCTACAAACGCGGATTGCCCGCTAGGAATAGTAAACTCTGCAAAGTTGGATTGTGTATTCTTATCAAATGATATTGTTCCTGAAAATTTTTCAATTAACGGTTTGACCCGATTACTAGATAATCCAAGCCCCGTTATTTTCTTTCCGATTGCAGTTTCCGAATTACCATCCAATTTCCACATTCGTCCATAAAACGGTAACCCCACTACGATTCGATCTTCTGGAACACCTTGATTAATAGCATATTGTATCGACCTTTCGAAAAATTGAATGCTTGATACTGGACCAATTGGACTATCTGGAGACTCCCAACTTTCATCATAAGCCATAATCATCAAGTAATCGACATACTTTGAAAGTGCTTTATAATCATAGAATCCATGCCATCCAGTAGTCCATCCATTTGGGTTAGCTGCTGTTGCAACGGAGACTTCTTTATCGGCTGGTAAATACTCACGAAGTAATCTAATAAAATCAGTATGAGCATCCCGATATGAATTTCCAATTCCTTCAATATCAACATTTACCCCGTCTAAATTATATTTCTTTACTGCATCAGCAACCTTTCTTGCTAAAGCATCCCTATTGTCTAAGGCTTTTTTTCCTGCTGTTACATTCCAATGATTTGCTAAAAAGGGAACAACCTTTACTCCTCTTCTATGCATCTCTTCTATAAACGATGTTTGTAGTTTCCAAGTTACAGTCAAATCTCCATCCTCAGTAACATCAAAGTAATTAGGGGAAACAACATCTAAACTTCCTTTTGTTTGATTCACCTGATTTATATAGCTACTAGGTGAACCAAAAAAAATATATGACATATTAAAGAACCCACTTTGTGAGTGTGTAGTAGTGATTTGTTGAAGTAATGACAGGATAAGGGTTGCACAAATTACTAGTAAAATTTTTAATCTTTTCATGTACTATCCCCCTCGTATAACATAATTAACATTTTATTGATACGATCCCTCAAATAAGAAGCCATTATCAATTCTTTTAATCGCAAAATTTAAATTATCACGGGCAAAAGTTCCCTCTTTAAGTTTGCTTAAATCACCATTAGGTCTGACGCCTAATTCATTGAAAAATTCATCAACGTCATGAATCTCAATTTCAGGGTATAGAATATTAATAATTTGTGACCAACCTGTAAGCATCTTTGGTATATTAATATTACCTACTGCATTTATTCCTATTGATTGTACGTAGTCACCTACAACAAAAACCCTAATCTCCATCTGTCCATCAAGCGCTGCAACATAGGTTACACCTAAATCATTTGGTGTCCCTGTGAAATCCTTTATATACAAATTAGAATAATTTGCATCTGAAACCGCATTCCAGCGCTCTCTAAAATTTTCAAATGGCAGAGACGTTTGTACATCAAATTGCTCCTTTTCATTTGTACCATCTGTACCATCCATTTTCTCTGGTGATACAGGTTCAGTTGGCAATGCCTTTTGTAGATCTTCTTGATTCTGCGGTATCTCTTCCACCTCTGTTGGCTCGCCTATTCCTTCTGACTTATCTGTTACTTCTTTTTCTTCCCCCTCTTCAGGCTGCTCCCTATTTTCTATTAGTTCATTTAACGGTGATTCAAGCGATTGCTCTGACTGCTCTGGTTGTTCTAATTGCTCTGATTCCATCGGTTGTTCTTCTTCCTGATTATCTGTTGAGAGATTTAGAAATGGGCTAGAATCCCCACCATCTTGTACTTCTTGAGGATTATTACATGCAACCAAGACAAATAAAAATAAAAGTAACAAAATAACTTTTTTCACCCTACCAGACACCTTAATCACCCACTTCTGTTTGTTTTATATGTTCCCGTTTATTATGTAGAAAACCATATAAAATATGCATTTCCTGGTAGACATGTATTTTTCTATGATTATGTTATGATAAGGGCACTAAAGCTTAAAGGAGGAGATGATTACATGGTATTAAACTTTGCTCACCGTGGTTCTTTAACTGAGGCACCTGAGAACACATTACCTGCATTCCAAAAGGCTATTGAACATGGAACGAAAGCAATGGAGCTTGATGTTCAGTTAACAAAGGATAATCGACTTATTGTATGTCACGACCATAAATTAACACGATTTAACAAAAGCGCAACAGGATTAATCAAAGACTATACACTGGATGAAATTAAACAAATAGATGTGGGGGCTTCTTTTAACCAAGAATTTGAGGGAACAACTATTTCGACATTAGAGGAGGTATTAGAAATATGCCCTAAATCCATTCTTTTAAATATAGAAATTAAGAATATCCCAGTACTATATGAGGGGATAGAGAAGATTCTACTACAAAAGTTAGCAGAATATAATCGCCTTGAAAATATAATCATTTCTTCATTCGATCACCTTGCTTTAAAGAAAGTCCAAGAAATCAATCCTACTTTACCATTGGGTATGCTATTTCATTACAGAATCTTGAACACTTGGGATTATGCTAAAATGAGCGGGCTTAACATCTATAGTATCCATCCTAATCATGTATTTGTGGATCAGGATTTTATTAGAAACTGCCAAAATCAAGGCTATAAGGTCTATCCATATACAGTAAACACTCTTGATAGATATGAAGAGTTGGTGAAGTTTGACGTTGATGGCGTATTTTCTAATACACCAGATATATTTACTTCTAAGTAAATATTAAGGTAATTGGTTAAAAATAGAATTATTTAGTTTGAACTATATCATTAATGGAAAGGAATTATAGGTGATACATCTTTTCTAAAAGAAAGCTTTATGGAGGAAGTACTTTGTGAAAACTTTATCCCTTATAATACCTTGTTACAATGAAAGCTCTTCATTACAGGAAATTTATCATGAACTTTCAAATGTGTTAAATGATGATACTTTAAGCACTCTTTATAACTATGAAATTATTTTTGTAAATGACGGTAGTGTTGATGATACATTAGAGAAGATTAAGGCTTTTTCTATAAAGGATGAAACTGTTAAATACATTTCATTTTCTAGAAATTTTGGTAAGGAATCTGCTATGCTTGCTGGATTACATCATTCGGTAGGTAATGTTGCAATCATTATTGATGCTGACCTACAACATCCACCTAGGTTAATTCTAGATATGATTAAGTATTACGAAGACGGTTATGATCAAGTTATCGCTAAACGTTGCCGAACAGGAGAGAGCTTTACTAGAAAGCACTTAACTAAGTTCTACTACCGTATTATCAATAAACTAGTTGACGTTGAACTAGTGGATGGTATGGGCGATTTTAGACTATTAAGCAGAAAAGCAATAAATTCGTTATTAGCTTTACCAGAATATAATAGATTTTCAAAAGGACTCTTTTCATGGATTGGATACGATAAAAAGATTATTGAATATGAAAATCAAGAAAGAGTCGCAGGGGAAAGTAAATGGAGTTTGCCTAGCTTGTTAAATTATGCAATAGATGGACTGATATCGTTTAATAGTAAACCTTTACGCTTACTTATACATCTGGGGGTTATCATTACCGTTCTAAATGTAATCTATATTGGTATTACTTTCATTAGAATATTATTATTCGGTATAGAAACTCCTGGCTATTTTACATTAATAGCTGCAATATTGCTATTAGGTGGAATCCAACTCATCTCCATTGGGGTTATCGGGGAATATGTAGGAAGAATTTTCTATGAGGTAAAGAGGCGCCCAAAATATGTGGTATCGCAATCTAACATTATCTCAAAAGGAGAGCAATTAGATTGAGAGGGATGCAATCAAAGAGGGTACCATCTTACATAATTAATAAATATCAATCTTTTATACGGTTTATCCTGGTAGGTATTGTAAATACATTTAATTACTACATTCTGTACTTACTATTTATGGCGGTTTCCATTCCATACATTTTTAGTCATACAGTAGCATTTGTAATAAGTATGATTGGATCATTTTATCTAAACTGTTACTTCACCTATAAAACAAAACCGACATTAAAGAAGTTTTTTCAATTTCCCATTACCTATATTGTAAATTATAGTGTTACCACTATTTCTTTATACGTGTTAGTAGATTTATTTATGTTAAACGAATTCATTGCTCCGCTAATATCAGCAGTTATTCCTATACCTTTTACTTATTTAGTTTCTAGATGGGTTCTCACAAAATAGTGCAGCCAAAATCAAATAGGAGTGGTACTAGCCACTCCTATTACACAGTATATTAATCTTTTTCAACTTTATAAATTAAAAATATCATTAACGACCCGTTCTGTTGATTTCCCATCCCGATAATCAAAAAAACGTTTTGAAAATTCTTCTATACGATCACTTCTAAAGTCCTTATCTTTTATTACTGCTAGCAGTGAATTTGTATCTGTTACCAAGGGACCTGGGACTAAATCTTTATAATCATAATAAAAGTCTCTCTCATCTTTATATTCTTCTAAATCATATGCGTAAAATATAATAGGACGATTAAGTAAGCTAAAGTCAAAGAATACTGTAGAATAATCAGTTATTAATGTATCTGTAATTGATAGTAGCTCTTGAATAGTAAAATCCGTTTCAATATGGTAAAAAAAATCATTTTCTTCAAAATTCGCTATACCTTTCATATATGGATGTAAATGCACAAGTAGTACATATTCGGTATGTAAGCAAGACTTCATAGTTGGCAAATCAAAAGGTAATTGGAATTCATCTTGATAATGACTTTTTCCACGAAATGTTGGTGCATATAGTAATATTTTCTTATCGATTGAATTAGGATACTTTTGATAAAACTTATATTTAGCTTGATTAATAAGTATAGAATTATTATAGTAATCCGTTCTTGGGATACCTAGTGGCCTAATAGCTAATTCATCCATACCAAATGCTTCTGCATAATATGGTATTACTTCCCTAGAACTAACATATGCCTTCGAATAATTACTATGGATTTTAACATATTCTAAATAGGCTGGGTTAGGTCCAAATGGTTTCCCTACCGTACTTAATCCGAACTTCTTAAGCGCCCCAGAACCGTGCCATAATTGGATGACTTCTATGCCTTCTCTCGGTGTTATTAAATATACAGGTAAATAATAATCATCTATAATAAAGTATTTAGATGTTGATAAATGAAAACACGCCTTAATTAAATGGATTATATAGGTTATCTTTCCAAATAACGAAGACTCGAACCTTTTCAATAAATATACTTGCTTAATATTAGGAAACCTAGTCTCCATGTCCTTACTAACAAAATATAAATTGTCCTTTAATGTATCTGAACGATAGGAAGCAAAAGTCACCTTCATTTCATCAATCTTATACAACTTGGAGAATGTACGATAAACAATTATTAGGATTTTTTTTACAATAATTGTAGGTAGTAGCTTTAATTTGCTCATTATGCACCTACCTTTCCTTCACTTGTAACACTTCCTCTTTTATAAAACTTACTTGTTTCGATAAAACCTCTCCCTGATTATCTTTTGAGTAAAATATATTTAGCACTCTATTTCTATCGGATTCATATAGTTCCGGCTGATCCATTGCCCTTTGCAGTTCCTTCATTAATGCTAAAAATTCTGTTACCTTAGGGCCAGGTGTAACATCAAAATAGTTAAAATACATCTCATTCGATTTCTTTAAATACAAATCTAAGTCGTAACTATAGAATAATACAGGTCTATTCAATAATAAGTAATCGGTATAGCAGCTTGAATAGTCCGTTAATAAAATATCCGTATACTTTAATAAAAGCTGAGGATCATAGTTTGAATCACTAATATCAATGATATTTTCATAAAGACTTGGCACATCACCGCTGCTATACATATGTCGCTTAACAAGAAATTTATATCCTCGCTCATCACATAATTTATCCAGCTGTTCAAAATCAAATACTAAATTAATATCTGTTTCTAGCTTTCCAAACTTCCGATGAGTAGGCATATATAAAATAACTTTCTCATCCCTAATCCATGCTGGTATTTCATCATCCTCTTCTGTTTCTTTGAAAAAAACATCATTCCGGACCTGTCCCATTTGTATGACATTTTCCTTTGGAACTAAGAAGGTCTCAGGGTAATACGAAGATACCTTATCACTTGTTGATATGACATAATTCTTTTTCGCCAAATTTGCCCGAACGACAAACATTCCAAAGAAACGCTTGAGCTTATTGGCGTTATGGATGATTTTATAAGAAAAGGTACTTTTATTAGCTCCCCAGACTTTCTTTAAACCTACACCATGCCATGTATTATAGGATATTGCTCCACCTAAAAGTGCTTTTTCAAAGTCATCGTTAATAGAATGGGAATGGACAATTAGTCTAGCACGCAATTGATAGATAAACCCTTTTAAACTATGATGACGATGTGCTTCATAACCTAAGCTATGTATCTGCTTCATCACTTGGTTGTTCTTCGTAATCCAAACACATTTTATGTTGTCCCCTTTATTCATTTCAATAAATAGATATTTCGTATTACCACGAAATCCCTGGCCACTTTCCCCACCAAACACTACTAAATTATTAGCTTTAGGAACTAACTTTGATAGAAAACGAACCAAAACTACAAATGTCCTTTTCGCCAATAATCTACATTTTTTTAGTAGTTTCCCATTAACCGAAAGTAGGATAAGAAGTAGTAGTATGAGTTGAATATATTCTAAATGTATACTATTCATGATTAATCGCCTCTGTTGTTAGGTTGTTTGATTTAGTACTTTCTCTTTCTTCGGAGTTTTATTTACTTGTTTTCTAACGACAATATTTTGGCCATCTAGGCAAATACCATTATCAGACAGTAATTGATTCACTACTTCTCCCACATGTTCTGGTTGCATAATGGTTGTTGGATCTTCATCAGGAGCTAAGACTTTCCTCAATTCCGTCGCACATCTTCCTGGTGAAATACAATAAACTAATATTCCATAGTCCGAGAGTTCTTCTGATAGCGTCTGAGAAATACTGATAAGTGCTGCTTTAGAAGAGGCATAAGCTAACCAGCCTGGTCTAGCAGAACTCCCTGCAGTGGAAGCTACATTTAAAATCTTGCCACCTGTCTTCTTCATAAATTTTACGGTTTCTTTTGTGATATTAAATAAGGAATGAACATTAATCTTATATGTCTGTTCCCAGTCGTCTATCGATGTTTCTAATAATGATTTAGGATTAGCGTATCCAGCAACATTGATTAGCATATCAATCGTTTGATATTCTTCTCCTATTTGATGAATTAGTTTTTGAACAGCATGATAGTCTGATAAATCTAAGGGAAAATATTGAATGTTCTTGTTGGGGTTCATCATGTTGAGGGTTTCTTCTAATCCTTCTTCCGTTCTGGAAATTAGGACAAAGTTAGTAAGATCTTCGCGTTCACTTAACGCAATAGCAATTGCTCTTCCAATTCCTCTACTTGCTCCAGTAACAATAACAGTTTTCGACATCAATAACCCTCCATTAATATAGATTCTTTATAAATAGTCTCGGCAATTTTACGATCTATTGGTTTCGTTATCTTGATGTTGTACTCACTGCCTTTTAATATAACAATATCTGATTTGTAATAATGAAAATAAAGACTAGCATCTTCCGTAAATTCTAAGCCATCCTCTCTTGCACATTCATGTGCATACAATAGCTTATCTCGATTATATTTATGCGGTAGTTGAACATTGACTAGTTTGTCTCTTTCCAAGTTTTCCTCTACTACTTCTCCTCCTTTTAAAACCGTGAAGGGAATATCCAAACCATAGATAGCGCTTTCACTTTTGGCGTTAATAAGTTCTTTAAAATCTTCTTTTGATACAAACGGACGGACTGCTTCGTGCACGATGACATTTTCAAAAGAAGCCTCCTTTAATCCTTTATAAACTGATTCTTGTCTAGATCTCCCACCGGTTATACAATAAATTGGTTTAGAAAACCCGTATTCATTAATGATCTCTAGCGTTTTTTCTAAGAAATCAGGCGGACATGGAATCAATACTTCTTTTATCTCGTCGATTGTATCAATCTTTTCCAATACGTGAATAAAGATTGGCTTTCCAGAAAGTAAGAGAAACTGCTTCGGAATGTTTAATTGCATTCTCTTCCCAATACCTCCAGAAAGAAGGATGAAGCTATATTGCGACATAAATTAACCTCCTTAAATTAAAAATAGTTCGAATATTTATAGTTTATTATACATTTTTTACAATAAATTTACAAAGTAAGTTATCGACAATTTTCATAAGAAAAAAACCATTTAACACGAAATATGTCAAATGGTTGATTTACTCTATTAATTAAGTTTTAATGCCTTTGATTGAAGTTTCATCGCTTCATTTCTATACGCTTCTCGCTCTTTTTTATTCATAGTTTTGAATTCCCTTAAAAATTCTTCATACTTAGGAATAACTTCTTCGACAGTTCCGAAATCCTTTACTAATCCATACTCAAGCCAAAGAATTTTCTCACAAAATTCCTTCATTTGACCTAATGAATGACTAACGAAAATCATTGTTTTTCCATGTTCCTTAAATTCCTTCATTTTACTTAAGCTCTTCTCGGCAAATGCCTTATCACCAACCGATAATGCTTCGTCAATAATAAGAATATCTGGATTAACTGTTACAGAAATTGCAAATCCTAATCTCGATTTCATACCACTAGAATATGATTTAACAGGTTGATCAATAAATTGTTCTAACTCGGAAAACTCAATAATTTTAGGCTCTAGTTCTTTAATCTCTTCCTTAGTAAAACCAAGCATTAGGCACTTTAATTCTATGTTGTCCCTCCCGGATAGATCCCCCTTCAATCCTGAAGAAACAGCAATTAACGAAGCTTGACCATTAACCTCTACAGTACCAGAAGTTTCAGGAACTATACCGGCAATAATATTGGATAACGTTGATTTCCCTGAACCATTTATACCAATGAAGCCAACTATATCACCTTTCTCGGCCTCAAAACTAACATCTGCTAATGCATAAAAGTCTTCTCCATAGCTTTTAGGAGTAATCATATCCAATAAACGTTCCTTTGTACTTTTATATAGCTTATACTTTTTTGTTATATTTCTTACTCTAATTGCTTTATCCATTTTTAATCACAACCGTCTATAAGTAATCAATGAAGTGTCTTCTAAATTTGATGTGCAGTACTGAGCCAAAAATAAATAAGATTATTACAACAGCCCAGAAGTATAGTGTATAGTGCCAGTTTTCAATTAGATACCAGTTTGTACCAAACAATGCCGCTCTATAACCTTCAATCAAGTAATATAAAGGGTTTAACTTTAATATAGTTGGAAAAGGTTCAGGAGCTAATGTTTCAATTTGCCAAAGTATTGGTGATAAATATAACAACATCCTTAGAGTTGCATTTAAAAACATATGGACATCTCTCACAATAGTTGACAACGTTGACATGATTAGTGAAACAGCAAAAATAAAGCAGAATGCTGCAAATATAAAATAAATTAACTGGATATAGTAAACGCTAATATAAAATTCACTAAGATGAAAAATTATTATAGTTATTAGTAACATAAACAAATGAATATAAAGTTGAGAAAATATAACATAGTTAGGAATTATACTCATTGGGAAATTCATCTTAGAAAGCATACGTAGTCTACTATATATAGACTTAGAGCCCTGAATTGTCGATTGATAGAAGAATATCCATAATACAAAAGCAGCTATTAACCAAGTAATAAATGGAACTTCCATATCAGGAGCAGCCTCAATTTTATCTCTTTGTCTAATACTACCAAAAACTAACCAATAAATTAAGATTTGTATTACTGGATTTATAACTTCCCAGGCCATTCCTAAATAGTTACTTTTGTTCTTACTCTTAAGTTCGTATATAGAGAGACGCCTTATTAAATAAAAGTGATTTAATTGTTCTTTAATAACCTTTACAGCAGATTTCATATGAATTTCCTTTCAATATCCTATCCTAAAATTGCATACTATTAGATTATACAAATAAAAAGTAGAAAAAACAATTTTAAAAGGGATATCCCCTTCAAGATACCCCTTCTAAACATTTATTTTTCAAATACTTCTTTAACAACTCTTTCTGATGCTTTACCATCCTCTAGGTAGCAAAACTTCTTATAAAAATCTAAGTATTTTCTTGATGGTATAAAACCATTTTTTTCTATCTTAACAATCTCATTCAATATTTCATCATTAGATTTTAATAAAGGACCGGGTGCTTTATTTTCAAAGTCAAAATAGAATCCTCTGAGGTTGTCCCTATATTCCTCTATATCATATACAAAGAATAAGATAGGCCGCTTTAAGTTTGCATAATCGAAAAATACAGATGAATAATCTGTAATTAATATATCAGAAACAAGATATAACTCTCTAATATCTTCATAGTTTGATACATCAAAAACAAAACCTTGGAAATCAGTTAGATTTATATGCTCTGCAATAAGATAATGCAACCTCAACAATATTACATATTCGCCCTCAAGTTCTTCCCTCATTCGATGCAGGTCCAATTGTAATGCAAATTTATATTTACCCTGAGTATAAAATTGATTATCCCTCCATGTAGGTGCATATAATATTACTTTTTTATCCTTTGGCAATATTAACTTTCTCTTAATTTCGCTCCTTGTTTCCTTATTATTACAATTTAATAAAAAGTCATTTCTTGGATAACCCGTCTCAATAATTTCTTTTTTATAACTAAATGCATTTGAAAATATTTTTGTCGAATACTCGTTTGGAGAGATTAAATAATCCCATTTTTGAGCTTCTTTTAGGAATTCTCTTTTATATTTTGAAGTCTCAGTACCTGCCATATATACTTCTTCTATGTCAGTCGCTAATTTTTTTAATGGAGTACCATGCCATGTTTGGACATAGTTTGTATTTTTAGGTTTTGGTATCCATGATGGTAATCTACAGTTATTAACCCAAAATTTAGCTCTCGTCATTACAAATAGCCATTTTAATGAAAACCGTTTTACATATTTTATATCTTTATCTTTATATTTGGTAATATATTTCTTATCAAAGCTCCAGTACATTTCATATTCTGAATTTCTTTCTAATAAATACTCATAAATTGCCCTCGGATTGTCACTATATTGTTTTCCAAAAAAACTTTCAAACACAATTACATTTTGTTTTTTTGGCAAAATAACCCCTAAAAGCCAAAATATATTTTTCAAGACTAATGTAGCTAAATAAACAAGAGTTTTCTTCATTTTATCACCATAATATTCACAATGTAGTTGAAACAAAATTTAGTCAGTTATATCAAAACCTTTAAATACAGTTTTAACTGTCCGTTCCGATGCATGCCCATTATCCCAAACACAAAATCTATTATAGAATTGCGTGTATTGATCTTTATAGTCATTTTCTATACTTGTTATGTTTTGAATAGCATTTATTATTTCATCAGTATCTTTTAATAAAGGTCCAGGAACCTCTTGTTCGATATTAATATAAAAACCTCTAAGTGTGTCTCTGTATTTTTCTAAATCATACGTATAGAACAAAATCGGTCTAAGTAAGTTTGCGTAATCAAAAAATACAGAAGAATAATCAGTAATTAATATATCAGATATTAAGTATAACTCAGCAATATCATCATATTTAGAGTAATCATAGACAAATCCTTCATAATTAGAAATATCAATTTGATTTGCAATAAAATAATGCATTCTCAAGATGATTATATAGTTATCACCTATAGCTTGTTTTAATTTTTCGAGTTCTAATTTTAATTTAAATTTATATCTACCACTACCATAAAACTCATCATCTCTCCAAGTAGGAGCATACAAAATAGCTTTCTTGTTTGAAGGTAAATTCAACTTATCTTTTATTAGTTTTATATCTTTCTCATTATTACTTTGATATAAAATATCGTTTCTAGGATAACCATACTCCAACATTTCACCGTCATACAAGAACGCTCTTCTAAAAATTTCACTAGAATAATGATTAGCCGAATTTAAATAATCCCATCTTCTTGATTGCTTGTAAAAATTATATTTGTAATTAGGATCTGCTGAATAGATATCCTTCATATCAAATACCAATTTTTTCAGGGGTGTTCCATGCCATGTTTGCAAGTAGATAGTTTCTTCTCTCTTTTTTAAGTCCTTAGGAAGCCTTGAATTACTAATCCAATATCCTGCAGTAGCTAGATAATAAAAATACTTTAGGCTAAACCTTTTAACTTGCATGGGATTTCCAGGGATATCCTTCTTCTCATTAAAACTCCAAATATATTTATACTGATTACTATTATTTTTCATATATTCATAAATATATTTTGGGTTGTCTGAATAAGACTTTCCTAAAAAACTTTCTAAAAAAACCGTATTCTTTTTTACCGGCAATTTGGTGAAAAATCTATTATATAGAAAAATGTAGAGTTTTCTTCTACCCTTTATTGCAATTTTAAATTCTCTTAAGAAGTGATGTTTACTATTTATCTTTATAAATTTGTTACTATCACCTTTTATTATTGTTTGTATTTCTGTTTTTATGAAGTAGCCATAACTTTTCATAGATTCGTTTTGGACTTTTTCTAACGCCGTGTTTAAGAGTTGAAATATTGAAGCAATATTACTCTCATCTTTGAAAAACTCAACTATGTCGTTAGAGTAAAAATCTAATATTTGAAAATCTAGATAATCATTGATTAAGGGATCTTCCTTATAATGTTCTTTCATAACGATGAATGCATTAAGAAAGTCTTCAATGATCCTTTTACTATCACCTTGCATTATTGATGGCTTTAAAATTGGATCATTTCTCTCTCTTTTAAAGTATAATGCTTCTTTTAAATATGGAATCTCCTTATTATTGTATAGAGCTGGTACCATAAAATTTAAATCGGAAAAAGAAACCACTTCCTCTGAGAATACCAATCGATTATTATTAATAAAATCTTTTTTAATCAACCAATTTAGTGCGGAACTATTTTTAATTAGATTATACTTATTATCAGTGTAGATGGCTGGCTTTGAGAGTTCTTCTAATTGTTCCACCTTACTTCCACTAGTATATGTATGTTCAATTTTTCCACATATCATATCGTAATTCTTTATATTCTTGGATAATAACTCAATGGTAGTTGGAGCCACATAGTCATCACTATCAACAAAATATATTAATTCTCCACTTGCTTTTGTTATGCCAAAATTTCTAGTGAATCCTATGCCCATATTTTCATCAAGATGGAAAACTTTTATCCTAGGATCTTGTGCTGCTATTTCTTTAATTAGTCTTTTGCATTCTATTCCACTATGATCATCTATAATAATTATCTCGATATTTTTATAAGTTTGACTCAGTAAAGAATTAATACATTCTGTTATATATTCTTCTGTATTATAAATAGGTAAGATAATCGAAATCTTAGCCATTAGTACACACCTTCTATCCCAATAATAATAATGATAACATTTTTCGACTATATTTATATATTGTAAACCCCAATCTCAAATAGTCAATTCTTACTAGAAAAACTTAGCCTTTGAGGAGAGCCTTTAGCTCTGACGCTTAGTTTTGGGAGGATTCCCCATTAATTTGTTAATATATGTAGTTATAACCTAAAAGCTATTTGTCCCTTCTAAAATTTGTTATGATATAAATGCCAATTATCTAAGATATTGAGAAGCTGGTATGAAACAACTTCGGAGTAGGTATACCTATCTTCTTAAAATACTCAACATAAAGAGGTGTAAGATTATGCGGAAAGCTTTACTATTAGGGGTGATTTTCATTTTAATTTCTGGTTGTGCTATTAATAATGAAGAATCTAATCATTATAATTGGACTGAACAACAATTAATTGCCCATGCTGGGGGTGCTATTGATGGATATACATATACAAACAGTAAAGAGGCACTAATAAATAGTTATAATAATGGATATAGACTTTTCGAATTAGACTTTTCAATAACAAGTGATAGCAATTTGGTTGTACGCCACGGCTGGGAAGAAGATTATGGTCAAAATCTATCTTCTAAAACTATAACATATGAGCAGTTTATGAATTCGCCATACTACAACAAATATAGCCCTTTAGATTTTGATGGAGTAATTGCGTTATTAGAAGAGTACCCTGATATCTATATAATAATGGATGGAAAAACAACTTCTGTTGCAGATACAAAAAAACTCTATGAGAAAATAAATAGTTTCACAAAAGACTTGGATAGCGATATTAAAAATAGACTCATACCTCAAATGTTTTATAAAGACGATCTAGAGCTAATTCGTCAGTATGGCTTCCATGATATGGTCTATGTTGTGGGACGCGAAGACTATACCCCCGAAACATTAGCTGATTTTTGTGATAAGAATGATATTCGAGTAGTTAGCTTATCAGAATCTAGGGCTGAATTAGAAGTAATAAAGGCACTAAATGAGAAGAGTATTAAATCATATGTCTATACAATAAATGATTTAGAAGTAATGAAAGAGTATTTTCAGTTAAGTATAAACGGTATTTTTACAGATTTTATTTTGCCTCAGGAAATTGTTTCTATTCAGTAGCTATTTTATTTTTATTTAGCACACAAGTTAAATCACAATCACAACTTAAACAAAAAACAATATATTTTACATGTCCAAATTTTTCAGATTAAAAACATTTATAAAGAGCATTCTCTTTTGAGAATGCTCTTTAATATTTAAATATCAGGTATAAATAACTCTAGCTTCTACTTGTCATATTCAACTTTTTCGCCGCAAACTTCATAGTAAAATCTCTTCAGTGCTTGCTTGTTATAAGATTTATAATCGAATTTCTTATAAGTTGGTTTTTCCTCAATAAACTCAACCATTCCTTGAATTAATCCATCTTCGTCATTATCGACCAATCGACCAAAGCCATTCTCTAATATCCCTCTTGGTCCAGGGATGTTAGTTGAAATTACAGGTTTTCCAAGTATAAGAGCTTCTATTATAGCTAACCCTTGTCCTTCATAATTTGAAGACATTACAAAACAATCACATTTATTCAGTAATGCAAATGGATTATCTAAAGCACCTACTAAAAATACTTTTCCATCCAGTTTTAATGAATGTATAAGAGAAGTTAATTTATTCTTCAGTTTCCCATCTCCAACAATATATAACTTTGTATTAGCATATTTATCGTGCACTTTAGAAAATGCATAAATTAGTTTTTCTTGGTCTTTCTCAATAGATAGACGACCTACTGTAATGAAGTTTATATCATCAGGAACAGGTTCTTCTACCCCTTTAATAGATACAAAGCCATTTTCTACATTTTTTTCTAGTAACATGTATTCCCTGTCTGAGTAATAATAAGTCTCGTAATTATTTGATGTTTCTAGTACTCGATTATAATCAATTGAGTTCTCAACATTAACTATTTTACTCGAATCTACATAATCCTTTAGGTTTTCTTTATTTATATCCGTAACATCTTTAGATACTGATATTACCTTATCAAAGTTATTATATAAATTGAAAATGATATTGTAATAAATATTAACCTTTTTATTCTGCTTAACTCTTCGTTCTATATCAGTTTTCATCTCTGAATGCAGATATATACTTTTACTGTTAAACTCGTTTGAAGAAAAAATTAGAGTCCATAATGGTGAATATCCACTATAGTCAATTCCAATATCAAATTTGGCATCTCCGACTAATCTTCTTAATTCTCTTTTGTATAAATCAATTGGAATATTCTTCTTAATTATATTCCGTTTGAATCCAGAATTAAACACCAAATGGTGTTTATAATATTCCGGAAGCGTGTAGTTAAAAGTACCCATTCTATATAAGATTCTTACTGGTTCCGGAAGACTTTCAATATTATATTTATTAGCATTATTTATATTACCACCATGAATCAATGTAATATCATATTTTGAGTAATCGATGTTTCGCAACAAGTTAAGTAGAGAGATTGTGATACCATTTGTATCTAGTGAACCACCATATAAAATAACCTTCTTTTTATTGGTCTCTCGAATTTTATAGACATCTTTACTCTCTACATCATGAAAGATAATATCGATAAATCTTTGAGTAGCAAAACCGTCATCATTATAACAATAAGTCTTAATAGCCTCTGCGTATTTATCATCGCTGTTAGCTGAGAAAGTATTTAAATTACTAATTTCTCTCACAATCTCATCAGATGACACGCAAATCTTCCCAGGTAGATCCTTTACATCTAAATACATTCCTCTCTGTTCCTCATAATCATTAATGTCATAAGTGAATAGAATGATTGGTCTTTTTGTCGGTATAAAGTCGAATATTATGCTGGAGTAATCAGTTATTAATACATCGACTATAGACAAAAGTTCATTTGTTTCAAACCAATTCGGAATGCAAATGTTCTCAAAAATATCATTATCTTTAATAAAGCGATAAGTAAGGTTATGCACTTTCAATAGTAATATATAATCTTCAGGTAGTCCCGATTGTATTTCCTTTACATGTTTTATTAAATCCTCATCGATATTTTTTATTTTGCCCAACTCACCTCTCCAAGTTGGGGCATAGAGAACAATTTTCTTGTCTATTTTTTTTTCTAAAACCTTTTCTAAAAAGGATTTAACCAATTTTTTATCTGCATTAAGTGTCAAGTCAACTCTCGGATAGCCACTGTCAACAATCTTTCCTTGATATATACCATTTAATTCATGAGCTTCATTTACTATATCCGCCGTAAATCGATTAGGATGTACGAGATAGTCGGCGTGTAAAAAGTTACGAATAGCATTTTTATGTTGTCCTAAAGTCCCTTTAACATCCTTTCCTAAAGTTTTAATAGGTGTGCCATGCCAAGTATTAACATAAACCTGACCTTCTTTTTTCTGAAAATAAAAAGGAAAAGTTGTATCATTTATCAAATACTTAGCTTTGGCTAAATATTTGATATATTCATCGCTATCTCTCTTGACAACTACAACATTTTGTTTTTCTTTAATTTTTTCAGAATAGAACCAATCATCCAGATTATTTAAAACCCAGATATACTTAAAACCATTAAACTTAGGATCTACAATCATTTTTTCATATATTGCATATGGATTCCCGCCTATTTTTTCACCGTGTGCGGTTTCCAGTAAAACCATTTTTTCATCTATACTAGTTTTTTCGAAATGATAACCGTAGAGTAGCCCGCGATGAGCCTGAATGCTTTTCCTATAATCCTTAAAAGGTCTTATGAAGAACCTGGACAGGTTTTTTGCTCGTTTAAACTGTTTTTTTACCGGTTTTAATACTTTCTTCATTTAATAATTCCTCCGTATACGACTAAACTGTTTACTAATATTTTGTGGTTGCATAAACCTTTATATCTCGAGATTCTTAACCATTTATATTTATTTTATGTTTTTCTAAATTAATATTCTTCTTCACCATATTGTCTAAATTCCAAGAAGTTATGAAATCTTTTCAGTTAAAGCGAAAATGCCCTAAGTCTAGTTGCAAACCTTACTATATTAGTTATAAATGATGCCTACCCTATCGGTATAAGTGTTACTTAATTTCAACTATTAGATAATTTATTGGAACTTTATTATTCCGAACTTCAAGCATCTTGTTATAGATTTCTTTAAAGCAAAATATTATATCAACTTTTTTATTCTTTATAGTAATTCAGCTTATCAAAATGAATTCTCAAACGTTAAGGTTATACTATAAAAAAACTATTTGAGGACTACCACGTACTAATGTAAACAATCACCTTCCTATGTTCATCAAAGCATTATCTAGCGTTTAAATAGGAAAAAGAACAATAGCTAATCCAGCACTAATTTTAATGTGTAGTGTTTATATTACACCATTAATGTAAAAAATAAACGACCAAAGATATAATAATGAGTTCTTTGATAGCAACATATTGCAAAAGTTTGCTATCAATTCAGCTATCCTTTGCTGCGCCATCATAATTATATCAATATGTAATCAAAAATACATCATAATATCTTTGATATTTTGACAAATTTCGATAACAATAATTAAATCTAACATATCTATCCTTTTAATAAGACTTCCTTGTTAATTCTTGTATTTAGTTCTAAATCCTTTTACTACAACTAACTAGTATTCCAAATTTCAAATTGTTAACATTCATTTATATTAAATGAAAAAGCCCAAGAAAATTTCATTAAAAAGTCTTGGGCTTTTTCGTATCAATCTCATCATCTATTTTTTATCTAGGTGGGAACTGTGTATCCACATTGTTCCCCCCCTAAATTCACCACGATACCATGTATTAGTTCCTACTTTTTGTGTTAGATGGACATCAAACCGTTCATATTTATATTGGGCAAGTTCATTGCTAGTGTAAACTACGTTCTTACCACCACCCCATGGACGGTTATAAGCTACTCCTTTTCCTTTTAGATAGAATGTTTTCGGTACACTATCTACTGCGAGGTGGCTTAGGGTAGTTATATCTTTAGAATTCACCCAACCGATGATTCCATTTACACTACTTGGTTGCTCGCTTATTAAATAATACTTATTGCCATCTAACTTCATTTGTTTCTTAATATAATACACGTTGTTCATATATTCTGTGCCTGCTGTGAATGCAGTTGTAAGCTGATCATTGGAATATATTCTCACACTTGTATCGTTCACTTTTCCTAATCTACTTGTACTACTTTCTTCTTTGATTGTTAAGTGGTTACCATGAATCCAAACGGTTTTTCCATTTAGAACTCCACGATACCATGTATTAGTTCCTACTTTTTGTGTTAGATGGACATCAAACCGTTCATATTTATCCTGGGCAAGTTCATTGCTGGTGTAAACTACGTTCTTACTACCACCCCATGGACGATTATAAGCAATGCCTTTTCCTTTTAGATAGTATGTTTTTGGAACACTATCTACTGCGAGATGGCTTAGGGTAGTTATATCTTTAGAATTCACCCAACCGATGATTCCATTTACACTACTTGGTTGCTCACTTATTAAATAATACGTATTGCCATCTAACTTCATTTGTTTCTTAATATAATACACGTTGTTCATATATTCTGATCCTGCTGTGAATGCAGTTGTAAGCTGATCATTGGAATATATTTTCACACTTGTATCGTTCACTTTTCCTAATCTACTTGTACTACTTTCTTCTTTGATTGTTAAGTGGTTTCCATGAATCCAAACGGTTTTTCCATTTAGAGAACCACGATACCATGTATTAGTTCCTACTTTTTGTGTTAAATGGACATCAAACCGGTCATATTTATCCTGGGCAAGTTCATTGCTGGTGTAAACTACGTTCTTACTACCACCCCATGGACGATCATAAGCAACGCCTTTTCCTTTTAGATAGAATGTTTTTGGTACACTATCTACTGCGAGATGGCTTAAGGTAGTAATATCTTTAGATTCTACCCATCCTATAGTGGCATTCTTACTACTAGGTAGGTTACTTATTAAATAATAAGTCTTACCTTTTAATTTAGATTGTGCTTTTATATAAAATACTTTATTTAATTGTGTTGCTCCCGCTATAGTTCTATTATTTAAATTAGTTGGATTCTGATAGATATATGCATTACTATATTTAATTTTACCTAACTTACTTGTATTAGCCTTTTTGCTAGCTATTAACTCACTATGTTTCTCAGTTACTAAACTAACAAATTGATTCCAACTGTAACCATATCTTGAAAAGTAACCATGTGGATCACTATGATTAGTTCCCCCAAGATGCTTACTTACGGCATTATGTGACCATAGTGTACCAGTACCTGAACTATCAGCACTAGTTACACCTAATGCATTATCGTACAGAACACTAGCAATATAGTATGCATAATTATTAATAGATCGCGCGAATTGATCGTAAGAATCTACTCTCACCAACTCTATATGTACAAATCGTTGGTTAGCGTATTTCCCTGCACCCCATGCTCCAAACTCAGTTGGATGGATCTCTATAATTCGATTATGATCAGCAAATGCGTGAACGAATGCATTATGATGATTTCGAGACATATATGAGATTTCTTTTAAAATTGTTGAATCATCATTAGCTGTTTCGTGAGCTACGACACCTTCTACCATTCCATATCCATTACGATAATTAAATTTTAAAAAAGAAGGATTATGATTATATTCTATTTTTGCTGCTCTAAACTTATGGGTCTTTATATAATTATTTACATCTGCGTAATTTTCTTTAGCAGATAAGATGGTTGGCATCGTCATTATGATAAATAAAATTATGATTACATTTACTACAAACTTTTTCATTAATATCCCCCGTATGTCTATTTATCTACTAATCATATCGGATAAGTAGATTCAAAGTTTAGCTAACAGTTAATTTAATTTATTCAAAAAACTTACGACCTATTAATTCTATAAAAAAAAGGGCTACTAAAGAGTCAGTTGTTCTGACTCTTTAGACCGCCCAATTAAAGATTATTTATACTTCGGAATATCAAATTGGAAAACTACATTATTTATTTGCTTGTAAATTTGATACATAGTATTCACTTGTTTAGAGGCCCAGCCAATATCTGTAGCGTATTGATGACTAGCACCGCCTCTGGTATCCATTGAAACTGGATTCCATCGCATATTGTATATCGTATTCTGCCCGACATAAATATAGTTATCTGCAATCCATTTAGCTCCACCCAAGATAGCTCTTTCAGGTGTTGTCCATCCTTCATTATAGGCTTTTTCTGCTCCCGCACCTCTTGGATTAGAATCAAACGCATTTATCCCATACATATTATGGACCTTGACTCCTTTGTATACGACACCATTTGCTAGTTCAGAAGTTCCATGTCCTGTTTCTAGTAAAGCATGGGCTACTAGATATACAGCATTAACCCCATAACTTTTCTCTGCTTGTACAAAATACTGCCCTTTATTATTTAGAATTCCTTTACCACTTAGTAAAGTGTTTAGAGCACTCGCAGAGATACCACTTGGTTTAGAAATATCAAAGAATTGGAATCTTTGAATAGGATCATTTACGAAGTTATTTGGATCTAGGTAGTAACTTACATCATCTTTTTTAGCACTTCTCCAAGTATTATAGCTTACCTTATGCCAAGATGATCCCATATCTAAAATACTCAAAGTAGTTCCTTTTGGAACAAGTCCATAAATATGACTACTTGTACTACTACTAGCTGTTTCTCGAACATTTACATTTGCATTAGTAGTTCCATAGATTTTAGCTAAACTACTATGAACATAAACTGTTGAACCACTATATTTTATTTTATACCATCTTGTACTATTACTAACAGTATCACCCTTAACATTATCATCAAGAATTTCAAATTTAGTGTTTTGTTTAACACTAAATTTAACGCTGCTAGTAAGAGTTGGTGAAGTTCTTAAATTCACTGTAGTACCAGTGATAAGTCCATACAAATCAATATATTCAGCACTAACATATCCCGGATTATTTCTGTATTTGTCTGTTTGTGGATTTACTTTCATTTGCATAGTTAACGCTTGTTCTAACGTTAAATTATAAGTAGTGTAATTATTACTGTTCAGGTGTGATGAATGAATCCACACTGTTTGACCGTCTAACTTACCACGGTACCATGTATTACTTCCTACTTTTTGTGTTAATTGAACTTGGAATACTGCCCCTTTACGATCTTCCATTTGAGTAACATTATATACAACATTCTTCGTTCCGCCCCAAGGTCTATTATAGGCAACACCTGTGCCTTTAAGATAGAAGGTTTTTGACTTGGAATCTATACCTACATGATCATGTGTTTCCATACTATCTTTATCGACCCAACCTACAGTACCTATCGTACTACTCGGTTGATTGCTAATTAGATAATAAGTTTTACCATGTAAAATAGTCTCTCTCTTAATATAGTAAACTAGACCTGTGTGAACTTCTCCTGCAGTAATAATAGAAGTTGAATCTCCTAAACTCTTAAAAATGGAAGCACTTGAGTTCATTATCTTTCCTAATTTACTAGTCTCATTCCCAGTTTGTGTAGAAACATGGTTAGAATGAATCCAAACTTCCTTACCATCTAGTATACCTCTATACCAGGTATTATTTCCAACCTTCTCAGTTAAGTTTACCTGCAACCCATAACCTTTTCTCTTCTCTAACTCTGTTGGTGGAAATACTATATTTTCACTACCGCCCCAGATTTTATCGTAGGCATAACCAGTGCCTTTCAAATACATAATCTTATTATTTTTATCCACTCCTACATGTGAGTAAGAAGTAACATTATTTTTGTTAACCCAGCCAACAAGGCCATCTTCACTATTTGGTTTATTACTTAAAAGATAAAAAGTTTTACCATCTATTATTGTCTGTTTCTTAATATAAAAAACACGATTGATATGAGTGGAATTAGCATTAATTATCGAAGAAATATCATCTAGTTGCTGATATATTTCTACACCGGTATCCCTAATTTGTCCAACTCTACTTATATTGCTTTCTTCCTTTGTCGTTAAATGATTAGGATGAATCCATATATTACCATCAGAACCTTCATAAGTACCACGATACCAAGTGTTGTCGCCTACTTTTTCAGTCAAGTTCACTTTAAACTCTTTATA
>NZ_AXVK01000040.1 GCF_000482485.1 Paucisalibacillus globulus DSM 18846 | reverse complement strand
ACTGCGGGGTCTCACCTATGCCTATCCTCCCGCAGGAGTCTCCCTGTATTTCCTACGCTGGTAGTGAATTAGAATTATTGTACGTAATTACTGAAAAAATGCGTTACAAACAATCCATAACTCGGAAACTCTAACTAGCGCAGGCAGAATACGTAGACTCCTACGGGAACAGCACGTGTCCGAAGACCCCGCAGCGGCGAACTTTCCGCGAGGAGGCTGAGGCCGTGCCCGTGGAAAGCGGAGTATTCTGCCGGAGCGGTAGCATAGCAGTTCATCCACTCCATTCATTAAATTCGAACGGCAATATACAGTATTTACCGCGCAGTTTATAATAAATTATGCAATTAAGAACTAACAATTAGTGTATTTTTACATACAATATTATAAAAAGTTATTCTAGTTTACCATAATATTATTATGTAAACTAAAATAATATTCATATCTTCTAGTATTCGAGTTAAGCTAGAAGTACAGGTAATAATAAAAGGAAGAGGGGAATTTAATGGAAGAACGACAATTTAGAAACGCAATGGGCAAGTTTGCAACTGGGATTACCGTTGTTTCTTTAGAATATAACAAAGAAATAATGGCAATGACTGTTAATGCGTTTATGTCAGTATCCTTGTCCCCTAGACTAATTGCGATTTCAATTGATGAGAAAGCAAGGATGTACGACAAAATTGGAGAAGTAAAAGCATTTGGATTAAGCATCTTATCAAAAGATCAAATAGAACTTTCTAAAATATTTGCAAAACAAGTTACGTCTAAGGAAAAAGTTCCATTTACTTATTTAGATTGTGTCCCTGTTTTAGAAGGAGCTTTAACAGCACTTTCATGTCGGGTTAACAATACCATAAAAGCCGGAGACCATGTAATATATATTGCAGAAGTAACTGAAGATTATACCTTAATGGAAGATGAACCAGTTATATATTTCAGTGGAAAGTATCGATATTTAGAAGAAACATGAACATATACTAATAATAAGATGGTGAAATCATGCAAGTACATGACTTTATGATACGTGATGTAATAACAGTAACAGAGGAAACAACTGTCAGAGAACTACTTGAAATTTTAGTAAACCATAAAATTGGTGGCGTTCCAGTTGTAAATATAGATAACAAGATAGTCGGCATGATAAGTGATGGTGATGTAATTCGCTATTTAAGACCCAATAGTAGAACTGTATTTGATATGTTTGCATTGATAATGGTGAATGAACAAGAAAAATTATCGGATAAGTTAGGGTATACACTCGATAAGACTATTTCAAACATGATGAATACGAAGGATATTAAAACAGTAAAACCTGATAGTGATTTAGACGATGTATTAGAAATTTTTTCTAGACACCATTTTAAAAAAATTCCAGTATTAGATGGCCAACAGAAGGTAATTGGAGTTATCAGTAGAGGTGATTTACTCCGACACATTACAAAAGATATCATAGGCAAAGGAAAAACTTCTTAGATTTTTAAGAAGTTTTTCCTTTTAGCTAAAAAATGATAAATGTTTTAAAAAAGTTTTCCATTTATACGGGGTAGTAATAGAGATTTAAAATACGCTATAATAAAGGTATTATGATGAAACAAAGGGGTTTATTTTACGTGAGGGCAATCAAACAGAATACTTCAGTGTTAGATTACGATAATCTAACTGGAATTTATCATGTTATGAAAGAACATGGTGATGAAAAAAATGCAGAAAAAATAGTCGACCTATATAAGAAAAAACTAGAAGACGAATTTACAATCAGTTTTACAGGGCACTTTTCTGCTGGTAAATCATCGATGATAAATGCATTAATCGGAAGTGATTTATTACCGAAAAGTCCTATTCCTACCAGTGCAAATATAGTTAAACTTTCTTCTGGTGAGGGTGCTGCACGTATTTATTTCCAAAGTGACCACCCAGTCGAGTACAAAGAACCTTATGATTTAGAGATGATTAAGGAATATGCAAAGTCTAAAGATTCGATAAAGAAAATAGAGATTAGTTCTAGTAATTCCTTAATCCCAGAAAACTGCTCCATTATTGATACTCCAGGTATTGATGCTGCAGATGACGCAGACCGAATAATAACGGAATCATCACTACATCTTGTTGATGTGCTATTTTATGTTATGGATTATAATCATGTGCAATCTGAGTTAAATATGAAGTTTCTAAAGAACATTCAATCTATGAAGATACCATTTTATATCATTATTAACCAGATTGATAAACATAATGAAAAAGAACTTACCTTTCAATCATTTGAAAAAAGCGTAAAACAAACGTTTGACCAATGGGGGATTTTACCTGATTCAATCTATTATTCTTCTTTATTAAAAGAGGATGCTATAAATAATCAGTTCAATGAAATTAAAGATAAAATCAATCAATTATTCGTTGAGGAAAGAATCCAGAGAATTGATTCGTCTGTAAAAAATATTATGGAGGCTCATAAACATTATTTAGCTGAAAAGCGTGATGAGGATATCGGTAATCTATCACTGGGTGAGGAAATTGATGAAAGATTACTGGAGAAAGTTGATAATATACAAAAAACTATTGATTCTTTGAAAAACAAGTCAAATGATATTCAATATGATTTTATTGAGGACTTAGATCACACATTAAAAAATGCTTATCTGATGCCGGCTACAATCAGAGAAAAGGCATTTGAATTTCTTGATTCACAACAAAAAGATTTTAAAATTGGATTTTTTGGTGCGAAGAAAAAAACAGAAGATGAAAAAGCAAAAAGATCTGAAGACTTTTTAAGTAGCATAAGAGAAACTATGCAAGCTAGTATAGAATGGAAATTGCGTGAAAAGTTTGCTGAACGATTAAAAGCTTATTCAATTAATGAACAAACGCTTTATTCAGCGGTACAGCAATTTGGTGTATCGATTCATAAAGAGGATCTATTAGCACTCATTAAAAAAGGTGCACAAGTAAATGGTGATTCTGTTTTGAATTACACTAATGACCTAGCAAGTGCAATAAAAAATAAATACCGAAAAACAGCTCGTGAGACTCTTTCCAATATAGTAGATGTAATTGAACGGGAATCAGAAGAGAAACAAACTAAATACAAAGAGGAACTTCAAGCCTATCAAAATCTGGTTAAGATGAATGAGAAACAACAAGCCTTGCAGGAGAAGTATCAGCAGCATATACATCGAATGGATGAACAACTCCATACACCAGAATTTACTTTAGAAACGGAAAAGATACTTCAGAGAAAATTAGTAAAGGTATTTATAAAAGGTGAACCTATATCAAAAGTCAAAGCTATAAAAGAAAATCCAAAGGTAGAATATATTGATGAACAAGCGGAAGAAAAAGAAGGTGTACCATCAGTTCATCGGGTTGTCCAGGCGATTGACAAAACTGTAAAAGCGTTACAGGATTTACCTACTTTTAATTCATTAGTTATGGAATTAAATGCCCGAAATGGCAGACTATCTAATCGACAGTTAACGATTGCACTATTTGGTGCATTTAGTGCCGGTAAATCATCTTTTGCAAATGCATTAATCGGAGAAGGTATTTTACCTTCCTCACCCAATCCGACAACTGCTGTTATTAATCGGATTACTCCAGTAACGGAAGATAATAAACATGGCACAGTAGTTATTCGTCTAAAAGACCAAAAGACTTTGCAAGAGGATTTAGAGAACATTCTGAAACACCTCTCCCCACCAACTTCCGAAGATATTGGTGGATTAGTGAAGTGGATCAATGAATATGATGTCCAACATCATGATGAACTAAGTCATATGTTCCAGAGCTATTTACAAGCAATTCTCAAAGGATATGAGGTCCATAAGGATTTAATTGGTAAAACTAAAACAATCCAATTAGAAGATTTCGAAGCATATGTAACCGATGAATCAAAAGCTTGCTTTGTAGAATCGATTGATTTGTATTACGATTGCTCCATCACTCAAAAGGGGATAACATTAGTAGATACTCCAGGAGCAGATTCTGTTAATGCAAGACATACAAACGTAGCATTTGATTACATTAAAAATGCCGATGCGATTCTTTATGTAACGTATTATAATCATGCGATTACCAAGGCAGACAAAGACTTTGTTATGCAGCTGGGGCGTGTTAAGGAATCATTCCAACTTGATAAAATGTTCTTTATTATAAATGCATCTGATCTAGCCCATGATACTACCGAGTTAAACTTAGTAGTTAATTATGTCAAAGATCAGCTCAATAAACTTGGAATACGCAATCCAAGATTGTATCCTATCTCTAGTAAAAAATCTTTAGAAGAAAAGCAAGTGAAGAAGGCTATTAACGAACAGTTAAGCAAGTTTGAGGAAGAATTTTATTCATTTTTAGAGAATGAATTATCTCAATTAGCGGTTAAATCGGCGGTTCATGAGCTAAAACGCACACAAAAATTAGTGGCACATGTTAAGCAAAAAGCAAGCCTAAATGAACAAGAAAAACAAAAGTATAAACAGGAGTTACTGGAAAGAAAAGAAAGATTACTTCAAACGGTTGATTCAGGTGATGGTAGCACGTATAATAAACGAGTCCACCAGAAAATCTCGAAGCAGTTACACTATGTAGGTGAAAGAATTGGCATCCGTTTTCATGATATGTTTAAAGATAAATTCAACCCAACAACCGTAACGGAGTCAGGTCGTAATGCAATATATCAACTGGAGCGAAACACAGTAAAATTGTTAGATTACACTGGTTATGAGCTTTTACAAGAAGCGCGTGCTGTTTCACTTCGAATCGAATCCTATATAAATGAACAGAATACGGAGCTAATGGATATTTACAAGCAGAAAATAAGTGAGATTGATAATGAATTTTCATTACCAGTACAACAAAAGGTTGAATTAACAACACCAAATTATGTACAACCGCTTAAAAATTTAGATGTAAATCTATTCAAAAAAGCTTTTTCATTATTCAAGGGGACGAAATCATTCTTTGAAAAAAATGAAAAGGAAAAAATGAAAGAAGTCTTCTATCAGATTTTACAACCTGAAATACAACTGTATATTGAAAATACTAAACAAGTAATGAATGACAACTATGCTCAGCAATGGGACGTATTAGTTGATAAAAACATACTGGACATACAGAATGAAATAAATCAATATGTATTAAATAGTTTAGCTGCATTAGAGGATTCTATTGATATCCATATTTTAAGTGATAAAGAACGGGATTTAGACCAAATCTTGAAGAGTATACAATAAAGGACGTGTCATAAATTGCAACAATCAATTTTATTAGTAGACGGAATGGCGCTATTATTTAGGGGATTTTTCGCTACATCTATACGAGGGAATTTCATGAAAAACGAAAATGGAGTTCCTACAAATGGTGTATATCAATTTTTACGTTATTTCTTAGATGCTGTAGATACGTTTCAGCCAACACATGTCATCTGTTGTTGGGATATGGGAAGTAAAACATTTCGCACAACGATGTATGAAGACTATAAAGGGAATCGTTCCGCACCTCCTGAAGAATTAATTCCTCAGTTTGACTTAGTTAAAGAAGTAGTCGATGCTTTTGACATGCCGAATATCGGAATTGAAAACTTTGAAGCAGATGACTGTATTGGTACATTAGCAAAACAGTTCTCTAAAGAAGATGAAGTATTAATTTTAACCGGAGATCAAGACATTCTTCAATTAATTGAACCAGGGATAAGTGTAGCAATTATGAGAAAAGGCCAAGGTAATTATGAAGTATTTACCGAGGATAACTTTTATGAGAAGAAGGGTCTTTATCCTAAGCAAATAATCGATTTGAAGGGATTAATGGGAGATACTTCTGATAATTATCCTGGTGTGAAAGGAATTGGGGAAAAAACCGCATTAAAACTGTTGCAGGAGCATGAAACAATTGAGGGCTTATTAGCAAATATTGACCATTTGCCAAAGGGTGTACAAACAAAAATTAATGCTAATTTAGATATGCTCCATCTATCGAGGAGTCTTGCCGAAATTCGCTGTGATGTTCCAATTAAAATCTCGCTGGAAACAGCAGGTTGGAAATTTAACCGAGAGAAAGTTACACAAAGGTTTGAAGAATTACAAGTGAAGAATTTAATTAAACTTTTATCGTAGGGACCGATGCAAAAACCTGTATTGTAAAAATACAGGTTTTTGCATTAAGTAGAACTATTTACGTTTGTTATTGCGGTTGTTGTTGTTACGATTGTTATTATTGTTATTGTTATTGTTATCTAAATTCTCATCATTTAGAAACTCATTCGCAAACTCAACATTGTCGTTGTTATTGTTATTATTATTGTTGTTGTTATTGTTGCGATTTTTATTGTTCGCCATGTTTATTACCTCCTATATTTTTTTTGTGAAATGAACATATGGTGTTCGTTTTCACCTTACAAACTGTATGATACCCCGTTTATTTGTTTTCATTCATTAATTTTACAAATTTAGCCTTTTTCTAGTAATATATTTCAGTTTTACATAAATGTAGCAATATGGGATAATTACAGTTAGATTCTGAATAGAAAAAGAAGTCATAATTTATAGGGGAATTTCAATGAGGAAAAAGTCAACATTTATAATATTAAGCTCTTTAATTACTTGTGGTCTACTTGCATTTATTGAGCATGGTATTGAAATAAATTATTTAATAAAAACTGGATTAAAAATACTTTTATTTTTCTTGACGGTATGGTTTTATATTAGAGTATATAAAGATTTCCGATTCAAGGATGTAATTAGTTTAGAAAAAATTACGGTGAAGGAATGGAAACGTATTGTTATACTTGGTCTTTCATCTGCTGCAATCGTACTAATAGCATATCTTCTATTTTTACCCCTAATTAATCTTGATGCAATTAAAAATGATTTAACCGATCGGTTAGGGATTAACGCTACCACTTATATTCTTGTCGGACTCTATATTACGTTTGGTAATTCATTTTTGGAGGAATACTTCTTTAGGGGATTTATATTTTTTAATCTACCCAAAAGAGTTGGGTACATTTACAGTCCATTATTATTTGCTACTTATCATATCCCAATGATCATGTTGTGGTTTAGTCCATTTATTATCTTGCTATGTTTTATTGGGTTATGGGTTATCGGATTAGTATTTCATAAAGTAAATGAGAAGAATCAAACGATATGGGCTTCTTGGATGATACATATATGTGCAGATATCATGATTATATTAATTGGATTGTCATTGTTTTACTAGCCATCATGCCATTCATTAATTACCAAATTTATGCACCATTAAAATTTACGTATTACTATTAGTTCATAAGAGACAATAGAAGCAGGGGATTACAATTTTATTAATATGAGGTGACATAGTTATGTTGAAACGATTGATTCCCTTGCTTTTTGCGTTAATACTTGTATTTCCAATGGGTACAAGTGCAGAGATTAAAATGTTTAAAGAACCACCTTTTGATTTTTATAAGGTTTCAAAGGGAGACTCATTTTGGTTTATCGCAAAGCGTTACGGATTAGACTATCAACAATTAATGCGATTAAACCCTAATGTGGCTCCAACAAATATGCAGGTAGGTTCAGTAATTCGACTTCGAGCGACAGCTTCAAGCCCGACTACTTTCGAAGAGCAGGTTGCACAATTAGTGAATCAGGAGAGATCGAAAAACGGGTTATCACCATTGCTGCACAGAGCAGATATAAGTAGCGTAGCAGAGAAAAAAGCAATGGACATGATTAATTCCAACTATTTCTCTCATACGAGTCCAAATTATGGTTCACCATTTGATATGATGAAAACATTCGGCATTAACTATCGTACAGCAGGTGAAAATATTGCCAAAGGGCAAAAATCACCACAAGAGGTAATGAATGCTTGGATGAATTCATCAGGGCATAGAGCCAATATTTTAAACGCTAATTTTGACTCCATTGGTGTAGGATATTACAATGGCGCTTGGGTACAGATGTTTACAGGATCCTAATCGCAGGAAAGGTCCAATTTAGTAAGCTAAATTGGACCTTTCTAAATAAGGGGAGAATACAATGCTTGAATTATTAACAAAAGAGTTAGACGCGCACCGTCATCCAGAGAATGCACGACAGATGGAAAACTATATGAAGAATCATTTTCCTTTTTTCGGAATTAAAACACCAGAGCGTAGAAAAATCACAACTCAATTTTTAAAGGAAACTGGATTATCCAAACAACCCTTTAATTCTGAATTTGTATTAGAATTATGGGAAAAGGATGAGCGAGAGTATCAAAATATTGCATTAGATTATATTGAAATAAAACTACAAAATATATCGAAAGAACATATTTCATTGTTAGAAAAATTAATAACGACAAAATCTTGGTGGGATACAGTAGACATGCTTGCGCAAAAACCTATTGGTAAAATTGCCGCAGATTCATCTGAAGTTATTCATGAGAGTATTGAAGATTGGTCTACAAATGAGAATATGTGGCTAAGAAGAACGTCTATATTATTTCAACTAAAATATAAAGAGAAAACCGATGAAGAATTACTATATAAATATATAAAACGAAATACGGATAGTAAAGAATTTTTCATTCAAAAAGCAATTGGATGGGCACTAAGGGAATACTCCAAAACAAACCCAAATTCAGTTCGTACATTTATACAACAAAATGCACTAGCAAAACTCAGCATTCGGGAAGGAAGTAAATATATATAATTGAGATAAATTATTTAGTGAACCGGTTAGCATAGGAACTTGCAACAAAAGAATCTGGTTTAATTTTAGGTTCTATCCCTAATGACTCCATTCGCCCAACCATCTCATTCACAAATATTCTTGTTTTATTTTTGTTTGAAGAACCAATATCGATATGACCTTCTATTGTGAATGTTGATCCTTTATAAATATTGGGTAGAACAATATCAATTAATTGGGTCTTTCTTTCTTCTGTAAACATGGAAACAACTTCTTCAGTCAATGTCGTTTCATACGATATCCTTTCATGGAGATTCATCATTTTCCTCGGAACAATTACTTTTCGTATACAGGCCCATGCTCCCTTAGATTCCTGTTGAATGACAATACCTGTTATAAATCTAGTGTAAGTAGGATGTACTTGTGAATCTGTTCCAAATATTAACCGATACCGTCCGTTGGGATCTTTCTTCATAAATCGAATAATATGCTGAAAAACCTCATTAAAAGACATGTTTTTTTGAGATAAATTCTGAAAGCTAAAATCTAATACACTTAGATTGGCCACAAATAGAAACCTCCTAAATAGTAACTCCTCATTCTTATTTTAGCTAATAGTTATCATGCTATTCTAAAGATAGTGTTAATTATTCAATCACGAACTTTAGAGATTCTACCCTTGTTATTAACTAATGACTTTATGAACATGTTTGTTCATGATAAATGCCTATTAATAAATATCTGTAAATACAATATTATTTTTATATTCAGTGTGTTATAGTTTATTTACTATTAATTTTCACATTTGTTACAAAAGATAAACAAGTAGAAACACTTTTCGATTAAGCAAGGGGGATAACCGTGAAGATAATAAAAAGGATAGTAATTTTCCTATGTTTACTATTGTTTCTTATTCCGACTGAAGTACCTGCTGAGGCTAGTCTTGAGATTTCGGTTACATATGGAATTGACGGTAAAGTTCAAATAGGGAAAGGATTCCCAGTTACAGTTAAAGTCATCAATAAAGGAGATACTGTTTCAGGAGATTTAGTGTTTTTCTCAGCTCCCAGCTACCAATCTGTTGGTAATGTAGTGATACCTGTAGAATTTCCAAAAGGGGAAGAGACGGAATTAACATTTTCTATTCCGGGATTAAGTGAAGATTACTTTTATAGTGGCCCTAATAATCAACAAGCTTCCTTTATCAAGTTTTTCGAAAATGGATGGGAAAATGGTAAAGAGATCCCGTTAAATGGAAATACTAAAAAAAGACCGTCCTTTTTACCGGATCATCGAATTGTGATGGGTGCTTTAAGTGATTCTCCAGATTCTCTAAATGTATGGAAGACCACAAAATATAATGGAGAGTCCTTGGAATTCTTGAGTTTAACAAAAGATAATTTTCCAAATGAGGCTTTGGGATTAGAAGTATTTGATCTGATTTTAATTAATGATTATCAAATCTCTAATTTAACAGAGCAACAACTAAACGCTCTAGTAGAATGGACACGCTCCGGTGGACATCTAATGTTGGGGAGTGATCCATTTCTCCAAGAAAGTAATGAATTAAAAGAACTTTTTCTATTACATATAGAAGGGCAGGAATCGTTTAGTGAGCTAGCGTTTTTAACCAAAGAGGAGCAGGAAAATCTACCAAACTTTGATAATGTTGAGATTAATATTGGGAAATTGAAAGATGATGTACATGTCATCTATTCCGATCACTCTTTACCAATGGTAGTTCAAAAAGATTATGGTATTGGGGAAGTAACCCAATTCGCTTTCAACTTAGGTAGTGAAACGTTGACCAAATGGGATGGATATTCATCTTGGTTGTCTGATGTCTTACAAAAAACAGTTAACAAAGACCTCTCCGGACAACAACGGTATATGGTGGATGAACTTGCCCATCGAATTGGGAGTATCGTCGAGTTGTATCCGTCATCATTTATTCCAGTAAAAACATTAGTAATTTTATTTATTGTCTACTTAATTTTACTAATCCCAGCTCTATATTTCATTTTGAAGAAGTTAGATAAACGTGAGATTTCCTGGATTATTATTCCGCTTGTTGCGATTGTTTCTAGTATTGCCATTTTCATTGTTGGCGCTAAAGATCGTATTGGTGGTTCTCAAATGAATAATATTAGTATCCTCTCTATTAATGATGAAGGTATTGCAAATGGGTACGGAGCATTTTCAATCCTAAGTAATAATAGTGGAGACTATCCAGTCACGATTAAACCAAGTGGCTATGAAGCATTTCCTTTACACCGTAATAACGGATATGAAACTTCTTCGATAGATAGCTTTGCTATGGTTGAGAAAGGTAGAAAGCAATCTAAGATTACCTTTACCGATGTAGAGTATTGGTCGATTCGTTCTGCAATGGGTCCAATTAATTCAATCAAAACAGGAAAACTAGAAAGCGATTTATGGATTGAAAATAATCAATTAAAAGGAACCGTTACAAGTAATTTAGCATTTGATATGGATGAAGCCTACCTACTAAGTGGAGATAAATCATATCCTATAGGTGATATAAGCGCAGGTGAAACAATAGATATTCAGATTGAACTAGATTCTAAAAATATACAGAACTTAATCGGTGCACCACGTTCAAATATAGCATCCTCTGTTTTCCCTGGTTACTATAATGCGGGCTATGGTGGTATGTCTGAGGTCAAGAATAGAGAAAGTATGGTGGAGTGGAAGAAGTATGAATTATTAGATTCATCCATGTACTTTGATATGCAACCAGAGAATTTAAAGCAACCTTTAATAGCTGGTTTTACAGCGGAACCAATTACCGAGGTTGGATTGGACAAAAAAGTAAAGGAAATAAATTCACTTTCTATGGTTACCCAAGAAGTAAATATTGAAATACGTTCCTTAAAAGGCGGGGAGTTTAAACTTAAAGGAGATGCAATAATACCTGATCTTAATGTTGTTTCAGGAAATTCTAATTCCATCCATCATAATGGCTTAATGTATGGAGAGAATTTTATTGCGGTAGACCCAGGTGAATATAATCTCTCCTACCAATTACCGGTAGAAATGAACGCTAATAATATCGCCGTGAATAAGCTTAAAGTAAGACACCCCATCTCAGATGGTACTGAATTTACCATTTACAATGTAAAAATGGATGAATATATTGTCTTAGACGATAATCAAACAATCTTTGAGGAAGATGCAAATAACTATATTTCAGAAGATGGTAAAGTTTTGATTCGTTTTGTAAAAAATGGAATGAACAATCCTGATGTAAATACGCCGACTCTCGAATTGGAAGGGGAGTATAACCAATGATTGAAACAGTGAATCTTACAAAAAAATATGGTTCTTTTACAGCATTAGATTCCCTTAATTTAAAAATTGAAAAAGGTTGTGTGTTTGGTTTTGTTGGTCATAATGGAGCAGGTAAGTCTACTACTTTTTCTATATTAGCTACTCTTCTAACACCAACATCTGGTACTGCTTATATAAATGGTTATGATGTTACGAAAGAACCTAAAAAAGTAAGAAGGCACATAGGTTACATGCCAGATTTCTTTGGTGTATATGATCAGTTTAAAACAGTGGAATACCTTGATTTTTATGGTGCAAGCTATGGCATACCAAAAAATGAAAGAGAAATTCTAATCCCGCAATTGTTAGATTTGGTAAATTTAACTAATAAGAAAGATGAATATGTTGATGTATTATCACGTGGAATGAAGCAGCGACTTTGCCTTGCTAGATCACTCATTCATGATCCAGAGGTGCTGATTTTAGATGAACCCGCCTCAGGACTCGACCCAAGGGCAAGAATTGAGATGAGAGAGATATTGAAAGAACTGAAAAACATGGGTAAAACTATTATTATATCTTCCCATATATTACCTGAGCTTGCTGAAATGTGTGATGAAATTGGAGTTATTACAAATGGCCAATTAGTAGCTTCAGGCTCAGTAGCTTCCATTCAAAAACAGCTACAAGCTAATAAAATAATTCATGTTCGATTAGCATCCGATCCTGACAAAGCGATTGTATTCTTTGAAGATGAACCAAAAATATCAAATTTAACAAAACATGAAAAAGATACAAATACGTTAATTTTCTCATACACCGGATCCGATGAAGAACAAGTAGCATTACTTAAAAAAGCTATTTTATATGATTTGGAAATCATTAGCTTTAATGAAGAAGAAACCGATTTAGAGGATGTATTCCTTGAAATAACGAAAGGAGTAGAATTTTCTTGAAGTCATTATTAATAAATCCGGTGTTAAATAAAGAAATTAAACTACGATTTCGTTCATTTAAAGGATTTTTAGGAGTCTTTTTCTATTTATTAGCTTTGGGCATCATTGCTATTGGTTTTATTTTAGTAAATACCATTTATAACGCGAGTGCCGTTTTCAGTCCTGAGCAAAGTCGTATAATGTTTTCCGTATTATCTTTTGTTCAATTAGTGCTTATTCTGTTTATGACACCGGGATTAACTTCTGGTGTTATTAGCGGAGAACGCGAACGTCAAACACTGAATATTTTACTAACAACACCACAATCATCGACAAGTATTATTTTGAGTAAATTAATATCATCTATTTCCTATTTATTATTAATGATAATTGCTTCAATGCCTTTATATAGCATAGTATTTTTATTCGGTGGTGTTTCACCTAGTTTAATCTTTTCAACATTTAGTATTTATTTAGTAACCATGATTACAATTGGTAGTCTTGGGGTCGTGTTCTCCACGTTAATTCGTAAAACCATAGTAGCATCGATTGTTACATATGGAGTGGCTCTGTTTTTATCAGCGGGTACAGCATTTTTGACGATCATTATAAGTGAAATGTTTTATTATCAAAATACGACAAATATAATCTCGTATTTCACTGCAATGGTAAACCCCTTTATCATATTAATGTCTAACTTTGAACCTTATATGGTTGAGCATATTTATCAAGCGTCGGGAATTGATTTTTCATTAATTACAAGTTTTATGCTTACTTATTTAGTGATTACAGTACTATCCTTATGGATCAGTATCAAAAAACTAAGGCCAAAAGCGAAGGTCGACAAAGGAACGGTTAAAAATGGATGAAAAACAACAGTTTCTTGCATTATTAAAAGTTGCAAAGCGAAAGTTATTGATTAAGCAATTGTTCAGAAATAGCCATCTTGCTCTGTTCATTTTAGGATTAACTATGGCTCTTTTCGTGATGCTTGCGAGACTTGTTGTGATCACACATTTAGTTAACAAACTCATTTTTCTTGCTGTACTTATCCTGATAGGAATTGTCATTGTAACTATTATCAAGCGACCTACTAATAAACAGGCTGCACATCATTTTGATGATTTTATAGCAGAAAATCATGTAATAACTGCTCTTCATTACATGGAGGACAATTCCTTAATGTCTCATCTACAAAGACGTTATGCAGTTTCCCTAATGAAAAAAGCAATGATAAAAGTACAAACAGATAAAAGCAAAAAAATTTACTGGAAACCATTGTCTGCCTTTATTCTTTTAGTCGGTATTACATCTGTCCTATTTTTCTTACCAAATGAAATGATGAAACTTGCCACTGAACAAGAAAAAGAACAAGAACTGATAGAAGAAACAAAACAAGAAATTGAAAAATTGGCTAAAGAAGATAAAACAGAAAAACTAAAAGATTTAGCAGAAGAAACAAAAGAATTAAAGGAAAGCAAGGAGTTACTGGAAGAATTACTAAAACAAGAAGAAAAACTGGATAAAGATAAACAAATAGCAGAAGAAAACAAAGAAAAATTAAATGAACTAGCCAGTGAGGTAAAAGGGTTAGAAGAAATTGTGAGTGCGCTAGAAGATGGTGACTCTAATAAATTAAGTAAAGCTCTTGAGAATCTGGCTAACAAACAGCCGGAAAACTTGTCAACCGAAGAAAAGGAAGGACTAGAGAACCTATTAGGTAAGATGCTTATTGAAAGTACTCCAAATCTTTCAGAACTGTCGGATGAACAATTGGCTGATATGATGGCCGTATTAGAAGATCAACTTAATGAATTAATGCAAAGTACTGCTTCATTAGACGATTTATTATCATTACAACAACAATTACAAAACTTGGCTACTTCACTACAACAAGGCATGTTTAATAATGGTTTAAGTAATTCCAGTGAATTAGCCTTTGGTGAAGAAAACCAGTCAGCACAACAGAACCAGAATGGAAATTCATCTAATTCTGGGGAAAATAACAGCAACAACGGACAAGGTCAAAATCCGTCTCCAGGAAGTGGGCAAGGTAATGGCAATGGGGAAGGCAATGGGAGTGGGAATGGAAGTGGTGCTTCAGGAAACGGGGATGGTGGTAGCGGATCTGGTGCTGGGTTTGGTCAAGGGTCTAGAGAGCTAACTATTCCAGAATTTATGGATGGTAAAGAAAATGTTGAATCGGATTATGGAGAGTTTGGAAAGGGAGACAGTGAATTTCAAAGCACTCCAGATGGTTTAGTCATGAAAGGTTCGGTCCGTTCATACGAAGAAGTGTACGGAAAGTATGAAGATTCCTATCGCAAAAGTGTGGAAAGGCTTGAATTACCAACCTATTTAGAAAATGTCGTAAAAGATTATTTTAGTGATTTAGACCCGGAAGGAGAATGAATGTTGCTTGAGATAGAAATGAAAGAACAAGAATTAAGAGAAATAGCTGAACAAATATCCCAAGTTAAAATAGAAATCAAAAAATTTATTGTAGGTCAAGATGATGTCGTAGATCAGGTACTTTGGACCATTTTTTCGGGTGGTCATGCACTACTTGAGGGACTTCCTGGGCTTGGGAAAACAATGTTAGTTCGGACCATTTCTGATGTAATGGATTTAAAATTTTCTAGAATCCAGTTTACACCAGACTTAATGCCTTCCGATATAACTGGAACGATGTTAATTGAACCAAGTGAAGATGGGAAAAGGAATCAATTTACGTTTCATCAAGGTCCCGTATTTTCCAATATCGTATTAGCTGATGAAATTAACCGAGCAACACCTAAAACTCAAAGTGCTCTATTGGAAGCAATGGGGGAAAAGACCGTTTCGGTAATGGGGGAAACAAAACAACTTCCTGACCCATTTTTTGTGCTAGCAACACAGAATCCACTAGATTTAGAAGGAACCTACCCGCTTCCAGAAGCCCAAATGGACCGGTTCTTACTAAAGATACATGTCAATTATCCCTCCAAAGAAGAGTTAAAACAAATCGTCTTACATACAACTGGAATAGAATCTCCTAAATTTAATAGAATTGTCGATGGAAATCGGATTCTTAAAATTCAACATCTAGCAAAAGAAATCTTAGTTTCTGAAGAAATGCTAGATTATGCAGTTAATATTATTTTGTCTTCACATCCTGATCAGGAACAGAGTACAGAATCCGTTAAAAAATATGTCCGCTATGGATCCGGACCTCGTGGAGTACAAGCACTAATACGTATAGCAAAAGTACGAGCTTTAAGCTTAGGTCGGTTTCATGTATCAAAAGGTGATATTAAACAAGCAGCTAAGCCGGTTTTACGCCATAGACTCTTTCTTAATTTTGAAGGGGAGGCAACAGGAATCACAAGTGATGCAATCATCGATGAGATTTTATCTACGACTGGTGAGTCACGATGAGTGAGCAGTTATTAACAAGTAAACTTATGTATCAATTAGATAAGTACCGTTTACAGGCACGTAATATGAAACGCGGCCATCATAAAGGTGCTAGACGATCGAGTAGACAAGGTACGTCACTCGAATTCTCTGATTACCGTATTTATCAGCCAGGTGATGATCTTAGGCAAATCGATTGGAATATATATGCCAGAACAAATAAGCACTATATTAAGCGGTTCTTAGATGAACAAGAACTCGTTGTTTCTATCTATTTGGACTGTACTCGGTCCATGTCTTTAATTCCAGAAAAATGGAGATTTGCTAAAATGTTAGCTGCTTCTATCGGATTTATGTCTTTAAGTGCTGATGACCGCGTAGGCATTTTCCCTATTGGTTCAGAATTACATCCTTTTACTTATAAAAAAGGTAAAGCATTCTCAAACCGGATGGTACATTACGTTAGCAACATTCATCCTAGTCAAAATGCGAATATTTTTTCAGAAACCGTTCAAACATTTATCCAACCTAAATCTAGTATTTCAGTTGTTATTAGTGATTTACTAGAACCGATCGAGTTAATAGAAGAAGCATTAAAGAAATTACAGGTATATAAACAAGAACTATATGTCATTCAGATTTTAGCAAGAGAAGAAACGAATCCCTACTATCAAGGAGACTTGGAACTTTTAGATAGTGAAACTGGGGAAAAAGTAAATGTCACCATGAATAGAACAGTAAAAAGTAACTATCAAAATCGATTAACCGATCACTTGAAGAGACTAGAAAAATTTTGTTTTGAACGTGGAATTGGTTTTCATTCCTGTGACACAGTCGACCGAATTGAGGATGTTATCTTTCATCAATTATCCTCTAAAGGGTGGATTTAAGTTGAGGTGATACAATGAATTTTTTAACGCCTATCTATTTTATACTCTCAATTTTTATAATAGGTGTAATCCTATTTTATTTGTTTCGCAAACAATATGAGAGCAATATTGTCCCCTCGACCTTGATGTGGCAACAGGTCATGCAGGAATGGCAGGCAACAAAATGGTGGAAAAAACTACAAAACCATTTATTACTTTATCTGCAGTTGATTATTTTATTATTAGTAATGTTCGCCTTAACTCGGCCATATGTTGGTCTAAATGAATTGTCTGGTGAACATATTGTAGTAGTTTTAGATACTTCTGCTTCTATGACTGCAACAGAGGAAGATAATAAAAGCCGCTTATCCATCGCAAAAAATGAAATTATGGAGCTTGTTGATAAATTAGATAATCAAATGCTCACGCTAGTACTAGCACAAGAAATACCAACCATTATTTTCTCAAATGAAACAACGAAACAAACCATGAAATCAAAAATAGAGGGAATAAAACCATCGTATCAACAATCGGACATGGATAAAGCTATACAACTTGCTAATCAACTATTAGCTAGAACTAGTGGAGAAATCCATGTTTTCTCTGATAGGCTTCGAGAAGACCAAATTAACACTAATTATTTAAGTAGTAAATTAGTCGTTCATAATATCGGAGACTCTACGAATAATTTATCATTACATACTTTTGGTGTTGCAGAGAATAACGGGAAGATTAGTGGGATTGTATCCATTTATAATGAACTTGAAGAGGAACAACTTGCAAGAGTTAAGATAGAAAGCGGCAAGGAGAAACTGTATTCATTTCAAGAACTTATTGAACCTGGTAAGTTAGTACAATTTTCTATTCCCGAATTACCTGCGAAATCTTATTATAAAGCTGTCATTACGAATGAAGATGATTATGAAGCGGATAATACGACCTTCTCTTTTCTCGGACAAGTTAATAATCCTCCTATTAATCTCATCGGTGAAGTTAATCCTTTCACTAGAAAAGCTTTAAGTTACTTTAGCACAGATATTGTTCAATATGAGCAAGATACTAATGTTGTAGATAATCACGGGATTTATGTTCTAGAGGGGGTTCCAGAAAAGGAGTGGCCTGATGGTCCAGCAATCATCTTTTCACCAACTGAAGGTGGACACTTTAATGTAAGGGAGAAGCAACTAGTAGAGCATTCCTTACAAGTGAATAATAATGAATCCATTCTGCGTTATGTCGATTTGAACCAAGTGTATATTCAGTCTCGTATTCCATACGATGCACTAGAACTTGATACCTTGCTGTCCAGTAATCATATACCAATTATCAGTAATGGCTACTATAATGGGAATCCTATCATTTTAGTTGGTATTGATATTGCTGATACGGATTGGCCGATGCATTCTAGTTTTCCAATCTTTCTATACAACGCCATTAACTATTTAAACAAAACTCAAGAAACTTTAGGGTTTATAAAGCCTTTGGAAAGGATTAACATTGCACACGATCCGGGAGCAACAACTAGTCAAATAGTAACTGAACAAAAAGAACAAGTGATGGCATTGAACTTAGATGAGTCGTTTTTTCAGGCTCCAAGTTTGCCTGGGTTGTATAGCATTATAGAAGAATCAAACGGCGTTAAATCAGAAAAACTCTTTGCAGTTTCAATTAGTACCGAAGAAAAATATATCCACCCAAAATCTAGTTTTTCACTAGATTTTACTAATGATGGTAGTACTGCTACTGAGGAAAAACCAAATGAACTATGGCCGTGGCTCGTTTTGTTAGCTTTACTTGTTTTATTTTTGGAATGGGAGGTTTATCGACGTGGGAATTCAAATTGATCAACCATTATTCCTCCTATTATTTATACCTGTAATCGGAGTTCTTTACCTCTACTGGAAACATGCATCTACTAACTCGATAACGGAAAAAAGGACTGTCCTTACATTACGATTTCTACTATTTTCATTACTAATTTTTGCATTATGTATTCCTTACTTTAAGTTTCCGGTAGAAGGTGTCACAACTGTATTTGTCATTGATCAATCAGAGAGTGTACGAAATGAACAAAATCAGATGTACGGGTTTATCGAAGAAGCAATAGATGCCATGAGTGAAAAGGATGCTTATGCAATTGTAACCGTTGCAGAGGGTGGGCAAATTGCCCAAGCCTTATCCAATCAGGAAAAAGCAATTATTTCAAATACCAAACTAGAGAAAACTTCTTTTACAAATCTAGAAGAGGGACTTCAGCTTGCATCTAGCCTACTCTCTGCCAATCATAATGGCCGAATTGTAGTACTTACAGATGGGAATGAAAACTTAGGTGATGTTAGAAGGCAAGTCAGTCTTTTGGAATCACAACAAATAATTGTTGATATCGTACCTTTTGCAACTTCTATTGAGAAAGACGTTGTTCTAGAAAGTTTTCATGTACCAGAGAATTTATTTCTTGGGGAACATTCGACGATTGACACTGTTATTTCTAGTACGATCGATACATTAACACGTATACGAATCAGTAAAAATAACGAAACAATCATCGACCAAGAAGTGCAAGTGAAACAAGGTAAAAATGTTTATTCATTTGATTATCTGATAGAGTCAACTGGAATTCACAGCTTTCAAGCAGAAATTAGTGCTGAAGGTGACGATGTTCCCGAAAATAATATTGGTTATGCAATATCAAATGTCCAAGGTAGTCCTAGTGTTCTAATTGTTGAAGGTACAGATGGAGAGGGAAAGAATATTTCCTCCGTATTGGAGGCTTCCGATTTACTAGTTAATACAATTAATCCAGCAGTTTTACCAACTTCACTTACAGGTTTATTAGATTATGAATCCATCATTTTTAGTAATGTATCTGCTACAGATGTTACGGAAGAGCAAATGGAGATTATAGAAAGTGCTGTTCGAGATTTCGGTGTTGGATTTATTATGACTGGTGGTAATCAAAGCTTTGGCTTAGGTGGATATTTTAAAACTCCAATTGAACAACTTCTACCAGTTGAAATGGACTTAAAAGGAAAAAAAGAGCTTCCGTCATTAGGTATGGTTATCGTTTTAGACCGTTCTGGTAGTATGGCAGGATATAAGATGGACTTAGCAAAAGAGGCTGCGGCTCGTTCTGTAGAGTTACTACGTGAAAAAGACACACTGGGATTTATTGCATTCGACGATCAACCTTGGCAAATAATTGAAACAGGACCACTAGAAGATAAAGTGCAAGCAGCAGAAAACATTCGATCGGTAACAGAAGGTGGAGGAACGAATATTTATCCTGCTTTAGCATCGGCCTATGAACAATTAAATCCATTAGAGTTAAAACGAAAGCATATCATCTTGTTAACAGATGGACAATCAGCTACTAATTTTAACTACGATGAGCTTATTGAGGAAGGAATTAAAAATAATGTAACATTATCAACTGTAGCAATTGGCAGTGATGCGGACGGTATGCTATTAGAGGAACTAGCATTAGAGGGTACCGGTAGATATTATGATGTACAGGATGCATCTACCATTCCAAGTATTCTATCAAGAGAAACCATATTAACGACACGAACCTATATTGAGGATAATCCATTTTATCCAACATATATGGATGGGAATGAATGGAGTTCGATTTTCTCTGATGGTGTTCCGCAAATGAATGTCTATGTTGCAACAGATCCAAAGTCACGGGCAGAAGAGATATTAATCAGTGATAAAGGGGATCCTATTCTAGCTAGATGGCAATACGGACTTGGAAATACGATCGCATGGACATCGGATGTAAAAGGAGAATGGGCTGGCGATTGGACCATATGGGACAGCTGGCCAACGCTTTGGAATGAAATGGTATCTTGGAGTCTTCCGTCTTACCAACAAGAATTGTACCATATCGAACAAATTATAAACGGAAAAGAAATTACATTAAAGGTTTCTACAGAGAATCCTGATGTATTACCACTTGAAGCTCGTGTCATTGATGAAAAAGGAAACGAATTAGAAGCAGAAATTAGACCTACTGCCCCTGGCGAGCATGAGGTTAACTTCCAAACTGATACAGGAATTTATTATTTACAACTATCTAAATTAGAAGATAACCAAATTACAAGTACATTCCAAACTGGTGTGGTCGTACCTTACTCTAAGGAATTTGAATTAACCAATCAAAATAATGCATTACTAAAAGAAATAACGGAATTAAGTGGTGGAACCATTATAGAAAATCCACAAGACGCATTTCGTAAATTAGAACATGAAAAATCCGAGAAGCAACCTATATTTGCACAATTATTATTTGCTGCATTTCTATTATTCTTTTTAGAAATTGCCATAAGACGATTCGGCATAATGGGCGTGGTAACAAAGCTAATAAAATCAAAGGATAACACTATTGAAAAACAAGAGGAAAAGAAGAAGCAATTCGATCAAACGTTTGCACAACTAAAAAGTGCCTCGATAAAAAAACAAGGGAAGCAAATTAAAAAAGAGAATCATAAATCAATAAATGAAAAAGTTATAACTAATCAACCTATTAAAAAGAAAGAGTCCCCTTCAACTCTTGCAAGAAAACCTCAACAGGAGGAGAAACAGGAAGATAGAATGAAACGGTTATTGGATGCGAAAAATAGAAAAAACATTTAATATTATTTTCCTTAATTACTAAATAAACTTAAAAAACGTTGAAGAGAAAAGTAGATAATGATGATTCTTTACATAGAGCTCCTATTTAATTGCTGGAAAGGAGTAAGAATCCATTATTGAAACAAGACTCGGAGTTTCATACATGATTCGAATAGATGATGGTATGACGGTTTCCCCGTTATGGAAAAATGTTAATAATATATTAACAAACTGAGGTGGCACCACGGTTATATCGTCCCGTCCTCAAGACAAATTGTCTTGAGGACGGGCTTTTTGATTTAAAAATATATTTAGTGAGGAGAGGGTTTTCTTGGAAAAATTGGTAAAAGATTAGAAGATGGGAAGTATTCATTTATTCTACTTTTAGGTATAGGTGTTTCTAATATTGCCATATGAATGTACCACCTCAGCCATCATTTTTACCAGTTACTATCACAATTCTTGCCAAGCCTTTTACCAATTGGGGCATGTAATAAAAAACGGAGGATAAAATTGATGCTTGCAAATTGCAGAATGGTTTGTGGTAAATCCATATCCAATTGTTATTAAATAAATCTTTACTTTCCGCAAGTTGTTTGATAAAATAGTTTAAATTTAAAAGGTCACATTCAAATACAAATGCCATGAAGAGAAGAGTACAATCGGCAATTATTTAAAGAGAACTCCAGTTGGTGAAAAGGAGTAATAATTAATGGTTGGAAGCAAGTCTCAGAGCAGCATATCGGATCCCTACAGGTGATGGTGTGACAGGAGCTCCTGTTATAGAGCTAGGGTATATGTATGGTTTTCATGCCTTACCTGACAAGAATAATATGGTGACGTATTATTAAACTGGGGTGGCACCACGGCGCGTAACAACTCGTCCTCAAGATCTTAAGGTCTTGGGGGTGAGTTTTTTTATTGTCCAAGTATGCATTTACGAAGGAGGAAATAAATTGCGTATAAAAAAGTTAGTAAAGTCGTGGAAATACCCTTCTATCTTATTATCCAGTATCGGTATTTCAAGTATTGGAGAATGGGTATATTTTATAGCACTAAATTTAATCGTTCTTGATATGATGGGTGTACTTGCTGTTTCGGGTTTATATATTATTAGGGCTTTGTCTGCATTATTTACAAACTTTTGGTCGGGTAGTTTAATTGATCGATTGAATAAAAAGCATCTTATGGTATGGCTTAACATATTCCAAGCAGTGTTTATTGCCTTATTACCATCACTTTCGTCACTTTCAGCAATATATGGAATAGTTTTTTTAATTAATGTAGGTAGTTCCATGTATGAGCCAACATCAATGACGTATATTACAAAGTTAATTCCTCATGATCAAAGAAAAAGATTCAATTCTCTCCGGAGTTTAATAGATTCTGGAGCATTTGTTATTGGACCTGCAATTACGGGAATGATGTTTATGATTGGCACCACTAATTTTGCGATATATAGTAATGCAATAGCCCTATTTTTATCAGCACTAATCACATTGTTCATGCCCAATATTGAAAAGAATGATTTTATTGAAACAGATGACGAAAGAATAACCTTAAAGGTTTTGAAAAGTGATTGGAAATTAGTTGCCCGTTTTAGTCGTAAACATGTGTACATTATGATCATTTATTTTCTATTCAGTGCAGTGATGGTTTTGGCAACTGCAGTAGATTCACTTGAAGCTGCATTTTCTACAGAAGTGCTTTTATTATCAGAGAGAGATTATGGATTCCTAGTGAGTATTGCTGGTGTTGGAATAGTTGTAGGCGCCCTAGTAAACATAATAGTTGTTAAAAAGATTTCTATCTCTTGGCTGATTGGTCTTGGATCCATAATGGTCTCTATAGGTTATTTAATCTATGCTTTTTCAGGTAACTTTTTAATAGCAGCAATTGGATTTTTTGTTCTTTCATTTTCAATGGCTTTTCTTGATACAGGATTTAATACTTTCTATCAAAATAATGTTCCTGTCGATGTAATGGGAAGGGTTGGTAGTGTGTACGGGTTCATTGAAGCTTTTCTTATCATCATTGGTACGATAATTTTTGGAATAATGGCTGAAGTGATATCGATTCAATTTGTTGTCATATTAGGTAGCCTAATTATGTTTGCAGTAACAATTATATTATATATCTTTAATACGCAACCCTCGAACGCAAAGTATTATTCAGAGTAACATCAGTTACAGACTTCCTACACTAAGTAGCAGCATTAGTTATGCTAATATTATCCATTACACTATTATTTATAATTAGGTTAAACAAAGATATTACATTCAATAGTTATTAAGTCCTATTCGATAGGATAAATTAGTCATTTCGATAGATTGACGAATACCTAGTTTCACTCCAATCTAGAATATAGAATTGGAAAATAAAGGAGTGCGGGTATTGCGGAATATTTTAGTAGTATTATTAGTTTGTTTTTTATTCTTAACAGTTGCTTGTAGTAAAGAGGATACGGAAAGTAAAGAGGAAATTAATAAGGAAACGAAAGAAGAGAATTTAGTAGAAGAGGAAGAAAATAGTTCAATTGAAAAAACAAAAATTGAGGTAGATAAAATAGTTAGTACAGATGATTTGGATGATTTAAAAAGTCAACCTGTTGGAACTTTGGTAAGTGAACTATCGTTAGAAGAAGAATTATCAACCGAAACAAATCAAATAATGGAACATATTGATACGGATTTAAGGGAACAGTTAGTTCAACTAACAAGTAAGACACAAGAGCCAAATGAAATTGAAAGTGCCTTAATACATCTATTAGGTAGTCCAAATTATAAAGAAGCTATAGAGATTGCCCAGGATTTTCAGCCAGACTTTGAGGAACCATATTTACCCAACCCGAAAAGAGCGGGTGACTCAGGCAATAGTGAGGATATTGGTAAAGCTATTATTTTACTAGATGCAAGTTCTAGCATGCTCCTAAGTGTTAATGGAGAAGTTAAGATGGACATTGCAAAAGATGCTGTTAAGCGATTTGCTGATGTAATTGGTCAAGAAAGTGAAGTTTCTCTAGTCGTATATGGACATAAAGGATCCGAGTCAAATAATGATAAAAAACTATCTTGTGAAAGCATTGAAGAAATTTATCCAATGAGCGAGTACAATTCTGAAGGATTTGAAGAATCATTAGCTACCTTCGAAAGTAAGGGTTGGACTCCACTTGCTGATGCAATTAATAAAGCCGCTGAAATGAGTAGTACATTAGAAGGTCCACTTACGGTATATATTGTAAGTGATGGTGTGGAGACTTGTGATGGCGATCCAGTTAAAGCAGCAGGAAGCTTTGTTGACGAAAATAATGAACGTTCTGTTAATATTATTGGGTTTAATGTTGATCAAAAAGCAGAGGAGCAATTAATTGCTGTTTCAGAAGCGGGGAATGGAAAGTATTTCTCGGCAAATAATGCAGAAGAAATGCAAGAAACAATTGAATATGAATGGTTACCATCATTAATTGATTTAGCATGGGCATTTCAAAAAGCCCCGGGACCGTGGGAGATTCTAGCAGAATATGATTTATATAAAGTTGAACATCAACGTATCAGAAATCTCATCGATTTAGAAAGAGAGAGATTTAATCTAGCAATAGACATAATCAGAACAGAAGAAATGGTTCCTTCTGAAGTTACACAAGAAGTATCCAATCAAATTTCTACACGCAAAAGCAAAAAAATCGATATCATCAATGAGTTACAAACGATGAAGATTGATGAAATTGATGCTATTTCCGATGAAATAAGAGAGAGAGTGGATAAGTGGGTAGAAGAAATGAGGGAACTCGTTTATGATTAAATGCAGATAGATGCTTTGCTAATTAAAAAATAAAAATAGTTAGATAAAAGAATGAATAGTTAAGAAAAAGCGATCATTATGATATGCTCCCCTTAAGGTAGACAGATTAAAAAATAAAAATCTGTTTTACCTTAGGGGGAGTTTTTTTGTCTAATAGATCATATCCAAGCGACTTTAAGTATGAAGTAATAATGGCCTATCAAAATGAAGGTTATTCACTTAGGCAATTATGTTTCAAATATCAAATTTCAAAAAACACTTTTTATAAATGGAAAGAAAAATTTGAAAAGGAAGGACTAAGTGGGTTAGAGGAATCAAAAACATGGAAAAGATATTCCAAGGAATTAAAAGTCAGAGCTGTAGAGGAGTATCTATCTGGAGAATATTCTCAAGATGAAGCGATTCGGAAATATGATATCTCAAGTCACTCGGTATTA
>NZ_AXVK01000039.1 GCF_000482485.1 Paucisalibacillus globulus DSM 18846 | reverse complement strand
CGCTGGTACCTCTCAATAAACTCATTTTTCTCTGTAAAACGTTTTCCACAAGTACACGCATATCTTCGACGTTTATACCAGAGTTGAGTAATGCGTTCGAACCACTTTAGATGTTTAATCTTTTGAAGACGATAATCATGAATACGTTGTGTCCTCTCGCCACAGCTAGGACACACTTGGGCAACTCGTTCCATTTCTATATGGATAATAACCATTTCGTTTCTTTCCTCAATATTTGTAACGATACAATCTTTCAAACCAGGAATATTCATGGTAAAATTCATTTACACGCAACCCCATTCACTTAGACTTGTTTCTCGACAATACAAGTATAAAGGATTGGTAGGTTGTGTGTTAACCTTTTTCAGAATATTTCATGTACCCCAACAAATATTATAGAGCCAAAAGGAAAAATAAAAAATGAGTCCGGTGCAATACCGAACTCATTTTATCCTAGCCAACTAATGAAATAACCCCATCTAACTCTTGGGTCACTTTTAACTTTTGAGACTCATTACCAGAAAGTAGTTATTTTTAATTTATTAGGTTGGGTTGTAGCCTTTGATTCTCAAGAATCCAATCTCTTCTTATAATCTGTACCATGTCTCTATTTTTGTTTTTCTTCATTAAAGTTGATTTTATTAAATCAAATTCTTTCTCTGAAACAAACAATACACTATAGGCAAATATCTTTTTTGAATCTTAGATTGGTTATAAAAGCAATTCAAAAATATATTTTCGGTGCATTTAAATAAGAATATACTTAAATTCTTTCAATAATTATTATCTATTATTCTAGAAAACTTTTTTTATTGGTTTATTGTACCTGAGCCTTTGATATATTCCGCATAGGGACCTTTAGTTGATTTCCCAACATTTATAGTATAAGTACCTTTTTTTATCGTTCCGAAATTTTTGGTGTAATTTTTATTATTTGCGGTTATATCACTAGTTTTATAACTCGTAAACCAACTTCCTGTGACTGCTAAACTAGAGTAGACAGTTTTTGCTAGATAAAAAGAAACACTTATTTACCCAAATATACCAATAAAATATAGGTACTTTCCATTGTAAAATGTTTATATCCTAAAACATACAACAGTGGAGGTCGCAGAAGGTGGATAAGTGGGAAATGTATATGGAAATAAGTCAGTTAATCAAAAAGGGATTCAGTAAGACGAAGGTGGCAGACAAGCTAGGAATATCAAGATCAACAGTATATCGTTATCTAAAAAAGTCTCCTTCGGATATGTCAGAGTGGGTAGATTCACTTCAGACGAGGAGTAAGAAGCTAGATACTTATAAAGAGCTGATATTGTCTTGGTTGAGGGAACATCCAGATATGTCCGCTGCACAAGTAGAAGATTGGTTAAAAGAGAAATACGAAGATTTAAAAGTAGGTGAAAGTACGGTTCGGTCATATGTTAGAGAGCTTCGAAAGGAATATAAAATAAAGAAGGAAACATCACCACGAATATATGAGGCTATACCTGATTCACCTATGGGTGAACAAATACAAGTTGACTTTGGTCATACGAAACAGAAGTCAGTTGATAATAAGGAAGTAAAACTAAACTTTATAGCGTTTGTATTATCTAATTCTAGATATAAATATAAGGAATGGTTAGATAGGCCTTTCACTACCAAAGATGTCATAAAAGCACATGAAAATGCATTTAGGTGGTTTGGTGGAATTCCAAATGAATTAGTCTATGACCAAGATAGTTTAATAGTCGTCAGTGAAAATGGTGGGGATTTAATTTTAACGCAAGAGTTCCAACAATATAAGGAATCTAGGAATCTAACCCTTCGTGTTTGCCGCAAGGCGGATCCAGAGAGTAAAGGAAAAATTGAAAATGTAGTTGGTTTTATTAAACATAACTTCGCTAAACATCGAGTATTTCATAACATTGATTCTTGGAATGAGCAGGGTTGGGAATGGCTCAATCGAACTGGAAACTATAAAGTTCATCATACAACAAAAAAGAGACCGGTCGAAGTGTTTTCCCTGGAAAGACAACACTTAAGACCAGTCAACAAAAATCTAGATATAAATTATAACTATGAAAATAGTATATCAAGATGTGTCCATAAGGACAATACTATTCGTTATTTATCTAATCGTTATTCCCTTCCATTGGGGACGTTTGGCAAGTATGAAACTGTCTGCATTAAGGAAACTGAAGAAAAGGAATTAATCATTTATAGCGCTGAAACAGGTGAAATCATTGCAAAGCATCATATTCCTGACGGGAAGGGATTATTGATTAAAGATAGGAAACATAGTCGAGATAGAACAAAAGGTATTGATGCATTCATGGATACTGTTTCCCAACAATTTAATGACAGTGAAATAGCTTATGATTACTTACAAACAATAAAAGAAAAGTACCCTCGATACATTAGGGATCAACTCCAAATGATATTAAAAGAGACAAAAGTAAATAACAGGGATATTTTATCAGCAGCATTGAATGAGTGTATCAAAAGGAACCTTTATGGTGCAACGGATTTTAGCGATGTCGTTGCCTATATAATACGACACCGACAAGTGGAAGATACAGTGAACGATACCGATGAGAATGTAACACGAATAAAAGGAGTTTCTGGATGGGTTATAGAGACGGAGGCTCAAAAAAGGGAAATAAATGCTTATACTGCCATACTGGAGGGTGAATCAGTATGAGTCAGCTAAACCAATTACAAGAATTGATGAAGACATTACGTTTAACGGAAACAGCCAATCACCTTCCTGCATTAATTAGAGAAGCTGAGCAAAAGGATTCCTCCTTTACTCAGTTCCTCTTCGATGTAGCAACATATGAACAAACTCGGAGAGAAGAAAAGCAATTAGAGAAACGATTTAAATGGGCCACGTTTCCCTTTCAAAAGACATTAGAAGAATTCAATTTAAAAGAACAGAAATCTTTAAGCAACAAACAATTGAATAGATTGAAAGATTTAACGTGGATAGAACAGTTACACAATATCATTCTATTAGGACCACCAGGTAGTGGGAAAACCCATATTTCTATCGGGTTGGGTATTGAAGCGTTAAACCAAGGTTATAGGGTTATCTTCACTACAATGGGGGATCTTGTCCACGTGCTGAAGACGGAGGAAATCACACGTAAATCGCAGACCAGAATGAAAAGAATTAGAGAAGCAGATTTAGTCATTATTGATGATTTGATGTTTATGGCGATGGATCAACAGGAAGCTAATATGTTTTTTCATTTAATCAATGATTTATATAACCAATCATCTATCATTCTAACATCAAATAAAGGCCCAAAAGAGTGGGGAGAATTATTAGGTGACCAGGCAATTACTACAGCTATACTAGATAGAATTTTACATCGAGTTGAAATCATTCATTTAAATGAAGATAGTTATCGAATGAAACATAGATCGACCATATTTGGGCAAGAAAGTGTTTCAAATTAACGAGCATAAATTGTGTCTTTTTACTTGACGGTCACACTTCCATCTAACGCTACATAAAAAGTCGATTTGGTAGAATTCACTTTCCCGCTACCAAGGTATGTTTGTCCTTTGGCAGTTGTAGAAGTGGATTTGTTAGACAAAGAATGCTTTGTACTTCCGTATACTATATGACTCATTTCAAAGCTGTAAGAGCCAGAGTATGCACTAGTTGCAATTGGAATTAATAATGCTAAGATAAATAGACTTGGTAATAATAGTTTTAAAGCTTTTGATTTTTTCATGTTTTCATCTCCTATATTTTATATTATACTTTCAAATATACAATAACAAATGTTCTGAATAGTTTTATCTTTTATAATATTTTAATTAATAACTAAAATAAGTTATTATATAGTCTGATAGATAATTTTTAGGAGGGACTTTTTTTGTCTATTTTATTAAACGCCAATGAAATTAGTAAGACTTTCTCAAATGAACTTGTAGTTGTAAAGCCGACTTCTTTCAAAATAGAAAAAGGGAAAATATATGTTATTGAAGGAAAAAGCGGATCAGGTAAATCTACCTTTTTAAGTATGCTAGCAGGAATTGAAAACCCTACACTTGGAAAAGTCTTATATCGAAACCATTCATTATATGAATTAACTGATAATGAACAAGCACAAATACGCGGTAAATCGTTTGGTTTTATTTTCCAATCGTTTCACCTAATCCCAGAGTTATCAGTTAAAGAAAATATTGAGTTACCTCTAATGTTTAATCAAATAGAAAAAAAATTAAACACAACTGAACTAGCAGAGAGGTTAGAAATTGAAAAACTATTAGATAAGAAGCCCTTTCTTTTATCTGGTGGAGAGCAACAACGAGTTGCAATAGCTAGATCGATTATTACCTTACCTGAAATTATTTTCGCTGATGAACCGACTGGAAATCTCGATTATGAAACAACAAAGAAAATTGTAAACTTACTTTGCAAATTAAGTAGTGATTATGGATTAAGCTTAGTTATAGTCACACATGAGAAAAATTTAATTAAAAGTAATCATCATTTATATACAATGCAAAATGGAGAGTTGAAGGTGGAACATACTAATGTTTAAATTAGGTTACAGACTATTAGTTTCACGTAAAGGTTGGTTCTTTTTACTAATAACAGCCATCGCTATTATTATATCCTCTATAATTGCTGTTTCTACAGCAACTGAAACAATTAAGATTGGACTAAAAGAACAGGCCTATTCCGATTACGGAGAGCATACACTTGTCCTATTAGATACTAGTAAATCTAAAGATACTTTATACTCAAGTAAAGATATCCAGCAAATTGGTGAAATCAAGATTTTAGGTAATCTCATACTGCAGGATCAATATATTGCAACAGTTGGAACCTTAGATAAGCTGGCCTTGGAAATGGGTAGAATCGAACTATTAAGCGGATCATTTCCAGAAAGAGAAAATGAAGTCGTAATTGAATCTTCCTACTTATCATTAATTGATAAAAATTGGAAGATAGGAGAAAAGAAAATACTAAATATAAACAACAAGTCGTTGGAGTTGACATTATCGGGAATTGCTAAAGATTATTCAGCAAAGTGGACGGTTTCTAATAATGTCCAAAAAGGAATTAATGATTTCCCTAATATAATTCTTTCAAATAAGAATAAATTAGAGATTGAATCTCAGAATTTATTAGTCCAATTGAAAGGGAATAGTGGGAATATTGATTCTATTCAAGAAAAAGCTTCTGGTTTATTAGCAGAACATACTGGTTTTTTTAATGATCGTCTATTTTATAATGGATTAGCAAATTATCAGGATATCACAACACTTTCGTTTGTTTTTCAAATAATAATTCTTTTAGCCTCCTTTCTTTGTATGTATTGTCTATTTTACTTTTTTAATTTTAATCAGCTAAGAAAATTAGCTGTACTAAAAGCAGTGGGATCGACCAATTTAAACTTAATTAAATTAGCCTTCTCTCAGGTTTTTATTTTATTATTAATTAGTTTTTTATTATCTTTACCACTACTTTATATCTTACGTAAATGGATTATTAATAACACTTTCAATATTAGTTATCTAGGTCCATCAAATATCCTAAATATCACAGTGTTAGTAGTTTTATGTATTATTGTTATATTTTGTATTACTTTATATAGCTCGTATTTATCAATTAACCGGATTCAAAATAGTTCAATTAATGGATTACTAAAAGAATCTCATTCTAATAACATAAAAACTAAAAAACCACCAATTGAGTTTAAAGATTTCACGCTGAGTAAAGTTCTGAATCAATTGCTAATTAATCCTAAGCATTCCCTGCTAGTGATATTCACATTAACTCTATCAATTTTAATTATTAACTTCTCTTTTTTTATAGAAAAAGAGTCCGCTGGTTTTTGGGATACAAAAGTTGATTACTATTTGAATTCACAAGAAATTTATAGTTATGATGTTGTTAATAACCTAACCGTTTTAGATCAAGAAGGGTTAACTTTTTCCAAAGAAAAAGTTAATCAACTTGAAGAAAATCCTAGTATTAAATATATAGAAAAAAGCCCCTTTATGGTAGATATACATCCTTTAATTAAAAACAATCTATTAACACCTGCTATCAAAAGTTGGTTAAACGGGAACAATTATAGCGATATAACTTATTACGATGACTATATTATTCCTAATGTTAAATATGTTTTAGTTGATGAATATGAGTTTTCAAAGTTATACCCAAATTTAGTGTTTGAAGACTTACTTGGAAAAGTTATTTTACATAGCCCAAATAATACACAAAATACAGAGTTTAAAAAGCTCAATAGAGAACCTATTAATTTTGTGCAGAAAAAGAAAGAATCATCCAGCTATAAGACAAAGAATTGGGACTTTGAAATCCTAAATACCAGCAATGAACCTTTTAACTTCATGCTAAATGATTCTATAAATACACAGTATTCAGATTTTGTAATAGTTATGGCAGAAGAAACCGCAATTAAGGAGGGGTTATTTTCTGGATATAATGAACTATCCATTTATTTAGAAGAACGAATAGAAAGAATAGATATTGAACAACTCGAATCTGAATTATCTGAGCTTATCGCTCTTACACCCGGTAGCATATACCAAAAGATTTCAACTCTTGTGAAGGATGACAAACGTATATCACTATTCGTTGGATATTTAGGAAAATTAACTTTTCTCATCTCAGTTATTTTATCGATCATAACTACTACTATCATTGTCTTTAGTAAATATAGAATATTAAAAAGGGAGTGGGGAATCTATCTAACTTTAGGTATGAAAAAAAAGGAAATATATTATCTACTATTATTGGAAATGCTATTTTACTTAATTGTGGCAACGATTCTATCATTAATAGTATTTTCACTTTCTCAGCTTTTAGAAAATCTATACCCTTATTTCTTCTACCTTAGATATTTTTGCTTTTCAGTTCTATTTATTCTGTTGTTAATTACGATTGGTTGGTATGTTATTGTTATAGTAATCAAACATCAATCTATTCGTTCTTTAATTCGAGAAGAAGAGTGAAGCAAAAAGTAAGAGTGGCATGTCCAATTTATCAATATAAGCTTTTATACAGAAACGGTAATACTAATTATATTTAAAACTTCATTAATAATTAAGAGAGTGGGGATTGGATGAAAAAAGTATCCAAAGTTGTTTTTAGGATAAGCTTCTTGCTTTATTTAATTGCTCTGGTATTTCTATTATTCATAGATTCAAGAGCATATTATTGGCAAGACATATCATTTTTAAATTACATTAAGGAATCATCTAATGTAGTTCCATTTAAAACAATATCAACATATATTAAAGCGTTATTTGACCAAAGTATGAATTTAGATATACCAATTAAAAATCTTGGAGGAAATTTAGTTATGTTTCTACCAATGGGTATTTATCTTCCATACTTTATCAAAAGGTTAAGTAAAATTAGATTGTTCTTGGCTTCAATGGTTACGGTATTATTTATGGTTGAAATAATACAATTAATAACAAGAAAAGGAAGTTTTGATATTGATGATTTCATCTTAAATATGTTAGGAGCTTTGATAGGCTTTACAATTTGGAATTCGAAGGTTATTCAAAAACTACTGAAGTAACATTTCTCAATCAATTTTGGGGTTTTTATCAATTAGTAGTCCCTTTCAATGCCTTTAATACTATTATAATAACAAGATGATATCTTTATTATTATGTATCATCTTGTTATTTTTTATAACTCGAACAGCGATGTGTAACTTTAAAGTATTATAACCATACTTTAAAGACTCGTATTATTAGGGCGTTGGTAAATGACATAAATTAACGCCATAAGTACAAATATAAAAGTGAGGTTTTATATAATGAGATATCGATATGTAGGGATTCATTTGAGATCCAAATAAAAAAAGGGTGGCCATACTATAGCAAAACTACTCCCTGATCATCTGAATAACTAGTTAGATTCACTGTAAATGCTAGGGATATAACAAAATACAATACATTTCAAATTCATACCAGTCAATTCGTCTATTTCAAAAACAATGTTATCTAATGTTTCTTTTGGTGCAGCAAGGTATTCCTTTTTCTTTTCTCCTATCAGCACATCAATATATCCTTTAGAATGGACTAGGAAGATTTTTAAAATTGAATGTAAAAAAGTAGAAAATAGAAATATATATGAATAGAAATCTATTTATTATTGTCTCGAAGCCTTTACCATTAATTATATTAATTAAACGTTCAACCTAGGAAATGTTTGTAGTCTTCTTTTAAATGTACAATCAAATCTAGATGTTAGCAGTAAAGCCTACCTTGTTGAAAAGTGTAGACTTTTTTACGTTTAGTTATCCTTTGGTTAAAAAGTATTTTGGATTATTTTATTTGGAGTCTCTTCTTTAGCAATCCCGTCCGCTTACACATTCTATAAAATATTATTACTAGAGCTTCTGCATAAGCTCTTGGTTCCACTTCACTTCTATTTTCTTAATCAAGATTATCATTTGGATTCCCCTTTTTTATACACATCACCTGCGTACCTATGTGATTTCTTATCCCCATCCCTCATTCCACCTCTAGTATTCAGGACACTATTCTAATCAAAGGAGTCTAATTATGCCTGTCCTATAATGAGTAGTGCGGAGTTTTGAGCCACTGTATGCGGACGTTTGAGCCAGTAATTGCGATAGAGAGATCCACCACTAATATTTTGCCATAATTAGCGCAGATATTATAGTCCGCCACCATTGACTTAACTTTTGTCCGTGTTGAGGAACAATTGCAAATCTGTCATAAATAATACCAAAGTGGCACACCTGCTCAAGTATTGTAGCACGTACAATCCGATTCTAAGCATTCGCTGGCGGGGCCCCGACCCCTTCCACCAAATGCAAAGAATCAGGCGTTACAGTCAATGGCAAGCAGCTCCGCTCTGGCTCTGACTCTATTCTTAAAGAGCAGTTGTATACTAGTGGCTCTCAGCTCTGCAAATGGTGGCTCTATTTTCCGCAATCAGTGGCTCAAAATTACGCATAAGCGGCTCAATTCATCCGCAATAATCACCCCCAACCCAGAGAACAGGCATTTACTATCATTTCCTCATCTTCCGCAACCGGTCCTTCTCCACCTTCACCGGATCTGGATTCAACACGCCTTTTACTAATAATTGCTCAAAGTCCGCTACTGGCACTGGCCTTGAAAATAGATAGCCTTGGATAAGGTCGCAGTTACGATTTTTTAAGAAGCGATACTGCCCGTATTCCTCCACGCCCTCTGCAATAACCCTCATCTTTAATCCCTTTGCCATTTCCATCACGGATCCAACGATGATATTATCTTTTTCAATTTGGCCATCACGGCTTTGGATAAATACTTGATCAATTTTTAATGTGTCTGCTTGGTACTCTCTCAAATAATTTAAAGATGCAAATCCCGTACCAAAATCATCAATCGCAACTCGTATCCCAAGTTCCTTTAGCTCAGCAAGGGTGTCGATTACAATCTTTTCATTTTTCAGTAGTGACCCTTCTGTGATTTCCACACCGAAATAGGCAGCAGGCACTTCATACACTTCTAGCTGGCTCTTCACATATTCTGTAAACCCTTTTTTCATCAGACGGATTGGCGAGATATTGACAGAAACAGGGATGAGTTCTAATTCTTTATCCTTCCACTCCCTAATTTGGGAACATGCTTCTTTTATTACCCAATCACTGATGTCGTTAATTAAGTGGTTTTCTTCGGCAATCGGGATGAATTCACCTGGAGAAATTAAGCCCCAATCCCGATGGTTCCAACGAATTAATGCCTCCGCTCCCATGATTTCCCCAGTTTGTGTTTCTACTAGTGGCTGGTAATACAGTTCGAAATCTTCTCTTTCTAGGGCTTCCAACATTTCATTTTCCAATCTTAATTTACGTTGGAATGCGGTATCCTTTGAGTAAGAGTATAAACGGAAGGTATTTCTTCCACTTTTCTTAGAATAACTTAATGCGAAATGGGCTTTTTCCATTAAGGTTTTACTGGAATTCCCGTCCTCTGGATAAAAACTAACCCCAATACTTGAGGTCATATTGATCTCATATTCATCAATCGTTATCGGTTGTTTAATATCATTGATTAGGTTTTCAATTAACGAAATAAGTTTCTCTTTTGACCTATATTCTTCAAATAGAATAATAAAATCATTGCTCTTCAAGCGTGCAACGAAGCTACTCTCCGGTAGGATTAATAACAGTCTATTTGCGATTGTTTTTAATACTTCATCACCAACATGATAACCGAGTGAAGCATTTATTTGAGAAAAGCGATCCAAGTTTAAAAATCCAAATGCGAACGGCTTTTTTTCGTTAAATAAGCAATGTAATCTTTCATCTAGGCTTCGTTGATTCGGAAGCTTTGTTAACAAATCGTGATTTGCTGTAAATTTAAGCTGTTCTTGAAGATTCACTTCATCTGTAACATCGGTTTGCATACCAAAGATATGGGTTATTTTCCCATTAGCATCTCGATATGGCACGGTATGGCATGTTAACCATTTCTCTGTTCCATTTTGATGATGAATCCGGTAGCGCATGTTGACGGATGCCCCGGTTTCTAGTACATCAATTGCTGTTTGGCGAACATATTCTTTATCATCCTGATGAACATATTTCTGAATCACATATCGTATATCTAGTTGTTCTTTTTCAAACGATTCGATTGGGTAGTCATAAAGGTCTGTTAACCCTTTTGAAGCATAAATTAATTTCCCTGTATTAAACTCACTTACCCAAACCCCAATATGTAAATGTTCAAATATTAACTTTAAGCTTTTGTTTTCGTTTATCATTGCTGTTTCTTTTTGTTTATATAATGTAATTTCTTTTATGATAAATCCGATTCCCTCTACAGCTCCACTTTGAATTTGTAAAGGAACCATTATCATGTCAAAAAACTGTTTTTTTCGTTTTATTACAACTTCACATTGTGCAGTATTTCCATTTTGAGCATGTCGGAAAGCAGTCTCCATTTTCTGATAGGACTTTTTTAGTAAGAACCCCTTGAAATCGACAATATTCGCTACGTTCATGAAAGGAGTGATCTCTTTTTCATTTTTTGAACGTAAATCCCCATCCGAAGAGAATACCATGATTAAATTAGGAGCATTATTTCCTAGTGACGCATAGTGGTTTAGTAGTTGTTCTGTTAGATTGTCTCGACTATTGTTTCTATCGGTTAGGTTGTTCTGAAATAACAATCGTAATGTGTCTAATTGTGTCGAATCGGTCATCGCCATGATAGCTCTCCTTTAACTTAAAATAGGAAAATACTCTCCTTCTAATCTAAATTATAGTATAAAGGGCCTTTATTTCAAACAGTTATCTTAATATTCTATAGTTATTTCGTATTTAGTAACTACAAAATCTACCTATTTTTCCTAAAATTCGTCATATTTTAACATATATTTCCATTAGGAGGGGGTTTGTTATAATTTACTTCCTAGTCTATTCATAGATTGCGAGTGGCGTTTGGTTAGTTTACAATAGGTAAGATGTAAAATGTTACGGAGGTTAATGGAATGGCAATTTTAGCCCAGCTTATTACGAGTTTTATTTCTTCTGCGGGGTTTGGCATATTATTTAATGCACCAAAGAAAGTATTATTACAATGTGGATTCAACGGAATGGCCGGTTGGATTGTGTATTATTTGTTAGTGGAAAACGAAGTAGACGCAGTAGCAGCAACCATTATTGCAGCTATTCTAGTCGCAATGATCAGCCGCTTCTTCTCCAAACTATATAAAACACCCATCATCATCTTTAACGTATCCGGCATCATTCCACTCGTACCAGGAGGAATGGCCTACAATGCCATGCGTAGTTTTGTACAAAATGATTACATACACGCCGTTCAATACTCTGCCAAAGTCATGCTTTTAGCAGGCGGTATTGCAATGGGTCTAATGTTTTCTGAAGTATTAAACCAAATTATTGTCAAGACCTCAGGAAGGAAGAGGCGGACACAGTTGTAGCAAGGGAATGGGACTTTAATGGCTAATGATTGTGTGTAATGGCGGATGTTCGCGCATTATGGCCGATATTTCTGGAGTTTGGCGGATGTTCGCGCATTATGGCCGATGTTTCTGGAGTTTGGCGGATGTTCACGCATTATGGCCGATGTTTCTGGAATTTGGCGGATGTTCACGCAGAATGGACGATGTTTCTAGAATTTGGCGGATGTTCACGCAGAATGGACGATGTTTCTGGAGTTTGGCGGATGTTCACGCAGAATGGACGATGTTTCTGGAGTTTGGCGGATGTTCACGCATTATGGACGATGTTTCTGGAATTTGGCGGATGTTCGCGCATTATGGACGATATTTCTGGAGTTTGGCGGATGTTCACGCATTATGGCCGATGTTTCTGGAGTTTGGCGGATGTTCACGCATTATGGCCGATGTTTCTGGAATTTGGCGGATGTTCACGTGGAATGGACGATGTTTCTGGAGTTTGGCGGATGTTGGCGCATTATGGACGATATTTCTGGAGTTTGGCGGATGTTCGCGCATTATGGCCGATATTTCTGGAGTTTGGCGGATGTTCGCGCATTATGGCCGATATTTCTGGAGTTTGGCGGATGTTCACGCAGAATGGACGATGTTTCTAGAATTTGGCGGATGTTCACTCGGAATGGACGATATTCTTTATTATTACAAGTTTTCCTCTAAATAAAAAAGAGAGGGCTTCAAACCCTCTCCTTATTCTTCCTCTTCATCCTCAGGTAATTCTACTCGAGTGACTAACACTTTATCCACCCGCACATGGTCCATATCCACTACTTCAAGTTTTAAATCTTCTACCTGAATGGAATCATTTACTTTTGGGATATCGCCTAGGTAGGTTGTAATGTAACCTCCAAGGGTGTGTGTGTCACTTCTTAACTCTTCTAATTCATCTATGTCAAAATATTTTTTAAATACTTCTAGAGATATTAGTCCGTCTGCTAGCCAAGATGTTTCATCACGTTGGATGATTTTAGGATCTTCTAAACCTGGCATGTCTCCAACGATGCTTTCAATAAAGTCATGCAGAGTTACAAATCCTTCAATTCCACCGTACTCATCAATAACGACAGCCTGGTGCATACCGGAGTCTTTTATTCTTTCCAATGCTTGAAATGCCATCATTGTTTCCGGAAGAACAAGCGCTTTTTCAACGCAGTCCTTTAGGTTGAAATCTTTTCTTTTAATTAATTCTGTGAAAACTACCTTCGTATGAATGATACCTTGGAAGTTATCTAGACTTCCATCCCCGACTGGAAATGCTGAGTGACTGCTTGTACTCATAACTTCAAGGTTTTCTTCCAGTGAATCCTCTAGGTCAATCCACTCTAGATACGTCCTTGGGGTTAGGATGTCGCCTAAGCGCTGATCACCCATATAGAAGATTTGTTCCACCATTTCGTGTTCGATTTCTTCTACTACACCGCTGTATACACCTTGTTCAATCAACTGAGTAATTTCTTCCTCAGTTACATCTGGTCCATTATTTTGTTTTACACCGAACAATTTCAGAACCAATTCGGTTGATTTACTTAACACCCAAATAAGTGGTTTCCCTATTTTTGAAAAATAGTACATCGGTTTTGCCACTTTAAGTGCTGTTTTTTCAGGATTGTTCATTCCAATTCGCTTTGGAACTAATTCACCAATAATTAGCGATAAATATGTTGTTATTGCAATAACAACAAACATACTTATTTGTGAGCTAAACGGGGCGAGAGCTTCAATTTTTGCAACATGGGGAGCTAATTGGCCAGCAATTGTTGCACCTCCAAATGCACCTGTTACAACTCCAATCAAGGTAATTCCGATTTGGATTGTTGATAATAGCTGGTTCGGATGTTCTGCAAGTTTAAGTGCAAACGTTGCTCTTTTATCTCCGTCCTCTGCTATTTTTTCTAACCTTGCTTTTCTAGAAGTTACAATTGCAATTTCCGTCATAGCAAAAATACCATTTGCAATAATTAATATAAGAACAATACTGATGGATATCAGTGGGACGTCCAAAATGCCATCACCATACCTTTTCATTTTTTAAAACTACATAAAAATTAAATCATATTTATTCCATTGAGTCTAATTTTAACTACTTAATTGATAATTATACTGATATTGGATGGATATCTGGCAACCAACTTTTCTACATCCCTGTTCATACTTAAAACAACTATAATAACTTCACGGAATTGGTACATGAATAGCTATCTTTTTAGTGGTGTTCAAGCCTTTAAACACGTAAAGAAAAGTTATGGAGGACAAGAAAATTTTATAAATTAACACCAAAAGCACAAGATGATATTAACCTTCTGGATAATTTTTATTACGATACTTATATTTAAGATATCTTCTCTATGTGATAAAATGAAACGAAGATAATAGTTTATTTAAGCCTAACGGATATGAGGAGGTTTTCATATGGATATTGCAGCACTTTCTGTCGTTATGGCAAATAGCCAAGTTCGCTCAGATGCTAGCCTGGCAGTCATGACAAATATTAAAAATCTAATGAATCAACAAGGAAACCAGTTAACAGAAATGTTAAGTCAACCAGTTGTAGAAGCTCCACATCCGACGCTTGGAAAAAGTGTAGATATAAAGCTGTAGAAATAAGGAAATCCCCTAGCTGAGCCAGGGGATTTTTACTTTAGTATAATTAGCTATTGTTATCGTCATCTTTATTATTGTCTGGACCTACTTCATCGCCACCGTGGTTATCTCCATCATCACCTAAGTTATTACCATCTTCACTACCATTATTGTTATCATTATTGTCGTTGTCTAGGCCATCCTCGATGTCCTCTTCCACATCGTTAACATCATTTTCAATGTTATCTTCCATGTCATTGACATCATTTTCAAGATTATTGTCGTTACCGTTATCATCTTCTTGATTTAATGGCGCTTCATTATCATCATCAATTGGATCTGTATCATCATCATTCCCACAAGCTGCCATTAACGATAAAGCTAAAATCGGTGCACCTAATTTAATAAGTAATTCCTTTTTCATGACATTTCCTCCTTGTTTTATAACTTATCGCAATTAGTTTAACCCGATTTTTACATAGTAATACAGATTTTTTACAGAAAGTTAATGTTTTTAGAGGAACCCTAGGGAATTATGTCGAGTTTTGGGTGGTATAGAAGCAATTTTCTTGGGGAGGATTTTTCGAGTACGTGCCCTATCCTGATAAACATCTGACCGTTTATTGAAAACTTCTGCCCTAACCCGATAAACATCCGACCGATTAATGCAAACATGCGCCCTAGTCTGTTAAACAAGCGACTGATTAATGCAAACTTGTGCCCTTACCTGATAAACATGGGACCATTTTACAAAACAAGTGCCCTATCCAAATACTAAAACCCAATCACAAAAAAATGCCACCACAAACGCAAATATGGCAGCATTTTCTTATTCTTTATTTAATCGCAAATGTAATCTCCGCTTCACAAGCAAGTTCTCCATCAACCGTAGCGATGCCTTTACCTTTTCCAATCGGTCCTTTTACTCGAACGATTTCCACTTCAAGTCTTAATTGATCTCCAGGCATCACTTGGCGCTTAAAGCGACATTTATCAATACCAGCTAAGAACCCAATTTTTCCACGATTTTCTTCTTTTCCTAACATAGCAATTGCTCCTGTTTGAGCTAATGCCTCCACAATTAAAACACCAGGCATTACTGGATAGTCAGGAAAATGCCCTTGGAAAAATGGTTCATTTGCTGAAACATTTTTAAGCCCAATTACACGTTTTCCTTCTTCCATCTCTAGTACTTTGTCCACGAGAAGGAATGGGTAACGGTGGGGAATTGTATTCTTGATTTCGTTTATATTCAACGTAAACTCTCCTTTATGTATGCTTTTTCTTATTATAACAAATAATTAATGTTTGGTATTAGTATTAAGTACTAATTTAAATTAGAGCTCATAATCTCCTCACTTTTTAAACAGGAAAATTGATAATCCATAGTTATAACTGAAACAATCCAAAGAAATCCCTTTAATGCCTATCAATTATTATCCTATCTTCAGCGGGAGTAAGATACTCATTACCCTCAATTGTGAAATCAGCACCATGACGTTCTACTTCAACATATTGAACAACCTTATCATCATTCATGAATACAAGTAAGTATATATCGTCCCTCATATTAATATTACTTGGGTCATTAAAGTTAACCCCTAATTGTTTTTCTATCTCCTTTTGGGTACTATAAGGCGTAAAAAGGAATGCCTTCTCCCAATCAAAAGACGTCATTTGATTAAGGCTAATGTCATTATTGCTATTATTTTCTACAAGCGAAAGTATGGAGATTTCTAAATCTGTATTGTGTTGGACATTACTACATCCAGCTAGTAATAATATAAGAACGATGAATATAGTCATTAATTTCCTGATAACAAATCTCTCCTCCATCGGTTTTTAATGTTTTCTCTGAGTATTCATTTAAATTCTAACATAAGATTCTGATTTATTTAACGTTGGTTGAAATATCATCCATTTCCTTCCAATCTAGACAATCAAAAAAACCTGCACTCCAGCGTGAGTACAGGTTATTATTATCTTTCCTTAAATACGATATCAATTATATGTTGCCATGTTTCCCATTCTAATGCATCTCTTGGTTCACCATCACCAAGTCCACCGTAACCAAACATTAATCCAGCAGTTAAAGCAGCTATAGAGAGTGCTACGACAATAATAAGACGAAGCCAAATTGGGAAAATACGTATTCTTGGCTTTTTATTTTTGCGTTTCTGTATTTTATGCTGTTTCTTTTCTGCTTTTCGCTTTTTCTTCTGTTCTTTTCTAGTAAGCTTTTGTGTTTCTGTCATTTCGACTTCCGCACTCGCAGATCGTCTTCTTCGCTGCTCTTTTTCTTTTTCTAAGGAAGATTCTTTATCAGAAGAAACCTCTTCCACTACTTTTTCTGCAGGTTTCGATTCTTCTTCTTTCACACTTTCAACTGGAACTTGTTTAGACGGAGCTACCTCTGCCTCAACTTGTGTTCCTTCTGTAGGTGCTTGTGGCGTTACTTCCTTTGTTTTTTCCATTTGGTCTGTTGTGGACATAACTTGATTCACCTATTTCTACACGCATTATCTCCAAGTACGAATGATGGTACAGCAAAGGCTTTGATAGAACTATGCCCAAATTTTCCGTACAATGCTCTTTTTTATACTATAAGTTATTGGCAACATATACGTCAATCATCTTTTTTCTTATTAAGAACGTAATTGGTTAATTAATCCGCTCATTTGATCACCCATAGAAATGGTCCGTGCATTAAATTGGTAGGCACGTTGTGTTGTGATCAATTCGGTTAATTCTTTTGCCATATTCACGTTGGATGCTTCTAATGTACCACTCTTAACCGAAACCGGCACATCCTGAATGACTTCAGCCTGATTAAACCCAAGTGCAGCTAAATCTGGTAGGCGGAAGTTATTATTTCCTGTTGCTTCAAGTAATCTTGGGCGAACCGCTTCGACTACTGTTAACTGTCCAACAACCTCTGTGTTTGCTCCACGTCTTACCGTAATTTGACCATTTTCTGCTATTTGAATATCATCGAAGCCATCTGCAAATGTAATTTGACCGTTAACTCCCATAACCGGGTCACCGTCTTTAGTTGTCAGCATGACTTGATTATTTTCAAGTGGGCTTAAGTAAAATGATCCATCTCTAGTATAGCGCGTTTCGGTCACATTATTTTCTGTTACTGCAATTTGGAATAAATGATTTGGTTGTGTAAGTGCAACATCAAGCGCACGCCCTGTTTCCTTCAGTGCACCTAGTGACAGGTCCAAGTTGACGGAACCAAGCTTCGCACCTGAACCGACGCGTACACCATCTGGCGTTAAACGGCCCTCCGCATTGGCAGGGTCGGTCATGTTATTAATTTGTTGAAATAAGAGTGAAGAAAAATCCGCATTTCTTGCTTTATAACCTGTGGTTTGACTGTTAGCCAAATTATTTCCTATAAGATCAAGCTTTTGTTGAAGCTGATTCATAGAAACCGCTGCTTGAATCATCGTTCTAGACATGACTTTTCCCTCCTTTAGGATTCGTTAATTAACCGATACGACCGATTTCACTGACTGCTTTTCCTAAGCTCTCATCGTATGCTTTTAGCACACGCTGGTTCATTTCAAATGAACGATAGGATTCCATCATTTGTGTCATCGTTTGTGCCGCATCTACATTAGACTGTTCTAGAAATCCTTGTTGAACTGTGTATGTTACACCCGCTGGTACTGGTCCTGCTTCTCCATTAAAAAGTCCATTGCCTTCTTTTTCAAATTGGTTGGCATCAGCTGTATAGGCAATGCCTAGTTGAACATTCTCTGCACCAAGTTGAAGTTGTCCCTCTGGGGTAACAGTGAATTCCATGCCGCCTGTTTGAATCGGATTACCAGCTTGATCTAACACGTAATATCCTTGTGTCGTTGTTAAAAAGCCTTGTCCATCTACCGTGAAGTTCCCGTTTCTTGTATAACGCGGCTCTCCATTTTCATTTTGCACCGTGAAAAAGATACTTCCAGCTTCATCTGGAAAATTACCATCAATTAGTGCTAAATCAGTGGATACACTCGTTTCTTTCAATGCTCCCTGCACATAATCTGGCACATATTCTTGTACGTAAACACCAGTATTGATGGATCCAATTGGATTTTGTACCGGCAGATTTCTTGCATTTTTCGTTGGTACTGTTTGAGAACCCATTTGGTATATGAGCATTTCGGGAAACGATCGTATGGTAGCTTGGTCTGCTTTATAACCTGGCGTGTTAGCATTGGCAATATTATTTGCTAATGCTTCCTGTTGTCTTTGCATAGATAGCATTCCGCTTGCTGCCGTATAAAAACCTCTTAGCATCACAATCGCCCTCCTTTATTAGAAAGTAGTGGGTAGGAACTCGTTTTTAGAGTTCCTTAGAAAAACTCGCATTCACTAAAGGATAAGCGAATGCGTTCGTTTTTCTTAAGATAGTAGTCTTAACTACCAACTTACATTATATAATACTTCTTCTACGTTCAATCTTATCAATATTTTCCAACATGATTCCTGTTCCTTTTGCCACGCAATGCATTGGCTCTTCTGCAAGGAATACAGGGACTTTTAATTCTTCTGCAAGTAGTTGGTCAATTCCATGAATCAACGCACCACCACCAGTTAAGATAACCCCACGGTCAATGATGTCTGCTGATAATTCAGGTGGTGTACGCTCAAGAACAGCTTTTGCACCTTGTACAATCATATAAACAGATTCACGAAGAGCTTCTTCAATTTCTTCTGAATAAACTGTAATGGTACGTGGAAGCCCAGAGACCATATCACGGCCACGAATATCCAATTCCTCTTTACGAGAACCTTGGAAAACTGTTGCGATATTAATTTTAATATCTTCAGCCGTACGCTCTCCGATTAAAAGCTTGTACTTCCGCTTGATGTATTGAAGAATTTCCACGTCAAATTTATCCCCAGCCATTTTAATAGACTCGGAAGTTACGATATCACCCATGGAAAGGACTGCAACATCTGTTGTTCCTCCACCAATATCAACAACCATATTTCCACTTGGCTGATAAATTTCCATACCTGCACCAACTGCAGCAACCTTTGGCTCTTCTTCTAAATAAACTTTTTTACCGCCAGATTTCTCAGCAGCCTCTTTAATTGCCTTTTGCTCCACCTTCGTAATGTTCGTTGGGCAGCAGATCAGCATTCTCGGCTTAGAAAGAAATCCTTTTACATTAATTTTATTTATAAAATGTTTTAACATTGCTTCAGTCAAATCAAAATCAGCGATAACACCATCTTTAAGAGGGCGAATTGCTTCTATATTACCTGGAGTCCGTCCAACCATACGACGAGCGGCTTCACCAACCTCAAGTACTCTGCCGGTGTTACGATCCAATGCTACTACCGATGGCTCATCTAATACTATTCCTTTTCCCTTCACATGAATCAACACATTAGCAGTTCCAAGGTCAATCCCTATATCCCTAGAAAACATCAAAATCCTCCTCATTTATTACGTTCTGCACCTGTCCGAAAACACAATGCTACTTATATCATATATTACCACAAAATGTGACATAAAACTGCAATATTTTTTAAAAGAAATGGAAATTTTTGTTTAGGAGTAGAAGATAAGGGGTATCGTTTAGGTTTTGATATATTTAAGCAGGTTTTTATATGTTTGTTTATTACGGTACAAAAGGATAAGTATTTAGTCTGATTATATGAATTTTTAATTACGCTTAATAAAACTTTTAATACGAATAATCGGAATATAATTATTTCCGTAATATAAGAAAAAGGTATTGTAATATTACTATTAAGTAATTAATATAAATTATGTTTATTAGGTATATTCTCCTATTAAACTATGCCTTCCATTGATATTCTCAAGGGTTAAATAACTAGGTTAATGTCAAACACATAAGACCAATACGGAACAAGTTTTATGTGTCACACCATCTGCCTGTTATTTAATATTACATACTACTACAATCACACCACGCTATTTGAGAATATACACCAACAGAATTACATCATGATCATTAAGTTATAAAGGGGACTTTTATAGTTGAAAAAGACAGAAAATAGTAAAGCTATCACTTATCTGTTAAATGGGACAATCACATCTATAAAAAACATTGTTCCACTGGAGCAGAAGCTTTCAAAGCCTGAACTTCTAGTCGATAAGCTAACACTACCATTTGGAGTCTTAATTGGAATTACAGGAGATGTTAAAGGCCAATTAATTTTATCTGGCGACTCCAATGTTTTCAGCTCAATTGCAGAAGTAATGTTTGGTATGCCTTTAGAAGGCGAAATGCTTACCTCATTTAGTGGAGAGCTAGGGAATATGATTGGTGGAGGACTAGCAACAAGTATTGCAGAGAGTGGAATAAACATTGATATTACCCCACCCACTATTATGAGTGGACAAACTACTTTATCAGGGTATACAAAGACTATTTCTTTCCAAGTAGTGTTTCCCGCTAGCAGAAATCTTTCTATTTACTTTTTGTTAAATTAAAGTGGAATAAAGAACAATATAAACCGGATACCATGCATTGTTTGAACTGATATATTGGATATTGCATAAATGTCAAGCCCACCAGAAATGAGGATGATCCATTAGGGAAAGTTTTTTCATAATCTTTTAAATAAAACATTTTTATATTTATTTTAAACTTGAGGGGAAGAAAATTAATGATGAAAATCAAATCAAATAAAAATCTCAAAAAAGGCAGATTTAGTATTGGTAGCTTTTTTAGTAAGTCAGTACAAAACCAAATACTATTTCCTTTTCTAATTCTTATTATTCTTACTGGAGGTATTGTAGCCTTCGTAAGTTATAACTATAGCGTAAAAATTACAACAGATGAATTATCTAAAAGTGTCGAGTCCCAGATGGAAAGTATGGATACTACTTTCGAAATGTTCTTTGAAAATATCGCAAACACTTTAGAACGTTTTACCTCTAAGGAAGATATAGTCAATTATTCCACAGAAGATCGAAATAACGTATTACAGTATTTTAAAGAAACACAAGAAACCACCCCATCCATCGGTAGTATTTATGCGGCAATTGATAAATCTGGGGAAGTTATCATATATCCAGAAGCAGATCTTGGTGCCAATTTTACTGTAAAGGATCGTTCATGGTATCAAGAAGCTATACAAGCTGATGGAGAAGTAATCTGGACTGAGCCATATGTGGATGCCAGCACAGGAAACACGGTTGTTACTGCTGCCAAGGCTTATTATAATAATGGAAACCTTGAAGGCGTTATTGCATCTGATGTGTTTGTTGATACGCTCATTAGCATGATAAATGAAATTAAAATCGGGGAAACAGGATATGCTGTTATTTTCGATAAATCAGGGAAACTTCTTGCTCACCCGGATAAAGATTATGTCGGCAAGGATGAGTCAGGAGAAGACTACTACAAAAAGATAATAAGTGCCGGAGAACGAGGAATTATTGAGTATCAATTTAATGGGGAAGATAAAATAATTGGATTTAATAAGAATGCTACTACCCATTGGATTATTGGTGGTACTGTTTATACAGATGATTTTAAAGAAAAGGCACAATCCATCATCACACCGATTTTGGTTACTCTAAGTATTGTAATTATCCTATCAATCTTCGTATCAATAATTGTAACTAGAAGAATCACAAAACCAATCAAAAAGGTCATGGAAAGAATGACCAGTATTGCTCAGGGTGATTTAAGCCAGGAACCACTATCTGCTAAGTCCGAAGATGAAATTGGTCAACTAGTTCGTGCAACTAACGAAATGAATCACCAGATGAAAGGACTATTAAATCAAATTCATGAAGTCTCTGAAACAGTCTCCGCTCAAAGTGAAGAACTTACACAATCCGCAATGGAAGTAAAAACTGGTTCTGAACAAGTCGCAACTACCATGCAAGAATTAGCATCAGGTTCTGAGACTCAAGCTGATAGTGCTAGTGATTTAGCATCTGGAATGAATACATTTGCAGAAAAAGTACAAGAAGCTAATGAGAATGGTTACCGAATTGAAGAGAATTCAAAAATAGTACTAAATATGACTAAAGATGGATCAGAGTTAATGAAAATGTCTATCCATCAAATGGATAAAATTGATACCATTGTATTAGATTCTGTTAAAAAAGTACAAGGACTGGACAAGCAATCACAGGAAATTTCAAATTTAGTTACCGTAATTAAAGACGTTGCCGATCAAACTAATCTACTTGCTTTGAACGCTGCAATCGAAGCTGCAAGGGCTGGAGAACATGGAAAAGGATTTGCTGTAGTAGCTGATGAAGTAAGGAAACTTGCTGAGCAAGTATCTGATTCTGTCACAGATATCACAGATATTGTAAGTACCATTCAGAAAGAATCTGATCTTGTATCAGAATCTCTCCAAGTTGGATATAAGGAAGTTGAACAAGGAAAGGCACAAATAGAATCAACTGGTCAGACTTTCGAAGGTATTAATGAAGCTGTATCAGAAATGGTTAACAGTATTACAACAATTGCATTAAACTTAGCAGAAATAGCTGCAAATTCGCAAGAAATGAACGGTTCAGTCGAAGAAATTGCATCTGTTTCTGAGGAATCTGCTGCAGGAATCGAACAAACAGCTGCCTCTGTTCAACAAACAAGCAGCATTATGGAAGAAGTAGCTGCAAGCTCCGAACATCTTGCTAAGTTGGCAGAACAATTAAATGAGTTGGTTAGACAATTTAAACTATAAGATATACTTTAAAAGTGAAAAATTAACAGTAAAAAACGCACCTGGTACTGCTCCCAAAAGTAAGAGTTTCGAACTTATTTTTGGGGACAACTACCTCTTTTGGTGCGTTTTCCACTTTACCGAATCCCTTCTAACTTCCAATCCAAAACTTCTTATCAAGATTTAAGTACTCTCTACCATCCACCTCCTTTAGAAGATGAAACCATGTGATGAACTAGTTTACGGTTGTTGCTTTTTCTGCATCGCTGGTTTTGTACTTCTTGCGGGTTGCCTCTCCCCCGCGTAAATGTCGGATGGATTTGTGGTACTCTAGGATTTCTTTTACCTTTTGAGCTAGCTCTGGGTTGATCTCTGGTAATCTTTCGGTTAAATCTTTATGGACTGTGCTTTTAGAAACACCAAATTCTTTTGCTATCACTCGGACGGTTTTCCTCGTTTCGACGATATGTTCGCCAATCCTGATAGTTCTTTCTTTGATGTAATCGTGCACACCGTTCGCCTCCCTAGTTGAATATTTCCTGAGGTGTAGACATGAGACTAGGTGATTCCTAAAATGAACTATGCCATTTTTCGGTAGTCCATCCTTAAAGCAACTGCTAGGATGGATGTTTAGTGGCTTGATAATGTGGTTACTTTAGGAGTTGAGTTACATATTTAAAACAACTAGTGAACAACAATACAAAGATGGTTAGAGTAAATAAACGACTAAACTTTTAAGATATTTTTATAAGCCAATATGTAATCAAGCAATTAGGATGTTTTTTAAAGAGCCACATAAGCTCTCACCTCAGACTTACTGAATGCTTGGTTTGTAACATTTTATTATCGGATAGTCAGGATTATGATAAAAAAGGATGGAAAGATAAAGAGGACAAGATGTTTTTTATTTTATTTTGAATTTTTCTTCATTTTACCTTAAAAAGAACTCAACATAGTAAAAAGTGCAATCGTTCGCCCTTGAACTAAACAATAACTTTTATAACCTCATTTCAGATTAGAAAAACTCACATTCGTTCGTCCTTTAACGAGTGTGGTAATTTTTCTTATGTCGGCGGAAAGTGTTTATACTTTCCTACCTACAAAAAAATAAAACCAAAAGTTCTATACCATATAGATGTATAGAACTTTTGGTTTTTATATGAATGGGTTCAACTTATTTAATCTGGCATTTATTTCAACCAGTTTTTTCTAAATCCCCGTACTCTGGGTCGGCATATAAAGAACTAGCAGGGTGAATTAATGTGAAAAGCAATGCAAAACCTAATAATGCGGTAAAAAAGATAGTTTTGATTTTTTTCATGATATTCCTCCTCCCTTAATTCTATCAATACAAATTCAAGTTGAATCCCATCAATACTATTTCTTTCTTATTCCTAATTCTTATCTTTATAGTGCCAAGTTTTTTATTGCATTTAACGGTAATCTGCTAAAGAAGTAGTCACTTCTTTCGACGAACATACCGCATGATTCCGATAAAAGGTTTTTGTCCTTCTTAGCAAGGCCCATATAATACATCTTAAATGGACTTTCTTTATAAATATCTTCTAATAACTCAATTGCTTTCTCATTATTTCCTTTTGCAATTTCTAGATGTGCTTGTTCACTAATATCATCAGTAACCACTCCATTTGGTTTACCAAAGTGAGCTGCTAGAAATGGGATTGAAAAATTTTTAATTAAGCGGATGGAATTTTCTAAATTAAACTTTTCAGCAATTTTTAGTGCTTCTTTTAAGTGATACATACCTTGATAATATGTATCAAAGGAATAAGACAATGCTAAATTCATATGCAAGTTAATTTTTGTGGTTGGATTGTTTGTTTGGTTTAGTGCTCTAAAGGCATATTTTCTTGCTATAATTAATTCATTTCGTTTCCAATAATAAACAAATAACTTTTGATAAATCCTTAAATTAAAGCATGAAAGGATAAAATTATCTTGAATTTGTTCAAACAATTCTTGTTGCTTGTTCAAAAGGTTCCCTATCTTCCCAAAATCCAGTTGACTAAAGTATGTATCCACGATAACAAGTTCAATTAAGCATTTTATTTCTGGGTCAGTAGGGACCATTTCTTGTAAATGAGTACGCATTTCCCCTGCTGAATATTTTCTATCACGTCGATCCATGATAATTTGATAAACTTCCGACCATAATTGATTGGATGGATTATTGGAAAGTTGGTTTTTAGTGATTAATACTCTTAAATCTTCGTAAAAACCATTCATGTACAAGAACTCCATACCTTTTCTCTTTATTTCATTAGATGTTGATTGCAAACAGAATTTTCGAGTTAAATCAATTACTTCATGCTCTTCATGCTCCTGGGACAGTAGTAGGATAATTTGTCCAATGGTTAATTCAGCGCTTTCTGAAATTGGCGTCATATCCTCCGGCATTATGCTTATGTTTCCATAACTCATTTTTGGTGAATCCGTCCTTTCACAACGATACCTAGGCGTTTAATAGATATTTATATTTATAAAAAGATACTAGAGTGTTAAAAACACTGCTGTCTATTAAATGTGATATATTAAATTCTAGTAAATTCTTGCAATATAATAGTAACATATAAATCAATGGTAAAAAGGTATAATCGTTCGACATATTTCTTATTATAACTAGATATACGAAGGACTTTTGACAGATTATGGAGTTGTTTGTTCCTAGGAAGTTTGAGGGAATAGTATTCTAAAAAAAGAAATCCTAGTATGTTAATCTACTAGGATTTCTTTTCCATTATTCTTGTGAATCAGTTGAACTTTCGTCTGCTGGATTTTCAGTAGATTCCTCTTCAGTTGATTCATTCGTTGAATCTTCTTTTGAATCTTCTTTAGATTCCTCATTCGATTCTTCTGTTTCAGACTCGGTTGTCTCTTCCTTATCTGCTTCAGAATTTGGGTCAGTTGAATCTACTTCTTCAGAGGAAATGCTTGACGTGTCCTCTTCAGAAACATCTTCAGATTCCGTACTTTCTAGCTTACTTACTGGTTGATTAAAGAATTCTTCAGGGTTAAATACCTTTTCATCTTTTCTGATTTCAAAATGTACATGTGTACCATTGTTTTGACCGAAGATATTTTCTCCAGCTGTAGCAATGACATCACCCTGTTTTACTTCATCACCAGCTTTTACACCAACTTCTCCTAGACTAGCATAATAGGTTGATACCCCATTATCATGTGATAGAACGACAACATTACCTAATAAAGGATCTTCTTTGACCTCCATAACTGTTCCGCTTAGTGCTGCAAGTACATCAAATGCTTCACCGTTTGGATAGACGATGTCAACTCCTGTACTTTGGTAATAGCGGTTGTTATGAAGAATCAGTGCACTTTCTCGATCTTCTTGGGATGCATCGTAATCAAAGAATTTTGTTACGATTTCTGCTTGTTCCTGATCTGCTACAGGCATCTTAATGACTTCCTGTGATTCCATTACAGGTGCTGCATCCTCATCATGTGGATTTGGTGTATAATTGTCACCTACTTGATCTTCCCCAGCTTCTGGTAATTGATTATCAATATTTTGGTACCAAACTACTACTGCCAATAGAAGTGCAGCAATTGTTAAGTATACCGCAGGGAAAAACCACTTTTTACGAAAAATAGATTGGCCACCTTTTTTTGGCGCTTTGTTTTCCTCTTTCATTAATTCATCACCTCTTCAACCATTCTGAACAGAAAAAGAAAAATCTATACATTTTCTAAAACTTTTTTTCTAATTTCATGCATTTTTTATATTACTTTGGGGATATTAAGGGTTTCGAGCAGAAGTTGAGGTAGTTTTAGGATGGTTTTAAGGGGGGATTTACTAGAATAGTTGGTGCGGTTTGGGTACTGGTGGTGCTATGAACAAAGTTAATGAAAAGATGGTTGCTTTTATTGTGGGCAATTAGACAGAGTTTACTGAAATGCGGGGAGTCTGTCTTTTAGAATGGCCCTATTAGACTGAATTTGCGCAAATTCCGGAAGTCTGTCCTTTAGACGGGGTCTATTAGACAGACTTTAACGAAATGCCGGAAGTCTGTCTTTTAGACGGG
>NZ_AXVK01000038.1 GCF_000482485.1 Paucisalibacillus globulus DSM 18846 | reverse complement strand
CCCAAAAAACGCGGTCGTAAATCAAAAGAAGAGCGTGACGGGTGGCTTAAGGAACAGGCTGAAAAGGAAGCTAATTTGCCTTTATATGACAGAAAAATCGAAGCACAATTGGATGTACCTTTAGCTGAACTACGGGCTGAAGTCCCTCAAGACCCTAAATGGGGCGTGAAAAAGAACGCAGAAGGGCAGAATATTTTTTGGTTTGGATACAAAGGTCATTTCGCCGTTGGAACGTCTAGTCAATATATTCTACAAGCCCTTTTTTCATCTGGAAGCCTAAGTGACGCTAAGGCAGCTATCCCTTTACTGAAGGGAATTCATGAACGCCTTCATCTCCCATTACGTTATCAAACAATGGATGCAGGCTATGACTATGAAGCTATATATGAACAGGTACATCGAATAGGGCAACAATCTGTCATTGCATACAATAAGAAAAATGAAGGAGAGCCAATTGGCTTTGATAAACACTTTGCCCCAACTTGTTTCAGAGAACATTCTTATCGTTATGATAGTTTTGATGCCAAGTATGAAACGTTAAAGTATACAAGACCAAAGGAATGTAGCGAATGTCCTTTGGCTAACGAAGGTATCTGTCAAAAGGTGTACAAAGTAAAGATTACAACAGACCTTCGGAGATATACCGCGCCAGCCCGTGGCTCGCAGGCATGGAAAAACATTTTCAAACGTCGTACCGCTGTTGAGCGGGTTAATGCGTATCTTAAGGAATTCTTTCAGCTTAACAATGTTCGTTATCGTACAGGAAAACGAGCAAAAATTCATTTTGACATGGTAACCCTTATTTACAATGCTTCAAAGCTAGCCGCAGACCGTATTAATGCACAATTACATCAGCAACAAGCTGCATGATTTCTGTTTTTAAAATACAATTTAGAAATTCTGTATGTGTTTGTATTTTTAAAAAGAGCAATTATGAAATTGACTCATACTCATTATTTTTAAAATTCATTGCCTTCGCTGTTAAAATAACCCTAATATCTTCTTCCTAATATCCACTGGCTCTTTACAATAAACATCTTCTCCTTTAATTAGTAACCGTGTATTTTCCATATACATATAGAACGTTTCATCCCCATACCTTTTGCAAATTTTCTCATAAGCTTCCTTCAAAAAAATAGATACATAATAAATTAGCAGAATAAACAACAACACGGAGGGGGGGAGGGCAGACCGAGATGATTATGTCAGTTATATTGAACTAACCACAGTGAAGTAGTTTTTCATCTACCTTTAGTTCGATTCTTAGTATTCGATGGGTACATTACCATCCTCGTCTCCACTAGACGCCTTAACGTATCCAATGTTCTCTTAAGAAATTCAGCTATTTAGTCAAAAACAAAAAAATCCAATATTCACTTAAATAATATGATCAAGGTATTACCCTATTCCTTGATAGCGATACAAAAAAAATCTATAATCCTCAAACTACAGGAAAAACCTTTACAATAGATTAGCAAAGATTTTTTGGCTTTTGTAATACAATCAGAATAAAACTTTAAAAATAGTAGAATTTATTCACTCAAATTACGGGTTAATGGCAATAAAGTCAAAAAGTAATGGTACATTTGTCCCTCTATTTAAGGAAGTTTCATTTATGATGATTTTATTCCAACTTTCAATATACAATTCTTCCAAACTACTTCCCTCTAAATCTGGCATATATTTTTTTAATTCTTCTTCAATTGGATTCTGAAGACAATCAATATATTCCTCTACTTTTTCTAACTTTGTGGCTCCAATAGGATTGGGATCGTTAAAGATTACATGCTCTAAATGTCTGGAAAAATAATATACTCTATATGGAATTTTTCCATTTAGAATTGAGTTAGCAGTATACATTGTACGGATATTCCTACTTCTCTTCTCATTCCTTTGTATAATATGTTGTTTTTGAATTTCACTATTAACACTAATTTTATCTAAATAATAAAAAGTAGATTCTGTTTGTGACTCATTAACACAAACTTTATTATTAGATATAAAACATCCATCAGTATCAACAATATGAAGTACGCTAACTATATCACTTTCTTTAAATTTTCTCTCCTTAAGGTATTGTCTTACTCTATCCCCCACGATATTCTTGATAGGAGTTCTACTATTCTCAAAGCTAAAAAAGATATCACCACGTTGCACATCGAATCTGATTTCATGTTGTTTATAAACATCACGTAACCGATCGTATAATAAAGTTTCTTCGCAATCTCCCTCAACAATAAGTAATACTACTCTCTTGTTTCTACTTACCATTTAATATTCCTGCTTTTCTAAAGGATTTCTTAATATCATATTGATCTGTTTCAAGGTAAATAGATTCATCTTGGCCCCCTAATTGAACAGCCCTTAAATATATATCACGGGCGTTACTTAACTTCTTAACTCCTTTTAATTGAATAAAACGATTAAATTCATTTGAAGTAGTAAACCACAGGTTTCTAATTGGTAAAACTTCTAATATTCTTAAGTTATGCGAAGTGAAGATTAGTTGCCCTTTTCCGTTTTCGCTTATAACTTCTAATAATTCTCCAAGTAAATATTCAAATATTCCAGCATCAAGTTCATCAATAACCACGCAGGCATTGGGATTATTATAGACAGCTATTAAAGTACTTAGTACAGAAATAATCTTCAATATCCCTGTAGACTCACTCCGAAGAGGTAGCTCGATATTACCCTTTTTAGATAGAAATTCAAAGCGAACTCCTTCACTGCCATCATCCATTATTTGTGAATTAATTTCATTCACCTTAATTTGAAGCCCAGGTATAAGATTTTGTAATACAATATTTATTTGTTCAATCACTGTTTTAATAGTTGCAAAAGCATTTTGTGGCAAAACCATGGTGTCTTGCATTTTATAAGGGATCTCTCCGCGAGAATTTTCAAAGTGAATACTAAAAGGCATAACAACATTAGCAACCAATAGACCATAATTCATTGCATCAATTACATGAAAGTCCCTATTAAAATCGCTATGAAGATTCAATAGAAGTTCCGATTCTATTTCATTTAAAAATTTAGTTGCAAATTGAATTAATTCTTTTTGGAAAATAAAAGAAGTGTTATTTTCCATAGACATTTTATTTGCAACCATTACAGAAATACGATTTTCCTCATTTAAATTTTTAACACTTTGATTTCTAATAAAGATATCTTGACTATTTTTAGAGATAATCACTTTAAATCTTTTATTCTTTATGTTCTCTCTATACGATAAATCTTCTTTATTTATATATAAATATTCTTCTCCTAATAATAATGAAGCAGAATACTTCAAAAAGAATTCACCATAATTATTTTTAACGATAAAGTTAAAATTCATATTAATCTCATTTTCATTAAAATAAGTAAGGTGTTTTGTAATACTAGGTAGTTTTCTTTGGTTGCCAGAAAGTAACACTTTAAGCAAACTAAACACTTCTACAATACCTGTTTTTCCAGATCCATTCTGACCATAAAATCCTAAAACATCAGCATTAATTATGTTTTCGAATTCTGTATTCGTGTGAAAACTTCCTGTTCTAATATTCTTTACATTTTCTATTTGAACACTTTCTATCCGAACAATAGGTTGCAATACTTTTCCTCCTAACCTATACTGTTTTAATTCAGTATAACACATGACGCAGTTATTAAAAGTGTATTTTAGTAATTTTTTTACCATTTTTATATATAATTTTCAAAATATGCTTGCCCATAAATTATTATAGACAATTTTTTTCTTTTTTAGTCTTATGACCAATCATTCAGGTGGTACAGTGGTCGGACCACCTCACACAAAAAGCACATACTAGTCCACACCTATTCAGGTAGAAGTTATCTAATATACAACTGTATATTAAGGAATCCTTCAATTCACATAAAAACTTATTCCTCTATATTAGCGTCATATTCTTCTAAAACTAGAGTAAATATGGATCTTTAATATCACCGTTCAGAATTTTCTTTCATCTCCGATTCAAGTCTATAAACCCATTTAATACCTCCATGTTATCATCAATATATTTCTCATATTTATTAGTGTATTGTCCGAGATTAGTAGCGACATCTTTAGAAAGTTGTGGTTGAATTAAATTATTGATCATGTACAAACTGGAGAACTCATTGTTGAACATGATCAAGTTAATATTAAAGAGTGGTATAAATCACATCATTTTCACGTCACAATCATTGTTTGCCACGGTAGATTTAACTAAGACAATTGTCCATGTAGAAAGTAGTCCTAACAACATGTTCACTAGTATTGATGTTAATCATCGGATGGAGAAAGTTTATCGTGAAGGGATTACATATATTGAATCATATAAATTAATGTGTAAACAGTTCCTTCCTTATTTTGTATATAATCACTGATATGAGGCGTTTGTGGATTATTGAAATTCAAAGTTGAAAGAAAGGGAACGTTTGGCAAAACTTTAGAAGCAGTAAATATTATCAATAGAATTTATGCGGGAAGCTATATACAAGGAGGTGCTGTTTAAAATTTCAGGAAAGTACAACCCATTTTGTTTTATATTGCTCTACTTTGAAGCATAAGAGTTTTTCCAAAGCTTTAGTTCCTAATCATATACTCTACGATTTTACATTTAAACGCACGACCATCCCTAAGAGTTAGAGAACAGGATAGACCACCTCCCTCAACAACGGGGGAGAATTATCTATTACTATACATAATAAATTTACTCCCATACTTACATAATAACTAAAATCACACAAACAACACACCCTGATTTCATACCCAACAATGGCTTGAATGACTAGTTCGAAGCTATTCAAGACAATGGTACTAATAATTAGTAAACTGTACAATCTAAATATAATTTTATTGAATCAGTTAAACCTTCTAATATAATATTTTGAATCGTAGTTATAGCTAACTTCTTGCCAATTCAAATCAGCTACTTATTCTAATATTAATTTTCTATCCTAAAATTCTATATCTTCTATTGTGATTCTAGTGTTATGATTTATCCATAAATTCAACTCCAAACGCTCTTCGTTTGAGAGTAAGCAGACAGAATGCACGAAAAATCGTTAAAACACCCCAAAAATCTTCCTCTGCTTTTTAACATTCTGTGGTTCATAACAATAAACATCTTCTCCGTTAATTAGTAACCGTGCATTTTCCATATACATATAGAACGTTTCATCCCCATACCTTTTGCAAATTTTCTCATAAGCTTCCTTCAACCTAAAACCCCTAGAAGTCGTATTGTGAGCATCTGAAGCAATAAAATGGGTAAGGTTTGATTCAATTAATTGATAGGATAATTTTTGAATGGCCTTCCCGAATTTACCTACAATACTTGCCGCAGTTAATTGGGTAAGTGAACCTTTTTGTACAAGGTTATAAAGAATAGATGGATTCTCAGCAATTTGACGGTTACGTTCCGGATGAACAATAATCGGAGTGTATCCTGCAACCTGAATTTCAAAGAGCATTTGCTCCGCATAACGAGGTACCTCTCCTGATGGAAATTCGATAAAGACATACTTGGTGTTATTCAAGGGAGTAATAACACCCATTTGTAATTCCTTAATCATATCTCTATGGAGTCGAGTTTCCTGACCAACAAGTACAGTCAAAGGGATATTTTCCTCCTGCATTAGACGATTAAATTCCATAACTTTTGCTTCAATGTCGAGTCTTGAATTTATATATATTCCATTTTGATGATGTGGGGATGCAATAATGGTATGAATACCTTCGTTGACAGCTGCCTGAGCCATTGCAAGACTATCAGTCCTTGTTTTTGGACCATCATCAACTCCGTGAAGTATATGACAGTGAATATCAATCATTTTTATCACTTCCTGATTTATATGGATAATATATATGTATATTATTGGAGTTAATATACATACCAGTTGCTTTAATTATTCCGCTTCAAAAACCTCACCATAATCTCTATGAATCTTCCAATACTCATCACCTAACTTGAAGACAAAGTAATTACCCTATTCATCACTTATCACTTCTACTTTTTCGGGTGTTCCCTTTTCTAATACATCCCGATAAAATACGACAATCTCATCCTAATATAAATTGAGTGGTCTCTCATATTCAAAATTGTAATCCTCTAACAACCAGGCCTCCTTCTCTGACTAGTGTAGGGGTGACAATCCCACCCAAGTAGTTGAAAAGTTTATTAGTTTGATAGGAATAAATAGGAAACACAACATTTTTATAAACAACCGCTCAGATGTATTTTCTATGATGGAATGCCTAACCTCAGGCCAGATAGTAGTTGTAAAAGCACCCGACTCATCATAATTGGCAAATATTCGTTCGATTCCACCTAAAAAAATATCTGTTGCATAGTGTAACATGGTCTCACGGATTAAATCGTAATCACTTTCATCTAGTTCATCCTTAAAATCTGGATCCTCGCCTAACGAATCAAAATATATTTATATAATTATTGTTTTCTATTTTTCAAATCTATAATTTAAAGTTTCATTGATACAAAGTCAATTTGGGGTTTGTTATCTATAACTCCATATAAGATTAATATAAATCTGATAAAGTTATTTTATTGTGTAGATAATAATCAAGCCCTAAAGCATTTAATGAAATCAAACTTCAAAAGCCATTCTATTTACCAAAGCAAAAATTTCGAAACTGGAATTATAGTAATTGCAACTGTATCTGAAATTTCAACTTTTAATACTCAATCTAGAGGTGTAGCAACCCCCTCGGTCTATATATCTCTCTTTTTCTCAGTAGAAAAGGTTTCTCATCAAATAGACCTTTATACCTACATTAATATAATAGCAATCTAATAATATTATTTCTAATATTGAAAGGAGCATTGCAATTGCTGGTAAGGTATTAAAATATACTTTTAGTTAAAGCAAACAAAAAGGGTATGCATTTGCACTATCTTATGACAATGGAAAGGTCTCTTGTAATTCTTTTAGCTGGTTATTTATTACATCAACATATTGCCCTAAACCTATAACAATGTTTTCTACGTAAATTATACTTGTTTCCTCCTCATGATAAGCCAATTCGCTTAGAGAATAAATCATATCCAATGCATTCACTATATTTCGACTTAGCTCGTATGTTGGAAATGGAATTTGCCGAAGTTCAGGATAGTTAACCTGACGTTCAGTATAAATATCAGGGAAAACCTCATAGAACCCTTCCTTGCCTTTTAATTCTAAGGCAGAATCTAATCTTGAATACCAGTCAAATAAATCTTCGTACATGTCTGTGGCAATATCAATTCCTACTTGTTGATTACTATCTAATTGATTTGGTATTTCCTGAGATAATTCTATTGAACCGATAATAAATCCAGAGTTCAATATACCATGTAGCACTAACTGGTAATCTTTTTCGTATTCCAATTGTTCTTTTGGATAAGTTATAGCAGCTGGGTCCTCTAGATTATCCGCTACTTGATAATTAGAATATAGTGCGTAATCATAATTAGCTTCATATAAGTAAACAAAGTCTTCATAATGAAGAACAAGTCCAGCAGGATTTTCCTGCCTTTTTTTGTTCCAACCTTCTTGACTATAGGCTAAAATACTCCCAATTAAGACCTTTTCTTTTAATAAAGTAGTATCATTATAATAGATGTAAACCTCCCTATCCCCGTCTTCAATAGTTAATTTATCTGATATTCTTTCATCTAATTTAATCGAAAACGTATTATCGGGATGAGTATATATATTTTCATCATTTTTTACTTCTACGACTTCTTTCTCAGAATTAGATTGATCCTTATCTTTACTAATTGATTCTGCATTTTCCCCTATATCATTCTCGTTATTGTTCAGATTATCTGTAGCATTATCTGTTTGGCTACATCCACCTATGAAAATTGAAATTAGTAGAGATAAAAATAATAGTTTCTTCATCTGTATTCCCCCTCGTTCTTGATGGTGTTTCTTAATTTCCATTTTAATTCTGCCATAACAAGCTTTATTAAGCAAAGTTCTCTAACAATTGTCCGCCGGGATAAATACCTATTACCTCTTTTTTGTTTATTTGGAAACTATATACTACACACAATACCATATATACGCAGTAGAACGGCTCTCTTTCTAACTAGATAATAGGCTTTAGGAGTAAGAATTATTTGAAAGATCCAGAATTTACAAGACTACTAAGATTAAAAATAGACATACTAGAGAAAATTAAGGTATGACCAGAGAAAGACTTTCATTAGATGTGACTTAGATAGAATAGAACAACTATTGATTGTATAGAAAATGGAAAGCAAGATTTCAAAGTATCTAGTTAAAATGATATTTAGCTGATATTTAGTCTACATGGACCTTACTTCGACATATAATGAAGTTAGAAAAGAATTAATACAGCTAGACTAAAATACATTTGATTCACTTGCTCATCAATTCTTTAGTTCTCATCCATTTTGAATGTAAGCATACTCCTATTTACTTTAAAACACTATAATACAAATCCTAAAGAAATGGAATTATACATTGATAAGCACTGAAACAACATCTTATCTATACCGTCATGTCACCTCTTCCCCCATTTCCCAACTCAATGAACAAACTTTAGCCCTAATCTCTACAAAACATATAGATTTCCAAACTATTGTATTAGAGGATAATCAACTACTATAAACTACTATACATCTGGAAAACCCCTTTAGAGATTATGGAAAGAGGTTGTTTGAATCATTTCACTACCTTTGAAGGAAGAAGAGCAACCATCACATATCTTACAGGGTGGAAGAGAAAAGTTCCGATTCAAATTAGCATTACCGAAATATTGTTGCTATTACTACTCATGCTTTGAACGATTGGGAGTGTAGTTGTGTCTTTTACAATCATGTGGAAACCGTTATCGCAAACCAGCATGACCATAACAATCCGTTATTTTGTTTAAGAATGGTGTTCAAGCTAGGGTGGATTTCTCAAAGTCAAAGTTGATGAAGCAGGTGGAGAGGACAAGTTTATGGAAAGAATCAAGGGAACTTAATACTATTTAGGCATATTCCTGGGAGGAATGATTACCTTTGAAAAAATTATATTACTAAGCTACTAACTAGTTACTCAACTTTCGCATCTAGATAATTTGGTTAAATACAATCCCTGTATAGTTCATAACCAGGTAAGTATGGTTCTTGACTTTACGTATAAAGGCATGAAAAAATACCGTTGTAGCACTACAGAAATTAATCGAGCTTCTTTAAGATCCTTAAAAAAAGAGCAACAAAAAGATGCAAAGATTATTCAAAAGTCAACCACAACAATCGATTGCAGGCTTGCCTAACTATATCGAGGCTTATCTTCCTATTTCAGTCTGCGAAAGTTGAGTAATTTATATTATAAAACGCATCAAAGTAGAATGTGCATTGAAAAAAAGCATTAGAACTGCGACGTAAATCGATTTATTCAAATACTGCATTAAAGCATTTCACAAAATCTAGGATACACGTATAAATCGATACGCAAAGGAAGGTAAGCCATTAAGAAACACGGAACCACATTAGTGTCCCGTGTTTCTCCTTCACATATTACATTTTAATAGCATTACTTTATTCTACAACCTGATAACCATAGCCCTCCATTAGTTTTTCGACAGATTCTAATGAATATGTATTATCATATGTATCCGTATAATCGTTTATTTCCACTAAGTTTGCCTGATTTTCATCATTCAGTATAATATCAGTATATCCATAAAGTGCAATAAAGTTATCTTCTAGATTACCCTCTGATCCATATTTCTTTATCGTATACATAGTAACTAATGTCCCATTACTAGGAGTGCTCCCCCACATAGAACCCGATTCTCCATCTCTTTCAAATTGTCTGTAATATGTATTTTCTTTAATAATTTCATATTTATAAAAACCCCATGAAGAATCTTCGTATTCTCTGTTTATCCCTTCACTAATAAATCTTTCTATATCTTTCAAATTTTCAATATCAGATGCTTTCTCTGCAACCACATCCAAACCGGAAGCTATGAATTTTGCCTCCCCTTCACCGGTAAGTACATAACCAAGTCCGGCTAAGGACTCTCTAGATGATTCCGTCAAATTAACGACTATGGTATCACCGTTTTTTATCTCTCCATCTTGAGCAGATTCAAATGTTAAACTACTTAAGTCATCACTAAAAGTAGTATCAATCATTATAGTGCCTTTTCCACTAACACCAATAAAATTAACGACTACATTCTGTTCAATTTCTTCATTACTTAATTGCTTTGGTTCCTCGAGACCAGAGACTGTAAACTTCAGTTCATCTGTTGTTTTTAGTTTATCTGTTTTCTCATCATTAACCTTTAATTTAGCGACTATTTCATCTCCATTTGATAAATCTGTATCTTTTTCTAGCTCTACACTATAAGCAGATAGCATTTTATCAATTTCATTCATCGTCTCCCAATCAAGGTTTGATAAATCCTCAGAAACTTCAAAAACATCACTAACTAATCTATCTTCATCAATTTCGTAATACGCTTTTCCCATCGTATCATAACCTTCGAAATTAACTTCTACATAGTCTGATAAATCGGCTTTTGAACCACAAGCCACTAACATAACAAATGCCCCTAAAGCAAGGACGATCTTCATAAAATGGTTCTTCATTCTTATTTCCTCCCCAAAATATTATGTATAAAATTAAAATAGGTCAAACTATATACAATATATCATAAAAACTAAAATAATTAGTAAAAAAGACCTATTTTGTAAAAATGTTTTTTTACAATACTTGCCATGGACATTTATGTATCCTTGTCACAGAGCAATCGGAAATCCAACCTCCGTTATGAGCGATATCCAGTTATCCAACTTCATTCACCTCCTACTATAAGAAAAAAAAGAAGCCACCCAAGGAAAACTCCCCAAGCAACTTCCTCCATCCAGCATTAAACTAATTCAATATCTTCCACATGACGTTCCACAATACGTGCGCTTTTCTTAGCGACTAAATTACCGCCACTAGATGTAAAAGCATTCTCCGCAATGATGGTATCCATTGCTGCGGCTACAGCAGCAGGGTCAACTGGTTCAATTGGTTGCTCTAAGGAATACGTAACGATTTTACCATCCATGTTTTCAAACTTTAATTCCAACGTTTTCATGAATAGACCTCCTTTCTTCTAGATTTTATGAAACTTTACTCCCCTGAACGAATGTCAGAACTGTCTTTACGCTCAATATTGAATAGTGGGCGTTCTTGCAATCCTACAAAAGCATTTGCGATTGCATAGAGTTGATCTGCGGTTGCATCCGTCTTCACGTTATTAAAGCTTTTCGCTTTGTAGATTGGATCACCAGAAACAGGATCATTACCATCGTGAAGTACTAGACGTAGTTGTGAGTTTTGCATATGTGCTACTGCCATGGTTAGCACCTCCTTTCACCTCTATAATCGGTGGGAGGTTGGAAAAGGTGGCAAAAGTTTTTTTAATATAGTGGTGACACTTTTACGTGGATATATTCGATAATATAGATAAGGAAAGCTTTAATATGGTTCATGATTGATTTTTTGTCTGAATCCTATGTCTGACTCATGTGCTTCTCGACAATTTTCGCCAAAAACCGGGGAGTGACAGGCACCCCAAACCAATGTTATAATCTTATACAATATTAATCTGGCTCGTTGGGGGAATTGGTTTGGATAATATAGTGGATTTAGTTCAGTCTCAGGTGATTGCTTCGGTGAAGAATGGGGAGCATTTGCGGGCAGCAGAGCGGTCGCGGTCGAATATTGTTTTTTTGTTGACTGGTGACTTGATGACGACGCATCACTATTTAAATGAATTAAAAGAACATAATAAAACAACATTTGTTCATGTTGATTTTATTGAAGGGTTATCCAATACAAAAAGTGCCATTAAATTTATTGCTGAGGTTTGGCAGCCAAAGGGAATCATCACTACAAAGAGTAATCTAATTAAGTATGCCAAAGAAGAAGGACTAATGGCGATACAACGTATTTTCTTGATTGACAAAAATGCGATGAAAAAAGGAATTGAAATTGCTCATTCCTGTAAACCAGATGCCATTGAAGTACTTCCAGGAATCATGCCTTCCATCATAGATAGTTTAACAAAACAAACCCACCTGCCAATTATCGCAGGAGGGCTAGTTAGTACAAAAAACCAAATTGATGAAGGATTAAAGGCAGGCGCATTAGCTATTTCGTCTGGAGATCCAAAGCTTTGGAATCTAGATTTCTAGTATCCATAGTATCCCTAATGCCGAGGTGTCTGTCCCCTCGGCATTATTTTATATTGCCGAGGTAATTATCCCTCTGTTGTAATGTTCCATTGATACCGAGGTACCTGTCCCCATGGCCTATTTCAACACTTTAGGGTCTGGTTCTTTGGTTATTGCTGGTAATTCTTTGATACTGTTTAATATATAGTGTGGTTGATCTTTGGCATGTTCGAGCATGCCTTTTTCTGTTATACCGGTTAGGACGAGGACGGAGTTGATTCCATAGTCATTTCCCATGCGGATATCGGTTTCAAGTCGGTCACCAACCATATAACAGTTATTTGGTGGTAATTCCAAAATATCCTCGACAATAAATTTGGCAGCTAATGGAGAGGGCTTACCAAGGATAAGTTCTACTTTCTCTCCGGTAGCTCCTTCCATCGCACCAATCATGGCGCCACAGTCTGGAATTTGTCCTCCCTCTACAGGGCAGGTTCGATCTGGATTAGTTGCCACGACAACCGCACCATTTTTCCAGGCCTGAAATGCCCGGTTCAACTTATCATAGGTGAATTCTCGATCCCAGCCTAATACGACATAGCTGACATCTGATTCATCATCTGAAATTTCTATTCCCATATTCGTAAGTTCATCATAGAGTGGTTGTTCACCAATCACCATGACTTTCTCACCTTTACTCAAGTTAGATGCTAAATATCTTGCCGCTAGAAAATTGGAATTCACCACATTTCCTCGCTCTACTTCTATCCCGAGTCCCGTTAACTTCTTAACATATGCACTAATCGTTTCAATCGATTTATTTGTTAGGAAAACAATTTTATCGCCACGATTACGAAGCTCCTGTATTGCTTCCCTTGCCCCATCTATTAAATGATTATCTAAATAAACCGTACCATCTAAATCAAAGATAAACCCCTTTTGCATCATAATCCTCCTTATGCAGACCTAGGACATGGGAAGAGGATATACTGCCCCAGAGACATAGGTGCCCGTAGGACAAGGTTATTCCCCTGTCCCATCACTAACGACACCTAAAAGACAACCTTTCCTGTCCCTACCTAGTCCCTATGATTTATTTCCCCCAGATAGTTTATTGGCAAGGGCCTGTAATACAAGGACCATGACTACTAGAATGACTGACATTGCTGCTGCAGAATAATATTCGGCTCTCATTACGTTCTGGAAAATAGCTAAACTCATTGGAGCCCATTCTGCCGGGGCCATCAATATAGAAATACTAGTTTCCTTAATTACCGTTACAAAAACAAGAATCGAACCTGCCGCAATCCCCGGTAACATTAATGGACCGATTACCGTAATGGCAGCTGTTAAAGTGGAAGCTCCTAGATTGACTGCCGCTTCCTCAATATCTTGCTTAATCGCCTTCATCGTACCCACAGTCGAACGAACCATATATGGTAGTCGACGAATACTATAGGCAATAACTAAAATTACAGCTGTACCGGTTAATTGTAATGGTGCTGTATTAAACGTTTGAATTAACGCAATACCAAAGGCAATTCCTGGTACGATAAGTGGCACTGTTGTCATAAAGTCCAATGTTGTGGAACGCTGACGAACAACAAAATAAGAAACGAATGTAGCGATGACTACACTAAGGATTAACGCTCCTCCAGCCAGGATTAAGCTGTTCTGAATATTTCCAAGTGAAGACGTGAAAATCGTTTGATAATGTTCTAGAGTATAGCCACTAGGTAGTGGGTCTTTCCCCCATGTTGTTGCGATAGATTGTAAGAAAACCGTTCCCATTGCTAGAATTGGAATCAACACGACAAACCCTGAAAAGATAGCCAGTGGAATCGTCAGTGCCTTATTTTCACTTAGCTTAATTTTCTTTGGTTTACCAGAAAGCGTATCGTAGTTTTTCCCTTTTAATAGGTAGTTTTGAAGCCAGTAAACTACACCAGCAACAGCAATCATAATAACAGTTAGAATTGCTGCCCCACCCCAGTTAAAGAATCCAGCAATTTCACGGTACGCATCAACTACGATTAAATTCAAATCACTTGGTGCCAAAATTATTGGTGTACCAAAGTCTGAAAAACTTACCGCAAAAATAACGAGAGCAGTAGATAACATACCTGGTATTGCTAACGGAAAGGTTACCGTTATGAAAGTTAACCATCCCTTCGATCCCATATTTCGAGATGCTTCCTCTAGTGAAACATCACTTATTTTAAATGCTGCGACCATTGGCCATAACGCATATGGGAAGAAGAAGAAAATCTGTACAATTGCAATTCCCGTCATCGAATAAGGATCTAAAAGCATCCCTTCTCCACCTAATTTTTCATAAATATACGTTACCCATCCTGCACGACCAAACATAATGATAAATGCATAAGCTGAAATGAATGTCGGGATAACTAGTGGAATGGTACATAATGCACTAATCGTTTTCTTGAACGGCATTTTTGTACGTGCGATTCCATAGGCAATTGGAATACAGATGACAAGCACCCATAAGGAAACAATGAAGGAAAGCTTTAAACTATTAAGCAATCCTTGAAAATAATTCCCATAGGAAAAAATGGATTTAAAATTATCCAATGTAGCATTTTTGAATTGATCAATCGTTATCTGCATTTGCTCCCAGCTAACGAAAGAACCAAATACATTAATAGGTTCATTCGTGAAACTAACCATAAACACCGAAACCAATGGGATAATTAGAAATAATAGAAAGAATGCATAGATGAGTAACTTAACTAACCCAATTCCAGTGAAATTTCGTTTGAGTCTGTTCATATGATTAACACCCTTTCAGGTGATACGCCAAACTGAATGGTGGAACCATTTTTCTTAATACTGTCACCTGATTCATAGGTCGTATCCACTACTAATTGGTGTTCACCAACTTTTACATCATATCGAACCGTTGACCCAAGATACGTCGCAAATTGAATAACTCCTTTAAAGACATTTTCGTTATCGTCTGCCCCTTCACTGATCACATTAATATTTTCCGGACGGATAATAACTTGAATGTCTTTCTTATCTGTCTTCGTAACCGATTGAATTTTCTGGTCACCAATTTGTACCGTAGTCAATCCATTTTCACTAGCAATAACCTTACCCGGAAGAATATTAGAAGTACCAACAAAGTCTGCAATAAAGGAAGACTTCGGATTACTATATAAATCGGTCGGTGTTCCGATTTGGAGAATTTCTCCATCCTTCATCACCGCAATTCTGTCTGCCATACTCATCGCTTCTTCCTGGTCATGCGTAACAAAAATCGTAGTGATTTTTAAATCCTGTTGAATTCGGCGAATCGTATTACGCATTGTATGGCGAAGCTTCAAATCCAAGTTTGATAATGGTTCGTCCATCAGCAATACTTCTGGTTCCATCACAAGTGCTCTCGCTAATGCAACACGCTGTTGCTGTCCACCAGAAAGCTCACTTGTTAGTTTTTTTGCATGGTCTGTCAATTCTACGTACTCCAGAATATCCATTACCTTTTTCTCGATTTCTTTCGGGTATTTCACAATCTTACTATTTAGCATTCTTGTGTAAACCCCGAGTTTCTTAAATAAATTTGCTTTACGTAATTCCTTTATATTTAAGCTGTATGCGACATTATCAAAAACATTCATATGTGGAAAAAGAGCATAGCTTTGGAATACCATTCCACAATTTCGTTCATTTGGTGCTAATTTCGCAACATCTTTATTTCCAATTTTGATTATTCCACTTGTTGGACTTTCAAAACCAGCTATACATCTCATCGTCGTTGTTTTTCCACAACCTGATGGACCAAGGAGGGCAAAGAACTCGCCCTCTTTAATGTCCAAATCAATGTTTTGAAGTACAGTTACCCCTGAAAAATCCTTCCTTAGTTGCTCGACTACAACTGACCCCATATTATCAACTTCCTTTAGTTAATTTTATTCTTCCACTCGTTACGAATACGATCATAGTTTTCATTTACCCAATCAATATCTAAGTCCACAGCATTTTCTTTTAATGAATCAATATTAAGTGGAGTTTGCGACTCTACTTCAGGATTGATCGGAATATGTTGCCAGTTTGCTAGAATTTGTTGTGCCTCTTTACCTAACATAAAGTCCATAAACTTCTTACCACCTTCAGGGTTTGGAGCCCCCTCTACAAGTGATGCTGGGTTTACTAGAATAGGAGTTTTGTCTGGCACAATGAAGTCCACTGTTTCTCCTTTTGTTTGATGCTCATAAGCCATAAAGTCAAAACCGATTGCAACATGTGCTTCACCCATTGCTACAGCTTTCGTTGGAGCAGAGCCAGAGTCTGGAATAGAATTCGCATGATCAGCTAATGTTTGGAAAAATTCCCAACCTTCTTCTTCACCGTGTTGCATCATGTAGCTTAATACCATTAGTGTTGCTGTTCCAGATGCAGCTGGGTTAGGGAATTGAATTTTACCTTCCCATTTCGGATCTAGTAAGTCTTCCCATGTTTTTGGTGCTTCATCTTCTGAAACTAACTCTGTATTATAAGAAAAACCAAGTACAAATAATTCTGTACCTACATAATAACCATCTTGGTGTTTCATCTTAATACCATTCTCCACTACTTCCCAATCTTCAGCACTTTCCGGTATGTAAGATGTAATGATTTCTTTATCAACTGCGGATTCAAATGGAAGGATCCCTCCACCGCCATACCATACATCCGCTTTCGGATTCCCTTTTTCCGCCATCATTTGGTTCACTAAAACATTTGTCCCTGCATACTGAACATTAACCTTTTGCCCATATAATTCTTCATATTTTGCAGCAAGCTCCTTGGTTAAATCAGGAGTTTCTGGTGAATATAGTGTAATTGGATCGCCTTCCGCACTATCTCCATTCCCGGATGATTCACCTGCACATGCTGCTAGAAATCCTACTAAAAATACAAGTGATAATAATAGTAATGAGATTTTCTTCATGAGTGTTCCCCCTTTATTTGTACCGATTATCCATCAGTAAAGAAGAAAAAAGAGAATGGGAAATAGGCCCTACTAAAAGGGGCTTTCATCCATCCTCTTCTCTTCTATTCTCCGAGAGATATTCGATTAATTACCATCTTAGCAAACGTTTTCATTTTTGTAAATAGAAAATTTACTAAATATTCATTTATAGGAAAGAGGGTAGATTGATTGACCCTCCTTTTCTCCTATAGAGATTTTCGATAATAATCTATTATCCCTATGGACGAACCTCTCTATTGATTGCATACTTATGGTAACTTCATATTCTGGTAGGAGCCTAAGAGAAGATACCATTTGTATTCCCCTATTGCCATAGGGGGTACTTTGGTGTCTTCTCTTTTTTCACTGGAATAAAAAGGAGGGATGAAACCTAGTAGTTACCCGACCTCTTTAGAATTCACCTACTTAGATATTATTTTAAGGAGGATTTTTAGTGAAAAAGAAGATTCTTTGGTTTGTACCCATTTTAGTAATTTCGATTTTTTGTATTAGTTTATTAGATAACAAGCTTGCCTCTGCAAGTGAAGAAGTTTTAGTTGACGAAGACTTTGGACAAGGTATATTACCTGAAGGCTGGGAAGTTATCGAAGGCAATGCTCGTGTGAAAGATGGCGCACTGGAATTAACGTCCCCTAGTACATCAAGCCCTTCTCGAGTCATATTTCCAACTCCAGATGGATTAGGGGATTATGTTTTTGAAGCTGATGTCACCTTTAAATCAGCAGTAAATGACGCACGCTGGGCTTCTTTAATGTATCGGATTCAAGGGGATGATTATCCTTATTACCAATTTGCAGTACGTAAAGGAACATCTGCCTTAAATGGGATTGAATTTGCGATTCGTACACCAAGCAACACATGGAGTGTCCCAATGAAAACTTTCTACCCAGAAGACTTTGGCTATAATGAAACATACCGCTTAAAAGTCATTGCTAAAGGGGAACGAGTGCAGCAATTTGTGAATGGTCAGCTTGTGATTGATACAGATCTTGCTGATACGTATCGTGATGGTGACTTAGGTTTCCAAGTTTCTGGTTCAACAATCTCCTTTGATAATGTACATGTGACTACTCGAACAATGGACTTGCCACCATTAGAAAATTCAAATGCTTTTTTACCTGAAGAACCTGAAACAAATATGGTTAATGCACCAACCATTATATCCAGTTCGATTCCTGGTGATTTTGATGAACTACAAGGTGTTTCTTCTGTCTTGCTTCCAACTGAAATAAATGGAAGCGGTAACATTTTTGTTGGAGATTCCTTATTATCTGACGTACTATCTGAAGCAAGAGGTAACGTCATTCCAATCATTCAAGTAGAAAATGAAGCAGCAGTAGATGGCATTATTAGTGAGTTGGAGAATGCATCCCTAAACGATGTTCATATCCTTTCTTCTAATCTTGATATCCTTGCAGCGATTAAGGAGGCCTATCCCGCAGCTCGCGGTGCGATTCTTTATAATGAAAATCATTTAAATAAACATGACCGCAAGCAATTAGTGGAAGATGCCAATAGAAATCAGTCCTTTACCATTGTACTTCCAGAGAAATTGCTATCTGTTGATACCGTGCATTACTTCCACTCTCGGGCAATATCCGTTTGGGGTATTGGTGAAAATACCCACTCCCTTATTCATACGGGAGTAGATGGAATTGTTTCTGGTAATCCAAGTGAAGCAGTCGCTTCCTTTGGACAATATCCTGAGAACACAATTGTCCAGAGACCACTAGTTGTCGCACATCGCGGCGTACCATCACTTGCACCTGAAAATACAATGGCTGGTTATCACCTTGCTTATGAATTAGGTGCAGATTTAATTGAAACAGATGTTCAGCGTACAAAAGATGGCCACCTTGTCATCATGCATGATTATACCGTTGACCGTACAACCAATGGAACAGGCACTGTCACAGATCTAACATTAGAAGAAATTCGTCAACTGGATGCTGGTATCAAGTTCGGAGAAGAATTTGTCGGTGAAAAAGTACCAACTTTCAAAGAGTATTTAGAAGCGTTTAAAGACAAGGATGTTATACTCCTTGTTGAATTAAAAGGAATAGGGATAGAAGAGCAAGTATTAGAGGAAATCATGGAAGTTGGTGTAGAGGAACAGGTTGTTCTACAAAGCTTCAACATGGAATCGGTAAAGAAGTTCCGAGAAATATCTCCACAACTAAGTGTAGGCTACCTATATTCCGCTTCTGTACCTGGTTCTCCTGAGCAACGAATTAAGGATGCCGAGCAGATGTTAAATTATGCGACAACAATCGGTGCGCGTCTTAACTCAAGTTACGGTAGTTTATCAGAAGAGTCTATTACCTATATGAGACAGCGTGGATTACTTAATATGCACTGGACTTTCCGTAGCCAAGAACCATTTGAGGACTTGCTAAAGAAAGGGCTAATCGGACCAATCACAGACTATACACAATGGCTTACAGACGGACCAACCTTAATTGATACACCAATTAAAAAGCGTAATCTTAAGGTTGGAAAGTCAGCAACCATTCAGGCAAAAACCTTTGTTAACTATCGCGTAGATAAGACCGAAAACATTGAAACAACATTATATGTTTCCGATAACCAGGAAAGTGTTACGGTGAATGGAAACACTATCACAGCGATAGCACCTGGAACTGCCGATGTATTTGCGATTCACACGTTCAATATGCTGAATGCACAATGGAATGTCGTATCAGAGCCAATTGAGGTTAATGTAAGGTAATAGAATAATAGAGACGGGATTTCTCTCCCGTCTCTATTTATCTAGTCACTACTACTTTTTAGTAAAGTTGTGGAGTTTCATACTTTCGAGAAGGTTGCGTTTAAAAACCTACTTCATCCAATGCTACTTCTAGTTCTTTCTTATATAACTCACTTGTCGATTCATCCCATTCAAAATAATCCCTCATATAGTTTACCACGTTATCTCTATATGTTTTCACTGTTCCAATATCAAATAGGATGGCACTAATTCTACGATTGAAAAAGTCAATTGGTGTTGCTGCAAGCTCATGTTCTAATGCATATTGAAGTTTAGCATATAACGTTAGAGGCAGATTATATTTCTCTGCCACTGCAGATTCCACTTTAATGATATCGAACAGGATAGTCACATTCGATCCGTATCTAGCTGCCAAATGTTCCGCTTCAGGTTCTGTTAATCCTGCTCTTATTCCTTCTTGGATTTGTTCTTTAATAAACTGCTTAAATTGACCTGATCCACCAACATCCCCCCCTGATATCCTAAGATGCTTCGTTTCACAGGTAGAAAATAGTTTTTGTTCCTCTGCTTTAAACTTATCTGCTAATAAATCGACTATCTTCTCCGCCATTTTACGGTATCCAGTTAACTTACCACCAGCAATGGTAATAAGACCAGAAGCTGATTCCCAAATTTCATCCTTACGTGAAATCTCCGATGGGTCTTTACCCTCTTCCCAAATTAATGGTCGTACCCCAGCCCAATTTGATTCCACATCTTCCTTCGTGACGTGTATATCAGGGAACATATAATGAATTGCTTCCAGTAAATAGGCACCATCTTCCACTGTCATTTTAGGATTGATAGGATCTTCCCCATAAAATGTATCGGTCGTACCAACATATGCTTTTCCATCCCGAGGAATCGCAAAAACCATCCGGCCATCTGGCGTATCAAAATAGACCGCTTGTTTTAAAGGAAACTTCGATTGATCAATGACAATATGAACACCTTTCGTTAACCTTAACACTTTACCCTTTTTCGAATGGTCTTTTTCTCGAATGGTGTCCACCCAAGGACCAGTAGCATTGACAATATTTTTCGCATGGACCTCATACGCTTCCCCTGTTAATTGGTCTTTCACAACAGCTCCAGTTACTTTCCCATCACGATAAAGTAAGCTTTCTACTTTAGAGTAATTAAGAGCAGAAGCACCTTTATCTACCGCAGCTTTCATTACCTCCATCGTCAATCTGGCATCATCTGTCCGGTATTCTACATACATACCGCCACCCTTTAAACCTTGCTTTTTTACTAGGGGTGCTTTTTCTAATGTTTGTTCAGGTGTTAGCATATATCGTCTTTCACTTCTCTTTACTCCAGCTAAAAAGTCATACATCCTTAACCCAATGGATGTCATTGATTTACCAAATGTCCCACCTGTATGAAAGGGAAGGAGCATCCATTCTGGGGTAGTGACATGTGGTCCATTTTCATATACTATTGCTCTTTCTTTTCCTACCTCTGCCACTTGCTTCACATGGAATTGCTTTAAATAACGTAGACCACCATGTACCAACTTTGTAGAACGACTTGACGTTCCAGCTGCAAAGTCCTGCATCTCGACTAATGCAATTTTCATTCCTCGGGTTGTCGCATCTAAAGCAATACCAGCTCCGGTTATTCCCCACCGATAACAAGAACATCAAAGTGATTATTTTTCAATGATTGGACTAACGCTTGACGATTTTTATTTGAGAAATTCATCATGTACGCTCCCTTTCTATATATGAACTAGCTTAAATCAGGGTATTTAAGCATTAGAAAAACTCGCATTCGCTCAGTTCCAAGCGAATGTGTTAGTTTTTCTTATGTCGGCGGAAAGTATTTTATACTTTCCTAACTACAAAAAAAGAGACCACAAAACATTGCCGAAGTCATTTTCGACATGTATTGCGGTCTCTAGGTCTCTACCGTGATATTAAACTTGAGTTGAGTATAGCATAGAAGTGATTGGTTGTATAGGGGATGTGGGACGTTAAACAGGGATTGCTCCTTTTAAATTAAACTTAAGGAATAGTTTTTATAGCTAAATAGAAAATGATATCTATTACCAATCCCAATGGAAGAAGTACACTATATTATCAATCACTAAATTTAACAATTACAATGTCATCGATAATTCGGATGGAATCATTAGATGGCCACGTATCCATTTGTTTAATTAAATCACTTCTTACTAGATGTTCAAATTGCTCATCTTTAACTTCTTTTAAAGTGGTTCCAAATCGAGTAGACAACATTTCAGTAAAATGATATGGTTCAACAATAAAGATTTCTCCTGTTGCACCAGTCATACTTGGTATACTATTGGGAATTATTTCAGTACCTATTTTTGTATGAACTACCTCTTTCCCAACTATAACTATCTTTGAAACATTTTCATAACCCTCGGTTTGTTCCATACGATTTAGGACCCTGTTGGCTAGGGCAAATGACTTTTCATACTTAAGTGTCATATTAAAATAGGAAATGTTGCTAATGACCGCAAAATTAAATATAGTTAGAAATAAAATTATTACTGTACCCCAAGCAACCGGCTTTACCAATATATTTGACAGAGTCAGCTTGTCATAAATCAGTACTGGAATGATATAAATAAAAACCAATGACATTATCATTAACATGTGATATAAAACACCGGGAGATACAAAATAGAGAATGTACCCAAATATAGGTAATAGAATTATGCTTACTAGTAATAAGACAATCCTAAAAGGTGCCCTATATATTTTATTTTCATAAACCGCCAAGATTATTCCAAGGATTATTAGTAAGATTAGCAAAGAATTAAGAATTTCAAATAAGTTTATTGGAGCGTCTGTAACCAATCCTCGAAAAAAGAAATGTGCCGCAGTATCTAAAATTTTAGTAAAAATTTCAACGACATTTCCATCTTGCTTTCCAATTTGGTCAATTCCTTGGTAGCTAGTTACGTTTCCGATCTTTTCATAGACTTTAAAAGTTATAGTATAAAGTCCCATTCCGATTGCAGTCATTATTATTTGCCGACAGAGATCTAGAAGTATTGATTTTAGTCTAGTTTTATTTACAATGATTTCATTTATGAACCAACTCACTACGATGCATAATACAATCGGGAGATTTGCCTGGTAGATTCCCATACTAATATATAAGATAACTCCACCTGGTATAAACCCAAATTTAGTTCTATTAGTAATAAGAACAGATAGACCAGCTAATAGAATTCCGGCCATGTATGCGTCTGCAGTAAACATGTAGGAAAAAGTTGATCCCACAGTTGGAAACGTCACAATAAGTCCCGAAACGATTATTATGGAAAGATATTTACGTAATTTAAATAGTTCCGTACAAATTACGGACGTTAATGCTAGGTATAGTATAGAAAAAATACCGTTAATCCAAGGTAAATCAAAAAATGATGTTATTCCACTTACAGGACTTAAAAAGAACCTTCCCGATGCGAACCTCTTCAATTGCTCACTGTATGCATTTAATATTCCATCATGATTAGGTAGCATGTTTGTAAACACATACATATGTGTGATAAATCCAACTATTATTGCGCTAAAAAATGCTAACTTCCATTCATTTTTTATTAATTTGTTAAGTTTTATTAAAAAGTCCTCAGGCATATTATTCCCCTTAAAAAGTATTAAAAATTAATATCTTTGACAACTTCCTCTAATTCAATTGGATTATACTCCTTTAGTAATTATGTTCGAATTCATTGCATTTAATACCAGAAGTAAACTTTGTGACAAATAAGTTTCACACTATTTAAAATTGTGTTACTTTATTAAGTATAAAAGTCCTGATGATTATTCTTATTTATCAACTAGGTGAATAGCTATAAGTATTTTCGGTTATACCCTATAATACGTCCTTTTTTGAGGGTGCTAGTAAACAGAGGAGTTTTTTCATGAAATATTTTATAAAATTTTGGAAGTCTAAGAATAAGCTACAACAAGCACTTTTAATAGGTGGATTCCTAATACTTTTATCTGTATGTTTGGCTGCTGTTTACACATATTATTTAATCGATAAAACAAAAGATATGGTTTCTGATTCCTTTGAGGAAATTGATAGAAGTGAAAATAAGTCACCTTTACGGAAAGATAATGTAGATCCTGTTAGTCATAATGTATCCATCCTATTTATTGGTGTCGATACCGGTGAAGAAAGAGATTACGGAGAATCGAGTAGATCAGATGCATTACTATTTGCTACTTTTAATTCAAAAGACAACACAATTAAATTATTAAGTATCCCACGTGATACGTATACTTATATTCCGGATTTAGGTTATAACACTAAAATTAATCATGCACATTTTTTTGGTGGAGCGAAAGCCACAATTAACACAGTGGAAGATTTTCTAAATGTTCCAGTAGACTATTATGTTCGGTTGAATTTTGATGCTTTCATTGAAGTTGTTGATGCATTAAATGGGATAAACTTTGAAGTACCGTACGAAATGTATGAAATGGATTCACACGATAAGGTAGATGCTATTCATCTTTTACCAGGGGAACAAGTTCTTACTGGAGAAGAAGCCTTAGCTATAGCTAGAACAAGGAAATATGATAATGACGTCGAACGAGGCTTACGACAACAAGAAATTATAAAAGCAATCTTTGAAAAAGCAACTTCTGTGTCCTCACTCTTCAAGTTAGGTAGTGTGCTAGACGCTATTGGAACAAATATGAGTACTAATTTATCCTTTAGTCAAATGACAAGCTTCATTTCTTATGTTACTGATGAAGCGGTAGATATTGAAAGCATTCAGCTGGAGGGTAGTGGTGGTTATATGGAAGATGGCGGATGGTACTATCAAGTAGATGAGGAAAGTAAACAGCAAATCTCACAAGCTCTAAGAGAACACCTAAACATTTCTTGGGATTCCAATTATACTAATAGGTATTCTAATATGGATAACTACAGTCCGTTATACTAAGGAGCTAGTCTAAAGGCTAACTCCTTTTCAATATAATCCGAAACATAAACTCAAAATTCTTCATCAATCGTTTCACCCTTGTAGGCTGTTTTAGTACTCGATAAAGCCACTCCAAGTTTAATTTAATCCACATTTTTGGTGCTCTAGGAACTTCGCCAGCGAGAACATCCAAGGTTCCGCCAACACCTAGAAATACACCTTTTTCAAAACGATTTATAGTATTATGTATCCAAAGTTCTTGTCTTGGCAAGCCGAGTGCTACTAAGACAATATCAGCTTCCGATTTGACTACTTCCTCAATAATTGATTCATCTTTCAAATCAAAAAACCCATGATGTCTCCCAGCAATTCTTAGATTAGGAAATTGTTTTGTCACTTCTTCCACTGCCTTTTTATTTACATCCTCTTTAGCACCTAGAAAGTAACAGCTCAATTCTTTTTCATTTGCATACGCTAACAAGTCCAATACAACATCAAATCCCGTTATTCTTTCCTTTAACGGTTGCTTCAACCTATTTGATGCTTTAATAATTCCAATACCATCTGGAATAACATAATCAGCCGATTGAATAACCTGTTTGTATTCTTGGTCCTCTCTTGCCCGCATAACAATTTCCGGATTTGCTGTTACAATAAAGCATTTCTTCTCCATATCTAATCGAGGAAGAACATAGTCATTGACAAAACCTTTTTTCGTTGTATTAACAAAGTCAATATCCATTATAGTAACAATATTTTTAGTTTCCATTTATAAAATCCCTTCAATGAAAAATTGAAACTTCCTAGGGCATTTTTTCGTCTAATTATATGGGAATTACTTTTCTGTATAAATTTGGTACATTTGTAGTTAAATTATAATTTACGAATTGAATGATTAGTAGTAAAATATAGGTTAGGCTTTATTGAATTTTACCAAAGTATATTACTTTATGGTAATCATATCATTAATATTGGTTAAGAGAAAAGTATTTATGTTTATAGATAAATGATAGCATAGAGGAGATTTGTCATGTCAAAAAATAATTCACCTCAATCGAGAATGGTGAAAAGAACAAAAAGAAGAAAACTTCGTAAACGAGTCTTTTTCATTTCAATTCCGTTAATCTTTTTTGTAGCTGTGGGAATATATGTTGGAACGATATACCTAAAAGCAGATCAAGTATTGTCTGATTCTTATGTAGATGATGGAAGAGAAAAATCAGACTTACGTGAAAAAATAGTCAACCCAATTGATGATAGTGTTTCCGTTTTAATCATGGGTGTAGATGCAAGTAACATACGCGCTAACGAAAATAACTCCCGTACCGACACGCTGATGGTTGCAACATTAAACCCTGACGATAAGAGTGTAAAGCTGGTTAGTATTCCTCGTGATACACTTGTATATATTCCAGAGGTCGGGTATGAAGATAAAATTAACCATGCACACGCATACGGTGGTACAGAGGCAACCATTAATACTGTAGAGAATTTATTAGAGATACCAATAGATTACTATGTAAAAGTTAATTTTGAAGCATTTATAGATGTTGTAGATGCTGTTAATGGGATAACAATAGATGTACCTTATGAATTCTCTGAGCAGGATTCTAATGATGTTGCAGGTGCAATTCACCTACTTCCTGGCATTCAAGATCTAAATGGGGAAGAAGCATTAGCACTTGCACGTACCAGAAAACTCGATAATGATATTGAACGGGGTAAAAGACAACAAGAAATTATTAAAGCAATAGTTAAAAAGTCTATATCCGTTGGCTCCATTCTTAAAGTTGATGATATTATTGAGGCAGTTGGAACGAACATGACAACCAACATGTCCTTCAATGAAATGAAAGGCTTCATCAGCTATGGAACGAAAGGGACTAATCTTGATATTGAAGCATTAACACTAGAAGGTTATGATTATAAGCCAGGTAAAGTTTACTACTGGAAACTAGATGATTTACAGCTCGCAGAAACAAAACAAGCACTTCAAAATCATCTGGATATAAATACAAGTACTGTAACCAATCAAACAAATTCACTTGAAAGCGCAAGTCAGTACTAGAATCGAGTAGGGGTCGCCATCTCTGACCACCCCTCTCACAGAACCGTACGTGCGGAACTTCGCATACGGCTCCTCCCACTAATCCCCTTTGGGGACAATAGGAGTAATTCTAGATTCAAGACTGACCAGTCCAAGACTTTTAAAGAATTTATTATCAAGAGCCGCATGTACCATGGGGCTCTTTGAGCTTCTCCAGGAGAACATTCTTATTCCTCGCAAGCTTGATTCGTTCCACCCTTTTCTTCTTAATGCCCTGTGAAGATTTCTGACTTTTCTCCAGCTCCTTAGCTGGACCATTCGAAGTCTTCT
>NZ_KI519442.1:23498-30878 GCF_000482485.1 Paucisalibacillus globulus DSM 18846 | reverse complement strand
GCTTTTTAGAAGGTATAAATAATACCACTAAAGTTCTAAAAAGAAATGCTTACGGGTTTAGGAATTTTAAGCGATTCAGAGCAAAAATCTTATTGAATCGTCAGTATAAAGGAATTGGGTTACAAATAGGTTAGGGTGGAGACATAAAATCACCACCCCAACATTTGACTTAGAACCTTTTAAATTAGGCTTTTTATATAAGAATGGTGTCCTGCATGCTGGAGGCGGAATGTTGGATATGGGTGGTATGTGCGGCATGGTGTAATAAGGGTCTAAGAACCTTATTACATCAACCTTTAACCGTATCATTTAACCTTTTGGTGTCCGAAATAGTGACCGTTATTAATCGATAAGATTTTCAGAGAGACCTTTCATTAAGTTACTAAACTTTTAGGAAGCCTCTTTTTTAATATTCTTTGTAATATGTGCATATTGGGTAGAGGTGTTTTTTATTGTTCCTTTAGTTTTTTCTTGATTTATCCAAAGTAAAGATAAACAACATACAATGCTTGTTTAACTTCTAATAATCAATCAACTCGTTTAATTAAAAATTTATTTGTAAGTATTCAAATTCCTAAAGCTACACTACTAAGGCTGTAATCATAAAAGCAATATATAAAAGAGTAAGTGTGATAACAGATAATAAAAATACTTTAAATTTTTCCACATTCTTAACTCCTTTTCTTCAATTTTTCTATCGGTAATTACATTTTACCTTGTAAAATAATAGTATAACAAATAAATAAAAGAATCGTCTCGTAAGTAACAAAATTAATTTATGTTACTTCGGTTATAGATTATAAAAAGGATAATTTCACCACTCTAAGTATAACTGAAAGTCATGAGTAGTTTTTGATTCGATTATATCTCCACAATGTATACAACGTATTCGATTTCTTTTTAATTGTTTCTTCATCGTTATGCCACAGCTACTTTCTCTAAGTATAATAGTATATTAAAATTAATGTAACTTTGTTGTACATAATAAAATTTCTTTAAGAAGCGATTTTTAATAGTAGAAATTATTTAATTAATTGTTGGTTTGTGAAAAAGAGTACCTAAATTGACGAATAGTTTAGTTGGATAAGGAAGGCGTTACTAATGTATAAGTTTAATCCAGATAGATTTGAAAGGAGAAAGAGGCAATGACTTATAAAACAGAAGTACAAAAAATTTATAAAAAGATCGCACAACAAATGGGGATACAAGCACCGCCTTAAAAAAATGGTGGAAGTAATAACGAAAACGAAATGCTGTTTTATTAAAGATCTATTACCTCTTTAGATTGGATTGTCTAAAGGGGTGTTTTTATGTTTAAGTGTAGAACTTTCAACAAGATGAATTCACTAATTTACTTATTTTTAGTTTCAAAAGGTATATATTTTCACAATATTTCAGCTTGAATATTGACAATAAGAGGTTTGTAACTCACAATAAAAATGACACTATTGTCATTTTTATTGTGTAAGGAGGAAATTATGCCTAAAGTAAGTCCTGAATATGTAATAAAAAAGAAAAACACCATTTTAAAAGCAGCTTTATCGGTATGTGCAATTAAGCCACTCTATGAAATTACGATGAGAGATATCATTAAAGCGTCCGGAGTAAGTCAAGGGGGTATTTATCGCTATTATTCAGATTTAGATGAAATACTTGTTGAAATCATTAATCAAGCGAATGCAAATGCCGACTATAAGCATTCTGTAGATACGATTATTGAAAATAGCGATGCTCCAAAGAAGAAGATAGAAAAGCTGTTTACCTTTCTCGGTGAGTACATGAAAGAAAACTTATCAACGGTTGGTAAAATTCAATTTGAACTAACAATCCTATTTGCGAACAATCCTGAGAGACAAACAAAAATTTTGCCCCATATTACAGAAAACGAAAGTGGACAATACTTGGTCGAGCAACTATTTAATACCATTCATGAGGGTATTTCTTTCGGGATCTTTCAGCCTGAAGTACCACTTGATGATTTATTTACTTTTATAATGACTTCCATTGATGGAATTGTAAGCAATGTTGTTTTACAAAAATGTTATGGTATGTTCCAAAATGAACAAGCACTTTTTGACGAAATTCGACTAATGAAGACTCTATGCAAGTCTGTACATACATTGTTGGGATGTAAATAAGGAGGAAACTTAATTGGGGAAAGAAGTAGGAAGGTATCTATTCTATACATTTTCTTTGTCGTGGATATGTTGGGGCAGTTTAGTAATTTTAACCCAATTCGATTTGCTTAAGTTTGGAACTGCACTATCAATGATATTATTTATTCCTGGCGGTCTCGCACCTTGTATTACAGGAATTTGGCTAAAAAAGAAGTATAGTTCTAAAGAAGAATTCAACTCGTTTATTAGTAACATAAAAAATTATAGACATCCATTAGCCTGGTATTTATTTACCGTTGGACTAGCGTTTCTTGCTTGTTTTTTGCCAACTCTTTGGGGAGGAGCATCTATGGAGGCGCCCCTGTATCTAGCATTAATTTATCTCCCAGGCATGATTATTGGAGGTGGTTTGGAGGAAATAGGCTGGCGCGGGTATTTACAGCCTACGTTGCAAAAAAGTTGGTCGTCTTTCACAAGTACGCTCATTGTGGGCAGTATTTGGGCAATATGGCATCTGCCATTGTGGTTCATAGTTGGTTCAAATCAAATGAGTATGAATTTCCTTTGGTTTGCTGTAAGTGTTTTGGTATTGTCTTTTTTATTGACCGTTATTTATTTAACCACAAAAAGTATTTTTCTATGTATTATGTTTCATGCCTTAATTAATTCATTCTGGGAAGTGTATATTCCAGATACAAATGTTATGTCTGCGTTATTTACGCTTTTATTTGCCTTGGTTATTTTTACTGCATTTAATTTCTATCGAAAGAAGAAGAACACTAAAGAGCAACATTTTTTCATGGATAACAATGTTTAAGCTTCTGCTTTTAAGTGCTCTTAATTAGAAACATATATAATATCATATTAACAAAATAAAGCCAGTATACAAACATAAGAAAAAGGCTTCTCATCAGTTTTCCAAACTTTTGAGAAGCCTTTTTTCTATTCATTCACTAAATCCATCAAATGGTTCCAGTCAAACAAAGAACCAGGATCTGTCTTCCGGTCTGGTGCGTATTCGTCATGCCCAATAATATGATCTCGATCAAGTGGTATCGTACCATAGAACGTCGAAATATCGACCAGTAATTCTTTTAATGTTTCATATTGCTCCGCTGTATATCCAATATGTAAGGGGTCAATCGTATCATAGTGTTCTTCTGACATCATTGACGCCATTTCTTGTTTTGTTCCTATCGCCAGTAACTCTATACCAATAGAATAAGCATTTAATTTATTATTATAAGTAGGATAATTACTTAAGCTACCCTTGCCAGCATGATAGGCAACACGGTCCTCGGAAACAAATTGGTAAACTTGTCCAGAACGGTCAATAACGTAATGTGCAGATACACCGTAATCTTTAAATATATTATATATATCCCGAACCTGAAACGGGTTCTCAGGTTTTGCTAGTACATTACTACTAAAGTGAATCACAGCATGGGTGATTGGTGTGGTCCGATTCTCTGATACCTGATCAGGCAAATACATTTTATTCATGGACTTCAAAGAAGAAGCTTGTCTAGTTTTTGCATTTTTCTTCTCGTTAGAAGCGGCCTGCTTAGTTTCTGCATTTTTCTTCTCGGTGGAAGCAGCCTGCTTAGTTTCTACTTTTTTCTTTTCGTTAGAAGCGGTCTGCTTGATTTCAGCTTTTGTCACTTCAGAAGAAGCAGTTTGCTTGGTTTCTGCTTTTTTTTCTTCAGGAGAAGCAGTCTGCTTGGCTTCAGCTTTCTTCTCTTCAGGGGCAGCAGTCTGTTTGCTATCTTCTTTTTTGTCTTCAGAAGCAGTAGTTTGTTTGGCTTCCACTTCTTTCTCCTCAGTTGAAGATACCTGGTTGGAAATTGCGTTTTCTTCCTTAGGTTCAGCTTCAGGTTCTTCCTCTATGGCTTTTGCGGTGTTACAAGCCACTAAAAATACTAATGTTACAATCATGATGACTTTCCAAACTTTTTTCATTCGTCACACTCCAATATATACTCATTATTAATATCGGAGAAAATGGAAATAATATTAGCTTTTCCTAGAGAACTTAGTTTATAGGGTGCGTAGGAGGAATGAAAATGGCGCTAATTGAATTCACATTTTATACAAACGCCAACACCACCGCAATACCCGCACCAATAGCAAAAGCTGTCAACAATGCTTCTACACCTTTTGATAACCCAGCAACCAAATGACCTGCCAATAAATCACGCACAGCATTGGTAATATGAAGCCCAGGTACAAGGGGCATGACTGCACCAATAATGATCTTGTCCTGCTCCACACCCAAGCCCGTATGTATAAAAATCATAGCTAGAATTCCGACAATGAAAGCTGCAACAAACTCCGAGATGAAGCGGATTTCCACAAGCTTATCAAACCATAAAAATCCAACAAACCCAATTCCACCAGCCACGGCAGATGGAAGGAAGTCAGCCCAAATTCCACCAAACATAATGGTAAAGCAGCCACTAGCAAGCGCAGCAATAAAAATCATAAGCTTATTGGAGTAAAGAACTTGCAGTTTTTCCAATTGCTTCAATGCATGATACGCCTCATCCATATTCAACTCTCCCGCAGCAATTCTCCTGGAAACACTGTTAACTTCTGCAATTTTATTTAAATCCGTAGTCCGTTTCACAATTCGCATCATATTCGCCGGCTCCGCCTGGTCAATGGAAAAGTAAATTCCCGTTGGTGTTGCATAACTTTGCGGATTTACCACACCAAACGCCCGTGCTATCCGATTCATCGTATCCTCCACACGATATGTCTCCGCACTACTCTCCAGCATAATTTTTCCCGTTAGTAAACAAAGCTTTGTGATATGCTCATTTTTATCCAAAATCTAATCAACCCCGTACAGTATTTTCTGTTCCTATTATAGTCGGGATTGGAGGGAGATGGAAGTTTTTGAGATGAAATAGTTGGAGTATACAGTTGGTATGAGAAATCACAAGTTCTCTTCTGGAAACTATGTGCCCTTTCAGCGATACCATACACAAGTTAATCTAAAGCATCGGTAATATTTATTTTCACAATTATTCCCCCTTTCTCATTTTAAATATGTATAATTAATCTCGAAAGGATGAATACGAGTATGAAATTTATTAAATACTTTCTTATCATTATCATTATTCTAGGGGGTCTTGGTTACGGTCTCTATTATTTTGGAACAAAAATTGCTTCTGAAAAAGTAATGGAGGCACTGACTGCTGAATTAGAGAATAGTGGGGAAATGGAAAACATCAGGCAAGCTATAGAAAATGACCCCGAGCTCCAGGCGTTTATAAATGATGCAAAAACAGTTGATGAAAATACATTGCCATTTACTTCAAAAGAAGAGGCGACACGAGTAATCGTTAAAAAATTTGGCATATCAGAAATTAAAGACCTACAAGATAGAGTTCAAGAAGGGCAAGTATCTAAGCAGGAAATCCTTCAAATAGTTGATGAAAAGTTAACCGAAGAAGAAATCACAGCGTTGAAAGTTATAGCTTATAAAGAACTCTATAATAAATAGACCCATCCATTCAGAGAATATGATTAAAAGCTCGCTTATCACTTTGCGAGCTTTTCTTCTTTCCTGAAATTAAGGAAGAAGTATTAGCTGTATCTAGGAACATCCGCCACATTTTGAAATTATCCGCCGAAAACTAGAAACATCCGCCACATTTTGAAATTATCTGCCTAATTCTAAGAACATCCGCCGAAGTCAGAGAACATCGGCCAAATTCCCGAAACATCCGCCGAAGTCTGAGAACATCGGCCAAATTCCCGAAACATCCGCCGAAGTCTGAGAACATCGGCCAAATTCCCGAAACATCCGCCGAAGTCTGAGAACATCGGCGGAATTCCCAGAACATCGGCCTCATTTGGAATTTATCCGCCAAAATCTAGAAACATCCGCCACGCCACTTCTTGAAATTGTCGGTTATTGTTCACCCCTATACTCCAATAACACCTACGAAAATACTGATTTCTTTTTAATTGGTGTGCTAGAATTCTGAGGGAAATCAGGTAGTTTTGGTGCATGATATTTTCTTGCACTATTTTTGCCAGTTTGTTTTAGAGGCATGGATTGTAGCATTCGATAAACTATTTTGTGGGAGTCAATTTTTATTAGGTTTCTACACTCTTTATTAGTTATGGTTGGACTTTTAAGAAGAAAATAGTCTAGTATCTTTCTTTCATGTGCATTTTTTTCTGTTTGCCCACAATTGGAGCAGTACCAAGTTTGCATTTTATAGATCATGGGATAGTGTTCGCAATGTTCACAACCTATTCCATCAATAAGAAAATCATCGCTAATATCATATTGTTTCAATAGATCAGGTTTGTGGGGAGTGTTTTCCTTTAACAGAAGTCTATTCAGCTTATTGATAGTTTCACGATTGATTACTGTTTGAGAATAGCGTGAATACATTCGATCTAATATGGAAGGTAGCGTTTCAAGATGGATAAACTTATCACTGACATCAAGGTCACCTTTGAATGAAAGAATTGTCGATGGATTACTTAAAATAGAAAGTGTTTCAATAGGAATTGGTGGAAAACGATGCTTTTGCAGCCAGGTTGTTAATTGGAGCTTTTGCGTAGCGGCTTGTAAAATTGGACTTTTATAACCTTTCTTTTTTGTTCCATCACTTTGAGTTAGCTGGTGAGAATCGGAATCATATTCAACTTCCTTTGCAAGATTCTTAATTTCTAAAATTAATATAAACATATTTGTAACAATTAACGTGTCAGTTTGGAAATGAAAAGGACCAACTTTTAAGCGGATGCCTTGAAAAATGGAGGCGTTATTATGGGGATAAATGGATACAGTGTAATCGGCATTTTTTTCACCGCGATATCCAGCGAGGTAATTAGAATAATCATTTAATAGGATTTGATTATTTCTGTATTGTGGCTTTAACCACCGAAAAAGTGCCTCATAACAAAGAATATTGTATGGTTTAACACGAAACAACTTTATTTGATGCAAAATATCACTCCTTTTATTTTCTTAGTATGTAATTCTACATTAATATACAAAAATCCTCTTTAATTTCAGAAAAACTTTCACTTACTTTTTATTAGGGACATCGGCCAAATTCCCGGAACATCCGCCGTAGTTTGAGAACATCGGCCAAAATCCCGAAACATCGGCCAAAATCCCGAAACATCGGCCAAAATCTGGGAACATCGGCCAAATCCTCGAAACATCCGCCGAAGTTTGAGAACATCGGCCGAAGTCAGAGAACATCAGCCAAAATCCCGGAACATCCGCCGAAGT
>NZ_KI519442.1:0-23218 GCF_000482485.1 Paucisalibacillus globulus DSM 18846 | reverse complement strand
GGAACATCCGCCGAAGTCAGGGAACATCCGCCAAAATCCCGAAACATCGGCCGAAGTCAGAGAACATCAGCCACAAGCCGAGAATATCGGCCAAAATCCCCGGAACATCCGCCCCAACCCCAAAAAACAAAAAAACCTCCCCAAAAAGGAAGGTTCACCCTAAGGCAATATCAACAATAGCCCAACGATTGAGATGAATGGAATGGCGTTGACCATTGCCCAGGCGATCATGGAAAATGTAGTAACTTTTTGTTTTGCTTCTTCGGGTACGCCTACAGATCGTTGTAGGAGAATGAAGAATGGTGCAAAGACCATACATAGAATGACGATTAATCCTGGTATGTATAGTTCTTCAATCGAGGAAGCGGGTGTTAGGTCCATTAACCCTAGGACAATTAGGATGATTGGAATGACCTCTGCGATTGCTACTCCGATGAAAAATTTGGTCTGTGCGCTTCCAACGTCACTTGGGTTTTCTTTAATTTTTTCAATGTTAACTTTAAAGATTAATAGAATTGGAATGACTGCTAGAATAGCTGCTAATGCGAAATAGTATGCACTGCTCATGTGAACTCACCTCATTCTGGAAAATATTAGTATGCTCAAGGGTATCTTAGCATAAGAACACTCCATGCTCAACATCAAAAAAACACTCCAAATCTGCTCACTAAAACGTCCATTTCCAACAATAAACAGGGAAAATTACCTATAAATTTATACAGTATATCGCAGAAAATTGCCAATTCTTATCGAAACAACAGGAATCTCTAATTATATTTAACTACGACTTTTATATCTTGTCTAACTTTTGGGAATTATCTATCATTAAAATTACTAAGTTTTTAGACTACTAGAGTAAAGTAGAGGACTAAAGACTTAAAAAAACTAGTCAAACTTACGAAGGAGGAAGGAAATGCGCAAGATGTTGAAAAGAACTTCGGTATTATCATTAATTTTTCTATTAGCGTTTAGTACCTTTGCGTATGCTGCACCGGGAAATATTGTCGTTGATAGAACCAATTTGAAGAAAGAAACACTTTCTGAAGATAACATCACAGCATATGACGTAGATGAAGTGGTACGGGTCACGGTTGAAATTGACGGGGAAGCCCCTATTGAAAAAGCTACAAAAAAAGGGGTTAAGTTTGGCGACTTAAGTGTAAGTGAGAAGAAGAAGCTTCTAAATGAAGCGAAATCGAAGAAACAAGCTGCGAAGAAAGCAATGAAGGATAAGAAGATTGATGCGGAATACCTTCAAGACTTTGATGCAGTAATGAACGGCTTTAGTGCGGAAGTGAAATATGGTGATATTGAAAAAATCAAAAAGCTTCCTAACGTTAAAAATGTTGTGATCTCTACATTATATGAAAAGCCTATCGTAGAACCAGACATGGAGTACTCGAAGGATTTAGTAGAGGCACAATTTGCTTGGAACGAATACGGCTATAAAGGGGAAGGCATGGTAGTCGGAGTTATTGACTCTGGTGTAGACCATGGCCACCAAGATTTTCTTATTTCTGAAGAGACTGAGGTAGCTTTAACAGAAGATGATGTTACTTCTGTAATTACTTCAGAAGGACTACCAGGAAAGTATTATACAGAAAAAGTTCCTTATGGATACAACTATTTTGACCAAAATCATGATTATACAGACTTTAACGGTAGCTCAGGTGCTCATGGTATGCACGTAGCAGGTACGGTTGGTGCAAACGGTGATGTGGAAAATGGCGGAATTACCGGTATCGCTCCTGAGGCACAGATTTTAAACTTAAAAGTATTTAGTAATGATCCGGCATTTGGTGGTACATATAGTGATATTTATGTTGCTGCAATTGATGATGCCATTAAGCTAGGTGCAGATGTATTAAATATGAGTTTAGGTTCTCCGGCTGGATTCGTAAATCATGAATCACCAGACCAAGTAGCGGTTTCACGCGCGGTGGAGAACGGAATTATGATGGCCATTTCTGCAGGTAACTCTGCAATGTATGGCGATGGATTCTTCTATCCATATGCTTCCAATCCAGATTATGGCGTAGTAGGTTCACCTGGGATTTCTTATGATTCCCTGCAAGTCGCATCATTTGAAAACTCGCATACTTCCGTAGATGAGCTTCAATATTCTATTGACGGGGCAGACGGAGAAAATGCTGGATTTATGTCGGCTGGTGCTGTTGCTCCTACGATTGGAACGACATTTGAGCTAGTAGAAGCTGGATTAGGACATCCAGAAGATTATGAAGGAAAAGAAGTAGAAGGTAAATTTGCTCTTGTTCAACGTGGGGAATTAGACTTCGTAACGAAAGCATTAAACGCACAAGCAGCTGGTGCTAGCGGTGTGATTGTCTATAACAACACAGATGGTATGATCAGCATGGCATCTGACCCTGCGATTGTGATTCCACAATTATTCCTAGGAAAAACTGATGGAGATGCACTTGCTCAAGCTCTATTAGATGGACAAGCTGCATCCGTAACCTTCACGGGTGGTAAAACTGCAGTTCCAAATGCGGAAGCTGGAAAAATGAGTGCATTCTCCTCTTGGGGATTAACACAAAATCTAGATTTCAAACCAGAAATCACTGCTCCTGGTGGACAAATCTACTCCACATTAAATAATGGGGGATATGGTTCGAAAAATGGTACTTCCATGGCTGCTCCACATGTTGCTGGTGGTAGTGCGTTAGTAATGGAACGTGTGGATTCAGACTTCGGTCTAGAAGGTAGAGACCGTGTGGAATTTGCGAAGAAGCTATTAATGAACACGTCTGCTCTAGTAGAATTTGATGGTGCCCTTGTTTCACCACGTCGTCAAGGTGCTGGTCTAATGCAATTACATGCTGCATTATCTACGCCAGTAATCGTGACAGACTCCGAGACAGGGGAAGCAAAAGTAGCACTGAAAGAAGTAAACGAAAACCAAGTAACATTTGAATTAACAGCTGAAAACTTCACAGATGAAGCGGTAAGCTATGAAGTAAGTGCAAATGCACAAACAGATACGCCAGTAAATGCTGGAGTGACTGTAACAGCTCCTAATTTATACGGTGCATTAGATCTTGGTGACGTAACAACGGTTAATGGGGAAGCAGTTAGCACAGTGGAAGTTCCTGCAAATGGAACAGCATCATTTGAAGTTACGATTGATGTAAGTGATTGGGATGCGGACCTAAAATCAATTTATACAAACGGATACTGGTTAGAAGGTTTTGTAACATTAACAGACCCGACTGACATAAATCCTGAACTATCTGTTCCATATGTTGGATTTAAAGGGGAGTGGGATGATGCTCCAATCTTTGATACAGCCCTATGGAGCGGTACAAGTTTCTATGAAGTGACGGGTGTTGTAACGTCTCTTGGTGAAGGTAACTTTGATTATATTGGCCAAGATGACTCTAATCTAGCATTCTCTCCAAATGGAGACGGGGTACTAGATGATGCAGGGTTACTTCTATCATTCTTAAGAAACGTAAAAGAAGTTTCCTTTAATGTTCTCGATGCAAAAGGCAATGTAGTAGAAACGATTGCTACAGAGGAATACTTACGTAAAGACTATTATGATAGTGGCAGAGCATCTCATTACAAGGTTTCGTCTGATTGGATGTGGGATGGAACAATAAATGGTAAGAAAGCACGTGATGGTCACTATTACTTACAAGCTGAAGGAGTAATTGACTTTGAAGGTGCAGAGGCACAATCTATTGAAATCCCAGTATTGCTTGATACAACAAAACCATCCATTCGCTCCGTTATTCAACGTGGTAAGCGTGAAGCGCTAATCATGGTTAGAGATGGTCAAGGAAGCGGAATTAGTGAACTGATCATTGAAGTGAATGGGGAAGAAGTTGACGTACCAGAGGGCGAAACAGAATATCTATTAAAGAACGTTCATCCAAGCTCTGTTGTAGAAGTGACTACAATTGACAATGCTGGTAACGTATCGTATTCCGTCGTCATGGGACCACAAGGAAATGGCCACGGTAAGTTTGACAGAATTAGATAATGAATAAAGGGAAATTCCGCACGACTATTAAAGTGGTGTGGAATTTCCCTTTTCTAATGAAAATCTGACCCTGCATGAGGGTAGGCCATTCATTACCTATCTTTGTCCATTGCTTCTTTTAATTCTTCCTTTAGCGTACCGAAATCTTTACCATCTGTAGAAATCCCTAATTCCGCAGCTTTTTCATTCATCATTCTTTCTAAAACTTCTTGTTGAATGGCATCAGAGTCTTTGTCATCTGTTTCAATGCCGAGCTCTTTTGCTTTGTCCTTCAGTAAGTCTGCTCGGTTTCCAAGGTTCATCCGGTAATCATTACTATCCTCGGATAGATTACCTTCTGCATCAGTTGTTTCGAAATCTTTACCGGAAGCGGCTTTAAATTCAAGCTCTAGTTCGTCAAGACTTTTGCTATCTGTAGAAATTCCTAACTCATCTGCCTTTGCATTCATTAACGCATCTCGTAGTTCTGTTTGAACGGTTTCTAAATCTTTGCCCTCTAATGAGATACCATATTCTTCAGCTAAAGACTTGATTCGTTCGTTATCTAGACCCGACGCTCTATCGGGTCGTAGATCATTTATGGATGTATTTGGCTTATCCTTAGGAGATGGGCTATCATGCTTTTCACCTGCAATGACGGGAACAAGTTGTAGCGTTCCTAATGCTACAACACCTGTGAGTGCAGCTATCAGTATCTTTTTCTTCACTAAATCCCTCCTTTCGCTTATGTAGCATAGGATCTAATTCCATTATAGTTGTTCTCAATTGAGAATGCTGTCGAACATGGAAAATTATATGATTAATTTCATGATTTCCTTTAATAAAGGGGATATACCTGAAGAATGAAAAGATATGTACATATTTTAGAAGTGAAATTCTCTTTTACAATTATTTCACACTACACTAATAATCAATTAATATTGGAGCTTTATACTAAAGGTGAAGCGATATTACATGTAAGTAAAGGGAGATGTAAATGACGATTCGAGGCATTGCCCATCGTGGTTATCCAGTGAACTACCCGGAAAATACATGATCATTCTTTCATGCAGCAATTGACCTAGGCTTTTCACATATGGAACTTGATGTGCATATGAGTAAAGATGGGATTCCTGTTGTGATGCATGATCATACAGCTTGTGGTTTGGACAGTGAATACAGTGGAACAGATGAAATCCATTAAGCAATATCCATCTATCTTGGTGACTACAGATGAATTGGAACGGTATAAAACGATATTTTCTTAATAGAGAGGATAATAACCGATGCTAAATAAGAGAAAGACTTTCCTGAAACGAATAATCTATGTAATGTTTTTTCCGATTATGTTCTATGCGTTTTTTAAGAGGTTTCGTCGTGAACAGTATGTGAGGATGTCATGAGCAGCCGATACCGCGTGAGTGGTGTCGGTTGTTTTTTGTCATTAGGAAGAAAAGTACAGGAAGTTAAAGGACGGGATTGGACCGATAAACTAAAGTTATCGGCCCTTTTTAATGTGTTCAAGTAGTTCATTTGTGACATCTAACAGACTTTCCTGATAACTACTTACTAAATAATTAAATTGATAATGATTAATTGGATGTTGTTCAATAAGATATTCGTTATTTAGTAATAATTTTGCCTTTCTCCTAGGAAGTGCCGCTATTTTCATTTCTCTTGATACGATAGCTATCGTATCACTACTCTCATGGAGCTCTGTATAGGTATATTGATTCGGCTCTTTAAGTAAAGCGACCAATTCCACTAATACGTCATCAGAAATCATAAAGAATGTTCTACGAAATAGATATTCCTTTTTAGCTAGTCTGCTTTTCAACATATTATCAGGCTCCTTTATCCCGTAGTAAATTATTATTAAAATCACTAATAAAGCAGAAAGAGAAAATGGATTTAGTATTAAATTATGTTCTATATGATATATCGGAAGAAAATGGCAATATATAAAATAAATTGTATGAAAAGGCATGTAATTGAATTAATATAGACTATAAGAAAGTTGTAACTGTATTCGGTCTGTAAGATAAACTCTTAGGGGTGAGATGAGATGAAGAGAGTCAAGTATGTCGTTATAGGTGTTCTGGCAATGGTACTTATTGTGTCGCTTGGGTGGTTGATATCTGACGCTAAAGAAAAAAGTGCAATGAAAAGCCAACCCGATATTTTTCTCTTTCAGAATCAAGGTGAACTACACTGGATGGAGCTAACCATCCAAAAGGAAAAATTGAAAGGTAAACTTCATCAACAATTCATCATAGAAGAACCTGGTCAAGATCCAGTATTGGAAGAAAAGACATACTCTTTGAAGGGTGAAAAGAGTGGAAATAATTATGAACTGATTTTAAATAAGGATGGCGATAAAACGATTTATCAAGCTACCTTAAGAGAAGGAAATCTATTCATACAACTTCAAGGAGATAGTGACGGTAAATTATACAAGGCTGCCGATAAAGAAGAGTTGCAGGTTACTATAAATGAACTGCAAGATGAGTTTGACTCCCTCATATACCATGCGGAATATAAGGAAAAAGAACGTATTAGAAAGTTTTTCAACGACCTAAAAAGTATCTATGGGTTTCTTTACACAGATGAAGAACAATCCTTCCAACTCTTCATCAAAATAGATGAGGCATTGCTAGAAGGGGAAGTGTCCGGATCTCTAGTAATGATGACGAACAAAAATAACGCTTACGAAGAGACTACCTATGCGTTGAACGGAATAACGGATGGACTCATGATAGAATTTCACACGACAGTAGATGGGAAGGCAATGAAATTAGAAGGAAACTTCCATCAAGAAGATGCATCCAGTTTTGATTTGTCATTCTGGGAATCTGAGGACAACGTTTTATTTCAAGCAGTAACGGAGGATGAGTTTAACCAGCGTAATGAGGAGTATAGAAAAGGAGAAAGTTAACCTGGAACCGAATGCGGTTCCTTGTTTGGTTACGTCATTATTCAAAAATATATGTGTTCAACTCGTCCCTTAACTTGTCAAATTGAAGATAAATTTGCCATTAGTTGTCTAACTCCGGTATAATTCTAAATATAATTATGAAAAAGATAATAGGGAGAATGCTATGTTTAATTATTTGGATTTGGGAATAGCTTTTACCATAGCTTTGCTTTCTACTTTGTTGTTAACTCTTCCTGTGAAAAAGTTGGCGGTTAAGATTGGTGCAGTTGATTTTCCCAATCACCGAAAAATACATAAGAAAGTGACACCAAGACTAGGAGGCCTAGCAATATTTATTGGTGCTTTTCTTGGTGCACTATATTTGCAGCCTCAAGATGAACACTTATTTGAAATTGTATGTGGAGCTATTATTATTTTAATTACGGGTGCGCTTGATGACAGATTTACTATTCGACCGATTGCAAAACTAACAGGACAATTAATAGCTACGTCCTTTCTAATTTCGGGTGGACTGATCATTGAACGTATTACCTTACCATTTATTGGACAAGTTGAGCTTGGATTTTTAAGTGTCTTAATAACGGTGCTATGGGTAGTTGGAATTACGAATGCGATAAATTTAATTGATGGACTAGATGGACTAGCTACCGGTGTTACCACGATAGCATTAATAAGTTTGTTTATTATGGCGATTATTGATGTTCGAATATTAGCAGCTTATTTTTGTATTGTATTAATTGGTGCGAATCTTGGATTTTTATTCCATAACTTTCATCCTGCCAAAATATATATGGGGGATACGGGTTCAAACTTCCTAGGTTATATGATTGCGGTTATTTCGATATTAGGATTGTTTAAAAATATTGCTTTATTGAGTTTTGTTATTCCAATTATCGTATTAGCTGTACCGATTTTTGATACAGTATTTGCTATATTAAGGCGTTCCATGAATAAGCAAAATATCATGAAACCAGATAATAAGCATATTCATTATCAACTCTTAAATGCAGGCTATAGTCACCGGAAAACAGTGCTAATTTTATATGGTATTAGTGCTATATTTGGTGCACTAGCTATTATATTTTCGGAAACAACGATAACTGCTAATCTTTTAGTTGTATTTATATTATTAATCCTACTACACATTCTTGCTGAGTTGGCAGGGATTGTAATGGGTGGAAAACGTCCAGTTTTAGACTTCTTTAAAAGACTATTTACTAAACGAAAACAGAAAGAACAAGAACAATTATAATTGTCCTAGGTACTTCTAGGTACTATACAGTATGGAATGAAATCGAAAATACGCCTAAAAAAATGACATGAAAAAGCCGATAAGCTCTTTCGTGTCATTTTTCATTTCCATAGATAGCTTTAATAAGTCTTTCACTTGAATTCCCGGTTGAATAACGGTTCCACTCATCTCCGAACTGGATTAGTTTTTCTATATCGAATTCGTTATATTGTATAATGTGTATCAGTTCGTCTGTACTTTTGGCGATTGGACCAGGAACAAGGTTTTCGTATTTATCCCAGAGTCCGCGGTCTTCCTCGTATTTATCCAAATCATAAGCAAAAAAGATAATTGGTTTGTGAAGGATAGCAAATTCAAATGGAATAGAGGAATAATCGGTAATGAGAATATCACTTACTAAGGAAATATGGTTAATGTGATAGTCGGATACATCAAATACAAAATCAGCATAATGGTTATGGAATTTCATTTTGACCGCAGGATGAAGACTTAAGAATAGAACATATTCCTCCCCTAGTTTTTCCTGCATTTTAGGTAATTCTAGTGCTAAATCACTTACTACAAATTGATTGTCACGATATGTTGGGGCATACAATAATACTTTTTTGTCTTCCATAATTGGAAATTCTTCTTTCATCTTTTGGATTGCATGACTTTTTTCATCCTCATTAAAAAAGAAATCCGTCCGCGGAACTCCTGTACGTATTAGTTGATTGTCATTGATACCGAATGCCCTCTTAAAAATGACCTTCATATTTTCTGATCCAATAACAACAAAGTCAAAACGCTTATAAACTTCTTTGAAACGCCTTTTAGCGGTCTTTGATCGATGTTTAACCGAGTGATCCTCTAACCCGAATTTCTTCATAGCGCCTACTGCATGCCATAGTTGGGTACATATAACAGAAGGTTTGAAGTTGGATACAGAAAGAAAAGCAAAGTACGTATCGATAAAGATTTTTTCAGAAGTTGCAATGTGATAGACAGCCCGTATCCATTTAAGAGGATTTCTTGTCCTATAGCAAATAACCTCTCGATTTTCCTTTGATAAATCGACTCGGCAAAAGTTGGATTGTATAATAACACATGGTTGGTCCAATTCTTTTTCAAAAGCATGAAGTGTATAAAAGACATTATCACCAAAAGCTGTAACAAAAGTGGTTTTTGACTGGAGAGGGAATAATTTGCAAATTGAAAAGACAACCCAAAAGGAAAATAGATAAATGGTAATGAAAACTTCTCTCATCATGATTATCTTTTATTTAAATCTTCTTTAATTTTTGTAGTGGATATTCCTACCGTTCTTGGTAGATAGATTACCTCACAATATTCCTTTAAGAAATCGAATTCCCCTTTCCAGTCATCACCCATTACAAAAACATCAACATTATACTTCTTAACATCCGTTGTCTTTTGCTCCCAATTGTGCTCTGGGATTACTAAATCTACATAGCGTACTGCTTCTAAAATCATTTTACGTTGTTCGAAGGAATAATAAGCTTTTTTACCTTTTATTTCATTGAACTCATCGGATGATGCGGCAACGATTAAATAATCACCGTATTCCTTTGCGCGTCTTAGTAAGTTGATATGACCAGAATGAAGTATGTCAAACGTTCCATACGTAATAACCTTTTTCATGATACTCCTCCCAAATTGGTTAGTTGTAGTAGTATATGTCATTATTAAAATCTTAATAGTTTCAGATTTACACTATATTTACCTTGAACTAATATTCGCTTAATACTGAAAATTTATAATAAGACTAATAGAATAGCCCAAAAAAGTATGGAGAGGAGAAATAATTAATGATGGTTCGTGGAATAGGCCATAGAGGTTATCCAGTTAAGTATCCAGAAAATACAATGTCTTCTTTTCAAGCTACTATTGAGTTAGGCTACACACATATGGAACTAGATGTTCATTTAAGTAAGGATGGTGTTCCTGTTGTCATGCATGATCATCGAATTGATCGAATGACGGACGGAACAGGTGAAATTCGTTCGTATTCCTTTAAAGAACTCCAAGAATTTAAAGTGAAAAGTGTAGAAAGAATTCCTACATTAGAACAGGTGTTACAATTAGCGAAGAATCGTATTATTGTATCCATTGAGTTAAAAGACACAAAATTATATAAAGGAATAGAAGAAAAAGTTTTAAAAGTAATTGAAAAGGTGGATATGCTTGAACAGGTATATATTATATCCTTTAATCATCAATCACTTGCTAATATAAGAAAAATCTCCAAAAAAGTAAAAATTGGTCCACTTGTAAGCAAACTTAAGCGACCTCATTTTCGTCTAATTAATAAGCTAGACGCACAATACATTGCTGTTAAGCAGGATTCACTTAATGAAGAGGATATTAAAAAGTGTGAAGAAGTCGGTATACAGTTAGTTGTTTGGACAGTGAATTCTGAGGATAGAATGCGGTTCTTTAAACAGTTCCCTTCCGTACTAGTGACAACAGATGAATTAGAAAAGTATAAGAGATTATATTTCCCGTCTCCAAAAAAAGTCAGTGTTTAAGCACAACTAAATTTGGGATAATAAATACTACAATAAAAAGCACATATTGGTGATAATTAATTTTGATTAGAAAAGAAACAGACCAGTAAGAGGCGAAATTAGGAGGATTTTAATGGAGTACTTGGCACTTCTATTATGCTTTTGTATTGCAATTTTTTTAACACCAATTGTAAAAAGAATTGCAATGAAGGTAGGAGCAGTCGATTTACCAAATAAACGGAAAGTCCATCAACAAATAATGCCGAGACTTGGGGGACTTGCCATTTTTGTAAGTTTTATAATTGGCTATTTGCTTTTTATACCAAAAACAATGGAAACATGGCCGATACTTTGTGGTGCAAGTATTATCATTATTATCGGTATACTAGATGACATTAAAGGACTATCTTATAAAGTGAAATTGGTTGGACAGATAGTTGCTGCATTAGTTATTGCAGTTGGTGGAATTAGAATCGAGTTTGTTACCATGCCTTTTGGAGACCGAATTGAATTTGACTTTATGTCCATCCCAATAACGATTCTTTGGATAGTGGCCATTACGAATGCGATTAACTTTATCGATGGTCTGGATGGTCTGGCAGCAGGAGTATCATCGATAGCATTTTTAACGATAACTGGATTAGCCTTAACAATGGGGGACACATTGATGGTCCTTATTGGTTGTATTATGTTGGGAAGTACACTTGGATTCCTAGTGTTTAACTTCCATCCAGCAAAGATATTTATGGGGGATACCGGTTCACTTTTTTTAGGATATATGATAAGTGTTATTTCTATAATAGGATTGTATAAAAATGTAGCTTTATTTTCATTAATGGTTCCAATTATCATTTTAGGAATTCCGATACTCGATACAACCTTTGCGATTATACGCCGTATTATTCATAAACAGCCAATAGCTGCGCCAGACAAATTCCATTTACATCATTGTATTATTCGCCTAGGCTTTACGCATAGGCAAACAGTAATTACGATTTACGGTTTAAGTGCATTATTTAGTTTAGCAGCCATAATATTTACTCGATCGACCCTTTGGGGATCAACGATTATTATCTTAACCCTGATATTATTAGTTGAATTAATTGTAGAAGTAACAGGGTTAATCAGTTCGAATTACCGACCATTACTAAATCTAATGGGAGGTAAACAAAGAAAAGTGGAGTAGGATGTCAACCGACATCCTACTCCACTTTTACTATTGATAAATGTGAATAGTATTACCATCGTATTTATGCTCTAAGTTGAACTCCTTTATAATTTCATCAAGTGATATTCCGTTTATCGTTCTTTTCTCAAAGAATGCAGCTTTGTTTATTTGTAGAGTATTTCTACTGATAGAAGCGGTCTTTCCATTATAGGACACACTAAATTGGGTTTCATGTAACTCTTTTATTTCCATCATTAAGTATTCTTCGACAAATTGTTGATCAACATAAAGCTCATCCTTGTAGTAGAACAAGAAATCCCGATAAGAGTACGTTTCTTCAGTAGAGGGGTCATTTTGAATAGTTGTTAAATAGGATTCACTTTGTATGCTATTTGCATAAGCATTTTTTACTCTTTCGTTTTCTGTAATGGCATAGTTATTTATTTTTCTGCCTTCTGGTGCATTAATTAAATTATTTACATCGAAATAGTAGATGAACTTTACTCTTGGATATAACTCGGGAAGATAGCGATACATTCTTTTTATTTTCTCTTCAGCAAATGCCATATGATATAAGCCATCCGTAACGGTATAGTTAGTTGCCCCGAATTCCCCAATTACAATTGGTTTCGTGTCTGAGTAGGTATTATAAACAAAATCCAGTAGCCTTAGAGGGTCTTCGAAATCAGATTTATCTTCTAAATTATCATTATGATAAACAACATTGTAAATATTTACTCCTACATAATCTACATATGGATCACCAGGATAATAATCATCAATAGAGTCTTCAGGCATGGTGAAGACGTTCCAAAGCATCATGACATTAGGTGCTACTTCTTCCATAACATCATGGACGACTTTCCATTTCTCGATGTAGAGCTCTGGATTGCCTGAATAAGCAGTCCAGTTTCCATTCATTTCACTTGCATAACGTAATAACACGGGAACACCTAAAGTATTTGCATCTCGGGCAAATTGTCGCATATATTCGTCATCATTAACTTCCTCAAGTCCATTGTTTGGTTCCCAGGCTATTTGAGGGAAGCCACCTGCTTTGATTACTTCCTCTGCCCACTCAGTAGGAAAAGGCTGACCATAACCAACATAACGAAAGAAGGAGGCATGTTGTTTTTTTGTTACTTCATTGAATGTATTCATGTCTGCGTTTATATACTCATCCTGAATGACATAGGAACCTAAGTAGATACCATTTCGTGGTTCATATTTAGATTGGGGTACATTACTTTTGTGTAAGAATATAGTAGTACCAATTTCCCTATCAACATTCTCTAGTTGTTGCTCCGTTGGACTTAGGAGGGAGATGGTATTGAATTTGGAATCTAGATAGTAATCTACTTTAATTCCTAGGTATTTCTCAATATGCTCCTCAGGCAGGTATACCAATTCATTATGAAGTTTATAGTTTTTTATTTCATTTTCTTTCGCATTGCTTTTTTTAACTAAACTATTCTGGTAAGTTACGCTGTTATCTAGATAGGTTAAAGTTAAACTGTTGCCATTCTTTTTAACATCCGTATCTGTAATTAGCTGTATGTCTGGTAATGAAATATAAATTTCACTATTTTTATCGCTTAAAATTGGATAATCCAATTTATAGTGATCACCATCATACATAATTTCCATTTCGTAACCATTTTCTGGGGTCGCGTTAGATAAGAGCTGTTCGGCTTTATTAAAAAGTTTAGTTGGTCCTAAAACAAATACGACAGTCATAATAATTAATATCAGACTAATTAGAATGGAAAAGATGGACTTTTTCGGAATTCCCATTATATATTTCCCCTCTATCTCTTAATTTACTTTAGCGCTTGCTCGAATTGTCCGGATTGCACCCAGTGCAGTTTCCATAGCCTCTTCTTTACATATTTTAAGTTTTTGTTTAATGTATGTTTCATGTTCTTCTGAGCGTTCTAAAATCCATTTAACTTTTTCTACTAACTCTTTCTCTCCCCAGGAGGTTGCAGTAACATCTCCGATTACTGGTTGATTATAAATCTCAGCAAACGAGTCAATTTTAGGATCATAGGAAATGGCAATAAATGGTGTTGCATTGATAGCAGAAAATATTAAAGAATGTAGGCGCATTCCAATCAACAATTGTGACTTTCCAATAAGTGCAATCTTCTCCTGAATAGTCGCATCGTGTGGTGAAATTAAGCATTTTTCCTCCATTAGGGAAGCAACCTCTTCAGAAGCATGATGATCATGTAGTCCGTGCATCGGAACAAATATTACTGTATTCCCATTCTGAACAAGGTGATCGAGGGAGCGTGCAATTTTTGGTTTAAATGATGTATATTCTTTCCAATGACGGACACTTACGGAAATAATTGAATTGCTAATGTCTTGGCTTTCCATCCATGGGCTAATAAAGGTACTAGAATCAAGCCCTAAAACTGGATCAGGTGCTAAACGAGCATCCAGCTTTACACCTAGTAGTTTTAAAAGGCTCTTTGAATTATCGTCTCTAACAGTGATATGATCCGTTTTATTTAAGGTCATTCTTACGATCAACTTGCTAAACTTACGATTAATTGGCCCCATTCCTTGAGCATAGATAAAGACAGGCTTTCTATGCCATTTTGCTAATTGAATAACACCAGTATAGTAAGGGATAGACATGGGGCCAGTTATATCCTGTAATAAACTACCACCTCCACTTATAAGCCCATCAGATTCTTTAATGGCTTTTCGGATGGCAACGATATTTCTCCTGTTAACACTATGAACATGATAAGTATAACTTGTTTTCTCAGGGTTGTTGGAAAGGACAGTAATCTTTATATCAGGTTGAATTTCTTTCAATGTCCTGATGATGGAGTATAGAATTGCTTCGTCACCAACATTATCAAAACCATAATATCCGGAAATAACTACATGCATCATATCCACCTCTTTTTAATTACTTTGCTGACTTTGGGAAATAACTGTTTGTAGAGATAAATAAATAACATACCCATCAAATAACCCAACACAATACTATAAACTGTCCGTAATAAGGAGATATACAATGGAATATGAAAATGGGTAAAGGTATTAACAATAGAAAGAAAACCAATAACACCTATAAGGACAAAAAGTTTCCCAACTAATTGATGTCTTCTTAATAAATAAAGTCCTAATAAGTAGAAAGGAAATCCAATTAAAACTTCCTTGGTTCGGGGTCTAACGTACAATATTTCTTCTAATTTATTTCGTAATAACAATTCCATATTACTAACTTCCCCAGTATTTCCTGTACGTGAGATATAATAAATTCCAATTGCACCAACGATAAGAAATAATAATAGATGCCAGTATTTCACTTCCTTATTTAATAGTAATAGGCCCTCTCGGTAGAAAAGGAATAAGCCTGTAAAGGGAATTGGAATAAGATATACTAATTTGACACCTCTAAACACTTCGAATCCAGTGATAAAAGGGTTCCCGTTTAAAAGACCAATAATAATTACGATACCAACGAAAGTAATTCCCAGCGCCTTTAAATATTGAATGATAATTTTTTGATTACTGACAGTAGTAGATAATATCGCATATATTGGTGTTACAATCGCAATGATTAAAGCAAATCCTTGTAATAGGACGAGTCTATCAAGTAATAAGTAGGCTAATGCTATGAGTAACATTCCAATTCCTGAACTAAATGATACCCACTTATTTCGGTACACTTGACTAGCTAGATAGGTAAATATAACGCCAGCTAATAGAAGTAAGATAATGATCCAGTGGGAAACTTGAATCTCCTTAAATGGTTTCGGAACACCTGCTGTAAAATGGCTAGGTATTTCCTGATTTATTCCTGAAATAAAAGAGATTGCATTTTCTAAACTACTTTTTGAATCACTGGTTTGGAAATGAAATAATACGGAGCGGATATTCCTTTCCTTAATCGCTCTTATGGCTTGATTAATATTTTCATTTAGGTCTTTATTATCTAAAAATATACTGTGTAACCTTACTGTATTATAATCAGTCAACCTTGCTATTGATTGCATCCCTTGCTGGTGATCAAATTCAATCGAGTAAAAAGTATAACCAGATTGATTTAGCTCACTAGCCCAGTTCTTGATCAAATCAACATTGGGATAACCAAGAACTTCTGGTCCAATAAAGAGTAATCCTCTATTTGGACTGTTATCTTGGTCTATTAATGCCTTTACAACCCCGTGATTAGCTTCTTGATTCATTGTATTTTCTGCTCGTAATATGTAGCTTAGACCATGACTCTTAATTTGCTCCATTGTTAACTCATCATATCCCACCACTGTAGAACGATTAATTCCATCTTCCACTTTTAAAAAATAGAATTGTTGTTCACCAATAGTTTGAATTTCTGGGTTTAGAGATTGGACTATTAATTCCTGATAGTATGGATCACTCGGTACGGTTAAATAATATCCTGGAGTGATAAATTCTTCGGTAGTGTTAGTGAACTGTGCTGCTTTGGCAAGTTCCTGTTGCTCAAAGATAGAAAGTATGTTTAGTCTTTCTAAGTCAAAAAGAGAGAGGGGGGATAAACTTATTGTTGTTAACCCTGCTTCTTTTAACTTATTGAATGCGTGTTCTATAGTAATATTTCCATCTAAAGTAAGTTCATGTATTTCTTCATATGGTGCGATGATTTCATATTTGTTATTACTTGTTTCTACATGCCATCTATTGATTATCCCTGGTGATGAAGCTAATAGTAATAATATTAAAATAAGCCAAAAATACTTTTGATATTTCACTTAAAATTCTCCCTTACCAATAGACTTTGTTAGTAGTTCCTTAATGGAATTTGTATCAATGACCTTTAGAAGCAATAAGACTGATAAGTAAATTGCGACTCCAAGAAGGCTAGCTATAAATATGTAAAATAATGCCAATAACCTATTCCATTCTGAAAAGTTTATCATCCATGAAGGAAGTCCAATAAGAATTCCTACCAGAATTGAAGCAAGGATAACCTTGATTTTATTCATTTGAAAAACTGAGATTTTAATGTTTTTCCAAATAACAATAGTATTGGCAATAAAGATAATGAAATAAACAAGTAAAGTGGAGATTGCGGCTCCATCTAATCCAAATAATTTTATAAAAAGGATGTTAGTAACAATCTTGAGAAATACCCCACCTATGATGATGGATGCGGCTGTTTTAGCTAAATTGATACCTTGTAATACTCCCGTACCAATAAGTGTTAAGGAAGTGAAAATGGAGCTAAATCCGATAATTGCCAACATCGTACTACCCTCTAGGTTTGTAAAGAGTGCAAGATTAAGCGGTAATGTTAAAGCTAGAAGTCCAGTTGCCACTGGCCATGAAATGATATGTGTCATTTCATGAGTACGTTCAATGATTAACCGTGTACCTTTAATATCCTTTTTAGCTAGTTTGGAACTAATTAGTGGAACAATAGGGAGTACGATGGATGTGGCAAATACTGTTGCGATTTGCACCAAGGTTAATCCCCGACTGTAGATTCCAAACCAATAATTCACAGCGTCTGTTGAGATACCGATTGAGCGCAAAGCGTAGGAGACGGTAAAAGAATCAACAGCATTAAACAATGCCATCGTAATCGATCCAACTGCAATTGGAATAGATATAGATAATATTTTTTTGCATGATTTTATAAATCGTTTTAATGAAAAAGTATCTGAGGGTGTAATTTGTAATGAGGAGCGCTTATAACTAATCCTTAGAAATAGTAATGCTACAAGAACTCCAACTACGGAACCAACCATTATCCCTCCAGCAATCTTTTCATCCGTGTAATTCTGCTGTACTAAAAAATAAGCAATTCCAATAATTAACACTGCACGTACAAATTGCTCGATTACTTGGGAAATGGCTGTTTGCTTCATTTCCTCAAATCCTTGAAAATACCCACGATAAATGGCCATATAAGGAGCGAACAGAAGTGTGGAGGCAACTATGATCAACGCTAGACGTGTTGACTCACCTCCTAACATATTCGCAATTTCGTTAGAGTAGCTAAAGATTAATGTGAAACTAACAATGCCAAATAAAACGGCAAGAATACTTGCTGCTAAATAAATATCTCTAATAGAAGAATTGTCTTCTTTTGCTCTTGCTTCTGAGATAAGCTTGGATATGGCAAGTGGAAGACCCGCAACAGATAAGATGAGTGCAACCATATAGACTGGATATACTAAATTAAATATTCCAAGTACCTCATCCCCTGCAATGTTCTGAAGTGGAATACGGAAAACACTTCCTAATACTTTAGAGGTAAGAGTAGCTATTGTCAGGATAATTGTGCCTTTAACAAAGGAAGATTGACTCATCAAATTTGCCCCTTTAATTCGTTCTTCTTATCTATTCTAAAATTAAATATAGGAGGGATGTGTCTGGTAACACACATCTATAGCTTAAGTATTCACCAGATATCTATCCTGGTATACTGACCAATGGGATCCTATACAAGCCGCAACTTTAATCAGTTATTATGGCATTACAAGTGTGCAGGAGCGAATAAATAAATCTCATGTACATTGTATTTATTTGCCGTAACAATAAATGCCTGTTCACTAGCGATTCCTTACCTTATATACATTGTTATTAAACTTATCTGCTAATACTCCACTTAAAAGAAGAAATTCAAGTATATCTGTTGAAAGTCACTTGGGTTTTTATCGGGAAGATTACTATGACTAGTTAGACTTGAATTCATAGTAATATAATTTAAAGGGGAAGTGTTCAGGAATACGAAAAGTTTACAGATTATTTACATAATTAACATAGGATAAATAAAAAAATCCCATTTTAATAATAAAAAGGGATTGATGAAACTTTATTAATTTTCCACAGCTTTAAGTTGTTCTTCATCTTTGTAGATTGCTTGAATAAGTCGTTCACTGGAATAACCACGTGAATACTGATTCCACTGATTTGCGAAAGTATTTACTTCTTGAAGATTAAATTGATTAGCTTTAATTAAATCAATGATTTCAGTCGTTGTACGGACTACTGGTCCTGGAACTAGCTCTTCATAATTCTCCCAAAAGCCGCGTGTTTTAGTGTATTCTTCCAGGTCATACGCGTAAAAAACTATAGGCTTTCTTAATAAAGAGAATTCAAATGGAATAGAGGAGTAATCAGAAATTAGTATATCCGTTATGACTAATAATGGGTTAATATCAGTAAAGCTTGATACATTATAAACAAATCCAGGAAACTCGTTTACAAATTCTGCATTAATTGCTGGATGCAACCTTAAAAATAGTACATAATCTCGACTTAAGGATTTATATAACTTTTTTATATCTAATTCTAACTCTGCAGAATTTAATTTGTGATCGCGAAATGTTGGTGCATAGAGAATTACTTTTTTTCGTTTCAATATAGGTAATTCCTGTATTAAAGATTCTTCTGCGGATTTCATTGCTTTAGTATCATAAAAGAAGTCTGTTCTTGGAATGCCTGTCCGAAGTATATGATCATTAGATAAATCAAAGCTTTGTCTAAAGATGTTTGCCATTTTTTCTGAACCGACAACAACATAATCAAAACGATGATATACATCTAAAAACCGTTGGTAGGCTCTTTCGGAACGATACTCTACCGAAGGATCCTTTAAGGCAAATTGTTTAATAGCACCTGCTGCGTGCCAAAGTTGTGTGCATATGACATTCTCTTTAAAGTTGGTTACTGCTAAAAATCCATAGTAATTATCAACAAATATCCTATCTGATGTTGCAAGGTGATAGATAGATTTGAACCAATGGAAAACATTAGTAGTCTCAAAATCTAATATAATACGATTCTCTCTATAAAAGTTTTCTCTGCACTGGGAGTTTTTAAGAATAACAACCTGGTCGTTGGTTTGCCTTTCAAGTTCTTCTACTGTAAACAAAATATTATCCCCAAATGAAGCAACGAATGTCGTTTTCTTCTTTTGAGGAAAAAATTTGAAGATATTAAAAGTAACTTGAAAAACAAAGAGATAAATAGAAACGAAGAACTCCCTAGCCATTCTGAGCGTTGTTTAGATCTTGTTTTATTTTAGTTGTTGAAATTCCAACTGTTCTTGGTAAGTAAACAACTTCACAATAATCTTTTAAGAAGTCAAATTTACCTTCCCAGTCATCTCCCATTACAAATACATCAACATCGTGATTTTGTACGTCTTCTACTTTTTGTTCCCAAGTGTATTCAGGGATTACTTCGTCAACATAGCGGATTGCTTCTAGGATTGCTTTACGTTGTTCGAAAGTATAGTATGCTTTTTTACCTTTTAGGGCGTTGAATTCGTCAGCAGAAATTGCAACGATTAGGTAATCGCCATATTCTTTTGCACGACGAAGTATATTAATGTGTCCAGTGTGTAATAAATCAAATGTTCCGTAAGTAATTACTTTCTTCACAAAGATGACCTCCATCTATTTTCCCAATTATATTTTAATATGAGATTTTTATTTAGAATTAACATTTTCTTTACATTATATTTAATTTAAGAACATTATACTATGAACTTAAAATAATATAAACAAAAATTCAAGAGATTAATAGAATAACTTATGTGATTAGGGTAATTTTTTTAATGGTAACATAATTTCAATGGACATGCTTGTTAAGTCGTGTAATTATTTATGTAAAGAGGATGTATCAAAAATAACAAAGAAAATTATCGATTATATTATTGTCATAAAATCAGCAGTTTGTTAAAAATGCAAATGTTTAGTAAAATTTTATTTTGGTTAAACAATTGATAATTTAATATCTCCCATTCATAATGAAGAATATATGTATCCTTGGTTAACTATTAATTAGATGTGATAGTCAAAAATGTATTTTTATATTGTTTATTAATTGAATTGGAGTAGAAAAAAGGAAATTAAAGCTAGTATTTTAATAATAGGTTTTGTAGTTGGGAAAAAGTAACTGCTTCAGAAATAGTATTGAACACAGATTTTTCAGACCTTAAAAAGGGAGTTTAGAAATAGAATGAAGATTTACTTTCTAGTATATAACATCTATGGTATGGGTGGCACAGTACGCACAGTTCTTAATACAACAAATTATCTAGCTGAAAAAGGTTATAACATTGAAATAATAAGCGTATTTAGAAAACAAAAAGAACCGTTTTTTGAAATTAACCCAAAAGTAAGTGTTACAGCGATCCATGACTTATATAAGTTGAAAAAGAGGAAGAAGGGTCTTAAAGAAAAAATATTCAATAGGTTAATGAGATTAAAATCAATATTTATTCACAGAAGTGAATCTGCTTATAATCAATTCTCAATTATTACAGACCTAAAATTACTTTCTTATATTAAATCTCTTAAAAGTGGCGTTCTTGTTTCTACTAGACCAAGTTTGAATCTGTTTGTAGCTAAACACGCAACTAATAAAGTTGTAAAAGTAGGTCAAGAGCACATTAACTTCGAAAGTCATGATGAGGAGTTAAAAAGATCGATAATTAAAAGTTATCCAAAATTGGAATATTTAATCACCTTAACAGATAAAGACAATGATAATTATAAGGAAATCTTTAAAAACTCTAAAATAAAGATTAGGAAAATTACAAACTCAGTTATTGACCTAAACTATGAAAAATCTCAACTAAATCAAAAAACAATACTAGCTGCTGGTAGATTAGATTATGTAAAAGGCTATGACCTGTTAATCAATGCCTTTTCAGTAGTAGCTGCAAAACATCCAGATTGGAATTTGAAAATTTTCGGAAAAGGTGCAGAGAAAAAAAAATTAGAAAAACAAATCCAAGAGAAGCACCTTTATAAAAATGTTTTTTTAATGGGGCCAACAAATAAATTACAAGAAGAATTTAATAAAGCTTCAATCTTTGCTGTTAGTTCCCGAATGGAAGGTTTTGGTTTAGTAATTGTTGAAGCGATGCAGAAGGGTGTTCCAGTTGTTAGTTTTGATTGTCCACATGGTCCTTCAGAAATTATTAACCATGGTGAAGATGGTTTATTGGTAAATAATGGAGATGTGGTTAGACTAGCTGAATCACTAATTAAATTAATTGAAGATGAAAAATTAAGGAGAAAACTAGGAAATAACGCTTATGAAAATGCAAGTAGATTTTCAATCGAACAAATTGGCAGAGAATGGGAGGATTTTTTTAACGGTATACTAAAATAACCGTAGATAAATACCTTTTTATGGCAGAAATAGAATATAGGGGGTTGACATGAAAAAAATCGGTGTATTATTATTAATCTTTTTAATTATTTTTACAACAGTTATACCTAGTGCTAATGCCGATGAGCTTGTAGCAGCTATTAATGAACCAACTGATATAAATTCAGAAGAGGTTGAAAGCAATAGTGAATTAGATTTACAGGATGCAGATGATCATCCAACAAGTGATGAGAATGAGTTGGATGATGGTGAGTCCATTGACGGCGTTATTAATGAAATGATAGTTGAGGATAACTTGAGTACCATTGTAACTGATGTGAACACTGATATAAGTGAAACGGATAAAAGTATTGATGGACAGAATAATTCACTTCAAGGTAATGAGCTTGAACAGAGTGAAGTTGAACAATTTACATTATTCTCCGTGGAAGAATCTATACCTACAGAGAATCAAGTTGCTAGTATATTATCTAGTAGTATAGATATCAGTAGTGGGAATCAAAAAATTAATACTACCAATATTATAACTACAAAAACTAGTAAGCTAGGACAAATGAAAACTACTAATGCTCGAATCTATTATGATCTTAAAAAATCTACTTATTTTCAAGCTGGGACGACATATACTAACCAAGCTTTCTATATTAAACTTGAAACTACACACAACAATAAAAAGTATTTCTTGATAAGTAATTTACCTAGTAGTGATCAGGGGACGATTGGTTGGGTACAATCTGACGATATAATTGCTTATGATCATAAGCATATAGATTCTAATGAAAAAATATTCTATTTTAAAGGTTCTGGTGTAGCTTATAATCGAGCATGGGGTGGTTCGAAAAATATAATATTAGATTCCACAGACATGGAGTTCTTGCAATATATAGAGTTTAATGTGAACATGACTGAAAAAGTGGGCAGCAATACTTGGTATCGTGGTACTTATGAAGGTTCTGATGGTAATATATGGATTCACTCTAGCCACTTAACACCGACAATGAAAGAAAATGTAACAAGTAGAAAAGGGCAAATAACCAATTCTGAAGTGGAGATTTATGGGCAATTAGATGATGTGACCTCAAAGTTTAAAGCAGGAAACAGTCACACCAAATATTCCTATTATATTAAGAAGCAAATAGAAGTAGATGGAAAACTATTCTACTTATTGAGTGCGGAGCCAAGTAGCACCTCAGGTACTATAGGTTGGGTCAATTCACAAGACGTAATCACATAC
>NZ_AXVK01000035.1 GCF_000482485.1 Paucisalibacillus globulus DSM 18846 | reverse complement strand
GAGGCTCACCAGCCGCCCGCGGAAAGCGGAGTGTATTTCCGGAGCGGAGTTAGATGCTCAACTCAAAATCCTAAGTTAAGTTACCGCATAGTTTCTATCTACTATTTGGTAGAATAATGCCCAATAAAAACAACAAAGTTGTACAATACAGCCTTTTAGTCTAAAAGGCTTCTACTGTTTGTGATTTAATTGTGTCGTTTTTTCACATTTATTGTTAATTTTATGGAAAGGCTTTATACTGTAATAATGAACAACAATACATATAATATTTTTCTTCATAGATAGAAAGGAGATTGATTAATGAACGAGAAGCAACGTCTTGAACAAGATCAAATTAACCCAGTTCAATCTGAGGATAAACTTTCTGAGAAAGATAATATCGATCGCATTAAAAATATTTCTAGTGATGATCTGATTGCCAAGTATTTCCAAACTAGCTATCAGCCACCGGATTTAAAAAAAGCAAGAAAGCGTCGTAAGGAAGAAGTTCAATTCCACTATGATTTTCAGATTCCTGACGAAATGGAAAGCATAGGCAAGGGGAAAAAATTTCTTATAAGAACATACGGTTGCCAAATGAATGAGCATGATACAGAAGTTATGGCTGGAATTTTAACCGAAATGGGATATGAATCAACAACAGAAACAACTGAAGCAGATCTTATTTTACTAAACACTTGTGCCATTCGTGAAAATGCTGAAAATAAGGTATTCGGTGAAATTGGTCACTTAAAACCATTAAAACTTGAGAAACCGGATCTGATTCTTGGAGTTTGTGGCTGTATGTCACAGGAAGAATCCGTTGTAGATAGAATCATGAAAAAACATCAACATATTGATATTGTGTTTGGTACACATAACATTCATCGTTTACCAAACTTAGTTCAAGAAGCAATGTTTAGTAAAGCACAAGTAGTTGAAGTTTGGTCTAAGGAAGGAGATATTATTGAAAACCTTCCAAAAGTACGTAAAGGGAACATTAAAGCATGGGTTAATATTATGTATGGATGTGATAAATTCTGTACATATTGCATTGTTCCAATGACTCGTGGTAAAGAGAGAAGTCGTAGACCAGAGGATATTATTCAAGAGGTTCGACATCTAGCAGCACAGGGATATCAGGAAATAACATTACTAGGTCAAAATGTTAATGCGTATGGGAAAGATTTTGAAGACATAGATTATCGATTTGGTGATTTAATGGATGACATGTACAAAATTGATATTCCTAGAGTTCGCTTTACTACATCCCACCCAAGAGACTTTGATGATCATCTAATTGAAGTTCTTGGAAAAGGTGGGAATTTACTCGACCATATCCACTTACCAGTGCAATCAGGAAGTAGTGAAGTATTAAAACGAATGAATCGTAAATATACTCGTGAAGATTATTTAGAATTAGTACGGAAAATCCGTAAGGCAATGCCAAATGCTACGCTTACAACTGATATTATTGTTGGTTTCCCTAATGAGACAGAGGAACAATTTGAGGAAACAATGACCCTTGTAGAAGAAGTTGGATTTGAAGCGGCATATACATTTATCTATTCGCCACGTGAAGGAACACCAGCTGCAAAGAAAAAGGATGATGTTCCGGAAGAAGTGAAAAAGCAACGTTTATATCGCTTGAATGAGCTTGTTAACAAGCAAGCAGCGGCATCTATGAAGTCATATGAGAACAAAACTGTAAAGGTACTAGTAGAAGGCGAAAGTAAAAAAGATCCAAATGTTCTAGCTGGCTATACGGAGAGGAATAAACTAGTAAACTTTATAGGGCCTAAATCTTCAATTGGTAAAATTGTAGATGTTAAGATTACAGAAACAAAGACATGGTCCTTAAACGGAGTCATGGTTGAAAATACGGTAGAGGTGAAATAAATGGCTGAATATACACGTACACAAGTACTTGAAGAAGCAAGAAAATTAGCAGAAATGTTAGCGGGAACAGAAGAAATCGACCGCTTCAGACAAGTTGAAGCAAAATTAAATGAAAATCAAAAAGTAACAAAGTTAATCCAAAAGATTAAAACATTACAAAAGCAAGCAGTTAATTTTCAAGCTTATGAAAAAAGAGAAGCTTTAAAACGAATTGAAGAAGAAATTGATCGTCTGCAAGCTGAAGTAGATGAGATTCCAATTGTACAAGAATTTAAAGAAACTCAAATCGTCGTTAATGATGTGTTACAACTCGTATCTGGAACGATTGCACGAGAAGTAACCAACAAAGTAATCGAAGCAACAGGTGGAGATCCACTATCAGGAAAAACAGCATCAGCAGATAAAAACAGCGTTGGCTGCGATCATTAAGTTTTCATACTACAGAAACATAGATTAATAAATAGAAATACTGTGTGGACTTAGGAAAACGATTATTCTAAGCTCAAAAAGCTAAGTAAGAATAAAATTCTTACTTAGCTTTTTTTATTCTTAAAATCCCTCTAACTATCATTCCGTAACGGTTATCGCCTAAAAAAATTCATAATTATTTACCTTTCCTAGTTTCATGATGAACATTAGGTATTTGTCTTGCATAAAATGACTATGAAAAAAGAGGAGGTAAACGTAATTATGAGTTTTCTAGATAAAGACTACCGAGAAATTATTACAAAAGCGGTTATCGGCAAAGGTAAAAAGTTCACGCAAGCTACTCATTCAATTTCGCCATCACATAGACCTACAAGTATCTTAGGATGCTGGGTTATTAATCATCTATATAACGCAAAGAAAAAATCTGAAGATACCATTGAAGTTAATGGAAGCTACGACATTAACATTTGGTATTCCTATAATGATAATACAAAAACAGAGGTAGTTACGGAAAGAGTAACATACTGCGACTTAATTCCTCTAGGTGTTTTAGATGATAATTGCATTAATGATGATTATGATGTAATTTGCAAGGTGTTACAACAACCAAATTGCCTGGAGTGCAGAATTTCAAATCAAGGTAATAAGATCCTAGTAGACATTGAAAGAGAATTTATGGTGCAAGTCGTTGGCGAAACAAAAATTTATGTGAAAGTTAAACCAAAAGGATTCAAACAACATGATGATGATGAAAGTTGGGATTATGCTGTAACTGAGGATGAGTTAAGTGATTTAAAACCAGACTTTCTTGAGAGTAGCTCAAGTTCAAGAAGTAAAGACTAGAAAACTTACGGGGGGTTGTTCCTCGTAAGTTTTTTTTTACACTAGTTTCACGGTACATGTGATATTTTATGCTATAATATTAGAATAATATGTAGGCTTTTGGAGGATTTTGTAATGGCAAAACATACACCAATGATGGAACAATATTTAAGAATAAAGGCAGAACATAAGGATGCATTTTTATTCTTTCGATTAGGTGATTTTTATGAGATGTTTTTTGAGGATGCTATTAAAGCATCAAGAGAATTGGAGATCACGTTAACAAAACGCGATGGTGGACAAGATGAAAAGATTCCAATGTGTGGTGTACCTTATCATGCAGCAGGGAATTATATAAAGAATTTAGTGGAGAAAGGGTATAAAGTAGCCATTTGTGAACAAGTGGAAGACCCCAAAACCGCAAAAGGAGTTGTTAAGCGTGAAGTGGTACAACTAATTACTCCTGGAACGGTTATGGAAAGTACCATGTTAAGTGAACGGAATAATAATTATATTGCAAGTCTATCACATTTTCAGGATGGATCATTTGTCGTAGTCTATTGTGATCTTTCAACCGGTGAAAGTAGAATTGCTCAAATAAATTCAGGATTTGACCGAGTAATCCATGAACTTTATAACCAACCAATAAAAGAGATTGTGGTTTCATCTAACCTGTCAGATGAACTACAAACACAGTTAAAGGACAGATTACAAGTAACATTGTCTTATCAGGACGAAGTAACCTTTAATGGGGAATATCGTGCTATTTGTGAAAACTTAAATGATGAACGATTAGTAAAAGCATTTAGTCGTTTGCTAAATTATGTCCAATTTACGCAAAAACGTTCTTTAGATCACTTAAAACAAGCAGAGATTATTGAGCTTAATGCTTATCTTTCACTAGATATGTACTCTAAGCGTAATCTGGAGTTAACCGAAACAATCCTTAGAAAGGGAAGACATGGTAGTTTACTTTGGGTATTAGATAAAACAGTTACTGCGATGGGTTCAAGGATGTTAAAAAAATGGTTAGAGCGACCATTGCTAGATAAAATTCAAATTGAAAATCGATTAGAAGCGGTTGAAGGCTTTTATCATGCATTTATGGAACGAGATTCATTACGAGAAAGTTTAAAATCTGTCTATGATCTAGAACGGCTAGCCGGAAGAATTGCATTCGGAAATGTAAATGCACGTGATCTTATCCAACTCAAAAAGTCATTAAAAAAAATTCCAGAAATAAAGGATATACTTGCATCTTTCGATAATAACTTTATTCATCAGTTAGCTGATCACTTAGAATATCCAAGTGAAATAGTTGATATTCTGGAAACTAGTATTATAGATGATCCACCGATTTCCATAAAAGAAGGAGGTATTATCAAGGATGGCTATCATGAACAACTAGATACGTATCGATATGCTTCGAGGAACGGTAAAAAGTGGATTGCAGAACTAGAACAAAAGGAAAAACAAGAAACAAATATTAAGTCATTAAAAATTGGCTATAATCGTGTGTTTGGCTATTATATTGAAGTAACAAAAGCAAATCTCCACCTTTTGCCAGAAGGTAAATATGAACGTAAGCAAACATTAACCAATGCGGAACGATTTATCACACCAGAACTAAAGGAAAAAGAGCAGTTAATACTAGAGGCAGAGGAAAAAAGCATTAACTTGGAGTACAACCTATTTAGTGAATTACGGGAAGAAATCAAATCGCAAATTCCAAGGATTCAATATTTAGCGGACATTGTAAGCAAAATAGATGTACTTCAAGCATTTGCAACTGTAAGTGAAGCAAATAATTACAAGAAACCAAGTTTCACTGATGCAAAATTGAAAATTAAATCTGGTCGTCACCCAGTTATTGAAAAAGTAATGGATGATGGGACATTTGTTCCAAATGATATTATGTTAGATAATGAAAAAAGTATTTTATTAATCACAGGTCCCAATATGTCTGGTAAGAGTACGTATATGAGACAATTGGCATTAATAGCGATCATGGGACAAATTGGCTGTTTTGTACCATGTGATGATGCAGAACTTATTATTTTTGATCAAATTTTTACCCGGATTGGAGCAGCCGATGATCTTGTATCAGGTCAAAGTACCTTCATGGTTGAAATGCTCGAAGCAAATCATGCAATTGCTAACGCGACTGAAAGAAGCTTAATCCTACTTGATGAAATTGGACGTGGTACAAGTACTTACGATGGAATGGCACTTGCTCAATCCATTGTTGAGTTTATACATGATAATATCCATGCAAAAACATTATTCTCCACTCATTATCATGAATTAACAGCATTAGAAGAAAGTCTTCCAAGATTAAAAAATATTCATGTTCGTGCAGAGGAATATGAAGGTAATGTTGTATTTCTGCATCAAATAAAAGACGGTGCTGCAGATAAAAGTTATGGTATTCATGTTGCTAAACTTGCAAACTTACCAGATGAATTGATCAAACGTGCAAGTGTGATTTTAAATCAATTAGAAAGCTTTGATTCAGGTGAGAATCAACATATGGCAATTGAAGAAACTAATCAACTTTCATTCTTTGAAGAAGTTGTTAAGCTGGAAAAATCTAAATCAAAAATAGGAGCTGAGGAAGAATCTACAATACTTGAAAACTTAACTGACTTAGATTTGTTTGACATGACACCATTAGAGGCGATGAATGAACTGCATCGTTTGCAAAAGTTAGCAAAACAAAAGGTGATAACAAAGTAGTAAATAGAAAGGATACTTTCTAATGAAAATATTTCAAATGCCAGATGCATTAGCGAATAAAATAGCTGCAGGTGAGGTCGTTGAGAGACCAGCTTCTGTTGTAAAAGAGTTAGTCGAAAATAGTATCGATGCAGGAAGCAGCTGGATAAAAATAGACGTTAACGAAGCTGGACTAGAACAAATAAAAATAACAGATGATGGAGAAGGAATGGCTGAGGATGATGTAGAGAGATCTTTTCTTCGTCATGCAACTAGTAAAATTCGTAATGAATCAGATCTATTTCATGTGCATACACTAGGCTTCCGAGGTGAAGCTCTAGCCAGTATTGCATCTGTCAGTCGATTAACAATTAAGACGTCACAGGGAGATTCTGCTGGAACATTTTTATCTCTTGAAGGTGGAGAAGTGCTTGAAAAGGGTAAAAGTGACGCTAGAAAGGGTACGGAGATAACCGTTTCCGATTTATTTTACAACACCCCTGCTCGATTGAAATATATGAAGACAATTCATACGGAACTAGGGCATATAACAGATTTATTAAACAGGCTTTCGCTATCGCATCCTGAAATCCGTTTTGAAGCGACACATAATGGTAAACCTTTATTTAAAACACCTGGAACTGGGGATTTACTGCAAGTTATCGCACAAATTTACGGTATGGGCGTTGCCAGGAAAATGCTACCAATTAAAGTAGAAACGCTAGATTTCAAGATAAATGGGTATATTGCAAAGCCTGAGATTACTAGAGCATCAAGATCTTATATTTCGATTATTTTAAACGGTAGATATATAAAAAGTATCCCAATCACCCAAGCTATTATCCGTGGATATCATACTTTGTTACCTATCGGCCGTTCGCCTGTAGTCGTGCTACAAGTGGAAATGGATCCAATATTGGTTGATGTCAATGTCCATCCAACGAAACTGGAAGCAAGGTTTAGTAAGGATAAAGAACTTTATACGTTAATTGAAGATCAAATCCGTACAACCTTTAGACAAACTAGATTAATTCCTGAAATGGAACAAAAGTCTAAAGATATACCAAAGCAAAGCTTTCAGAGATCGTTAAACTTTGATGAAACTTTACCAGTTGCAAGAGAATCATGGCAACCAACTAATGACACGGATACAATAAGTTATCAACAAGAATCTATCATACAAAAGCTTACAGAGAAACAGCCAATAGTAAATCAAAAAGACAATGAACAGGAAAAAATATATACACAAAAAGAGTTCAAACAAACGTTTGTTCATCAAGAAGTGAATACGAATCAAGAAGAGGTAATTGCACCAAATGATCGTGTTCCAGCTATGTATCCAATTGGCCAATTACATGGAACATATATATTAGCTCAAAATGAAAATGGTTTTTATATGATTGACCAACATGCAGCACAAGAACGGATCAAATATGAGTTCTTCAAGAAAAAACTAGGGCAAACTTCAAATGAAGTACAAGAATTACTCATTCCAATTACCTTTGAATTTTCAAAGCAAGAATCAATTTTTATCGAACATTATAAATCGGAATTAGAGAATGTGGGCTTATTTTTTGAAAGTTTTGGTAATCAGTCATACATTATTAGATCGTACCCTAATTGGTTTCCAAAGAACTTTGAAGAGGAAGTTATTAGAGAAATGATTGAGCAGATTATGCAAGATGAACGAATAAATGTAGAAGCAATTCGTGAAGATGCTGCTATTTTAATGTCATGTAAACGTTCGATTAAAGCAAATCACTATTTAAATAATGATGATATGTTTCGATTACTTGAAGATTTAAGAAAAACTACTGATCCATTTACTTGTCCACATGGGCGACCAATTATAGTTCACTTTACAACATATGAATTAGAAAAAATGTTTAAACGTGTCATGTAATAGGTATATTTCCACTGTACTTCGATAATCCTAAACATAAGTGCGAAATTTAGAGGTTAAACAAGCACTTTATGATTTTATAAAGGTGGAGTACAGTTGGAAAATCAAAATTTAATTAATTTTTTAAATCAACTCTTATCTAACCAATTTGTGATGTACGTAAAGTTACATCGATATCATTGGTTTATACAGGGAAGGCATTTTTTTGGACTTCATTCATTATTTGAGGAAATGTACAAAAAGTTCGCAAATGATCTTGATGAGGTTGCAGAAAGAATTCTAATGATAGATGGAAAACCACTAGCAACAATGTCAAAGTATTTAAAAGAAGCTACTTTAGTTGAAGCCAGTGCAGATGATAAAGAAGATGAAATAATTGACCAATTACGTGATGATTATAGGCAATTAATTACTGAGATTCGTGATGTTGGATTTAAGCTTGCAGATGAGCGAAGTGATGAACCAACAAAAGATTTATTAATTTCTCTTCTAGGAAGCTATGAAAAATATGTTTGGATGTTATCTGCTTACCGCGCATATAAATAAAAGAATTAATAGGGGAAGTTGAATGAAACAAAAAGTTATTGTTATTGTTGGTCCAACTGCTGTTGGAAAAACCAGGCTTAGTATTGAAGTTGCTAAGAAGTTTAATGGGGAAATTATTAGTGGTGATTCCATGCAAGTTTATAAAGGTATGGATATTGGCACTGCTAAAATTAAAGAGGAAGAAACAGAAGGAATACCACATCATATGATTGACCTCAAGTCCCCAAATGAGGAGTTCTCTGCCCGTGATTTTCAGTACTATGTCCAGAAGTATATAAAAGAAATATCTGCACGAAACCATATTCCTATTATTGTTGGGGGGAGTGGTCTTTACATACAAGCAGTTCTACATGATTATAATTTTTCTAATGAAAAGAGAGATGATGCCTTAACAAAAAACTTAGAAGCTGAAATGGAGCAATTTGGTATTGAACATTTATTCAAACGACTAAAAGCGATTGATCCTATCCAGGCTGAAAAAATTCATCCAAATAATAATAGGAGAGTCATCCGTGCGTTAGAAATTTATCAGAAAACGGGTTTAACCATGACGGAATACCAAAAGCAACAAGCAGGTGAAAGCCCGTATGAAAGCATGTTAGTCGGCCTCGAGATGGACCGCACTTTGTTATATAATCGAATTAATAAACGAATTGAAGACATGGTTAAACAAGGTTTATTGGAAGAGGTTAAGTCCTTGATTGATAAAGGATATACAAACTATCAATCAATGAAAGCGATTGGATATAAGGAATTAATTCCTTATTTTGCTGGAGAAGTTTCTTTAGAGGATTCTTTGGAAATATTAAAACGAAATTCACGACGATACGCAAAAAGACAGTATACTTGGTTTAAAAATAAAATGGACGTTAATTGGTATGAACTGACCCCATTAACAATTAATGAAAAATTTCATGATATTTTAGTTGATTTAGCAGGATTTATTGAAAGTTAAGTAGAAATATATATAGTATAGATAGAAAAGAGGAGGAAGATCAGGTGGCACAATCTGTAAACATTCAGGATCAATATTTGAATCAATTAAGAAAAGAGCATATTTCCGTTACCGTGTTTCTCACGAATGGCTTTCAGTTAAGAGGTATTGTCAAAGCATTTGACAATTTTACAGTTTTATTGGAATCGGAAGGCAAACAGCAATTAATTTTCAAACATGCTATTTCTACTTTTGCACCTTCTAAAAATGTGAATCTTGATAAAGAATAAACTGTAACGAACGCTTTAAATAGCGTTCGTTTTTGGTTTATTGGTTAGGAAAGTATAAAGAACTTTCCGCTCATATAAGAAATAGGCATTTGTCACAACTTTATTGCTCCTTACGTATAATAAGATGACTAAGGAGTGATAAAGTTGGGTACACAAAGGATTCATCATAAAAATGGAAAAATAAATATTGTCTTACAAGATAATCACGCAGCTAAATTAGATAATAATCAACAAGAATATATAGGAAAAGACCCATTTACTCATATTGATCAAGAATTATCATCTTTTGTTGGAATGGAAAATTTAAAACGAAAAATTAAAGAAATCTATGCAACTATTATAATCAATGAGAAAAGAAGCCAGATGGGTCTATCTAACACAAAGCAAGTATTGCATATGCTATTCAAAGGCAACCCTGGAACTGGAAAGACAACGGTTGCTAGAAAATTAGCTAAAATATACTTTGATATGAATCTATTATCAAAAGGTCATTTTATTGAAGCGGAAAGAGCAGATTTAGTAGGCGAATATATTGGTCAAACTGCACAGAAAACTCGTGCCTTAATTCAAAAGGCTTTGGGTGGAATACTTTTTATTGATGAAGCCTATTCTTTAGCAAGGGGTGGCGAACGAGATTTTGGCAAAGAAGCTATTGACACTCTCGTTAAACACATGGAAGATAGTGGCGGTGACTTTGTATTAATTTTGGCAGGATACCCATATGAAATGGACCGTTTTTTAACTCTTAATCCTGGGCTTAAGTCGAGATTTCCTTTTATTCTTGAATTCACAGATTATGATGTGGATCAATTGCTTGAAATTGCCCGGCAAATGGCCTCTGAAAGAGAGTATCAATTATCAAAAGATGCTGAGTGGAAAATAAGGAATTATCTATATAAACAAAAGAATAATATGAATAGGAACTTTTCCAACGCTCGTTTTATCCGAAATGTAATAGAACATGCTATACGTATGCAGGCGGTAAGACTACTTTATAAGGATAATATAACATCAGATGAACTTATCCTTCTAACAGGAAATGATTTAAAGCTAGAAGATATCGAATCGATTTGGTAATGATTCCAATAATTGTACTTTTATACAGCAATTCATGAAGGAGAAAGATAAATAATGTCTGATGAAAGAATTATTGCTATAGCTGTTAAAAAACCTAACCAACAGGATGATTATTTTGAATCCTCCTTAGAAGAACTAATCTCTCTAGCAGATACCGCTGGAGGTAAGGTAGTAGAAGTAATTACACAAAATAGGGAAAGAATTCATTCTGCTTTTTATATTGGTGAAGGTAAGATGGCTGAAATTAAAGAGAGAATTGACGAACTAGAAATAGATTTAGTAATTTCTAATGATGAGTTATCTGCTGGTCAATCCAGAAATTTAAGTGACTTTTTCGATTGTCGTGTGATTGATCGAAGTCAATTAATACTTGATATTTTTGCTAGTCGAGCTAGAACAAAGGAAGGAAAACTTCAAGTCGAATTAGCTCAGCTTCAATATTTATTACCAAGATTACGAGGGCAAGGAGTCCAGTTATCACGACTCGGTGCTGGGATTGGAACAAGAGGACCTGGTGAAACCAAATTAGAAGCCGATCAGCGTCATATTAGAAGGCGAATTGATGATATTAAGAGACGTCTTAAAGAAGTGGTTAGACAACGTGAACAGTATCGGAAACGCAGGAAACAAAATGATGTTTTTCAAATTGCAATTGTCGGGTATACAAACGCTGGAAAATCAACGATGTTTAATCGATTAACCGACAGTGACTCTTTGGAAGAAGATAAATTATTCGCAACATTAGATCCACTCACTAGAAAAATACAATTACCATCTGGATTTCAGGTCTTATTGACTGATACGGTTGGGTTTATTCAGCATCTTCCGACTACATTAATTGCAGCCTTTCGTTCCACGTTAGAAGAAGTGAGTGAAGCAGATTTCATACTTCATGTTGTAGATAGTTCACATCCCGATAATCAACAACATCAGGAAACGGTTTTAAAATTATTAGCTGAACTGGATAGTAGTTCTATTCCGTTGCTTACAGTTTATAATAAAAAGGACTTGGTCAATGAAGAGTTTATTCCTCATAATCGTCCTTATATTATGATTAGCGCTCTTGATGCAGAAGATTTAACGGAATTAATAAAAAAAGTGGAAGACGTTATAAAAATAGAATGGGATTCTTATCAATTTTCATTAGAAGCCAGTGATGGGAAATTGCTTAATCGATTTGAGCACGAGACAATTCTTAGTGAAAAAATATTCGATGAAGTTAAAGAAACGTATGTGATCAGTGGATATATTCGTTCCGAACATCCACTAAAAGGGATTATAAAGGAGAAAAATTAAAAACATGATAGAGAAAGTTGTAGAACAAGTAGAAAAAGACATCGCTACGATGCATAAACAAATTAATTATACAGTGGAAGTAAATCAAAAAAGGGTACTTGACTCCTTTAAAAAGAATAAAGTAAGTGATAGCCACTTTAATTCAACAAGTGGCTATGGTTATGATGATTATGGACGAGATACACTTGAAGCGGTTTATGCCGACGTGTTCGGTGGAGAATCCGCAATCGTCAGGCCACAATTAGTTTCTGGTACACATGCCATTACAACGGTTTTATTTGGGTTACTAAGGCCTGGAGATGAACTACTCTATATCACTGGGAAACCTTATGACACGCTTGAAGAGGTTATTGGTAATAGAGGAAAGGACACAGGTTCCTTGAAAGATTTTAATATTACATACAATGAAGTAGCATTAGCAGAAAATGGTAGCATCAATTACCCTGCCATTCAAGAGGCGATCGGTGAAAATACAAAAGTTGTAGCTATTCAGCGTTCGAAGGGATATGCAGATCGTCCTTCTTTTACAATAGACGAAATAGCGGAAATGGTTTCCTTTGTTAAATCTATCCGAGAAGATCTGATTATTTTTACTGATAACTGTTATGGAGAATTTGTTGAGGACCGAGAACCTCTTCATGTTGGCGTAGATATAATAGCAGGATCTTTAATTAAAAACCCAGGTGGTGGAATTGTACGAGCAGGAGGCTATATCGTAGGGAGGGAAGATTTAGTTACTCTATGTTCATACCGTTTAACAGCACCAGGTTTAGGGAAAGAGCTAGGGGCGACTTTTCATTTATTGCAGGAAATGTATCAAGGTTTCTTCCTAGCACCACTGATTGTAGGTGAAGCATTAAAAGGTGCTGTGTTTACATCAAGATTTTTAGAATTGTTAGGATTTGTAACAAAGCCACATTATCAAGCAAAAAGAACAGACCTTATTCAGTCTGTAACTTTTGAAACAGCTGAACAAATGATTGCTTTTTGCCAAGCAATTCAAAAGAACTCTCCTGTAAATTCTTTTGTAACCCCATATCCAAGTGAAATGCCAGGATATGAGGATGAAGTAATTATGGCAGCGGGCACATTTATTCAAGGCTCTAGCATCGAATTATCTGCTGATGGACCAATTCGCCCTCCATATACAGCATTTGTACAAGGTGGACTAACTTACGCACATGTTAAAATTGCTTTAATTGAAGCAGTACAAGCAATAATGTCTTAAGTAGAACTAACTAGGAAAAGAGATTACTTAAAAAATCTGGGCTAATATACAAAGTTCTATCATTAGAATCCGTATTTATTGGTTCAGATTTTTCTTTTTGTAGAATATTTATTGCTGCTGATAATCTATAAACTGTGCGGTAACTACTGTTTATAGAGCATCACTATTAATGAATGCAGAGAGGTGCACTGCTATGCTACCGCTCCGGCAGAATACTCCGCTTTCCACGGGCACGGCCTCAGCCTCCTCGCGGAAAGTTCGCCGCTGCGGGGTCTTCGGACACGTGCTATTCCCGTAGGAGTCTCCGTATTCTGCCTATGCTAGGATTAGTTTTCTAATTAAAGATAGTTTAAAAACACATTTTAGGTGACAAGTGAAGTCATTGTATTCAATCTACACTAGCTCCGGAAATACACGGAGACTCCTATGGGAGGATAGGCATAGGTGAGACCCCGCAGTGCGTTAGCACGAGGAGGCTCACCAGCCGCCCATGGAAAGCGCAGTGTATTTCCGGAGCGGGTTTGATGCACTACCAAAGATTATTAGTTACCGCGCAGTTTCTATCAACTATGTATTAACTTTTCACTTACTAAAAGAGTAGACATTATAAACTATCCGTCATTAAATTTTTATGTTTTGAATGGTTTGTTAGAGTAAAAAAATAATGTAATGTAAGGTAACCTAACATCCGTTTGACAGGGAACCTTACATGATATATACTAATTAATGTGAAAAGGAGGTCTAGTCATGAATGATAAGGATCGGCGTTCGATGCCTCTGTTTGGAATCGGTATAGTTATGAAGCTTACAGAACTTACTGCTAGACAAATACGCTATTACGAAGAAAATGAATTAATCCATCCGGAACGTACAGCTGGTAATCAGCGATTATTCTCATTCAATGATGTTGATCGTCTTCTAGAGATAAAAAACTACTTAGACAAAGGATTGAACCTTGCTGGAATTAAATTATTGCTATCAGAAGAAGATGTTAAAGTAATACCTGTTCAGGAAAAGAAACAAGCAGAGATTTCAAAAAGAGAATTAAGGGAAATCTTAAAAAGTGAAATTTCTGGAGCGGGACGCTTCGGCAAAGCAAGTTTACGTCAAGGGGAATTATCGCGATTCTTTGTAAATCGTTAAATTACTTAAAACTAGGAGGAAGATAATGTATGGGTTATTCTCGTGAGGAAATCGAAAGTAAGATTAAAGAGGAGAATGTTAGGTTTATTAGACTTCAATTTACAGACATGTTAGGAACGATAAAAAACGTTGAAATTCCACTAAGTCAATTGGACAAAGCATTAGACAATAAGATGATGTTTGATGGTTCCTCTATTGAAGGTTTTGTAAGGATTGAAGAATCTGATATGTATTTATACCCAGATTTAGATTCCTTTGTTGTATTTCCTTGGACATCCGAAAAAGGAAAAGTGGCTCGATTTATTTGTGATATTTATAATCCTGATGGGACACCATTTGAAGGCTGCCCAAGATATAATTTGAAGAGAAATCTTAAGAAAATGGAAGACTTAGGTTTTGATGCGTTTAATATTGGAACAGAACCAGAGTTTTTCTTGTTTAAGCTTGATGCAAACGGAAATCCTTCACTTGAATTAAATGATCATGGTGGTTATTTTGATTTGGCACCAACGGATTTAGGTGAGAATTGCCGTCGTGATATCGTTCTTGAATTAGAGGAAATGGGTTTTGAAATTGAAGCATCTCATCATGAGGTAGCCCCAGGTCAACATGAAATTGATTTTAAATATTCCGAGGCGGTTAAACATGCCGATGATATTCAAACATTTAAATTAGTTGTCAAAACAATTGCTAGAAAACATAATCTCCATGCTACATTTATGCCAAAGCCATTATTTGGTGTGAATGGTTCAGGAATGCACGTCAATATGTCCTTATTCAAAAATGGAGAAAATGCATTTTTTGATACTAAGGGAAATTTACAGTTAAGTGAAACTGCTTTTCATTTCATTGGTGGGATTATGAAACATGCGATAGGATTTACTGCAGTTACGAATCCAACAGTGAACTCTTATAAGCGTTTAGTACCTGGTTATGAAGCTCCGAGTTATGTTGCATGGTCTGCGATGAACAGAAGTCCATTATTACGTATTCCTAATTCGAGAGGAGTAAGTACTCGTGTAGAGGTACGCAGTGTGGATCCTGCTGCTAATCCTTATATGGCATTGTCAGTTTTACTAGCTGCCGGTCTTGATGGAGTACAAAATAAATTAACACCGCCACCAGCAGTGGATCGCAATATTTATGTCATGACAGAGGAAGAGCGTCTTGAAAACCGTATTCAAAATTTACCTGCTACACTAATGGATGCACTAGAATTATTGAAGCAAAATGAAGTAATTGTAAATTCATTGGGAGATCATTTATTTGAGCACTTTATTGAAGCAAAAGAGATAGAGTGGGATATGTTCCGTACGACTGTCCACCCGTGGGAACGTGAGCAATATTTAACGATGTATTAAGTATGGGTATTGGTCTGGTGTGAGAAGATTAAATGATGGATAGTAATGATTATATCCCAATTTCACCCCGTAAACAGATAAAAGTAAAATATAAAAGCTGATTAACAGAGGACAATGTTAATCAGCTTTTTTTATGTTAGAAAAGTATAAATTCATCTTGATTTTTTGAAAATAAACATAGAAAGCTTTCATTGAATTGTTGAAGTATTCTCCTTATAGCTTCGTGATGTCTAACTGATTTTTCTCTTATAGGATAACATAATCAGCTAGTTCGCTTAAGGGGGAGTGTACACAAACATTTCTAAAATTATTTAATATGACGGTATAGACCAACGACTTTTCCTAGAATAGAAACGTTATTATATATTAACGGCTCCATTGTAGCATTTTCTGGTTGAAGTCGAATATAATCTTTTTCTTTGAAGAAACGCTTAACCGTCGCTTCATCATCTTCTGTCATTGCGACAACAATATCTCCGTTTTGAGCACTATTTTGTTGTTTGACAATAACCATGTCTCCATCTAATATTCCTGCTTCAATCATACTTTCACCATCTATAACTAGAACGAATAAATTTTCATCTGGTCCTGCTGTAGAACTTGGAATAGGAACGAATTCCTCAATATTTTCCACAGCTGTAATCGGTATACCAGCAGTTACCTTACCAATAACTGGAGCATAACGAGCCTCGTCCTTAGGAATATTATTTTCTTCTTCTAAATCTAGTATTTCAATTGCTCTTGGTTTAGTAGGGTCACGACGGATGAAACCTTTGCTTTCTAATCTAGATAGGTGCCCATGAACAGTAGAGCTTGAAGCTAGACCTACCGCTTCAGCAATCTCCCTAACAGAAGGAGGATAACCTTTTAATCTTACTTGTTCTTTTATGTAATCTAGAATCGCTTGTTGTCTAGTTGATAATTTTGTCATCTATTAAACACCTCGCACATATTATTTATTAATGCTAGTTTACCATTGATTAAAAAGATATGCAAACATTCGTTCGAAAAAAGTGTTGACAAGAGCACATGTTCTGATATACTAAGGATAGCGAACAAAGGTTCTTATATAATGAAATTGGAAAGGATGATGAAGAAATGTTTGGAAAAGTAAATAAGACAGACTTATTTTATATTGTTGCTTTCGCTTTAACATTAGGATTCTTATACCTTTCATTAATTAGTGCATAATAGGAGTTTTTTCATTGGACGTTATCATCTACTGTAGAGTAAGTACAAATAAAGAAGTACAGGAATCATCATTAGCAAGACAAAAAGAAGAATTGTATAGATTAGCGGAGAGATATCATCTCCATGTAGTGAAATGTATTGAGGAAAAAGAAAGTGGATATGAGGTTGAACGTGAAGGGATTTTTGAAATGCTAGCTCTATTTGAAAATGGACAAGCTAATGCCCTCCTTATACAAGATGAGACTAGACTAGGTAGAGGTAATACAAAAATTGCATTATTTCACCAATTGGCTAAACAGAATATACAAATATATACAGCCATACATGATGGTGAGTTAGAACTTTCGGAATCCGATTCTATGGTATTACAAATAGTTGGGATAGTAGAAGAATATCAACGTAAAATTCATAATATCAAAATAAAGCGTGGCATGAAAAAAGCAATCAAAAACGGCTATAATCCCGCAAACAACCTAGCGAATATTCACATGTCACCTGGACGAGAAAGAAAGGACGTACCGTTATCTGAGATTGTTCGACTTCGAAATAATAATCTAACATTTGGTGAAATAACTAATACATTAAATGGATTAGGTTATGAAATCTCCAAGGCGACAGTTCATCGAAGATATCAGGAATACCAATTAATTGATTCAAATAAATTGAACAGGTAATATTATAAAGCAAGGACATTAATTGTTCTTGCTTTTTGAATGTGATAAATCAAATCAGTGTGGTTTATATTGGCTGTATAATTCTAATAAATTTCATATTAATGAAGTATCGTTATTACAGTCAGTTTTAATTTAAACGAGATAATTAGGCTTAGGAGGTATTTAAATATGCTAACCAAGGAAAAATTAGAGAGGATTAACGCTTTAGCCAGTAAGGCAAAAACAACAGCAGGTTTAACAGAAGAAGAAAAAAAGGAACAAAAGCAACTACGAGAAGAATATTTAAACAATATTCGAAGTTCTTTTAAAAATCAATTTAAAACAATGACTGTCATCGATCCAGCTGGAAATGATGTAACTCCTAAGAAGGTTCGAGATTTACAAGAGCGGAATAGACAACACTAAATATTCTCATTCTATCAATAATTACACTATTACTTGTTAACCTACCAAAATAATTATAAGATAAACATGGTATTATAACTTGCAAATACGAAAGGAGTTAATTTACATGTCAAAAACAATAGAACAGCTATCAATTGACACGATTCGCACATTATCAATTGATGCTATTGAAAATGCAAACTCTGGTCATCCAGGTTTGCCGATGGGTGCAGCACCAATGGCTTATACGTTATGGACAGATTTTATGAATCATAACCCGAAAAATTCAAAATGGTTTAACCGAGATCGATTTATTTTATCTGCGGGTCATGGATCCATGCTTCTATACAGCTTACTTCATTTATCTGGTTATGATGTTACGATGGATGATGTGAAAGAATTCCGTCAGTGGGGATCAAGAACACCTGGTCATCCAGAGGTACATCATACAGACGGAGTGGAGGCAACCACTGGACCACTTGGTCAAGGAATTGCGATGGCAGTTGGTATGGCGATGGCAGAAGCGCATTTAGCAGCTAAATTTAATAAAGATGATGCAACTATCATTGATCACTATACATACTCCTTAGTTGGTGATGGAGACTTAATGGAAGGTATTTCACATGAGGCTGCGTCACTTGCAGGACATTTACGATTAGGAAAGTTAGTCGTTCTTTATGATTCTAATGATATTTCACTTGATGGAGATTTAAACCGTTCCTTCTCTGATAATACCGAAGAGCGCTTTAAAGCTTATGGATGGCAAGTAATTCGTGTGGAAGACGGAAATGAATTAACACAACTTCGATCAGCAATTAAAGCAGCAAAAGAAAATACGGAACAACCTACACTTATTGAAATTAAAACAGTAATTGGTTACGGCTCACCGAATAAATCTGCATCATCTACTTCACACGGATCACCACTAGGAAAAAATGAAGTTGTATTAACGAAAGAGTTCTATAAGTGGGGACACGAAGATTTTTATGTTCCTAAAGATGTTTATGCTGATTTCAAAGAAAAAATCGCTGATAAGGGCGAGAAAGTAGAAAAGGAATGGAATTCTTTATTCCAAACATATAAAGATAAGTATCCAGAAGATGCGATACAATTAGAAGCTGCTATAAATGGAGATTTACCTCATGGTTGGGAAGAAACATTGCCTAAATATGAAGTTGGTAAATCAGTAGCTACTAGATCTTCATCTGGAGAGGTATTAAATGCAATTGCTAAAGCAGTTCCTTATTTTATTGGAGGAAGTGCTGACCTAGCAGGATCTAATAAAACTACAATTGCTGGTGAAGAGGATTTAACAAGAAATAACTATGCTGGTAAAAATATTTGGTTTGGAGTTCGTGAACACGCGATGGGTGCAGCTTTGAATGGAATGGCTTTACATGGCGGCTTAAAAGTATATGGTGGAACTTTCTTTGTGTTTAGTGACTACTTACGTCCATCCATTCGCTTATCAGCTATAATGAATACACCAGTAACCTATGTATTTACACATGATTCTATAGCAGTAGGTGAAGATGGCCCTACACATGAACCAATTGAGCATATATCGTCATTTAGAGGAATGCCGAATCTTTCTGTCATTCGCCCAGCAGACGGCAATGAAACACAAGCTGCTTGGAGACTTGCGGTAGAATCCACTAACCAACCAACTATGCTTGTATTAACAAGACAAGATTTACCAACATTAGAAGGAACAAAAGAACATGCTTATGAAGGTGTAAAACGTGGAGGATATGTCATTAGTGATGCGGAGAAAGCAACACCAGATGCTATTCTAATTGCTTCAGGATCTGAAGTTCAATTAGCGATTGAAGCGCAAAAAACACTTCGTGAAGAGGGTATTGATGTTCGAGTTGTAAGTCTTGCTTCCTGGGATCGTTTCGAGGCACAGGATGAAAGCTATAAAGAACAAGTACTACCTAAGGCTATCAAGAATCGTGTAGCAATCGAAATGGGATCACCGCTTGGCTGGGAACGTTATGTAGGAATAGAAGGTAAAATCATGGGAATTAATACATTTGGTGCATCAGGTAACGGAGAAAAATTAATTGAGGAATATGGATTTACTGTGGAAAATGTAGTAAGAAATGTTAAAGAATTAATTTAAATAAATACTTTCTTTAAGTGGACTGTTCTAGTTTTTAAACGAATGGTCCACTTTTTTTGGTAGATAGGAAAGTATAAAAACTTTCCGCCGACATAAGAAAAACTACCACATTCGTTAAAGGACGAACGAATGTGAGCTTTTCTAATAGTTAGCAACATGTATTGAGTTGGAAAGTCTAATTTTCGACAAAACTAGTGAATTTTTATTTCATGTAGTGACATTATTTTTTACTGTAATGCGTATAATAGAATAAAAGGGAGGGACTCTTACAAATGAAAGAATACAAGATTTACTGGATTAAAGAAGAATTTGCTAAACATTATTATTATAAAAGTGATATATTATATCGTTTTATAAGAGAATATCATAGTAAGCATTCTCGAAATGATTTAGTAACACAATTTAATTTCATTACAGAAAGCTTCCCTAAGTATTCGCTAACTTCTCAATTATTAAGACAATCGAATAATACATTTAATAGAGAACAAAACGGTGATTATATTGAACTCGGTAACAAGAAAGGTTTTATCTCTTTACATATTGATGAAAAACAGATAAAATTTCGTTGTGAAACATTACAGGATGCAGAAAGCTTATTATTTCCAGTCTTAAGGCGTTTTCATCCATTTATTTTCATTATTGACAATCAATATGAAAATTTTGGTTGGATTTCACCTGTAAGGACAAGTTATAATGTTGAACAAGTATTGTATTCTTAGAACTAATTTACTATACTGTTTAAGAGACAGCACGAAGGAGGAAAAGATATATGGACGTAATTTGGGTAGTACTTATTGCTATAGCAGCTTTAATCGCTGGTGTTGCTCTTGGGTTTTTTATCGCAAGAAAATACATGATGAGTTATTTAAAAAAGAATCCACCAATTAATGAGCAAATGCTTCGTACACTAATGATGCAGATGGGTCAAAAGCCTTCTCAGAAGAAAATCAATCAAATGATGCGTGCAATGAATAATCAAATGGACAAATAGTTTACTGAACTAATTTCTAGCATATTTTAGCATTTCACGTAGTTAACCCCATACTAATAAATAGTAGGGGTTTTTTCATGACAACATATTGTCATATTCATTATGATTGTAACAGAATGCATTCTGATATAATGTTGGTAGTAAAACAATTCAGGAGGCTAATTATGTCTGAAATAAATATGTTTCTTGCATTTGGAGCAGGATTTCTGTCTTTTGTTTCACCGTGTGTTTTACCACTTTTTCCAGCATTCTTATCCTATATTACCGGCATGAGTGTTAGTGAAATAAAAGATGATAATAAAATGTTAAATCGAAAAAGTATATTTCATACTATTTCTTTTTTGATAGGGTTTTCAAGTATTTTTATCATGATTGGATTTACAGCAAGTGCAGTTTCTGAGTTTTTGCTAACGTACCAAGATATTATTAGACAAGTAGGAGCATTACTCATTATCTTCTTTGGATTAGTCATTGTAGAAATTTTTAATTTTAAGTTCTTAATGAAGGATAAGAAAATCACTTTCAAAAATCGACCATCAGGTTTTTTTGGTTCCGTATTAATAGGGATGGCATTTTCAATGGGGTGGACACCATGTACAGGACCAATCTTAGCAGTAGTTATTTCATTAGCTGCAACTAACCCGGGATCAGGTATGGTAATGATGATTTCTTATGTATTAGGATTCTCCATACCATTTCTAGTTCTATCATTCTTTGTAGGTAAATTAAACTGGATAAAAAGAAATAGCCATAAGTTAGTAAAAATTGGTGGTTATTTTATGATTTTTATCGGTATCGCATTATTCTTTGATTGGATGACAAAACTAACTGCTTTCCTTGCAGGTTGGATAGGTTTCTATGGATTTTAGTAGTAATCTATATTATGATAATATGTAAAGATTCTACATAAGGACGTGTATTCATTGATTAAACCTAATAATTTGATTCTACAAACAGCAACATCGTTAATCGCTTTTCTCTTATTAGGGTTTTCGTTATATTTATTTTTTGCAGGACATAATTCTCCCGGTGGTGGATTTGTAGGAGGACTTGTCACTTCGGCTGCTGTTGTTTTACTTTATATGGCATATGGTATTGAATATGTCGAAAAGATTCTTCCTATTGATTTTCGTGTTTTAATTCCTATAGGGTTATTGATTGCATTATTAACAAGTATGGGATCATTTTTATTTAACGTCCCATTTTTATCTCATACATATGATTATTTTACTTTTCCAATCTTTGGAGAAGTGGAACTTGCTACCGCGACATTATTTGATTTAGGGGTTTATCTTACAGTAGTCGGTGTGACGGTAACAATTATTGTTAATATAGCTAACGATAGAGAAGTATAATTAGATTTATGATTGTGGGGGATTGGTTAAATGGCTAGAATTTTAATTGTTGATGATGCAAAATTTATGCGCACAACACTTCATACAATCTTAAGCAAAGATAATCATGAGATTGTGGGAGAAGCTGAAAATGGTGAAGAGGCAGTTTCACTTTTTAAAAATACAAAACCTGATTTAGTAATTATGGATATCACGATGCCAATTATGAATGGTATGGATGCAATGAAAGAAATTAAGAAATTCGATGAAAATGCTCAAATCGTTGTATGCTCTGCTATGGGTCATCAAAAAGTGGTTGTAGATGCAATTGAGCTTGGAGCAAAAGATTTTATTGTAAAGCCGTTTGATGAACATCGTGTATTAGAAACTGTGGAACGTGTATTATCATATATTACTAGTTAAACATTAGACTGAAAAGAGTGTTACTATGTTTTGGATTATAGCAAGTACAATTGTAGCCTTTTTTATGGCTTCACTGATGATAATCGTACGACTTAAAGCTTCCAAAAGACCAGCTTCTGTAAAGAGTATTATATTACCACCATTATTCATGAGTACTGGTGCATTCATGTTTGTTTTCCCAGAGTTTCGTGTACAGTGGATGCAAGTATTAGAGGCATTATTAATTGGGGTACTTTTTTCATTCTTTTTAATTAAGACGTCGAAATTTGAGATTCGTAGAGATAAAATCTATTTGATTCCTTCTAAAGCATTTGCGCTTATTTTAGTAGGTCTTTTAATAATAAGAATGGTTCTTAAACTCATTATAGGTAGTACAATAACACTAGGTGAAACTAGTGGAATGTTCTTTCTGTTAGCCTTTGGTATGCTAGTTAGTTGGAGAATAGCAATGTTATTTAAATATAAACAACTAGAAAGACAATTAAAGGTGCCTTCATCATCCTGAGGGCACCTTTTCACGTCCAGCTCACCTAATGACTAACGGACTACCATCACCTCATGACACGATAAGTCAACATCGATTCTCTTCGTTCATCGTGTTTCCTTTATCTCCTGGGTAGGAATGGTTAACTAAAGCCGGCACTTTGCGTGGCAACGTTGACCCACCTGGTATGGCCAGGCGCAGTCCATACGTCGCTAACCGGGTATTTCCGCTTTTGTTGTTTAGTTTTTCTTATATTGGGCTTGCCAATTTGTTCGGTAATCTTCCTTAGATAGTTTAAACAACGGTTCATAAGGCAATACATCTATTTGTTTTTCTTTTAACTTTTTTCTTAAAAAATTATGGTCGCGCTTAGGTGTGGCTAAAATGTATCCTTCAATTAAAACATCTTGATTAATAGTTAACATACCTTTTTCTAAAGCAACTTGTCCTATTTTACTAGCAATTTTTTGCCTTGCCACGTCACGAAATAACTCTGGGACGGGGGAGACTAATTCTTCAAGCAGTTCTTTTTCTTTCTCTCCCCACATATGTTTGGATTTCTCAAGATAATGTACTTCCCAATCCATAGTAGATTTCCCATCTGCTTTCGGGATTTGTTTAAGGAATTTACGAAACATGAAATAACCACCAATTGTCATCAGGCTGATCATGAAAAATCCCCAAAATACTATCATATATGACATAATATCCACCTTTTTTCAATTTGTTTACATAAAATAGTCAACAATTTAGTTGAATTATATGTAACAATGCTGTAATTTAACTATTGAAGAGTTAAAATAATTCTGATAAACCATTACTTTTAACTTTTATCTATGCTACTATTATTATAATTATAGTTTTGTTTTTAAACAAGATTCATATTTGTATATCATTCAACATATAGTATTATTAAGCTAAGAAAATGTACGAATTTGTAATAAAGGGGCGGATTCAATGGGGAAAGAAACAAATAAAAATAATGTAGAACCTGTTTCGTCAGTTAAGATCAGCCCTTTAGAAAAAGTTTTTGCGAAATCTAATAACTCTAGTCTAGTAAATTTACCTGATACAATTGTAAATTGGATTGGAGAGAATAGTAGTGACTTTTTCTCGGTTTGGGATGAAAAAGGATATAGCCTGTATTTCTCACCGGCTGTAGAACGGGTACTTGGCTTTAAAGCGGAAGAGCTAGTTGGTGAATTTTACCATGACTTAGTTTTTCATGAAGATGTTCAATATATAAAAAAAGAGTTTAATCGAGAATCATACACAAACCAGACATTTAACTTACATATATTAAATTTTGAAAAGAAATACATATGGTGTGAATGTAAGATTGCGAAATTAAAAGATCCATCGATTGAACAAGAATACTATGTTGCCAGCGTCCACGATATCACGGAGAAGAAAGAAACGGAAGAGATGATGATTCGTTCGGAGAAAATGTCCATTGCTGGTCAGTTAGCTGCAGGAATTGCACATGAAATTAGAAATCCATTAACATCGATAAAAGGTTTTCTTCAATTGTTACAAGCTGGGGTAAACCGTAAAGATGTTTATTATAAAATTATGATAGATGAGATTGAAAAGATGGAAACTATCACTTCAGAACTATTGTTTATATCTAAACCATTAACAGATAACAAAAAACAGGAATCTATCTTACAAATGATTCAAGATGTGACGGAATTACTAAAACCCCAAGCCAAGTTAAAAAATATATTTTTAGAAACGGTTGGGGATAATCTTTTTATATATTGTGATAGATCTCAGATTAAACAAGTATTAATAAACATTATAAAAAATGCTATCGAAGCAATGGAAGAAGCCGGGAAGATAAAAGTTTCAATTATGAATTTAGAATTTGAGGTAAGAATTGACATAACTGATGAGGGTCCAGGAATAGATGAGGAAGTTATACATAAATTGGGTGAACCATTCTTTACTACCAAACAACAGGGAACCGGCTTGGGATTAATGATTACAAAGCAATTATTAGAAAGACATAATGCAAAGCTTGAAATACTACAAAATAAAGTAAAAGGTAGCACATTCCGAATTATTTTTCCGAAACTGAACTAATACATACTATACATATAATTAAGTGGAGAAATAATAAATACATGCATATAAGTAAAACTTATCACCTTGAATAAGTTTTTTGTATAGTTAATCGAGTATGAAACAATTGTTTTATGCTCGATTTTCATTTAAGATGAATATGTGTAAAACTAATAGAAATTGGAAACGCCTACTAGAATAATTAATTGAATTTACTAGCAAATGTTCCAATTCTTGAAAAAAAACAGAAAGGGGTTTTTTCAAGTGGGAGAGAATATTGCATTCAATGCAAAAAAGAAATTCGACCTTAATGGTAAAACCTACAACTATTATGAATTAAAAGCTTTAGAAGAAGCTGGCCTAGGAAAAATTGATAGACTACCATTTTCTATACGTGTTTTGTTAGAATCTTTAGTTCGTCAATATGATGGCCGAGTAATTAATGATGAACATGTAAAAGCGTTAACAAAATGGGGCACAAAAGATGGTGTTGGAGTGGATGTACCATTCAAACCTTCTCGAGTTATCTTACAGGACTTCACCGGTGTACCTGCAGTTGTTGACCTTGCTTCCCTACGTAAAGCAATGGTTGATTTAGGGGGTAAGGCAGAGGAAATCAACCCGGAAGTACCAGTGGATCTAGTTATTGACCATTCTGTGCAAGTAGACCAATACGGTACTCCAAGCGCATTACAAGCTAATATGGATTTAGAGTTCAAGCGTAATGGGGAACGTTATGAATTCTTACACTGGGCACAAAAGGCTTTTAAAAACTATCGCGCAGTTCCTCCAGCAACTGGTATTGTACACCAAGTTAACCTGGAGTACATTGCAAGTGTAGTTCATGAGTTGGAAAATGAAAACGGTGAATATGATGCATTCCCTGATACATTAGTTGGTACAGACTCACATACGACAATGATTAACGGCCTAGGAGTACTAGGTTGGGGTGTTGGTGGGATTGAAGCAGAAGCTGGAATGCTTGGTCAACCATCTTATTTTCCACAACCAGAGGTAATTGGTGTTAAATTCACTGGTAGCTTCCCTCAAGGAACTACAGCCACTGACCTAGCACTTAAAGTTACTCAAGTATTACGCGCGCAAAATGTAGTTGGTAAATTCGTTGAATATTTCGGACCAGGTCTTGCAGATATGCCACTTGCTGATCGTGCTACTATTTCAAACATGGCTCCAGAATATGGTGCAACTTGTGGTTTCTTCCCTGTAGATGAAGAGGCACTTAACTATTTACGCCTAACTGGTCGTAGTGAGGACCATATTCAATTAGTTGAAAAGTATAGTAAAGAAAATGACCTATGGTATTCTCCAGATACAAAGGATCCGGAATATACTAAAGTTGTAGAAATTAATCTATCAGAATTAGAACCAAACTTATCTGGACCTAAACGTCCACAAGACTTGATTCCTCTTTCTAAAATGCAAAAAGAGTTTAAAAAAGCAATTACTGCGCCTCAAGGGAATCAAGGTTTTGGTCTAGACAAATCAGAATTTAATAAAGAAGTAACTATAAAACTTTCTAACGGAAAAGAAACCGCTATGAAGACAGGTTCACTTGCGATTGCGGCAATTACGTCTTGTACGAATACTTCTAACCCTTATGTAATGTTAGGTGCAGGATTACTTGCTAAGAAAGCGGTTGAAAAAGGATTAGAAGTACCTGCATTTGTTAAAACTTCTTTAGCACCTGGTTCTAAAGTTGTTACACGTTACCTAGAAGATGCTGGCTTAATGCCATATCTTGATAAACTAGGATTTAGCTTAGTAGGGTACGGATGTACAACATGTATCGGTAACTCAGGACCACTTCTTCCTGAAATCGAAGAAGCAATTGCTAAGAATGACTTAACAGTTTCATCGGTTCTTTCCGGAAACCGTAACTTTGAAGGCCGTATCCATCCATTTGTAAAAGCAAATTATCTTGCTTCACCACCACTAGTGGTTGCATATGCACTTGCAGGAACTGTGGATGTTGACTTAGCGAAAGATGCACTTGGTACAGATGCTGATGGTGAGCCAATTTACTTAAATGATATTTGGCCATCAATGGAAGAAATCAAAAATGAAGTCAATCGTGTAGTTAATCCAGAAATCTTCCGTAAAGAGTATGAAAATGTATTCAGCTCTAACGATAAATGGAATGAAATTAATACAACAGATGAACCAATATTTGAGTGGGATAATGAATCAACGTACATTCAAAACCCACCATACTTTGAAGGGTTGTCAAAAGAACCTGGTAAAGTAGAAGCACTTAATAACTTACGAGTTATTGGTAAATTCGGTGATTCTGTAACAACAGACCACATTTCACCAGCTGGTGCAATTGCGAAGGATATGCCAGCAGGACTTTACCTTCAAGATAAAGGAGTTTCACCACGAAACTTCAACTCTTATGGATCTCGTCGTGGAAACCATGAAGTTATGATGCGTGGTACATTTGCAAATATCCGTATCCGTAACCAAATTGCTCCAGGTACAGAAGGTGGTTACACAACTTACTGGCCAACTGGCGAAGTGATGCCAATCTATGATGCGGCAATGAAGTATCAAGAAGAAGGCACTGGCTTAGCGATTTTAGCTGGTAAAGACTATGGTATGGGATCTTCTCGTGACTGGGCTGCTAAAGGTACAAATCTTCTTGGAATCAAGATGGTAATTGCTGAAAGCTTCGAACGTATTCACCGTTCGAACCTAGTTATGATGGGTGTATTACCTCTAGAATTCGAAAAAGGTCAAAGTGCTGAAAAATTAGGCCTGAGTGGTAAAGAATCATTTAACCTTGAGATTGGTGAAGACGTGAAACCACATGACTTAGTTAAAGTAACTGCAACCGATGAAAAAGGTAAAACAACTGAGTTTAAAGCAGTAGTTCGCTTTGATAGTGAAGTTGAAATTGATTACTACCGTCATGGTGGTATCTTACAAATGGTATTACGTAATAAATTAGCTAAATAATTCATTTGTTCTCGTATATAGAAAAAAGTTTAAAAAGAGTGATGAAACCAATACGTTTCATCACTCTTTATTTTTGGTAAATGTACCTAAAGCTTGAATGCCAATATTCCTGTCATTAGCAAAGAATGCTTCACTCCAGCCTATAAAAATTGTTGTAACTAAACCGAATAAATTTAAGAAAGAAAAGGGAACTATTTTAATCTAAAATCGTAACTATAGTATGAAATCTACATTCTGTCTTAGGAGGTCAAAGATGGACTACGGATTATTAATAATTGGTATTGCTTTATTATTTATTTCATACATGGTGGCTATTGGCTGAATTTAATGAAAAAACATTAAAAATAAATCCTTACTTGGAAAAATCGCTGGAGGAATATTTTTTCTACCATTAGGGTTGTTAGTAGTTGTCCATAGTTTTATTAACTATCCTAATGAAACAACTGTTCTAGTGATTGCAATGTTAGTTTTATTAATCACTACTTATTTATCTATCAATAAAAATCTATTTAATTGATTTTAGGGATACAATGATTGAAGTCAGTTATCAAATGTACTAAATTAATAAGAACTCAATAGGATGTAAAAAATGAAAATGGAATTAGTATTTTGAGCGGGAGATAAATCAATGAATATAAGAACAAATAGGTTATTAATCCGTGAATTTAAAATTGAAGACTGGGAAGCTGTTTATGAATATACTGCTAATGCAATTGTAATGAAATATATACCAGAAGGAATTTTTACAAAAGCAGAAGCAAAAGAGTTTGTAAATAAAAATAATGGAAAAAATGCAAAGAATTTTCCTGTTATATTATTAGATGGAAATATTCTAATCGGACATATTATTTTTCACAAGTATTTCGGTGAGCACACTTATGAAATTGGTTGGGTATTTAATCCACGCTATCAAAATAAAGGTTATGCTTCTGAGGCAGCACAGGCTGTCTTACATTTTGGTTTTAAAGTTATGAATTTACATCGAATAGTTGCTACTTGTCAACCTGAGAATATTCCATCATACCGGATAATGGAGAAGATTGGAATGAGAAAAGAGGGATTTTTCAAAAAGTGTATTCCTGTTGGAAGTGAATGGTGGGATGAGTTATATTATGCTATTTTAAAGGAAGAGTGGAAATGAGAATTGATAATTAGTTAGCATTTTGTGACATCTCTTTGACTTTCTGGTTTTTTTTCTTTATTAATACACTTAAGATTGTATACTATAACTATAGATGACAAATACGTATTAATAGGGAGCACAAACAGGATGATTAAAAAGATCTTAGGAATAGGTATTTTAACGGTTCTAGGAGTAGTATTGGTAATTAACATAGTTAATATAAATAAAAAGGAAGAGACATCCGGACAAAATATGGTAGATGTAACAGGAGATACTTCAGTTGATGGTGTACAAATTGTTTCTCCTGGTGCAGTTGGAATAAAAGAAGGAGATCAAGCACCCGATTTTGAATTACCACTTCTTGATGGTGAAATGGTAAAACTGTCCGATTTAAAAGGTGAGAAGGTTCTAATTAATTTCTGGGCATCATGGTGTGGTCCATGTAAAAAGGAAATGCCCGAGCTTGAACAATTATATAAAGAGTATGGTGATGAAATTAATATAATTGCAATTAATGCTACAGATTCAGAAAGAAATGAACAGGTCGTACGTGATTTTATTGATGAGAATGGCTATACATTTCCTATAGCATTAGATGCAGACATGAGTGTTACAGACCAAATGTATCGAGTAGCTACGATACCAACATCCTACTTTATCGATACAGAGGGAAAAGTTCAAACTCGCTATTTAGGCCCAATGACATATGATTTTATGATTGACACAATCAACGCGTTAAATTAAACGATTATAATTTTGCAAAAATTATTATAAAAAAAGAGGGAAATGGTAATACTTCTATAATAAAAGGGGTGATTACCATTTCTTTAAAGAAACGACATTCATTTGAAGAGTTGGTTCAAGCCAATCGTCAGCAAATTTTAGAAGACAGGGCAGTATTGGACCGTATTGAGGATAATCTAGAAAAAAGAGCAAAAGAACTATTGTCAAAACGTAAGGAAGCATGATGATTATGTGTATTACAAAAGCCTCCAAAAGATGTAACCATTTTATTACATCTTTTGGAGGCTTTTCCACTTTCCTCACATTTTTTTCTGTATAGTTACGATGGAAATTCAAAGAATAACAATGATGTTTGGATAAAAAAGGAGGAATTCAAATGACAGAAAAACAACATACACCAAAACCTGACGACCGTAGTGATAATGCGGAAAAACTACAAGATATGATTGATGATACAGTTGAAAATATAGAAGCAGCTAATGAAACAATGCAATTTTCTTCAGGTGAGGAAAAACAAAATATTGCAGAGAAAAACAAACGTCGTGAGGAAGCCATACAAGGATTTCAGGCAGAAATTAAAGATGAATCAGGTAACCAATAAGAAGAATTTTAACCTCAAATCTATAAAAGATTTGAGGTTTTTTACTGGTTCCTTCAGTATAGTTCATCACTGTTTGTATAAACTGCGCGGTAAATACTGTATATTGCCGTTCGAATTTAATGAATGGAGTGGATGAACTGCTATGCTACCGCTCCGGCAGAATACTC
>NZ_AXVK01000034.1 GCF_000482485.1 Paucisalibacillus globulus DSM 18846 | reverse complement strand
CAAATCCAATTGAAATGAAACATGCAAATACGTCATACATCATTTGGAGCAGCAAATCACGTTGAAATGATGCATACAGACTCTCCCAAATAATATTATTAAGGTGAATTTATAGAGTGAAGTACTAAGTAAATAAGAAAAACGCACCAATTAAGGTGCGTTTTTCTTATGCCATACCAAATGGTCCTAGTTTTTCGGTGTTATTTCCACTGCCGCCACGCATACCCGCAAAAAATGGAACCATCTTAGCGACTGTTTGGCCAAGATTTTGGTTGTTTCTACTCATGGTATAATAGGTAGCTGCACCTACACCAACTGATGCAAGAATTGGCAACCATTTGCCTTTAGTTTGCATTCAAAACCAACCCTTTCTTTAAGCCGTTTTATGTCCCCATACAGTAATAGAGTTCCACAGTTTAATTAAAAGATAAGCGGAATCATATACCAGTATAAGATGCTTCATATGCAGCATTCATTCCTGCGAGTCTTCCAGTTACTAATGCAGACGTAATATTATACCCCCCGGTATAGCCATGTATATCTAAAATTTCACCACAGAAAAATAACCGTTCCATTATTTTTGACTGCATAGTATTTGGTACAATTTCTTTTATTGAAACTCCACCACCAGTTACAAATGCTTTTTCCAAAGGTAAAGAACCATTTACTAGAAATGTGAAATTCTTAAAATCGTGAATAATGGAGCGTAACGTATCTTTTCCAAGATGGGCAGCCTTTATATCATCAGATACATTATTCTTATTTAAGACAAACGAAAGAAATCTTTCTGGAACAATACCTTTTAATAAATTCTTTACGGTCTTTTTTGGATTCTGTTCCAAGGAAAGAGTAATTTCCTCTACTAGTTTTTCTTCTTTCGTATCTGGCAATACATCGAGATGCATAGATACTTTTTTTCTCCCCTTCATGATTTCCTTCACAACAAATTGGGAGCAACGTAAAACAGCAGGTCCTGAAACTCCAAAATGGGTAAAAATCATATCCATCTTATGTGTAATTGTTGTTTTGCCTTTCTCATTTAAAACAGACAAAGCAACATCTCGTAAAGAAAGTCCTTGCAATGTTTTTTGTTTAATAAATTCCTCATTAGATGTTAACGCAACCTCAGTTGGATATAATTCTGTTATAGTATGTCCAGCTTTTTTTGCCCATGCGTAGCCATCACCTGTTGATCCCGTATGAGGGACTGCTTTACCACCTACAGCAATTACAACAGACTTTGTTTCAATCTTTTCCCCGTTTTCTAGTATAATAGTATGATTATTTGCATCGAAGTGAACCGCCTTAACGACAGTATTCAATTCTACTTTAACGTTTAGTTCATCCATTTTGTTAATTAAGGCATTTACAACGGTTTTAGCGGAGTTGGATACTGGGAACATGCGGCCATGGTCTTCCTCCTTTAATGCAACTCCCATATCTTCAAAGAAGTCAATAATGTCATAATTATTGAATACTGAAAATGCACTATATAGAAAACGCCCATTTCCTGGGATATGTTTTATTACCTCGTCTTGTGGTAATCGATTGGTGACGTTACAACGTCCCCCACCTGAAATGGCTAGTTTTTTTCCTAATTTATTACCTTTTTCAATTAGCATGGTTTTACCACCGTGTTCAGCTGCGGCAATAGAGGCCATTAGTCCAGATGGTCCACCGCCTATCACTATTACATCATATATCAAGCGTACTCATTCCTTTCAAAAATATTTTACCACTTCTTATAGCTTATACACCATCATTAGGCATAAAATTCGGTGTACTTAACGAATTGTATATAAGGTTATCCCTTGGAACGGGTAGTGTGATAAAATAGGCTTAATGTAATATTTTAATTGTAGATGCAGGTGAAGAAATGTCAAAGTCAACAATCGTTAGAGGCGCTTTCTTATTAACAGCAGCTTCCTTTTTATCAAAGTTTTTAGGTATGATATATGTAATTCCATTTAATGCAATGGTAGAACCAGAAAGTATGACATTGTACCAATTGGCATATACACCGTATAGTATTTTAGTTACAGTGGCTACAATAGGAGTACCATTAGCAGTCTCTAAATTTGTATCAAAATATAATTCGTTAGGGGACTATTATACAGGTATGAGAATGTTTAAGACCGGGATGACAATCATGGCCTTAACAGGTATCATTACCTTTTTAGCTTTATTTTTTAGTGCTGAGCTTATCGCTAATCAAATTATCGCTGGTAACGGATTTAAAATTAATGTAGAAGATGTAACGATGGTTATTCGCATGGTTAGTTTTGCATTAATTATTACACCTTCTATGAGTATCTTCCGGGGATTCTTTCAAGGTAATCAGTCGATGGGACCAACAGCTGTTTCACAGGTTATTGAACAAATAGTGCGTATTATATTTCTCTTAGTTGCAGTGTTTATAATTCTTTACGTTTTTGATGGATCAGAAACTACTGCAATTGGATTTGCAACATTTGCAGCATTTATTGGAGCAATAGCTTCTTATATTGTTTTATTAATGTACTGGAGAAAAAGAAAACCACACTTGGATAAGAATATTGAACATCAAGAGTTTACACATGATATTCCAAAAAAAGAATTATTTGCAGAGTTGTTCCGATATGCTGGACCATTTGTCATTGTTTCAATTGCCATTCCAGTATTTCAGCTTGTAGACAACTTTACGTTTCTACGTGCAATGGTTGCTATTGGTCAAGAACAAGTTGCAGATGTGTTACTAGGTTCAATCTATACGTTATCACATAAGTTAGTAATTATTCCTGTTACTATTGCTACTGGATTATCCTTAGCTTTGATGCCAGTACTTACATCTTTCTTTACTCAAGGGCAGAGACCGCAATTAAATAATCAAATTAGCCAAGCATTGCAAATTATTATGGTGTTAGTTATTCCTGCATCATTTGGATTATCAATGCTTTCAAGAGAAGCATATGGAACTTTATATGGTATACAAAATATTAATGAGACAGGATCTTTATTAGGTTGGTATGCACCAGTAGGTATATTATTTGCTTTACTAAGTGTAACAGCGGCAATTCTACAAGGTATTAACCAACAAAATCATGCAGTGTTTCATTTATGTGCAGGAATATTATTTAAAATTTTATTTAATATTCAATTTATCCATTGGTTCGGAGCGACGGGATCTATTTTTGCAACAACAATTGGAGTTGGGATAGCCGTAATATTAAACTTATTATGGATAAAAAAATCAGTGGACTTTCCATTCAAACCGCTTATTAAACGTAGTGTGTTGATTGGTATCTTTGTTCTGATTATGTGGATAGTCATATTGCTATTAAAACTAGTCCTAGGCTTTATATTCCCATTTGAAGAAACAAGAATGGGGCTAATGTTAATGCTTATCATAGGAGTAGGTATTGGTGGATATGTTTATTTATGGTTTGCCTATAAATCCACATTACTTGAAAGAGTATTTGGAGATAGAGTGAAAATATTAGGCAAAATATTTAGGTAACCTGAGGTGTTATAATGAGGCTAGACAAATTACTTGCTAATATGGGGTTTGGTTCTAGAAAAGACGTTAAAGAATTAGTGAAGAAAAGACATGTAACAGTAAACAATTTCATTGCGAAAGATAGTGGCATGAAAGTTGATCCGGAGAAAGACCAGATTTTGGTTGGAGAAGAAGTTGTCATTTATAAACCATATATTTATCTAATGATGCATAAACCACCTGGTGTTATTTCTGCAACAGATGATCGGTATGATAAAACAGTGATTGATTTACTATCATCAGAATTTCAGCACTACAAGCCTTTTCCTGTTGGAAGACTAGATAAAGATACGGAGGGATTGTTACTCCTTACGAATGATGGTCAATTAGCACATCAACTATTGTCGCCCAAAAAAGATGTAGTAAAAACATATTTTGCTATAATTTCGGGAATTGTATCCGATGAGGATGTATTAGCATTTGCAGCTGGGGTTACACTGGACGACGGATATAAAACCAAACCTGCAAAGCTTAAAATTCTTTCAGCAAGCAGTAAATCTGAAATTGAAATTAGTATAACAGAGGGCAAGTTCCACCAGGTAAAGCGCATGTTTGAAACAATAGGAAAGAAAGTAGTTTATTTGAAAAGGTTGTCTATGGGTAAGTTGGAGTTAGATGAATCTCTACCTCTTGGCGCGTATCGTGAGTTAAACAAAGAGGAACTAACCTTTTGCAGGTCCATTAAGTGAGGGATATAAATGGGAGAAACGCCACATTATTTTATTGCCATACCTGTTTCAAATAGTTTGAGGGAAGAATTTGTAAGGTGGCAAGAACAATTTCAAGAAAACCTTTCTTATAAAATATGGCCACATAAAGAAGATTTGCATATTACATTAAAATTTTTTGGTGCAGTAGAAGAAAATAGACTTAAAAAGTTACAAGAGTCTTTGCGTTCCATTGATTATCCTGAGTTTCAAATAACTGTAGGGTCAATTGGAACGTTTGGGAAACAAGATAGTCCACGTGTGTTATGGGGTGGAGTTGAAATAAACAGTACGATCGAAGAACTTTTTCTAAAGGTTGAATCTACCGCAGTTACTGCTGGTTTTTCGAAAGAGAATCGACCCTTTCGGCCACACATCACATTAGCAAAGAAATGGAATGGAACGTACGTCCATGCAGAAAATTTAAGAAACATAAGAGAGAACTATAAAGCGAAAATATTTCATATGAATATAAAGGAATTTGTCTTATATCAAATTTTTCCTTCTAAAACACCAAAGTATGAGAATGTTGAAACCTTTTACTTAAGGGGGGAATCGATTGGCCCAATTAATTAAGTTGCAAAATTATATTACCCGTTATGAATGGGATATTTACAGGTATCCGAGCCAATTTATTCGCTTGAAGCAGGATAACTGGAATAGATTATTTCAGCTTTGGAGTAATAATGAATCTCTTACAGATCCAGTGGTAGAAGAAGAAGTGGAAAAACAATCAAAGTGGAAATCTTTCTTAAGAAAAAAACATCAAGAAGAGCCAGTTGAAGTTGATGAACAGGGAGAAATACTTCCAGAAACGGAAGAGCAACTTAAGCATTATTTCTTGGAACATTTACTACCTTTTCAATTTAAGTGGGCAACATCCACTATTTCAAATGTATCTTTTGTTGATAGAAAGTACTATGCTGATAAGACATTACAATACTTTCTAAAGCGATTTCCAGATACCTATTTGCTCATGTATTATCCTATTTTTGAGCTGCGGAAAGCACCAATTGAAGGAGAAATTATTTTAATTAGCCCAGTTGGAATTGAAATTATCTATTTATTAGAAGGAAATCCGGACACAATTATTACTGCATCAGATGAACGAAGCTGGGTATACGAGAAGAATAATAAACAAACGAAACATTTAAGTCCTATGTTTGCCTTGAAACGATCAGAGAAAATCGTAAAAGGAATTCTTGAAAAATATGCTATAAAGTTTCCAATTGAAAAGATTATACTTTCCCGTACGAACATTATTAACTTTCTTTCAGAACCATATAAAACTAAAATAATAGGGAAACAAGATTATGAGAAGTGGTTTCAAGAAAAACGTTCGCTAGTTTCTCCTCTAAAGAGTAACCAATTAAAAGCAGCGGAAGCTATTTTAAAGCATTGCGAAACTTCCTATGTGAGGCGCCCGGACTGGGAAGATAACGATGATAATGCTGGATTTTTGTTAGTTGAAGAGGAAGAATAAACATGTTTATCTTTATTGTAAATCCAATTGCGGGTAATGGGCGTGCATTTAAAATATTTAGGAAGATCGAAAAAAGTAAACTTTATAATAAAATAACTAGTAGACATTATTTAACTGAATATCCTGGACATGCAGAAGAAATTGTTAAGCAGATTGTCTTGGAAAAAAAATCAGCAATAAAAGCAATAATCATTATCGGTGGAGATGGGACAGTTCATGAGGTTATTAATGGTATGGGAGATGCTAATATCCCGATAAGCTTTATCGCTGGTGGCTCAGGTAATGACTTTGGAAGAGGATGTAGAATTAAAGGTTCACCACTTACTATTTTAAAGAAAATAGTTATGGATAAAAAAGGTCTCCCATATTGGAAAGGGAACTATGATATAGATCAAGATAACCAGAGGAATTTTATTAATAGTATTGGATTTGGGTTTGACGCAGAGATAGCAGAACAAGCTAATCAATCAAGTTATAAGAATATCTTAAACACCCTCAGACTAGGAACATTAAGTTATGTTATTGCACTTATTCAAGTATTATTTAAATTTAAACCGTTCCAGGCTGAAATTGTTATAGATGGTAATAAACAAATGATTAAAGATTGCTGGATGGTGACCATTGCAAACCATCAATATTACGGTGGAGGAATGAAAATAATTCCAACAGCTAAAATCCAATCTCGTGTTCTCCCTGTTTTAATTATACATGGTATATCTAAGTGGAAAATATTAGGTCTATTTATTACAGTTTTTACTGGAAAGCATGTTATGTTTAAAGAAGTTAATATTTACGAGGCAGAAACGTTTTCGATTAAGACAAACCATACGATAACTTTGCAAGTTGATGGTCAAACCGACTCTTGTTATTACTGTATGATTGCTAAAAATAGTCAGGATATCCAAATAAAGGGTTCTGTTTTTCATTATTAAATTTCTGAAACATCTTGAAAATAATGTCATAATTCGATAATCTATTAACATGTTTGTTTTTTTATAGGATGATTAAAAAGTCAGGTGAAAATGATACTACGCATTTCTATGTTGGCAAGTCTCACGGTTCTTACGTATTAGTTGTATACGTTTCGTTCCTTAAAGTAATGCCGCCTTGAACTGCTTGGTCCTTTTTATCCTACTTTTTAAATACTCACTTAAGAGAGAGATAACTTTGTGATTTGAGGAATGCATGATGGAATGGTTTAAGAAAGTTCTAGATGAAGATTGGGATATAACGCCTGCTGGTGGGTTAACTGGGGAGGCCTATTTTGCAAAAAAAGATTCAAAACAACTATTTCTTAAACGAAATTCATCACCGTTTTTGGCTGTGTTGTCAGCTGAAGGGATTGTTCCTAAGTTGGTTTGGACAAAACGTATGCATAATGGAGATGTTGTAACAGCACAAAAGTGGCTAGAAGGAAGAGAATTAAAACCAGTTGAAATGCAGCATCAGCGTGTAGTAGATCTTCTTCATAAAATTCACCATTCTACTGAATTATTGCATATGCTTTTGCGTTTAGGAAAGAAGCCTATTACGGCAGATGGTTGTATGCAATCAATTGAAAAACGCTTAACCGCGAATAATATTAAAAATGCATCTATTGAAATTTCGGATGGAATGTCTTATTTAAGTAAATATTTGACGGTCGCTAGACAACATAAACAAACAGTATGTCATGGGGATATGAATCATCATAATGTACTTCTTACAGATGATAATCAATTATTTTTAATTGACTGGGATAATGCTATGGTTGCCGATCCAATTTCGGATTATGGTAAGGTATTGAACTCCTACATTCCAAAAGAAAATTGGAAAAACTGGTTAACAAACTATGGAGTACAACTTGATAACCAGTTCTTAATTCGGATGCATTGGTATTTAATTGCTGATGCACTTACTTTTTTAGCCTTTCATTTTGAGAGAAATGAACATGATAAGTATGAGGAACGTCTTATTTCCCTAAAAGAACTTAATTTTCAAATGAGATTATTGTAAGTTAGTTTGTTCTATTGCACTTATCCAATTAGTAATATTATCTATATTTGTAGTAATATGTTCTTCTTGATTTTGAACACTTTCACCCTGTCTACCATAATTGTAAATCTCAGGTAGTAATTGTAGAAGCTGTTCGTCTGTTATCGTGTTGTTTGCCATCATGGATTTTACTAACCGCTTAATTTGTTGATATTCAGAAACTTGTGCACAACACTCAGATTGTTGTTCGTCTAATAAATCCATCAATAATTCAAGTTGATGGTTTACAGTTAATGACATGTGACTTCACCTCACCTGTTAGTATTCGATAATTCACCTAAACTATGTAAAGTATTAAGAAAGAGGTGCAATAATTTGCGTCAGCGTAATAAACCTTGGGCGGATGACTTTTTACAAGAAAATACACATTTAGTTATTCCGAATCCAAGTAAAAATAAAGGTAAATGGCAAGAGTTATTCGACAACGATAATCCAATCCATGTTGAAATAGGAACTGGAAAAGGTCAATTCATTGTTGGAATGGCAAAACAATATCCAGATATTAATTTTATAGGTATTGAACTTGCTAAAAGTGTTATTGTAACTGCTGCTCAGAAGGTACAAGCATCTGGACAGGAAAATATCCGATTGATCCAAGAAAATGCCGAAAATGTAAATGAAATTTTTACTCCAAATGAAGTAGCTACGATTTATCTAAACTTTTCTGATCCATGGCCAAAAAATCGCCACGAAAAAAGAAGATTGACTTCTAAATCTTTTTTAGAACGATATGAAAATTTATTACATCCGGAAGGTGATTTAACGTTTAAGACAGATAACCGTGGACTATTTGAATATTCATTAGTTAGTTTTTCAGAATATGGAATGTTACTTAGCGAAGTAAGTCTTGATTTGCATAAGATAAATGATCCGGAAAATGTTATGACTGAATATGAAGAGAAATTTTCAGCCAAGGGACAACCGATATATCGTTGTACGGCTAATTTTAGAGGGGAATAACTCCCTCTTTTTTTGTGGGATATATTGATAGCGTTTGCAGCTTGGTATCGGGTAGAATTGAGAAGAAGGATAGTGTAAAAACTTTCCTAACCTACATAGTATTCTAATTATGTAGGTTGAAAGGGGAATGAAGGATGGAGATACTACAAGTAGGTCGTGCCACACTAACTTGGTTAAATGGGGGAGTAAACTTTTTAGATGGTGGAGCAATGTTTGGTGTTGTTCCAAAAGCATTATGGGCAAAAAAATATCCATCTAATGATAAAAATCAAATTGAATTAAGAACAGATCCGATATTACTCCAAATTGATGGAAAAAACATGTTGATAGATTCTGGAATTGGGAATGGAAAATTAACGGATAAACAAATGAAAAATTTTGGTGTATTGGAAGAATCATCAATTGATGATTCTTTAAGAAGGCTGAATCTAACAACGGATGATATTGATATTATTCTTATGACACATTTACATTTTGATCATGCGTGTGGACTTACAAGGAAATCAGAAGCTGGCTTAGAATCGGTATTTAAAAATGCGGTGATATATACATCTGAAGTTGAGTGGAATGAAATGAGAAATCCAAATATCCGTTCTGTAAATACCTATTGGGAAATGAATTGGAAACCGGTAGTGAAACAGGTGAAACCGTTTGATGAACAAATTGAAATTGTCCCGGGGCTCAAAATGATCCATACAAGTGGACATAGTGACGGTCATGCAATTATTATTTTTGAAGATGATAGAAATTCTTTTATCCATATGGCTGATATCATGCCGACACATGCTCATCAAAATAAATTATGGGCAATGGCTTACGATGACTATCCAGTCACATCTGTGCATCAAAAAGAGAAGTGGATGGCGTATGGTTATGAGAAGAATGCATGGTATACATTCTATCACGATGCGTATTATCGTGCGATCAAGTTTAATGAGAATGCTGAGCAGATTGATGTGATTAAAAGGAAGCAATATGAATATAAATAGAACGGGGGAATGTCAATGGATTTTTCTCGAAAGAAGATAGCAATTATAACAGGTACAAGTAGTCCGAAAGATATTGGCACGGCAATCTGTAGAAAGCTAGCATCAGAGGGAATAAATATATTCTTTACTCACTGGAATTCTAAAAAAGAATGGATAGATAGTTTTTATCAAGAGATTATTGCTATGGGTGTTCAGTGTGAAGGTATGGAAGTTAATCTATCAGAATTAAATGCTGCCTTTAAAATTCTTGATGTTGTTTCAGATAAATTAGGGATGCCATCGATTTTGGTTAATAATGCCGCACATTCAACAAGTGGTGGTTATTTAGAGTTTAACGCTCAACAACTAGATGACCATTACACAGTCAATATGAGGTCAAATTTTCTACTTTGTGTTGAATTTGCTCGCCGTTTTGAAAAAAGTAATTTGAAGTTTGGAAGAATCATAAATATGACATCAGGACAGGATTTAGGTCCAATGCCTGGTGAGTTAGCCTATGTAGCTACTAAAGGTGCTATTTCAGCGTTTACTAGATCATTATCACAAGAACTAGCAATACTCGGAATAACAGTAAATGCTGTAAATCCTGGTCCAACAGATTCTACATGGATGAACGATGAAATAAGGAAGCATCTTTTACCTAAGTTTCCGATGGGGCGTATTGGATTACCAGAAGATGTAGCAAAATTAGTTGCTTTTCTAGCAAGTGAAGAGGCAGAGTGGATAACAGGGCAAATTATAAATTCTGAAGGTGGATTTATTCGAACATAAATTATTAGCCGAAAAAAAGAAATAGCCTGGAATAATACCCAGGCTAAAAGTTTCTTACTATACAGACTCCACTACATCAATAACAGCTCCAGTTTCCGTATCAGCATAAAATTCAAATTGCTTATTCTGACCATCAATACTACGAGTTACCCCGCCACGGTAAGCATTATACTGTAATCCATTCTTATCAATTGTTTCAGGTTTCATATAAATCCAAGAACCACTGATTGGCCCATGCTTTTTAAATGTTTCTTTTGCATTTTTTAATGCTTTTTCAGGTGTTATTTTTTGATAGTGTTCAATCTGCTGTTTTGCTACATAACCAGCTGCAAATCCTAATCCAGCAGCTACAACGGCTTTTTTCCAACTCATACCATCACCCCATGCATCAATTCTTTTCAATCCACTCATATGTAATTCTATTTTTTAGTATACCGCAAATTCACTAAAATAGAAAATATAATTATGATATGCAAGAATTGTGGAAACAATTGTGACCTTTCGTTATACTAAAGTAGTAATTTACATAGTAATGGAGGGTTAAAATGAATCAGGAAACATTAAAGTTGTTTAAAACCTTAACGGAATTACAAGGTGCTCCTGGGAATGAACATCCAGTTCGGGCATTTATGAAAGGTGAACTTGAAAAATACTCTGATGAGATTATCCAAGATAATCTTGGTGGCATCTTCGGTGTGAAAAAAGGTTCTGGCCCTCGTGTAATGGTTGCAGGACATATGGATGAAGTAGGATTTATGGTTACACAGATTACGAAACAAGGGTTAATCCGATTTCAAACACTTGGAGGCTGGTGGAGTCAAGTTTTACTTGCGCAAAGAGTACAAGTAATGACCGATAATGGTCCGATTATTGGTGTGATTAGCTCTATTCCTCCGCATAATCTAACAGAAGAACAACGTAATAAACCAATGGACATTAAGAATATGTTAATTGATATCGGTGCCGATGATAAGGAAGATGCTGAAAAAATTGGTATTAAGCCCGGTCAAACCATTGTGCCTGTCTGTGAGTTTACACCAATGGCTAACAGCAAAAAAATCTTAGCAAAAGCTTGGGATAATCGCTATGGCTGTGGTCTATCCATTGAGTTACTGAAAGAATTACAAAACGAAACGTTGCCGAACCAATTGTTCTCTGGGGCTACTGTTCAGGAAGAGGTAGGTCTTAGGGGGGCTAAGGTTGCAGCGAATATGATTAATCCAGATATTTTCTATGCATTAGATGCTTCACCTGCAAATGATATGACTGGTGGTGAAAATGAATTTGGACATCTAGGAAAAGGTGCGTTGTTGCGTATTTTTGACCGTTCTATGATTACCCATCATGGGATGAGAGATTTTGTTTTAGATACTGCTGAGTCCCATAACATTCCATATCAATACTTCATCTCACAAGGTGGAACAGACGCTGGTAGTGTTCACCTTTCTGGTAATGGCGTACCTTCAGCAGTAATTGGAATTTGCTCAAGATATATTCATACTTCATCATCAATTATTCATGTAGATGACTATGCAGCTGCAAAAGAACTTTTAGTTAAATTAGTGAAATCAACTGACCAGAATGCAGTTGACGTTATCCGTAAACGATAAAGAACAAGCTTGGAATAAAAGCATTATAGTTAAAAAGAAATCCGAACTAAAATTAAAATTCTTTTATGTAGAATTTGCATTAGTTCGGAATTTTCTTTTGTATTTTTATTGCTTATTAGATAGAAACTGTACGGTAACTAATTTCAACTTTCCTCACTTTAATGAGAAGAGAGTGGGTAAAGTGCTATGCTACCGCTCCGGGAGAATACTACGCTTTCCACGGGCACGGCCTCAGCCTCCTCGCGGAAAGACCACCACTATGGGGTCTTCGGACACGTGCTATTCCCGGAGCGGGTACGATGCGCTACCAAAAATTATTAGTTACCACACAGTCTATAACAAACGGTGAATTTAAAATTATATTGTATGCAAAAACAGTATGCTAACATATCGCTGGATGTTACATTTTAACTAGGGCTCATTAAAATAGAGTTGACTATGTACGTTAAGGAGATTCGCTATGAAAATCATTGTAGGTTCTAAAAATCCAACAAAAGTAAATGCAGTTCAAGATGTTTTTCCAGATGATATAATTGTTGGGATCGAAGTTGATTCCCATGTTTCTCCGCAGCCTTTCTCTGACCAGGAAACAATAACAGGAGCAATTAACCGGGCAAGACAATGCGCCGAATCAGAAGAAAATGTTATAGGTATTGGTCTAGAAGGTGGAGTCATGTATGTTGGAGAACAATTATACTTGTGCAATTGGGGAGCGTTGGTTTTACCAGATGGCGAAACTTATACTGCAAGTGGAGCAAGAGTATTATTGCCAAAGGAATTTGAAATTGAATTAACAAAAGGAGTTGAGTTAGGAGTAATTATGGATTCCTACGCCAAAAAATCAGGTATATCCCAAAAAGAGGGTGCTATAGGAGTTTTTACTAATAGTCTGCTATCTAGAAAAGAAATGTTCGCACAAGTTGTATTACTTCTTAAAGGACAATGGGAGTATTGGGGAAATAGGAAATAGAGTCTGATGCAAAGCTATTGCTAACTCATTAAAAACAGACCCCCAACATGAGAAGTATGTTATTGGGGGTCTGTTATCGCGTAGCCTATTACTCATAGATATAGGCTAATACTTCCATAGCTTGCTCAACTGTTTCAACAGTTACATTTGCTTTATTTGAGAGCTCTTTTAATGGATGAATTAGATTTTCAGGTCGAATAATAATCGTTGGTTTATTTAATGCTATTGCTGTCGATGCATCCATTGCTGTATTCCATTGTTTATACTTATCACCAAAAAGGGCAATCACAATATCTGCCTTTTGCATTAATACTTGCGTTCTAAAGTTATTTATATTTGATGCGGCATCATCTTTATAAAATTTGCCAGGTTGCTCTCCTAATATTGCTTCACCAATATCATCGGAACGATCATGATTGGTTTGTGGGCCAACAAACTTTAAAGGTAAATTCTTCTCTCTTGCCTTACTTATAACCTCTTCCCGCCAATTATCATGAATTTGTCCTGCTAAATAAACAATAAACTCCATTATATTTTACCTCCTTCCATATTTTTGCTAATTTAATAGTATCGAATAAAGTTTATAAATTAAAGCTATTTGGCTCTTGCTTTAAAATATCATGAATTAGTAGTATTATAAAAGAAGTATTCTATAGGTCTATAGTAGGAGGAAAAGAAAGCTATGCCAAAACAAACCTATATTGTAAGTGCATTGTTAGTAATATTTATTATTGTATTAAGCATTTATAGTTATCAATCAGAAGAATCTGTTATTGAGCAAGTGGAAAATATTGCCAATGATACTTTCTATAATGTTGATATTCCAAAGGATAATTACGAAGGCGAACATTTTTCATTTTTCCTACCAGAAAAGATGGAAGTGGAAGAAGTCGATAATTTCAATGCAATTTTAGAAATTGACAATAAGACGATAATTATATTTTACAATTCATTAGAGGATAATCTTAGTAAATTAAATTATGAAGCAGCAAAAACGGAAGAAGCAGTTTTATTTGAATCCTTTGAGGATGATAATAAATTTGGTTATGTTCGTATACTACCTGTTGATACAGAAGGGAAATTTGAAATTCAAATTGGAGTTGGTGGAGTAAAAGTAACAACAATTTCAACTAAGAGTGAAGCAATTAATGATGCAGAGAATCTTATGAATATAGCTTTATCCATTGTCCACTAAACAGAAAGCTAGCACGAAATTGTTGCTAGCTATTTTTATTTTTAGTTGGAAAACATAATCCCTGTTTGTTACATGGAAAAGTGAAATAGTTGAACGTAACACTAATCATGGATATCATAGAAGAGGCATTACTTTTTAAACGTTATTGCTGATAGACAGGAGGCTTTCTATAATGAAAATGACTAGTCTTAAAATGAAAAAAGTATTAGAAGACAGGCTGTCAGATTCAAACCTAAATACAAGCTATAATCGAGAGGACGATACATTTCGAGTTGAGTTAAACAATTCAAAGCAGGGAGTAAGTATAAAGCTGCCAAGTGTAATTGGTAAATATAATCAACATGGTGATCAAGCAATTGATGAACTGGTTGAACATATAAAAGAATCATTGAAAATAATGAATGAGACCCAGCGATTAAAAGGAATGGAAAAAAACATCTTTCCTGTGATCCGGTCCACTTCATTTCCAACTAAGGCAAAGTCGGGTGTAAATCTAGTATTTAAAGATCATACCGCTGAAACAAGAATATTTTATGCTTTAGATTTAGGGAAGTCATATCGATTAGTGGATGAGGAAATGCTTGAAACAGACGGGTGGTCTACACAACGAATTGATGAGATTGCGTCCTTCAATATCAGATCACTAGAAAATGATTTTAGAATAGATACGGTTGCCGAGAATGACTTTTATTTCTTCGCAAAGCAAGATGGATATGATGCAAGCCGTATTTTAAATGATGCATTATTGGAAGAGATAAAAGGAAAAAGCAAAGGTGAATTAGCGGTTGCAGTACCACATCAGGATGTATTAATTATGGCTGATATTCAAAATAAGTCAGGATACGATATATTGGCACAAATGACGATGAAGTTCTTCACGGAAGGTAGAATACCGATTACGGCATTGCCTTTTATATATGAAGAAAAGAAATTAATCCCTATTTTTATTTTAGCGAAGAATAAACCAGAAAATTAAAATAGAAAAGAGTGAATGTAATGGATGTATTCTATAACCCAATTGGAATTGGTGATGTATTAATTATTCCTTTGAAAGATGAAGAGGACCGTTATAATGTAAGTCATAAAACGATTGGCCCTGTAACAAGAATTGTGAACAATAGACAAGAAGTTTTAGGATATAATATCTTAAATGCATCGAAACATATTGAACTATATCAAACTGGGAAAATTCAGTTAACTAGTGAATTACTGGATTCCATTAAACAAGTATTTGAAACCAATAATATTCAGGACTCACTAGACTTTGATTTAAGTCCAAAATTTGTTGTTGGATATGTTTTAGAAAAAGACCAACATGAAAATGCGGATAAGCTAAGTGTATGTAAAGTAGATGTTGGTGATGAGGTATTGCAAATCGTTTGTGGAGCACCCAATGTAGGTAAAGGACAAAAGGTTGTAGTTGCTAAAGTGGGGGCAACTATGCCAAGTGGGCTCCGGATTAAGCCGACTGAACTAAGAGGAGTTCCATCCAACGGAATGATCTGTTCCCAAAAAGAACTAGCCATGCCAAATGCACCAGAAGAAAAAGGAATTTACGTCCTAGACGATTCCTATTCAGTTGGACAAGTTTTTACTGTATAATAGAAAGCAATCTAGGGTTTTAATACTAGATTGCTTTTTAGTTTCTCGATAGAAGATATGAAGTTGATTCTTTATTTATCTAGATTTAATTTATGAATCATTCTATATAGACAGGCTGAGTGAACCGAATACGCATAGAAGACTCATTGTAAACGGAGGACGTTTATTCTATGTGCATTGAAACACTAAAATAGCATTCTTAGGGACTGCGATTACTTTCCACTGTACTCGAAAGTAAAAGCTAGGTTTATTCGAGACCAGCTAACGTATTAAAAATATTGGTTAGAAAAGAAACAAGAAAGAGTGAATAACATGTGGGATAACTGGAAGAAAAAAATTGAAAACTTTATTTGGAAGGAAGTAGAGATAGAAGTAGAAGAAGACATCTATGAACATCAGCCTTTACAAGACTTGCATCCAGACTTAAAAACAAGAATGGTCTATCAATATCCTAAAAGTGATTCTTATCATATTCCACAATTTCCAGATCAAACCCGTAAGAATAATAGACCAAAAGTTGATATTGAAACACCGGCTTATCTTCGTAAAGGAAATAGATTGAATAACCCTATACAACAAAACAATCATAATAGTTTACGATCAAGTCCAAAACAACCGAGTGAGCAGGAGCGTATTCAAGTTGAATCAACCTCCACCTCTACTACTAAAAAGCCATTTGAAAGAACTGATGTACCATCACCAATCTATGGTTTTAAAAGTAGAAAGCAGCAAAAAGAAGTTTATTCTGTACCTACATATATTCGAAACCAAAAAGTTAACAGTCAAGAAAGTTTGGAACCAGTTGTTGAACAGAATAAAGCAGTCGATAATTCAAATTTGGCTGTGGACACTAGCAAACTCGTAAAAGAACAACTTAATCGTGATGAACTACCTTCTGAAAACGTAGATAAACCAGAAATTATGGAGGGAATAGATCGACCTATATCACATTCGCAACAAGTTCAAAAAGATTCCACAAAAGAAAGAACACAACCTGATTATAAGAAACAAACTAGTGTCCCATATAATGTCTTAATGACGCCAGAAGATAAACGGAAAGTATTACAAAAACAAAGTGGAACGCAATTTAAAAATCAAAGGAAGTCTAATGACCAGGCTGAATTGAAACAAAATGTGCAAATAGTAACGAAGCAAAATCATACTGTACAGCAGGATCATACTAATAAAGTTAATCAGTATTCAACGAATGAAGCGGAAGAAAACATGATACCATTACATTTGTTAAATGATCCAATAATGAAGAGTAATTTGAATGACCAGTGGATTTTGGAGCAACAAGATTTACTTGAACAGACATTAAAGCATTTCCATGTTCGTGCACGAGTTGTTAATGCAACACAGGGGCCGGCTGTTACAAGATTTGAGGTTCATCCAGAGTTAGGTGTAAAGGTTAGCAAAGTAAAGAATCTGAGTGACGATTTAAAATTAAACATGTCTGCCAGTGATATTCGTATTGAGGCACCTATCCCTGGCAAAAATACAATTGGTATTGAAGTTCCTAATCCATCCTCACAAATGGTCAGTCTTCAGGAAATTCTAGATACTGATTCATTTTCGGATAGTAAATCACAATTAACAATTGCCTTAGGTTTGAATATTGAAGGCACACCAGTTGTAACTAATATTCAAAAGATGCCACATGGATTAATTGCAGGGGCGACAGGGTCTGGTAAGAGTGTTTGTATCAATACAATATTGTTAAGTTTAATTTATAAATCCCATCATGATGATGTGAAATTCATGCTAATTGATCCAAAGATGGTTGAACTTGCACCATATAATGGAATTCCGCATTTAGTCTCACCAGTAATAACGGATGTAAAAGCTGCAACTGCTGCATTAAAATGGGCTGTTAATGAAATGGAAGAACGCTATGAAAAGTTTGTACAAGAAGGAGTCCGGGATATAGAACGGTATAACCAAAGAGTCCTGGATCAAAATCGGATGAATGAAAAAATGCCATTCATCGTAATAGTTATTGATGAATTAGCAGATTTAATGATGATTTCACCACAGGATGTTGAGGATGCGATTAGTAGAATTGCCCAAAAAGCAAGGGCGTGTGGAATCCATCTTTTACTTGCAACCCAACGCCCTTCTGTAGATGTATTAACAGGATTAATTAAAGCGAACATACCTACTAGAATTGCCTTTAGTGTATCTTCTCAGATCGATTCTAGAACAATCATTGATACAGGTGGTGCTGAAAAGCTTTTAGGTAAAGGTGATATGTTGTTTGTAGAAAACGGAGCAGGAAAAACAGTCCGTTTACAAGGCCCATTTGTCTCTGATGAAGAAATTGAGCGTGTGACAAGCTATGTGCGTTCCATTGCTGAACCGAATTACTTATTTGAACAAGAGTCATTATTAAAGCAATTCGTTGCAGATGAGGAAGAAGATGAACTGCTTACGGAGGCAATTGAATTTGTTTTTGAACAAGATAGTGCAAGCACATCTTTACTGCAGCGCCATTTTAAGATTGGGTATAATCGAGCAGCAAGATTAATGGACACGCTAGAAGAAAGAGGAATTATTTCGGGACAGAATGGTAGTAAGCCAAGAGATGTTTTACTAACAAAAGTAGAAATAGACGAGATATTGTCTTAATATAGTAATCTAGATTACTTGTTAAAATATTTACCTGGATATATGATAATAAAGGAAATGATATTAAGGAGACTATTATGAAAGAAATCGAACAAAAGCTAAATGGAGAAATAGACCGCCTAACTAATCATACGTTTAAATTTGATGAACGTATTAAGGAAGGTTGGTTTTCAGCTGTATATTTTTTAAAGACAAAAGAAATTGTTGAGAAAAAGGTTCCAAATAATCATGTTACTATGCAGTTCTTTCAGAAGAAAGATGCTGTACTTTGTGGAACAGATGAGGCAATTGCACTTATCCATACATTCGCTGAAGATCCAGCGTCTTTAGAAATCCATTCCCTTAAAGACGGAGACAAGATTAGCCCGTTTGAAACAGTATTAACTATTTCTGGGAAATATCAGCAGTTTGGCTATTTAGAGGGTATAATAGATGGTATTTTGGCAAGAAGAACATCCGTAGCAACTAATGTATATAATGTTGTAAAAGCGGCGAGAACGTCTGGAAAACAAAAGCCTGTAATTTTCATGGGGGATCGTGATGATCATTATACAACACAAGCTGGAGATGGATATGCTGCCTTTATAGGTGGGTCGACTGCCCAAGCAACCCATGCCATGAATGAATGGTGGGGAAAAGAAGGTATGGGTACTATGCCACATGCTATGATTCAAATGTTTAAAGGTGACGTTGTAGCAGCTACAAAGGCATATCATGAGGTTTATCCTGAAGATGATTTAGTGGCTCTAGTTGATTATAATAATGATGTTATCACAGACTCATTAAAAGTTGCACGTGTATTTGGAGATAAACTGAAAGGTGTTCGTTTAGATACTTCTAATACACTTGTTGATAAATATTTTCTTAGAAATTATCATGTAATGGGTTCATTTGATCCTAGAGGAGTAAATCCAGAGCTAGTATTTGCATTACGAAAAGCTCTTGATGATAATGGATTTAACCATGTTGAAATTGTGGCAACTGGTGGATTTACTGAAGAAAAAATACGTCACTTTGAATCTTTAGGTGTTCCTGTTAACACGTATGGAATAGGTAGAAGTTTATTAAAGCTTGATATTGGATTTACGGGTGATAATGTCATGTTAAATGGTTCGCCTGAAGCAAAAGATGGGCGTCGATATCGACCAAATCCAAGATTGGAAAAAGTAGAATTTCGAGAATTACATCATATCTATTAATGTTTTAGGATACAACCAAATTACTATTTTAATACGATATAAGTTTTGTTATAATTACTTAATGTTATTAAGTTAGTATTCGCTTTGTAAAGACCTGATTCAATCGGTCCTACAAGAAGAAGGTCACAATGGCGTTACGCCTTTGTACCATTATTTTGGTGGGGAAATGAAAATCCCCATTGCTTAATTGATGTTTCACTTTATGATGGTGTTAGAATAGATGCACACCAAAGTGTTTTCTTACACATATAGTTGGAGGTTCTTTTTTATGATAACTTACCATTTTATTGGTATTAAGGGTACTGGTATGAGTGCGTTAGCGCAAATTCTTCGTGATTCTGGAGAAAAGGTTCAAGGATCTGATGTGGAAAAGAGATTTTTTACTCAGGATGCCCTTGAAGCAAAAAATATACCAATTTATCCATTCGCAAAAGAAAATATAACAGATGGATTAACTATTATTGCAGGAAATGCGTTTTCTGATGAGCATGAGGAAATCCAAGAAGCAAAAAGAAAAGGATTACCATTTTATCGTTACCATGAATTCCTTGGTGAATGGTTGAAGCAATACACTAGTATTGCAGTAACCGGGGCACATGGTAAAACATCAACAACTGGATTACTTGCACATGTTTTAAATTCTGTTTATCCAATTTCCTATTTAATTGGAGATGGAACAGGAAAAGGACATGTCGATAGTAATTATTTTGTGTTTGAAGCTTGTGAGTACCGAAGACATTTCCTAAGTTATGAACCAGATTATGCAATTATGACCAATATTGATTTTGACCATCCAGATTATTTTTCAAGTATTAATGATGTATTTGATGCATTTCAATCGATGGCAGAAAAAGTAAAAAAAGGTATTATTGCATGTGGTGATGATGAAAAGCTTCAGCAAATCCAAGCTAAAGTACCGGTTGTTTATTACGGATTCTTACCATCAAACGATTTCCAAGCTCAGAATGTGAAGGAAACGGAGTATGGAACAGAATTTGACGTGTTTGTTCGTAACACGTATTACGATACATTTACTATTCCAATGTATGGAAACCATCATGTATTAAATGCTTTGTCAGTAATTGCTATTTGCCAATATGAAGGTATGGAAGCAGAAGCAATAAAAAACTTTGGTACGTTTAAAGGTGTTAAACGTCGTTTTACGGAAAAGAAGGTTAATGACCAAATTATTATCGATGATTATGCACATCATCCAAGAGAAATAACAGCAACTATTGAATCTGCAAGAAAGAAATATCCAAATAAAGAAGTAATCGCTATTTTCCAGCCACATACATTTACACGAACAAAAACATTCTTACAAGAATTTGCGGATAGTTTAAGTCCAGCTGATTCTGTGTATTTATGTGAAATTTTTGGTTCTGCTAGGGAAGATAGTGGACAGTTAACCATTCAGGATTTACAAAAGTTGATTCCGAATAGTTCCATACTTGAATTAGAAGGGGTCGGAGAATTAAGGAAATATGAAGATAGTGTACTAATCTTTATGGGGGCAGGGGATATCCAGAAATTCCAAAAAGCCTATGAAGATATTCTTCATACGATATAGCTATTAACGTTTATTAGGAAACTCGTATTCGCTTGTTACAGCAAATACGAGTTTTTTTAGAGTTTAATGATATTTAATATAGTAAATGAAGTACTAAGTTATATGAAGTATGAAATTCATGGTTTGGAAAAAAATACTACATATCATTCGAATTTTATGATAGAAAAGCCTATAATGGAGATATACTAATAAAGAATGTGTCAATAATAACTTATGTTTATTTGTCGAAAAAATAGGGAATATGAAAATGTACAAGCACCCTAAATTTGGCAAAATTTAATTAGAAAGAAAGGAATGTTTACGATTATGGAAATATTAGGCTACATTGCTGCAATAATTGCTGCAGTTGCTTTTGCGGTGCTGGTCATTTACTTAGCAAAAACTCTAAAGGCTTCAACTAGAACACTGGACAATGTTGCAAACACATTGGAAAGCTTAGAAAAACAAATGCAAGGAATTACAACAGAAACAACAGAATTACTTCGCAAAACAAATGATCTTGCTGAAGATGTAAATAAAAAAACAGCCAAATTAGACGGTCTATTTGATGGTGTTAAAGGAATTGGAGAAACCGTACAAGACTTTAACCAAACATTAAAGCAATTTTCATCTAGTGTCTCTAGGGCAGCTTCAGAAAATCAGGACAAGGCATCACAAGCAGTTACATGGGGAGCTGCACTATTTGATTTAATAAAAAAGAGAAAATAAAAGGAGGAACCAACCATGGCAGAAAATAATAGCGGAAAAGATTTTATCGTTGGAACAGTTATTGGTGCAGCAGTAGGTGCAGGTTTAGCATTATTACTTGCTCCTAAGTCTGGTAAGGAATTAAGAGGGGATATAAATCAAGGCGCTGTTCAAGTACGTGAGCGTGCAACGGAGTGGAAAGATATTGCACAGTCCAAGGGCCTTGAATGGAAAGATATTGCTCAAGCAAAAGGGCAAGAGTGGAAAGAATTAGCTACTGAAAAAGGTTCAGAACTTAAACAAAAGACACAAGAGATTACATCTAATGTGCAATCAAAAATTCAAGATATGAAAGCTAAAGATAATAATGGCGAGGATGTAACCGTAGAAGAGGTTGCAATAGAAGAAACTATTATAGATGAAAATAAATAATGAAAAGGATGTCGTAAAGAGAGTTCTCATACGACATCCTATTTTAGTTTTTGTAATTAGTATAGGGTCCAATTATAGCATTATTTTTTCTCCCATATAATGGCTAAATTATCACCATCTGAAATCTGTTCATAGAAGGTGGTAGGTTGATTGTTTTTCATCAAGGTAAAGTTACCACTTGCATTTGTTAAATCAAGGTCAATATAGCGGAAGATATCTTGGAATATGATCGGTTCAATGACTTTATCCTCTATAGTTATCATATCATCTGGATAAATACGGTCGTCTTCACTTAAAACAGTTTTTCCATTTTTTACAATAAGTTGCGGCTGATTCATAATAATCGATTCCTGGTTAAAAACTACTCGAATTTGTTGATGAAGTTCTTTATTCAATTGATTCAATAAAAGTTTAACATTAGGAATCTGTCTAGGGATCAGTTGTAAATGATCATGTTGTTTTAATTTGTAATCCATTGGAACTGGATTTCCATTAACAACAATTTGGGTTTCCGCCAAACTTAGATTAACTTTCTGATTATTAACGTATAATACAAATTCTTTATTGTCTGGTTGTTTTTCTGAGCTAACAAATGTAAAGAAGTCTTTTACTGTCTTAGGAGTACGTACTTCTATGACATCTCGATCTTGAATGAGGTAATCCTGGTCTTTAATCATATTATTAACATTATAGATGGGTTTTAACTCATATTGTTGATGGTTAAATTGTATTTGAATCGATGGTACATCTCCTAAAAGATCTAAAAGTGTTACGTTTGGCTGTTTTCCATCATTCCCTTTAATAATTTCAATTTCAACCCCATTTTGCACAATGGAATCAACAGAAGATTTTTCTTTATTTAAAAGAATAGTTGGAGCCTGACCAAGTTCACCAGGTAAGGTTATTGATTTACCATTTAACGAAATAATAGATGCAATACCTGGTTTTCCATATAATTTATTTATTTCAATACCAGCCTGTACGAGACAATCACCAATCGTTAGCTGTTTCATTTCAAACATCCGAATTGTTTTTTCATTTACTCTTATGGAAATATAATGTATTGGATTTTGTTTGGCAGCAATAGCAATACCAATCGGTGTAACGAAGTCGGGTCCTTTTGGTAAATTATCTGTTTGATTTAATATTTGAATTGCCTCTATATCACGTATGGCAACTCGATTAGTGGGTAATTGTAATTTACTAGCCAATCTAGTAGTGAAATCCGGTGTTTGACTACCACCACCGATAAGCATAACTGCTTTTGGCTGTGAACCATTTAATCGTAGTATTTCCTCGGCAATAGAAGTAGCTAATTTATCAATATTTTCATTAATATCGTTAACTAAGTCCTGATAAGTAATAGTGGAATCAAAACCTAAAATATCTTGTACAGTTGCCTGCCCATTTTTAACTATTTGAACCTTAGTTTGTTCAGCTAATGGAAAATCTAATAAATAATGGTCACTAACTGCCTCTGTTATTTCATCCCCTGCAATTGGTACCATGCCATATGCAACTACAGTTCCAGAGTTAGTAAGAGCAATATCACTCGTCCCGGCACCTATATCCACTAAAGCAACGTTTAATCGTCTCATAGATTCAGGAATAAGAACTTGAATAGCTGCGATTGGTTCTAATGTTAAGGCATCCATTTCTAAATTTGAGCGGGTCAGTGCTGATAATAGTGATTCAACTACTACCTTTGGTAAAAAGGTTGCAATAATATCTACAGAAGCAATTTGTCCACTTTGATCAATTAAAGAACCAATCTTATCATTATCAATTTTATAATGAAGAACAGAATATCCAACACAGTAATAATTCGAAAAGTTTTTGACTGAATCCTCTGAAGCTAATTTAAGTTGTGCTGCATGTACCGCACTTAATTCTAAATGTTTAATGGTTTCGTATTCTGTAACTGGTTTATGATTGAGCTCCACTTTTGCAGAAGAGGTAATCGTTTTTAATGATCTCCCTGCTGCAGCAACACAAACTTTATGTAGTGGACCGTGAGAGGTTTCTAGTGTTTCTTTAACATCCTTAATAACCTTAGCTACTTCTTCAACATGATGTATTTGTCCGTCTACCATAGATCTTACTCGATGTTCTTTTACACAATAGTCTATAAGTGTATACGTTGAATCGTCTTTTTTCAGAATTACTCCTGTTACAGAGCGGGTCCCGATATCTAAAGCAAATATATGGTCATCCTTCATTATGTAAATCCCCCTATAATTCAAAAGGTATTTCAGTATATTCTTTATTTCTAAGAACATAATTTCCGAAAATCTCTATTTTCATTATAAACTGTTAGATGACAAAGAGAAAATTTTTAGCTATAATTATGTCACATTGTGTAGAAAAAAATGTGTTTTTTCCTTTTAGGAGGCTTTATAGCTATGATTAATGATTTAGACGAATTACGAAATAGATTAGATGATGTTAATTTGCAAATACTTGAACTTGTGAATTTGCGAGCAGCTATTGTGAAACAGATTGGTCAAATTAAAAATAAACAGGGAATTAAGCGTTTTGATCCTGTCAGAGAGCGAGAAATGTTAGATCAATTAATTCAACATAATAATGGTCCTTTTGATAATTCTACAATTGAACATATATTCAAAGAAATATTTAAAGCCAGCCTGGAATTAATAGAGGAGGATCATCGTAAAGAGTTATTGGTTTCGCGTAAAAGAAAACCGGAGAATACGGTGATTGACATTAAAGGGGAAAAGGTAGGCGACGGTAAAACCCATTTCGTTATGGGACCATGTGCTGTGGAAAGTTATGAACAAGTACGAGAAGTTGCCCAGGCTGTTAAAAGGAATGGAATTAAGCTATTTCGTGGTGGAGCATTTAAGCCAAGAACATCTCCTTATGACTTTCAGGGATTAGGTATTGAAGGCTTAAAAATATTGAAGCGTGTAGCCGATGAATTTGATTTAGCTGTTATTAGTGAGATAGTAAATCCCGCACATATAGAAACTGCACTTGATTATGTCGATGTCATTCAAATTGGCGCAAGAAACATGCAAAACTTTGAATTATTGAAAGCAGCAGGAGAAGTTGATAAACCAGTATTATTGAAACGTGGCTTATCAGCTACAATTTCTGAGTTTATAAATGCAGCAGAGTATATTATTTCCCGTGGGAATGGTAAAATCATTCTATGTGAACGAGGAATTCGTACGTACGAAACAGCGACGAGAAATACACTTGATATTTCAGCTGTTCCGATATTAAAGCAAGAAACACACTTACCAGTAATGGTTGATGTTACCCACTCAACTGGTAGAAGAGACTTATTAATCCCAATGGCGAAAGCTGCCCTTGCCATTGGAGCAGATGGTGTTATGGCAGAGGTTCACCCAGACCCAGCAGTAGCACTGTCCGACTCTGCTCAACAGATGGACATCCCGATGTTTGAAAACTTCTTAAAAGAAATTTCCAAATACAACGTAACAATAAACTAAGGGTTTGACAAGAAGTCAAATCCTTTAGTTTTTAGGTATTCAAGGAGAGGCATTTTTCATTATTATGTAGAGCATATTTAATAACCCTAGAACTATGCTGGCAGTAACCTAAATGTGCCAATGATTACCAAAGATAATTTTTGTGTTTTTTTTCACACTAGAGTATGATAATTAGTAGAAAGTTGTCTATTAGTACGGAATTAGGAGGTATATTCAATGACAATAACAATATATGATGTAGCAAGAGAAGCAAATGTATCCATGGCAACAGTTTCACGGGTGGTTAACGGAAACCCCAATGTAAAGCCAACAACAAGAAAAAAGGTATTAGCAACGATTGAAAGGTTAGGATATCGACCAAATGCGGTTGCACGTGGACTAGCAAGTAAAAAAACAACCACTGTCGGTGCAATTATTCCCGATATTTCTAGTATCTTCTTTGCTGAATTAGCTAGAGGAATTGAAGATATTGCAACTATGTATAAGTACAATATCATTTTAAGTAACTCGGATCAAAATAAAGATAAAGAGATACAATTAATTAATACGATGCTAGAAAAACAAGTGGACGGTATTATCTTTATGGGGGGAAATATTTCAGAAGAACATGTTCAACAATTCTCAACAGCTTCTGTACCTGTAGTATTAGCAGCAACATTTGATGATACAGACTCAATCCCTTCTGTTAATATCGATTACGAAGAAGCAGCATATGAAGCAACCAATTATTTAATTGAAAAAGGGAACAAAAAAGTTGCGTTTATTTCTGGTAAAGAAGCGTACACGATTAATCAATTAAAGTATCAGGGTTATTTGCGAGCTATGAAAGAGGCTAATCTTACTATAGTGGAAGATTATATTCTAACTGGTGATTACACTTACGAATCCGGAATAGAGACGGTTGAAAAATTGATGAATTTACCGGATAAGCCAACTGCAATCTTTACAGCTTCAGATGCAATTGCACTAGGTGCTATCCACGGTGCTCAGGATTTGGGATATAAAGTTCCTGAAGATATAGAAGTATTTGGATTTGATAATACCAAATTAGCTACAATGGTCCGACCAACTTTATCGACCGTTGTTCAACCAACCTATGACATTGGTGCGGTTGCAATGCGCTTACTTACTAAATATATGAATAAAGAAGAAGTGGAAGAAAATAAAGTCGTATTACCACATCGTCTTGTAGAAAGAAACTCAACAAAATAAAAGCAATGTAGATAGAAAAATATAGTGTAATATGAAGCGGAAGTTTGGGGAGAGAGAATATGAGAAAAAGAGATTTACTAACTCCAATCGGAATTACCTTGGGCTTTATTATGATAATGGGAGCAATACTTTCTAATTCTGGTACAGAAGGAATTGTTTCCTTTCTAGATGTTGCATCTGTATTTATCGTGATAGGTGGGATGATTGGTTCACTGCTCATTAACTTTAATTTGAACCAAATAAAATTAACAGGAAAAGTGTTAAAGGAGTCATTTAAACAAAATGACCGTCAGCTTTCTGAATTAATTAATCTTTTTATTAGACTTTCTGAACGTGCAAGAAGAGAGGGAATTTTAGCATTAGAAAACGAGCTAGATGATGTGGACGAGCCATTTATTAAAAAGGGAATCCTTCTTGCAGTTGACGGCATCGAACCGGAAGTAATTCATGATATTATGAATGCTGAAATTACGGCAATGGAAGAACGCCATTATCGTGGTAGAATGATCCTAGAAAAATGTGCCGAATATGCTCCGGCATGGGGGATGATTGGTACGTTAATAGGTCTTGTGTTGATGTTGAATAACTTACAAGATCCATCGGCACTAGGTCCAAGTATGGCTGTCGCATTATTAACCACTTTATATGGTACAGTTCTAGCTAATTTAGTATTTACTCCAATGGCAAGTAAACTTGAGAATAAAACAGAAGAGGAAGTATTTATTAAACAAATTATTATCGAGGGTGTTATTGGTGTTCAATCTGGTCAAAACCCACGTATTTTGGAAGAAAAATTAGGAGCATTTCTTTCAAACGATACAAAATCAAAAGAATCGCATGCATATGATTCCTCCGTTGTTGGGGAGGGCCTAAATGAAGCGTAGAGAAATTAGAAAGAAAATTGATAAAGGTGCACCAAAATGGATGGTAACCTATTCCGACATGGTCACATTGATTCTAGTTTTTTTTATTTTGTTATTCTCTATGTCCCAAGTTGACACTGTAAAATTTGAGGCTGTTTCTGATTCTTTTCGGAATAGAATGATATTTGATTTCTTACCTTCCTCTGTACCAATGGATAATCCAGCGGAGAGTACAAGTGTAGAGAAGCAAGGTCAAGATTTAAATGAATATGAGTTACCAGTGTCAGATGATAAAGAAGATGAAGCAGATTCAGATTCTAGTAAAGAAAATGACTCCCTTAATGAATTAATGGTGGAAGTAGAAAATTATTTGGATGAGAATGCCTTAAATAATGTAGTATCTGCGAATCGGTCAGAACGTGGTGTTGTTTTAGTTTTACAAGATAGTATATTATTTGACCCAGGAGAAGCAGAAATATTACCTTCTGCACTACCGTTTTTGACAAAGGTAGGTAATCTATTAGCACAAATCGATAATGATATAAAAGTAGAAGGGCATACGGATGATGTTCCAATGTCGAGCTTTAGATACCCCTCAAACTGGGAATTATCGGGTGCAAGAGCTAGTAGTGTTGTTCGATTTTTGGTTGATAAGAATAGTTTGGATGAAGGACGTTTTGCGATTAGTGGGTATAGTGACTCAGAACCAATTGTACCAAACGATAATGCTAGTAACCGAAGCAAAAACAGAAGAGTAGAAATAGTTATTCTTGAAAATAATATCGTAGAAACAGAAAAGTAAAGGAGTTGAAATCAAATCAACTCCTTTTTTCTTTTGACCAAAATATTCATTATTTGTATACCTACGAATCCATGTTAGTATTTAATCTCCATGATACTATTCAGTTCTTACATCCCTATTCGAGTGCTTCCACTTTTTTTGTTTGTATACTTTAGTAAGTTCATTAATGTACCATTATTTTTTTCTTCAATTTCTATTTTTCTTGGTATTACGGGAATTTCTTCCACCGGATCATGCCATGTTAATGGCAAGGTAACTGGTGCTTCTTTCTGCCATTTAAGTGTCCATGTTGCTGGTAAATCACCATGTAATGGATGTTCATCCTTCATGACATTCCAAACTTGTGCCCATGCTCGAGGAACAACTCGCCAAATATCATAACCACCACCACCAAGTGCAATCCATTTTCCATCACAGTATAACTTACTAATTTCAAGTGCAACTTCAGGAATTTTTTCATAAATAGCCATCGAACCAGATAGATGGGTAAGTGGATCATAGAAATGGGAATCTGCACCATTTTGTGTAATAATCACATCTGGCTGAAAGAAATCAGCTATTTCTCGTAAAGCGTTTTCATAAATGCTTATGTAAGATTCATCCTGTGTAAAAGCATCGATTGGTAAATTAAAGCTAAATCCATGACCTTCTTTAATTCCTCGTTCATTCACATTCCCGGTACCAGGGAAAAGGTATCTACCTGTCTCATGAATGGAAAAAGTACAAACTTTGGGGTCGTCATAGAATGCCCATTGTACACCATCACCATGATGTGCATCTGTATCAACATATAATACTTTAAGGTCGAATTTTTTACGTATATATTTGATTGCTATTGCAGCGTCATTATAAATGCAAAAGCCGGATGCCTTTTGTTTGAAGCCATGATGTAATCCGCCAGCAAAGTTAACGGCTCCTTGAGCACCATCTATCATGACCGCTTCAACAGCAGAAAGTGTAGCTCCTACTATTTGAGCTGCAGCTTCATGCATATTAGAAAAAACTGGTGTATCCTCCGTACCTATTCCAAACTTAATTAAGTCTTCCTGTGCCATACGATTCGCAGATTTCACTGCACGTATATAAGCAAGGTCATGAATCAGTGCTATCTCATCATCAGATGCTACTCGAGGGGGGATAATTTGATCTTCTGTTAGTTGTCCAGATTCTTTGAGTAACTCCTTTGTTAGGATAACACGCTTTTGATTAAACGGATGCTCATCGTTAAAGCGGTAATTTAGTAAAGAATGATCAAAAATAAATTTTATGTTTTTGTTCATAATCTAGGCTCCGGTATATTGTTTGGCCACATTAATTCATATCCAGCATCTCTTAGATCACGAATGATTGGTAACGGATTCATTGTTTGGACGCGGAAAACTAATATTTTATAATCAGGATCATTATTAAAAGGATAGACTAACACCGAGGAAATATTGACACCTCGATTTCCGAATACGGATGCAACTTCTGGTAAAATTCCTGGCCTGTGTGGAACCTTAACCTCAATGTGGGAACCTTGTACATGTGTACCGGTTAGCTGAATTAATGTATACAGTAAATCTTTTTCTGTAATGACACCTACTAGTTTTTCATTACTTACTACAGGCAAGCATGCAATTTCCCTATCATAAAATATTCGGGCAACCTCTTCTACAAAATCTAAAGGATGTGCTGTTATAACAGGGCTACTCATAATAGTCGATATTTCTTTACCCAACACTTCCTTCTCTGGACCATTTGTTAGAATAGATGGGCTTGCATCGCGAATATCACGATCTGATACAATTCCGATTACACAATAGTCTTCGTTCACTATTGGAATATGCCTGATTTTATGATTAACTAAAAGCTGATGTGCCTTTTCGATTGAATCTGAAGGTCCTAATGTAATAACATTTTGATTCATTATTTTTTCAACATGCATCATAAACCCTCCCTAAAACTTCGAATTTGATGTCGTTTTAAAAAACGTAACGTTTCAAATTGCTGTATTGCATCCTCTGTAACATGGGAACCAATTCTTACCATCAAACAATTTGCCGGATGTGAAATGATTTCAGGGTCATCCGTAGGAGCTGGGAGCAGTCCACCAGAAGCCATCATTTTTTCCATGACCTTTCGATATTCCCAAATACTTAAATTTGTTCCTTTTAAATCCCAGTGCCAGTAGTATTCTGTAGAGATAATAATATAGTTTTCCATAAAAGGATCCATCATAGATAGTTTTAATAGACTAGACGCTATTCCACTTCCTCGATATTCAGGAATGACCTCAATAGCCCCTAACTCTATTAAATTTTCCATTTGGAAGGTTGACCATCTTTCTAAAGGATCTGGGTATAAATAGGTTACATATCCAATTATCGTATCTTCTGTTCTTGCAATGATAATTCGCCCATCAGGTAAACCAGCTATATCTAAAAGAGCCTGAAATTGCTTACTAGCGGGGCGGAAAGATGTCAAATCATGATGAAAAATATAGTTTTCGAGTGTTGATGAAGGGACTGGCCCTTCAATGATAACGTTGGTTGCTTGATGTTTTTTGCTATTGTAAGTTTTTAAATGTTCCATCTTATTTTCACCACTCAAATTTTGTATTAGTTTTATTATACAAGATTATCGTTTTAATTTTTAGTCTTTTCTTGATTAATTTCTAAAAGGTATTATGTGGCTACATAAGCATCTGATTTTTGCTGATTATACTTTGTATTCAAAATTCTTTTAATATAGAAATTGTAAATTGGTTTCCATAAATAGGGCCGAGTAATGAATTGATTTAGTAAAATACAATAATCGGGGGAATTTACTGTGAAGATTGGTAGAAAGATTGGTGAAGGTGGAAACTCAGAGGTGTTTGAATGGGAAGGTAGAAACAAAGTGATTAAATTAGCAAAACCAAATACTCACAAAATAGCTTTAGAAAGGGAATTTAAGAATAATCTTATTGCTTGGGAAATGGGGTTAGCTGTTCCTAGGCCCTATGAAATTGTAGCGTATAATGACCGGCCTGGTATTGTGTTTGATCGGGTAGTTGGCGAGACGTTAAAAGAACGCTTATTTAATAATATAATCGAACAGGTAAGCAAAGGTCAATCAACGTTAGATTTTAATGATATTCGACATACTGCACGTCTATTAAGTGAAATACATCGTATATCTCATAAGGAGTTACGTCCACAAAGAGAATTCTTGAAGAAACAGATAGTTAGTGTGAACTACTTAAATGATTCTGAAAAAGATGCAGTTATTGGTATTTTAGATGGTTTGCCTATAAAAAGCCAGATGTGCCATGGTGATCCAAATCCTAACAATATAGTAATGAGCAATGGAAATCCAGTATTTATTGATTGGAATGATGCCTCTTGTGGAAATCCAGAAACGGACGTTGCTGAATACATAATAATGATTAAATATGCTGTTCTACCAGCAGATACACAGCAAAATATTGTTAGATATTTTGATGCAATAAGGGGAAGTATAATTAGAATATTTGTGGATGAATATACACTTCTTACCGGTATTACCTATGAGGAAGTAGACCCATGGATTGTTCCGATTGCAGCCCGCAAGCTTTCTGCTGACGGTATTTCTGAAGAAGAGAAGCAATTATTAGTAAATGAGATAAAATTAAGACTTGGCAAATGAAATAAAGGACTTTCAGGACGTGTTGTGTTTATAGTTTCTTATACTAGTCAGTGAATAGGATTCTAAATTAGATAATCACCACCAAGACAAAAGAAAACAAACATTATGATAACAGCCTAATTAGCATAGAAATAAATAAGCACTATCCTAGTTCAAATTGAATTAGGATAGTGCTTATTTGTAGTACACATTGTTCTTAACTAATTGCAATACTTAACAATTTAATCTCTCATTCTTTATTCAAACCCCATTAAGTTTCTTCAATACGATTGAATAACATCGTTAGAACCAACTTATCCTTATTGATTACTTGGATCTTCAGGTTCTTCTGGATCTCCAGATTCAACAGGTTCACCTGGATCTGGCTTTTCTTCTTCCTTACCAGGTTCCGGTTGTTCAGGGGTTTCATCTTTCTTCGGTTCTTCTGGTTCTGAGAAATCACCGACAACAATTTCTTCTGACGCAGAAGATTCCAATCCGAAGTAGTCAACTGCTTTCACATGGTAAACACCCTTACCGTTTGGTATTTTAAAACTACTTTTAACAGAATGACCGATTAGACCGAATGAATCGCCTGGCTTATTTGCACGGTAAATTCGGTATCCGATAACATCGTTGCTACCGGAGGCCTTCCATGACAAGGAGTTACCATTATTCTTTAATGAGGAAGGTGCACCAGGAGCTTTTCCATCATCGTTAACTACTGATTTATGGCCTTCTATATTCGGTAAAGAAATCTTTTCCCAAGCCTCCCTACGGAAACTAGGGAATAGCTCTGTTAAATCAGCTAGTTTATCGTATCCATTTCGTATGATCCATTCAGGGTTAAAGGATAGACCGTCATCCTGAATAAATTCTTTTGGTGTTTTTGGTCCTGCTAGTACAGACTTTCCATCAACGAGGACATAGGATCCTGAAACTAGACTATCGTCAACTTGAGTTGGTACAAAATTGACATTGTATATATCACTTGATACCAGTCCTGCTTTTTGACATAAATCGGAAGCAAGCATACCAGATGTAGCACAAACGCTTCTAGTTACGATTCCGTCAGGTTGTTTGAATTTTTCTGAAGGAGCTACTAAATCGGGTCTAATCTCTGATGCTGCATTCATTAGCTCTGCCCACAATTTTATATTTCTATTACCTTCATATAAAGCACAACTATCACACTTCAATGACTGTCCTATACGATAACCTAACCAAGTTCCCATTGTCACGTTCGGGTTATAAGCAACAAAATGAACATCATGAGTATTTTGGGTAGTACCAGTTTTACCGGCCCAGTCAACATTTGGATAAATTAGTTGTGAACGTAAATAGTTAGCAGTACCTTCACTAACAACATCACGTAATATATCCGTTGTAAGGTAACTGGTTTGTGGAGAAAATACTTCTACTGGTTCCGTTTTATGTTCATAAATTACCTCACCATCTTGGTCGGTAATCTTTTCAATCATGTAGGCATCGACAAAGTTACCGCCATTAGCAAAGGTTACAAAGGTGTTTGTGTTTTCTTCTATAGAGATACCGTGAGTGGTACCTCCAATTGCTAAGGCTGGGTTTGCATATTCATTATCTTCCAGAGTTGTAACTCCCATTTTACGTAAATATTGATCCACAGGATTATCATGATTTATTTGAGTGTATACCTTAATGGCAGGTACGTTATAGGAGTCTGTTAAATGATCACGAACAGACATAATACCATGATAGCGATAATCAAAGTTTTGCGGTTGATAATTTTTACCACCCGCTACCCATGTTGTCTTAACATCGGCAATAGGAGTTCCTGGTTGAACTACACCTTTTTCCATTGCAGGTGCGTATGCAAGAATAGGCTTCATCGTACTACCATTGGTACGTACCATGTCTGTAGCATAATTCAGCTGATTTTCGAGGCTATACCCACGACCACCAAGAAAGCTAATAATTCTCCCGGTTTTATTTTCAATTAATATACTTGCTGCTTCAACCCGCATAGAAGGTATTACTTCACCAGTAGCAGGATCAATTGTTTCGCTAGTCCAATCGGGACCATAATGCTGATAATTCTTCGCTACTTCCTGAAATGCATCATAGATTTCTTTATCTATCGTTGAATGGATATTATATCCATTTCGTCGAAGGTCACGATCAGCTAATATTGAATATTCACCTTTTAATTCTTCATCTTCTTCTAAATCTTCTTTAGAGAATCCATCTTTTTTAGCTAAGTCATACATAATAATTTCTTTAGCTCTTTTTTCTAATTCAAATGTTAGATATGGATATTTTTCTATAGGAGATTCAGATTCAGCGATGAAATCAGCAACGATATCATAATTAACCGCCTCATTGTACTCCTTTTCTGTAATGTAATCTAATTCATACATACGGTTAAGAACTACCTTCATACGGTTAATTCCAGGGTCAAGTCCCGCCTGGTCTTTTAATCCACCGCCACCTTGATACGGTGTATAATAAGAAGGACCTTGTGGAAGACCAGCAAGAAATGCAGCTTGTGGAAGGTTAACTTCATCAGCGTTAATCCCAAAAACTTCTTTGGCAGCAGTTTGAACACCTGCGATATTTCTTCCATTGGCGCCACGTCCGTATGGGATAATGTTTAGATATGCTTCCAGTATTTGATCCTTCTCAAAGAATTGTTCTAATCGCATGGCAAGTAGAATTTCTTTTGCTTTACGTTCAAAGGAAACTTCATTCGTTAAAATCTGGTTTTTAATAAGTTGTTGGGTTAATGTACTTCCTCCAGACTTCATATCAGAATTAGTAAATTCTTGAACAAGTGCTCGAATAATTGCCTTTGGTACGACACCATTATGCTCCTTGAAGAATTCATCTTCTGTTGCTAAGACGGCATCAATTAATGTTGGTGATATATTTTCTAATTTCGTTTCTTCTCGATGAAGATCAGATTGGATATCACCAAAATAAATATCTCCAGCAAAATACAATTTGGATGTTTCTTCATAATTATAGATATCTTTTTCCATACTTTCATATGGACGTATTGGTTCGTCTTTGACTAAAGAGGCAAAGTATCCAAATCCGACACCCACACCGAAGAACATCCCGATAATTCCAATAACAACAAAAAACAAAATAACATTCCAGACAACATCATATGTAATTCTTGATGCACGTTGTACTTTACCAGTGCTCCAGATTGATTTTACTTTAGTACCAACTTTTTGGAGTAATTGTTTAAAATCCACGATAAAACCTCCTATTATTCCAAGAATAATTATAGCATAGGCAAATGTATAGTAGGTACAAGAATTTTGTAAAAAATAATTGCTTTTTTTATATATATTATATATGATAGTTGTAATATTATAGATTCATGCTATGAAGGAAGTAGTAGTGTTGCAAATCCCTATCAAAGAGAGCTGGTGGTGGTGTGAACCAGTATATATTTGCAGGCGAAATACAATTCTGGAGCAATCTTAATGAGCCAATAGGTAAAATTAAGACGGTGAAGTCATCGTTAAAAACCCCAAAGTGGCATAACTTGCAACAAGGGTGGTACCGCGTGTTAAAACTCGTCCCTTATTAATTAATAAGGAATGGGTTTTTTTGTTTTTTATTAAAAAATGGAGTGTGAATAAGATGCATATCTTAGAGGATTTAGAAAAAAGAGGACTTATTAACCAGGTTACTGATAGAGAAGGGTTAGAAAAGCATCTATCAGAAAATGTAGTAACATTATATTGTGGATTTGACCCAACTGCTGATAGCTTACACATCGGACACTTAGTCCCATTAATGATGTTAAAGCGATTCCAAAAAGCAGGCCATAAGCCAATTGCCTTAGTAGGTGGCGGTACAGGTATGATTGGGGATCCAAGCGGTCGTTCTACAGAGCGTTCCCTGAACACAGAAGAAGTAGTAAAAGGATTTAGTGATGCACTAAAAGCACAAATTTCAAAAATATTAGAAGTGGATAAAGATGAGAATCCAGTAGTTGTACGAAATAACCATGATTGGTTAGGTAGTATGACCATCATTGATTTCTTACGTGATGCTGGAAAACACTTTGGTGTAAACTACATGCTAGCAAAAGAATCTGTATCCGCTCGCATTGAACAAGGGATATCTTTTACAGAATTTAGCTACATGATCCTACAATCGTTAGACTTTCAAAAGTTATATACACAAGAAAATTGCACGCTTCAAATTGGTGGTAGTGATCAGTGGGGGAACATTACTGCGGGAATGGAATTAATTCGTCGTGCAAGAGAAAATGAAGAGGAAGAGGTAAAGGCTTTTGGTTTAACAGTTCCTTTAATTACAAAAGCAGATGGAACTAAGTTTGGAAAATCTGCTGGTAATGCTGTATGGTTAGATGCAGATAAAACAAGTCCATATGAGTTTTACCAGTTCTGGATTAATACAGATGACCGCGATGTGATGAAGTTCTTACGTTACTTTACTTTCCTAAGTGAAGATGAACTCATGGAACTAGAAAAAGAAGTTGAAAATCATCCGGAAAAACGAGTTGCCCATACACGGCTTGCTGAAGAAGTAACAAGAATGGTTCATAGTGAGGAATCAGTAAAACAAGCACAAAAGATTTCTGCATCTCTATTTAGTGGTGATTTAAAATCACTAACTGCTGATGAAATTGAACAAGGATTTAAGGATGTACCATCATATCAAGCAGATAAAGTTGATATCGGATTAGTGGATCTACTGGTAAATGCGAAAATCTCTTCTTCCAAGCGTCAGGCTAGGGAAGACATTACAAATGGTGCAGTTTCCATTAATGGTGAAAGACAACAGGATGTAAATTACGTTGTTTCAGAATTAGATAGATTGGAAGGTAAGTTTACAATCATTAGAAGAGGGAAGAAGAAATACTTCTTGATAAGATATAATTAATACACTAAAAAGAAACTGTTCCAATACTTGGAGCAGTTTCTTTTGGTTATTACTGACTTTCTATATACTCTTTTTCTTCTTCTAAAGATAGTACTCCTGTTGCCCGTCCGATTGTACCACCCTGTAACTCCCATATTGCATTATGGTCATCATCTGCGTTTTGAAAATCACCATTCGCCCATTTTTCTAAAATTTGTCTATATACATTGCTGTGGCTAAGAACAGTATTATTAAGGCCTTCTAGTAACCAATCTATTCTTTCGGAGTTAATTTGATAAAAGCCCCATTTTTGCTCAGCTTTTACCTTTTGATGGCTCATCCCATGAATATATTCTTGATAGTCTGTATCGGTTAATTCTATTAAAGATGTTTGTTGACCAAAGGGGTTCAATCCTTGTGCTTTGAAGGATTGCATATCGTCTTCTGTTATAATCCCACCTGCAGATTCTCGCATCTCATTTACTTCAGCGGAACTTCGATTTTCAGTGTTATTATCCACTTCTGTGGCTTTCATGTCAGTGTAAATGAGATAGCCAACAAAACCGAATATTAGGATAGTCAAGAACACTAAAACAACTATTATTTTCTTCATTATACAAGACCTCCTGCTACTAGTTTAATATATATAGCAGAAAATTGGAAAAATAACTGTTTAATGAGAAATATTCTTGATGTTGTATGATGAGGATTTCTACAATATAAAAAACCACAAGCTGTTGGTAAACAAGCTTATGGTTTGGACAATAACTGATGGTGTCTCTTCACGAGAGTAACTAACAATAATCTTAAACGGAATTCTCCAATTCTGTAATTGGGCTAGATTGTGGAGTGCAGCGGTATTATTAGTACATTCATTCCTTACTAGTTACTAATTGATTTGTTATTCTTTTTTCTCCCCATGCACACATGATGTCAAGAACCTTTCTTAAAGACTCTCCGGTATTGGATAGTGAATATTCCACTTTAGGTGGTACTTGCTGATATACATAACGATTAATGATTCCGTCATTTTCTAACTCTCTTAATTGTTGAGTTAACATTTTTTTTGTTATTTGTGGGATGGACCTTTGCAATTCACTAAATCTCATTTTTTGATTTTTTAGGTGGCATAAAATTAGGACCTTCCATTTTCCACCAATAACTTCTAAGGTAGCTTCAACTGGAATATTATAATAATTCTCTTGCACTGATTTCATCCTCTTTCATATTAATTAGGTTACTTATTAGTTACTAGGATACAAAAAAGTAACTACTTTTAAATTTGACACCCTAGTATTATACTATTTTTATTATGAAAAAGGAGAGATAGGATTTGAGGTATCCACGAACATTTTCACATATAGGGCTTTCTGTTCCAGATTTAGATAAAGCTGTAAATTTTTATAAAGAAGTTATGGGATGGTATATCATGATGGAGCCGTCTGAAGTAAAAGAGGATGATAGTGTGATCGGTATTATGTGCAAAGATGTATTTGGCACTGGCTGGGGACAATTCGTATTGCACACTTAGCAACAGGTGATGGTATCGGCATTGAGATGTTTGAGTTCAATAATAATGAAACACCGGAAAATAACTTCGAATTTTGGAAAACAGGTATTTTCCATTATGCAGTTCAAGATCCCGATGTAGAAGGGCTTGTAGAAAAAATTGTTGCTCATGGCGGAAAACAACGTATGCCAATCCGTGAATATTATCCAGGTGAAAAACCGTATCGTATGGTTTATTGTGAGGATCCTTTCGGGAATTTAGTAGAAATATACAGCCACAGTTATGAACTGACTTATTCGCAAGGTGACTATTAAAATCCCTCGTATAAGTAGATGAAAAAGTTGAAAGCTTGGTTAATTAAACAGCCTGGCAGTATAGATGGACTTGTATGGGAAGAAATACAAGATGTCTATGCCAGTGAGGGGCAATTAGTTGTAAGGTAGTTAGCACAGCATTAAATCCAGTGGAGTATTCAATGATGCAATCTGGTAGCTCGAACTGGACTTATCCGCATTATACCGGAGTTATGCATAGCCAATATTTGTCTTCTATTTTTCTTGCGTATAGTGAATAAAAACATAAAAGACATTGGTGAGATTGATTCTTTTCCAATGTCTTTTTATTCCCTCTTAAATTAACAAGATGAACATTAATATAACAAATCCCATATACAACCTTATTATTTTGTTCAGCAGTATTCTATTTTCACCCATGCTACTATTTAATGGCCTCAGTTGACTCTGAATCATTGTAATACCTAACCCTATTTTTAAAGGTTCTAAGTCAAATGTTGGGGTGGTGATTTTATTTCGCCACCCTAACCTATTTGTAACCCAATTCCTTTATACTGACGATTCAATAAGATTTTTGCTCTGAATCGCCTAAAGTTCCTAAACCCGTAAGCATTTCTTTTTAGAACTTTAGTGGTATTATTTATACCTTCTAAAAAGCCATTGGAATAATTATAAGTGAAGCTGTTCAGCACTTCTATTTGCCAGTTTATAAACGTTTTAATCGCTTCTTTCATTTCGGGAATACCAGCGTCTTCCACCATTTCATAAAACGAGAATAACCCTTCCTTAACCTCCATAATATTATCCTCGCCAATACTTTTAGCGTTTTCAAACCATTCCTTATAGGCTTCTTTTAGGTGATATGCCTTACAGAGTTCCTCCGACATATCCAAATATCTATCTAAATACCACCTTTGTTCATCCGTTAGTT
>NZ_AXVK01000033.1 GCF_000482485.1 Paucisalibacillus globulus DSM 18846 | reverse complement strand
CTGGAACATCAGCCGTTATTCTGGAACATCAGCCGTTATTCTGGAACATCAGCCGTTATTCTGGAACATCAGCCGTTATTCTGGAACATCAGCCGCAGCACGTACCGGCTGCGGCTTTGTTTGGGGGATAGGCGGGCGCGGAACCTGTCTAGTTGCGCGTGTGGTCAACGACTACTACCATAAGCGAAAGACTCTCCGAGAGCCAAAACCGGGCGCTCTACGGTCTCTCGCTTATGGTTCCGTCGCTAAACGGCCCCGGTACACTTTTCTATATAAAAAAAGGGCTTGGATTTCACCTCGTGGAAGAGATCAAGTCCTGCCCTTAACGCGTATGGATTGATTAAACTAATTCGATAATAGCCATTTTCGCTCCATCACCTTGGCGTTCCCCTAATTTAAGAACGCGTGTGTATCCACCTTGTCTGTCTTCATAGCGTTTTGCAACGTCATTAAAAAGCTTTTGAAGTACTGTATCTTCTTCATTAGCTTCTTTTTTGTATAAGAATGCTGCTGCTTGACGACGAGCATGTAGATCACCACGTTTACCTAACGTAATCATTTTATCAACAACAGACTTAAGCTCTTTCGCTTTAGCTTCTGTTGTTTCAAGGCGCTCATGAATAATCAAATCAGAAGCTAGGTTACGAAGTAGTGCTAGTCGTTGATCTGTTGTACGTCCTAGTTTTCTTGCCATGGACTATCCCTCCCTTTCTTGAAACTCTAAAGATGTCCTTCTTTGTTAGTCGTCTTTACGTAGTCCTAAGCCTAAATCAGCAAGTTTTACTTTTACTTCTTCTAAAGATTTACGACCTAAGTTACGTACCTTCATCATATCTTCTTCAGATTTATTTGAAAGCTCTTGAACTGTATTTATGCCAGCACGTTTTAAACAATTGTAAGAACGAACAGAAAGATCTAATTCTTCAATTGTCATTTCCATTACTTTTTCTTTTTGGTCTTCTTCTTTTTCAACCATTATTTCAACATTTTGCGCTTCATCTGTTAAGCCTACGAAAATGTTTAAATGCTCCGATAGAATTCTTGCACCAAGAGAAATTGCTTCCTCAGGACGAATACTTCCATCAGTAGAAACATCTAATGTTAATTTATCGTAGTTTGCACTTTGACCTACACGAGTATTCTCTACTTGGTAAGTAACTTTTGATACCGGTGTGAAAATGGAATCAACTGGAATAACACCAATTGGTTGATCTTCATGTTTGTTTGCCTCGGCTGGAACATAACCACGACCACGCCCGGCGTTAATTTTCATACGCAAGTTTCCTTTTGCATTAAGTGTTGCAATTGGAAGATCCGGATTTAATACTTCTACATCACTATCATACGTTAGATCAGCAGCAGTAACTACTCCTTCACCTTGCACATCAATTTCTAATGTCTTTGGTTCATCTGAATAGATTTTAAGGGCTAGCTTTTTCAAATTCAAAATGATTGTTGTAACATCTTCAACTACTCCATCGATTGTTGAAAACTCATGTAATGCGCCATCAATTTGAATTGATGTAACAGCAGCACCTGGAAGTGAGGATAGTAGAATACGACGCAAGGAGTTTCCAAGAGTTGTACCATAACCACGTTCGAGCGGTTCTACCACAAATTTCCCAAATGTAGCATCATCACTAATCTCAACCGTTTCAATCTTTGGCTTTTCTATTTCAATCATTCCATAATACCCTCCTTTAAAACGTCGAAACCCCGGTTAGACCTATACATCTAACCGAAATTCCTCAAATAGGAAGTTGGCTTTCTTGGGCACAACTTGTATATTTTCTCGTATTTTATTGTCTATGCGATGCTGTATAGGTAAGGCTATAATTAGTCAAATTCCGAGAGTCTTATTGAAACTATCAGCTCTGCTTTTCATAAACCTTAGTCATTTTGTTCTATCTCTATCTACGTCTATACTTTTAGTCATCATACCCATTATTGACAGGGTGACAAATCAATATACGTTAAAATTATACACGACGACGTTTTGGTGGACGGCAACCGTTATGAGGAACTGGAGTCACATCTTTAATAGCTGTAACTTCTAGTCCAGCTGCTTGTAGAGAACGGATAGCAGCTTCACGACCAGCTCCAGGGCCTTTAACTGATACTTCTAGAGTTTTCATGCCATTATCCACTGCAGTTTTAGCAGCAGTTTCAGCAGCCATTTGTGCAGCGAATGGTGTAGATTTACGAGAACCTTTGAAACCTAGTGCACCAGCAGAACTCCATCCAACTACATTACCTTGAACATCAGTAATTGTAACGATAGTGTTATTAAAAGTTGATCGGATATGTGCCACACCAGTCTCAATATTCTTTTTCACACGACGTTTACGTGTATTTGTTGTTTTACGAGCCATCTAATTGTTAACCTCCTTACGTTATTTTTTCTTGTTAGCCATTGTACGACGTGGGCCTTTACGAGTACGAGAGTTATTCTTCGTATTTTGACCACGAACCGGTAAACCACGACGGTGTCTTAAACCACGGTATGATCCAATTTCAATAAGACGTTTAATGTTAAGAGAAACTTCACGGCGAAGATCACCTTCAGTTGTATATCCATCAACAGCTTGACGAATACGTCCTAACTCATCTTCAGTTAGATCACGCACACGTGTATCTTCAGAAACGCCTGCTTCTTTTAAGATATTCTGTGCAGTATTCTTACCAATACCATAAATATATGTTAAAGAGATTACCACACGTTTTTCACGTGGTACGTCTACTCCTCCAATACGTGCCATTAGTATCAAGCACCTCCTTCTTATCCTTGTTTTTGCTTATGTTTCGGATTTTCACAAATCACCATTACTTTGCCTTTTCGTTTAATGACTTTGCATTTTTCACAAATTGGCTTTACAGATGCTCTTACTTTCATCATCTTTACCTCCTTTTATATCGGAGCTCGTTTATTTATAACGGTACGTAATTCGTCCTCTAGTCAAGTCATACGGAGAGAGTTCTACCGTTACTTTATCACCTGGTAAGATTCGGATGAAGTGCATACGGATTTTACCAGATACGTGTGCCAAGACCGTATGGCCGTTTTCAAGCTCTACATTAAACATTGCATTAGGCAATGTTTCCGTTACGGTTCCTTCCACTTCAATTACATCATCTTTCGCCATCGTGCTTTACTCCCTTCTTTAAATCAGTCACAATTACAAAAACGTATTTAGCTTTCACTTTCATTTGTGACACGACCAGTATCTAGAAGGCTGTTTTGGACCTGGAGACGTATAATCCATATTACAATATGATGTTTATTCTGATCATTGGTCGATCATTTACGTTTTCCCCATGCTACCAAGACATAACGATTATCATTTAAAAAAACCATATTGTCTTATCTTATCCTCGAAAAATAGAACAAATAAGACCTAAACGCGTCCGCCTACAGTAATAGCTTATTTTTCAATAACCGATTGAATATCTTGAAAAACTATGTCAATATCTTGATCGCCATCAAGCGTTACAAGATATCCTTTATCATCATAAAAGTCTAGTAACGGCTTCGATTGTTCGATGTTAATCGCCAAACGATTTTTAACCGTTTCTGGTTTGTCATCATCACGTTGAATTAACGCAGAACCATCTCTATCACATATACCCTCTTTTTCAGGAGGATTATACATAACATGATATGCTCTACCACATGTAGGACAAATTCTACGACCGGATAAACGCTCCACTAACTTTTCTTCTGGTACTTTAACATGTAATACATGGTCAATCTCTTGATTTATTTCGGATAAAAGCGTTTGTAAAGCCTCAGCTTGGCGGGTAGTTCTTGGAAAACCATCTAACAAGAAACCTTTTTCACAATCGTCTTTACTTAAACGCTCTTTTACAATACCAATTGTAACTTCATCCGGAACAAGTGCACCCTGGTCCATAAAGCTTTTCGCTTTAATCCCAAGTTCTGTTCCTTCTTTAATAGCAGAACGGAACATATCTCCTGTTGAAATATGAGGGATTTTATATTTCTCACTGATTTTTTCTGCCTGTGTACCTTTACCAGCACCAGGAAGACCCATTAACAATAGATTCAATACAATCACTCACTTCATTGGCAGTTTATTACTTGATAAATCCTTTGTAGTGTCGCTTCACTAACTGACCTTCTAATTGCTTCATCGTTTGAATTGCTACACCTACAACGATAAGTAAACTTGTGCCGCCGATTTGAACTGCTTGTGGAAGTCCTGCAAGCTTTCCGAATATAATAGGTAAAACGGAAACTGCAGCTAAGAATATCGCTCCTACAAATGTTAATCGATTGATAACACGAGTAAGATACGTTTCAGTATTCTTACCAGGACGAATCCCAGGAATATATCCACCTTGTTTTTGTAAGTTTTCAGCCATTTGTTCAGGGTTAACTTGAACAAATGTATAGAAATACGTAAACGCAATGATCAGCGCTACATAAATAAGCATACCTACAGGCGTTGTATAATCAAAAATCTTTTGAATTGTTGTAGCTACATTTCCATCAAAGAAAGTTGCAACAGTATTTGGAGCCATTATAAATGCAATCGCAAAGATTACAGGGATAACTCCCGCAGCATTTACTTTAAGTGGTAAATGTGTAGAATGACCTCCAACTGGAGAACGGTTAACAAGTTTCTTTGCATATTGTATAGGGATCTTACGTAATGCTTCAATTACGAAAATAACCCCTGCTGTAATTGCAATGGCAACCAAGGCAATTAAGGCTACAATAACGATATTAATAAACAATTGATCGCCAGCATTTGTAAAGTACTGGACGTATAATTGGTTAACAGCATTCGGTACAGCAGCAACGATACCCGCAAAAATTAGTATCGAAATACCATTCCCAACTCCATGTGCAGTAATCTGTTCACCTAACCACATTAAGAATGTTGTTCCAGCTGTTAGAACAAGTGCAATGATTAGAAATTTACCTGGACCAGGATCACGAATTAATAATCCACCCGCCATTGCGTTAAAGCCAATTGACATAGCAATCGCTTGAACAAACGCAAGAACTACTGTTCCATAGCGAGTTATTTGGGCTAATTTTTTACGGCCCATTTCACCCTGTTTTTTCCACTCTGTAAACTTTGGCACAACATCCATTTGTAGTAATTGCATGATGATTGATGCTGTAATGTAAGGCATAATCCCCATTGCTAAAATGGAGAAATTCATTAATGCCCCGCCGCCAAATGTATCTAGAAATCCAAATACATTATTTTGCTTAGTCATAAATTCGAGTGCACTTTTATCAGTGAATGGCACAGGAATAAATGTGCCTAGACGGAATACAATTAACAAAGCTAATGTAAAAAGTATTTTCCGTCTAATGTCAGCCACGCGCATAAAATTGGAGAATGTACGGAACATTAGATCACCTCTGTTTTACCGCCCGCTTCTTCGATAGCTGCTTTTGCAGAAGCAGAGAACTTGTGAGCTTTAACGGTATATTTGTTTTCGACAGAACCATTTCCAAGTATCTTAATACCTGCTTTTTCGTTCTTTACGACACCTGATTCAATTAATAACTCAGGAGTGATTTCTGTGCCGTCTTCAAATTTATTTAAAACATCTAAGTTCACTATAGCATATTCTTTGCGGTTTATGTTTGTAAATCCACGTTTTGGCAAACGTTGGAATAAAGGCATTTGTCCACCTTCAAATCCAGGGCGAACACCACCGCCTGAACGAGAATTTTGTCCTTTGTGTCCTCTACCAGAAGTTTTACCATTACCAGATGATGTTCCGCGACCTACACGGTTTCTCTCTTTGCGTGATCCTTCTGCTGGCTTCAATTCATGAAGTTTCATACGAGCACCTCCTCTTTACGCTTATGTTTATTAACCTTCTTGAACCGATACTAAATGAGATACTTTATTAACCATGCCACGAACAGCTGGAGTATCTTCAAGAACTACGGTTTGACGAATCTTCTTTAAGCCAAGTGCTTCAACAGTTTTAATTTGTTTTTCTTTAGCACCGATAACACTGCGTGTGAGGGTGATTTCTAATTTTTTAGACATAATGTTTCCCTCCTTATCCTAACAGTTCTTCTACAGACTTTCCTCTAAGTTTTGCAACATCCTCCGCGCGTTTTAGGTTACTTAAACCATTCATAGTAGCGCGAATCATGTTAATTGGTGTATTAGAACCTAGTGATTTAGTTAAAATGTCACCTACACCTGCAAGTTCTAGTACCGCACGAACTGGTCCACCAGAGATAACTCCAGTACCTTCAGAAGCTGGTTTCATTAATACATTACCAGAACCGAATACACCGTGAATTTCATGTGGAATTGTCGTACCAACGATTGGTACAGAAATTAAGTTTTTCTTAGCATCATCAACCGCTTTTTTAATTGCATCTGGTACCTCTTGTGCTTTACCAGTACCAAATCCAACATTGCCGTTCTTATCTCCTACAACAACTAGTGCAGCAAAACGGAAACGACGTCCACCTTTAACTACTTTTGCAACGCGGTTAATCGCTACAACACGTTCTTCAAGATCTAATTTATTAGGATCAATTACTGTTTTCATCTATGTCCCTCCTTTTACAATTAAAATTCAAGACCTGCCTCACGAGCAGCATCTGCAAGTGCTTTTACACGTCCATGATAAAGGTAGCCTCCACGATCAAATACTACTGATTTATGACCTTTATCTTGGGCACGTTTTGCAATCATTTCTCCAACTTTAGTAGCAGCTTCTACACCGCTAGTTGAATCAACGCTTAATTCTTTATCTACAGTAGATGCACTAACTAATGTTACACCATTAGTATCATCAATTAACTGTGCATAAATGTGTTTATTTGAACGATACACGTTTAGACGAGGACGAGTCTCTGTTCCAAAAAGATTTTTACGAACACGACCATGTCTTCTCTTACGTGCAACATTTTTGTCAGGTTTTGTGATCATCTGGGTCACTCCTTTCTCGCCTAACTAACCTTACTTAGCAGTTTTACCTTCTTTACGACGTACATACTCATCAACGTAACGAATACCTTTACCTTTATATGGCTCTGGTGGTCTGATACCTCTAATGTTAGCAGCAACTGCTCCAACCTTTTCTTTATCAATACCTTTTACAATTACGGAAGTGTTGCTTGGTACATCGATTTCAATACCATCAATTGGATCTATTTCAACTGGATGAGAATACCCAGCATTCACAATAACTTTATTACCTTGTTTTTGTGCACGATAACCAACACCGATGATTTGAAGTTGTTTTTCAAAGCCTTTTGATACTCCTTCAACCATGTTAGCAACGTTACTACGAGTAGTACCGTGTAACGAACGATGTTCTTTACCATCACTTGGACGTTCGACTGTCACTTGCGTTTCCGCAACAACAATTTTCATTTCAGGATGAAAATCTCTAGTTAGCTCACCCTTAGGGCCTTTTACAGTTACTGTGTTACCATTAAGTTTTACTTCTACACCACTCGGAATCTCAATTGGTTTAAGTCCTATACGAGACATTCCATGCACCTCCTTATCTTTAAAAATTAATTACCATACATATGCAAGTACTTCGCCACCAACAGCTTGTGAGCGTGCTTCTTTATCAGAAAGAACACCTTTAGATGTTGATACGATTGCAATACCTAGACCGTTAAGTACACGAGGTACCTCATCAGCTTTTGCATAAACACGTAATCCTGGCTTACTAATACGCTTAATACCTGTAATTACTCGTTCCTCATTAGCACCGTACTTAAGGAATAAACGTAAGATCCCTTGCTTGTTATCTTCAATAACTTCGTAGTCACGTACAAAGCCTTCACGTTTTAAAATATCAGCAACTTCAGTTTTAATTTTAGATGCAGGAAGTTCTAACTTTTCATGTTTTACCATGTTCGCATTACGAATACGAGTTAGCATATCTGCGATTGGATCTGTCATAACCATTACTAAATTACCTCCTTCCCTAATCGGGGTTTACCAGCTTGCTTTTTTGACACCAGGAATTTGACCTTTATAGGCAAGTTCGCGGAAACAAATACGGCAAAGTTTAAATTTACGCATTACAGAGTGCGGACGGCCACAACGTTCACAACGAGTATATTCTTGTACAGCGAATTTTTGTGGGCGTTTTTGTTTCGCAATCATAGATTTCTTAGCCACAATTTTCCCTCCTTGTATTAGCTCATAAGCTCTATTTTTGGAAAGGCATGCCTAGCTGAGCTAAAAGTTCACGTGCTTCTTCATCGGTATTTGAAGTTGTTACGATAACAATATCCATACCACGCACTTTGCTTACTTTATCGTAATTAATTTCTGGGAAAATTAATTGTTCTTTAACACCTAGTGTATAGTTACCACGACCATCAAAAGCTTTTTTAGAGATTCCACGGAAGTCACGTACACGTGGAAGTGATACTGAAACTAACTTTTGAAGGAATTCATACATACGCTCACCACGAAGAGTAACTTTCGCACCAATCGGCATTCCTTCACGAAGACGGAAACCAGCGATTGATTTTTTAGCGCGTGTAATCATAGGTTTTTGACCAGAAATTAACGCTAGTTCTTCTACTGCTGAATCTAGTGCCTTAGAGTTTTGGACTGCATCACCAACACCCATGTTGATAACGATTTTTTCTAACTGAGGCACTTCCATAACAGACTTGTAGTTAAATTTATTCATTAATGATGATACGATTTCATCTTGGTATTTTTGTCTTAATTGGTTCACCATGTTGCCCTCCTTTCACAGCACATACTATTTATCTAATGCTTCACCGGATGTTTTAGCGATGCGGACTTTCTTTCCATCACGTACTTCATAGCCAACTCGAGTTGGATTGCCGGTTTTTGGATCTACTGGCATCACGTTAGAAACATGAATAGGAGCTTCTATATTAAGAATCCCACCTTGCGGGTTTTCTTGTGAAGGCTTAGCGTGTTTTTTAATCATGTTCACACCTTCAACAAGTACACGTTCCTTTTTTGGATATGCTTCTAAGATCGTGCCTGTTTTTCCACGGTCTTTACCGGAAATAACAATAACTTTATCACCTTTTTTTACATGCATGCTTGACGCACCTCCTTACAAGGTAATTCACTTCTTATAGAACTTCTGGAGCTAGAGATACGATTTTCATGAATTGTGCATCACGTAATTCGCGCGCAACTGGTCCGAAGATACGAGTACCTCTTGGACTTTTGTCGTCACGAATGATTACTGCAGCATTTTCATCAAAACGAATATACGAACCGTCTTTACGACGAACACCTGATTTAGTACGAACGATTACTGCTTTAACAACGTCACCTTTTTTGACAACGCCTCCTGGTGTTGCTTGTTTTACAGAACAAACAATAACATCACCAATATTAGCAGTTTTACGTCCAGAACCACCAAGTACTTTAATAGTAAGTAACTCACGAGCACCAGAGTTATCTGCAACTTTTAGACGAGTTTCTTGTTGAATCATACGTCTGCGACCTCCTTCCGGATATCTTCCGAACGAACTTTATTATATAATGACCGCTTCTTCAACGATTTCAACTAGACGGAAACGTTTAGTTGCTGATAGCGGACGAGTTTCCATGATGCGAACGATATCACCAGTTTTTGCTTGGTTGTTTTCATCATGAGCTTTAAATTTCTTAGAGTATTTAACACGTTTACCATATAATTTATGGTTTTTGTATGTTTCAACTAAAACAGTGATTGTTTTATCCATTTTATCTGAAACAACACGACCTGTATACACTTTACGATTATTACGTTCTGTCATTTTGAGGCTAACCTCCTCTCATTATCAGTTGTTTACGCTAAGTTCACGTTGACGTACAACAGTTTTCATACGAGCAATAGACTTTCTTACTTCACGAATGCGTGCAGTATTTTCAAGTTGACCTGTTGCAAGTTGGAAGCGTAAGTTAAATAATTCTTCTTTTAACGATTTTAGTTTTTGTTCAATTTCGGCAGTGGTTAGTTCTCTGATTTCATTAGCCTTCATTGATTTCACCACCAATTTCTTCGCGTTTTACAAACTTAGTTTTGATTGGAAGTTTGTGAGCAGCAAGACGTAGTGCTTCACGCGCAACCTCTTCTGAAACTCCAGCAATTTCAAACATAATCTTACCTGGTTTTACAACAGCTACCCAACCCTCAGGAGCACCTTTACCGGAACCCATTCGGACTTCTAGAGGCTTCGCTGTGTAAGGCTTATCTGGGAAAATTTTAATCCATACTTTACCGCCACGTTTCATGTAACGAGTCATAGCGATACGAGCAGCTTCGATTTGACGACTTGTGATCCAAGATGCTTCAAGAGCTTGTAGTCCATATTCACCGAATGTAACTTGAGTACCACCTTTTGCTTGGCCTCTCATTTTACCACGATGTTGTCTACGATATTTAACACGTTTAGGCATTAACATACGTATTAGCCCCCTTCCTTATTTGTTAGTTTTAGTCGGAAGGACTTCACCACGATAGATCCACACTTTAATACCAAGTTTACCGTATGTTGTATCAGCTTCTGCTGTTGCATAGTCGATATCAGCACGTAATGTGTGTAGTGGAACAGTTCCTTCACTATAGTGTTCTGCACGAGCAATATCCGCGCCACCTAGACGACCAGATACTTGCGTCTTAATTCCTTTTGCACCAGCACGCATAGCACGTTGAATAGCTTGCTTTTGTGCACGACGGAATGAAATACGATTTTCTAATTGACGAGCAATATTTTCTGCAACTAGTTTAGCATTTACATCAACCTTTTTAATTTCAACAATGTTGATGTGAACACGTTTGCCAGTTAAAGCGTTTAATGAATTACGTAGAGCTTCTACTTCAGAACCGCCTTTACCAATAACCATACCTGGTTTACCAGTATGAATCGTAACGTTAACACGATTTGCTGCACGTTCGATTTCAATGTGGGAAACAGCTGCAGTTTTTAAACGGTTTTCAAGATATTCTCTAATTTTGATATCTTCGTGTAGTAAGTCTGCATAGTCTTTGCCCGCATACCATTTAGACTCCCAGTCTTTAATGATACCTACGCGAAGACCTGTAGGATTCACTTTTTGACCCACTAACTACCCCTCCTTCTTTTCTGTTACAACCACTGTAATGTGGCTTGTGCGCTTATTAATTTTGCTTGCACGTCCTTGAGCGCGTGGACGGAAACGTTTCAATGTTACACCTTCGTTAACGAATGCCTCAGAAATCACTAGATTATCTGTATTCATTTCGTAGTTATGTTCTGCATTTGCGATCGCAGAATTTAACACTTTTTCCACAACTGGGGATGCACCGCGTTGTGTGTGGCGTAGAATAGCAATTGCTTCGCCAACTTCTTTTCCTCGAATTAAATCAACGACTAATCGCACTTTACGAGGAGCAATACGAACTGATTTAGCTACGGCTTTAGCTTGCATACCTTAGGCGCCTCCTCTCATTAGCGTTTTGTTTTCTTATCGTCATTTGCATGTCCTTTGTATGAACGAGTTGGAGCAAATTCACCTAATTTATGTCCAACCATGTCTTCTGTTACATAAACAGGAACATGTTTACGTCCATCATAAACAGCGATAGTATGACCGATAAATGTCGGGAATATAGTAGAACGACGTGACCAAGTTTTAATAACTTGCTTTTTGTCAGATTCATTCAATTGATCAATTTTTTTCAATAGATGGTCATCTGCAAAAGGTCCCTTTTTTAAGCTACGACCCATGGATAAACCTCCTTTCGAAGTTCAGAGATGGATACTTTCCACCAATAGTTACGATTATTTTTTACGTTTACGCACAATATACTTATCTGTAGTTTTATTACGTTTACGTGTTTTGTAACCAAGTGTAGGTTTGCCCCATGGTGACATTGGTGATTTACGTCCGATTGGAGCGCGTCCTTCACCACCACCGTGTGGGTGATCATTAGGGTTCATAACAGATCCACGTACAGTTGGGCGGATACCCATCCAACGAGAACGACCTGCTTTACCAACACGAATTAGTTCATGTTCTAAGTTACCTACTTGACCAACAGTTGCACGGCAAGTTGATAATACTAGTCGAACTTCACCAGAAGCTAATCGTACAAGTGTATATTTCTCCTCGCGACCAAGGATTTGAGCCTCAGCTCCTGCAGAACGAGCTAATTGTCCACCGTTACCTGGTTTTAATTCGATGTTGTGTACAATTGTACCAACTGGAATATTTACAAGTGGAAGTGCATTACCCACTTTAATATCCGCATTTACACCTGATTCGATTTGTTGCCCTACTTGTAATCCTTTTGGAGCAAGAATATAACGCTTCTCACCGTCAGCGTAGTTAATTAATGCAATGTTAGCGGTACGGTTCGGATCGTATTCGATTGTAGCAACGCGACCTGGTATACCATCTTTATCACGTTTAAAATCAATGATACGATATTGACGCTTGTGACCGCCACCTTGATGACGAACCGTCAATTTCCCTTGGTTATTACGTCCACCACGTTTTGATAATGGAGCTAAAAGGGATTTTTCTGGTTTATCTGTAGTGATTTCTGCAAAATCAGATACAGACATGTTACGTCTACCATTTGAGGTAGGTTTGAATTTTTTAATCGCCATCTTGTTTTCCCTCCTTCTTTATGATTCTTAGCCTTCAAAGAAGTCTAGATCTTTACTATCTTCAGAAAGCTGCACTACAGCTTTTTTGCGATTTGGGCGGTAACCACCGTAACGACCCATACGCTTAAATTTACCTTTTAGGTTCAATGTGTTTACTTTTTCTACTTTCACTCCAAAGATTTCTTCAACAGCATCTTTGATTTGAGTTTTGTTAGCCTTCGTACTAACTTCGAAAGTATATTTCTTCTCTGCCATTAGGTCAGCAGAATGTTCTGTGATGACAGGGCGCTTAATAATATCACGTGCATCAGTCATTATGCAAGCACCTCCCCTGCTTTTTCAGCTGCTTCCTTAGTTAAGATTAGCTTGCCATGCGATAACAAATCTAACACATTAACTTCAGTTACTGTAAGAACTTTAACACCTTGTAGGTTGTTAGCAGAACGTACAATATTTTCTTCAGTTTCAGCAGTTACGATTAGAGCTTTTTCATTAACGTTTAAAGCAGTTAGCATTTTAACAACTTCTTTAGTTTTAGGCGCATCAAACGATAGGCTTTCTAAAACAACTAAGCTTTCTTCTTTAACTTTAGAAGATAAAGCAGACTTAAGTGCTAAGCGACGAACTTTTTTAGGTAGTTTGTAGCTATAGCTGCGTGGTGTAGGTCCGAAAACAACTCCACCGCCTACCCATTGTGGCGAGCGAATAGATCCTTGACGTGCGCGACCTGTACCTTTTTGGCGCCACGGTTTACGACCACCGCCACGAACTTCAGAACGATTTTTAACAGCGTGTGTACCTTGACGCATTGACGCACGTTGCATAATCACCGCTTCATGTAATACATGTGTGTTTGGTTCAATACCGAATACAGATTCGTTTAATTCGAATTCACCAGCTTGTGAACCATCTTGTTTAAATAGTGCTACTTTAGGCATGACATATCCTCCCTTCGTTTATATGATTAGTTAGCCTTAACTGCACCCGCGATTTTCACGAATGATTTTTTAGCACCTGGGACATTACCTTTGATTAATAGTAAGTTGCGTTCAACATCAACACTAACTACTTCAAGGTTTTGGATTGTTACTTGCTCTGAACCCATATGACCTGGTAATTTTTTGCCTGGGAATACGCGCATTGCATCAACTGCTCCCATAGAACCTGGGGATCTATGATAGTGAGAACCGTGAGACATTGGTCCGCGGCTTTGATTATGACGCTTAATTGATCCCTGGAATCCTTTACCTTTAGATGTTCCAGTTACATCAACTTTTTCTCCCGCTTGGAAAATTTCAACGCTAATTTCTTGACCAACTTCGAATTCATCAAGATTAACGTCACGGATTTCACGAACGTAGCGCTTAGGGGCTGTGTTTGCTTTTGCAGCATGACCTTTTTCCGCTTTATTAGTACGTGATTCCTTTAGATCTTGGAAACCAATTTGAATTGCTTCATAACCGTCGTTTTCAAGAGTTCTTTTTTGTAAAACTACGTTAGGTTCAGCCTGAACAACAGTTACCGGGATTAATTCACCGTTTTCGTTAAACAACTGTGTCATGCCGATTTTTCGACCTAAGATTCCTTTCGTCATCCGTTACACCTCCTATTTTAAAAACAAAATTTTATAGTTTAATTTCAATATCAACACCAGATGGTAAATCCAAACGCATTAGTGAATCAACTGTTTGTGGTGTTGGGTTAACAATATCGATTAGACGTTTATGTGTACGCATCTCGAATTGTTCACGTGAGTCCTTATATTTATGAACCGCACGTAAGATTGTGTAAACAGCTTTCTCTGTAGGTAGTGGAATCGGACCGGATACTTTCGCACCAGAACGTTTCGCAGTCTCTACGATTTTTTCAGCAGATTGATCTAAAATACGGTGATCATATGCTTTTAAACGGATTCTGATTTTCTCTTTTGCCATCATTTTACCTCCTTTTCGCCCATATTATTATAGACATACTCCGTGAAAATTTCTTAGCAACCGCCCATGGCAAAGGGTCCGGGTGTGCCAACAACCTTCCACATCATCGCCTGAAACGACCAACATTCTTATTATATAGAATATACATGGTCAGTGCAACCTTTTTTTGAATAAAATTCAATTTGTAGCACGTCTATGTATTATACTTAGTATTCTAAGTGATTGCAAGGTTTGTAGGGAACTTTTTTGATGGGAAAGATTGGTGTGGTTTTCGGTTATCAGGACTTATACAGAATACAATAATCATAAATTAGCAAGTCTATCAAAATTCCATTTATAGAATACAGTTCGTACAGTTCACCGATCACCTTATCTAAAAATCAGCAAGACAAAACGTTTCATTATAAATCAAAAAACAGGCAACGGTGTTCCGTTACCTGTTTTTATATCAATCAATTATTATTTAACGATTGTTGATACAACGCCTGATCCTACAGTACGTCCACCTTCACGGATAGAGAAGCGAGTACCGTCTTCAATAGCGATTGGAGAGATTAGTTCAACATTCATCTCGATGTTGTCTCCAGGCATTACCATTTCTACTCCTTCTGGAAGTTGAATAACTCCAGTTACGTCAGTTGTACGGAAGTAGAACTGTGGGCGATAGTTTGTGAAGAATGGAGTATGACGTCCACCTTCTTCTTTAGATAATACATAAACTTCTGCTTTGAAGTTTGTGTATGGCTTGATTGTACCTGGTTTAGCTAATACTTGACCACGGTTGATATCTTCACGTGCAACACCACGTAGAAGTGCACCAATGTTATCTCCAGCTTCAGCATAGTCAAGAAGCTTACGGAACATTTCAACACCAGTTACAGTAGATTTGCTTGATTCTTCTTGAAGACCAATGATTTCGATTTCGTCTCCAACTTTAATTTGTCCACGCTCAACACGACCAGTAGCAACAGTACCACGACCTGTGATTGAGAATACATCCTCAACTGGCATCATGAATGGTTTATCAGTGTCACGTTCTGGAGTTGGAATATACTCATCAACAGCAGCCATTAAATCAACGATTGCTTGCTCATACTTTTCGTCACCTTCAAGCGCTCTAAGAGCTGAACCACTGATTACAGGAACATCGTCACCAGGGAAGTCATATTCAGATAGTAGGTCACGAACTTCCATTTCTACTAATTCAAGTAATTCTTCATCGTCTACCATATCAACTTTGTTAAGGAATACTACGAATGCAGGAACCCCAACGTTACGAGAAAGTAGGATATGCTCACGAGTTTGTGGCATTGGGCCATCAGCAGCAGATACTACTAGGATAGCTCCGTCCATTTGTGCAGCACCAGTGATCATGTTTTTAACGTAGTCAGCGTGCCCTGGGCAGTCAACGTGTGCATAGTGACGAGTATCAGTTTCGTATTCTACGTGAGAAGTAGAGATTGTGATACCACGTTCTTTTTCTTCTGGAGCACCATCAATTTGGTCATAAGCCATTGCGCTACCTTTACCACTTTTCTTAGCCATTACAGTTGTAATAGCAGCAGTTAGTGTAGTTTTACCATGGTCAACGTGTCCAAGAGTACCAACGTTAACGTGATCTTTCGAGCGGTCGAATTTTTCTTTAGCCATTTATATTTCCTCCTTTAAATAAATAAAAGTATATTTAAGTATATATTTGAGCCAAGAAATAACAGCTTGTGTTATTTCTTAGCCTACAATAAAAGTTATACTTGAGAATAACTAAAAATGCAATTATTCTCCAGCGTTTTTCTTAATAATTTCTTCAGAAACACTCTTCGGTACTTCTTCATAGTGATCAAAGTGCATGGTGTATTGTCCACGTCCTTGTGTGTTTGAACGTAATGCAGTTGCATATCCAAACATTTCAGCAAGAGGAACAAACGCTTTAACAACTTGTAGTTGTCCGCGTGCTTCCATACCTTCCATACGTCCACGACGAGAAGTGATATCACCGATAATATCTCCCATGTATTCCTCAGGCATAACAACTTCTACTTTCATCATTGGTTCAAGTAGAACTGGGTTACATTTGTTTTTAGCAGCCTTAAGTGCCATAGAAGCAGCGATCTTAAACGCCATTTCGTTTGAGTCAACATCGTGGTAACTACCATCGAACAGAGAAGCTTTAACATCAATTAATGGATATCCGGCTAACACACCATTTTCCATTGATTCTTTAACACCTTGTTCAACAGCAGGGATGTATTCACGAGGAACTACACCACCAACGATTTTGTTTTCAAATTCAAAGCCAGCGCCTTCTTCGTTTGGCTCGAACTTAATCCATACGTGACCAAATTGTCCACGTCCACCTGACTGACGCACGAATTTTCCTTCAACTTCTGCTGCTGAACGGAATGTTTCGCGGTAAGCAACTTGTGGAGCACCAACGTTAGCTTCCACTTTGAATTCACGCTTCATACGGTCAACAAGGACATCTAAGTGAAGTTCACCCATACCAGAGATAATCGTTTGACCAGTTTCAGGGTTTGTTTCAGTTCTGAATGTTGGATCTTCGTCAGCAAGTTTACCTAAAGCAATACCCATTTTATCTTGGTCAGCTTTTGTTTTTGGTTCAATCGCAACCGAGATAACTGGTTCTGGGAACTCCATGGATTCTAGAATTACAAGATTCTTTTCATCACATAGTGTATCACCCGTAGAAGTATCTTTTAATCCTACAGCTGCCGCGATTTCACCAGCGTGAACTGTTGAAATTTCTTCACGAGAGTTTGCATGCATTTGTAAAATACGTCCAACACGTTCACGTTTACCTTTTACAGAGTTGCGAACATAAGAACCAGAATCAAGTGTTCCAGAGTATACGCGGAAGAAAGTTAATTTACCAACAAATGGGTCTGTCATAACTTTAAACGCTAACGCTGAGAAAGGCTCATCATCAGAAGATTTACGAATTATCTTTTCATCTGTATCAGGAACTGTACCTTCAATATCAGCCACATCAGTTGGTGCTGGTAAGTAATCAAGTACTCCATCAAGCATTAACTGAACACCTTTGTTTTTGAAAGCAGACCCACAGAATACTGGATAGAATTCTACAGCTAGTGTTGCATTACGAATTGCCTTTTTAAGTTCTTCGTTAGAGATTTCTTCTCCTTCTAGGAACTTCATCATAAGCTCTTCGTCAAGCTCTGAAACTGCTTCAACAAGGCTTGCACGTAATTCTTCAGCTTTCTCTCTTAGTTCTTCTGGAATTTCACGTGATTCATCTTTAGTTCCAAGATCATCTAGATAAAAGTGTGCTTCCATATTAATCAAATCGATTATACCATTGAATTGGTCTTCAGCACCGATTGGGAATTGTACAGGGTGCGCATTAGCTCCCAAACGATCTTTTAATGTACCAACAGAATATAGGAAGTCAGCACCCGTTTTATCCATTTTGTTAATGAACACGATACGTGGTACACCATATGTTGTTGCTTGACGCCAAACCGTTTCCGTTTGAGGCTCAACACCTGATTGTGCATCTAGTACTGTAACAGCACCGTCGAGCACACGTAGTGAACGCTCAACTTCAACAGTGAAGTCTACGTGTCCTGGAGTATCAATGATATTGATACGGTGGTTTTTCCATTGAGCAGTTGTTGCAGCAGAAGTAATTGTAATTCCGCGCTCTTGCTCTTGTTCCATCCAGTCCATTTGTGAAGCACCTTCATGCGTTTCACCAATTTTGTGAATGCGTCCTGTATAGAAAAGAATACGCTCAGTCGTAGTGGTTTTACCTGCATCAATGTGTGCCATAATACCAATATTGCGCGTCTTTTCCAAGGAGAACTCTCTTGCCATGTATTCTTCTCCTTCCTGTTAAAACCTTTATTTTTGTTTAGATTACCAACGGTAGTGAGCAAACGCTTTGTTTGCTTCTGCCATTTTATGCATGTCTTCGCGTTTCTTAACAGATGCACCTGTATTATTTGAAGCATCTAGAATTTCATTCGCTAAACGTTCTTCCATTGTTTTCTCTCCGCGTAAACGTGCGTAGTTAACAAGGTAACGTAAACCTAAAGTTTGACGGCGTTCTGGACGAACTTCAACCGGTACTTGGTAGTTAGAACCACCAACACGGCGTGCACGTACTTCAAGTACAGGCATAACATTTTTCATTGCTTGCTCAAATACCTCTTTCGGATTTTGTCCGCTACGTTGTTCTACTAGTTCAAAAGCGTTATAAAGAAGCTTTTGCGCTACACCGCGTTTACCATCAATCATGATTTGGTTGATTAAACGAGTTACTAGTTTTGAATTATAAAGTGGATCTGGCAAGACATCGCGCTTAGGTACTGGTCCTTTACGTGGCATATGTCCCCCTCCTTTCCTATATCTATATTATTAAACGATTAACTTATTTTTTCACTTTAGGGCGTTTTGTACCGTATTTAGAACGGCTTTGCATACGACCATCTACTCCTGCAGTATCAAGCGCACCACGAACAATGTGATAACGTACCCCAGGTAAGTCCTTTACACGTCCACCACGGATTAAAACTACGCTGTGTTCCTGTAGGTTGTGACCAATACCAGGAATGTATGCAGTTACCTCCATGTTGTTTGACAAACGAACACGAGCATATTTACGTAACGCAGAGTTCGGCTTTTTAGGAGTCAATGTACCAACACGAGTACATACACCACGTTTTTGTGGAGAGTTCTCGTTAGTTAAAGACTTTTTAAAACTGTTATACCCTTTGTTAAGTGCTGGTGAATCGGATTTTTTAGGTTTGCTTACGCGACCTTTACGTACAAGTTGGTTAATTGTAGGCATTATGTTGTCCTCCCTTCTTAAAATGACTTCGTGAATAGCTAGTTTTCATCTGTATCGTAAACCCACACATCCAGGTGGTTCATCTTGAAGCAAAAAACAAAGCTTTCGCAAGGATATCCTCGCCAAAACCATCATTACTTCTTTATCGCTACAGTAGATGCACCAACATCAATACCACATGCGGCTCCTAGCTTTTTCTTGGAATCAATACGCCGGTATGGGATACCTAGCGTTTTGGCTAATTCTTCTACTTTTTGTGTAAGAAACCGATCAGCATCTTCGGCAATATACACTTCACTTATTTGGCCATTTTTCATAGCCTTAAGTGTTTGCTTCACTCCAATTATAGTTCGAGACTTTACTTGACTCACTTTTTCATAAGACATTATATATCCTCCAAAGTAAGAAGTATAAATTGGAAGCACCTTGAATATATTATCATTCTCGTTTTTTATTGTCAACTAGAATTCTGATATTTTTTTGGTGCTTCCGGATGTTTTTTGACTCAAAACAATTCATTGTCGAACAAACCCGCAGCCCGGATACACTTCAACCGGGCCACGCAGTATATACAAACAGTTTCTCTCACAAACGCAAGAAAATATATTATTTATTACTGTACAGGTTGCTCTAATTCTTCGATTTCTTCTTCTGTTTCTACAGCAGGCAATTGAATTTTGCGGTAGCGTTGCATTCCAGTTCCAGCTGGAACTAACTTACCAATAATTACGTTTTCCTTCAGACCTAGTAGTTCATCACGTTTGCCTTTAATTGCTGCATCTGTAAGTACTCTAGTAGTTTCCTGGAAGGAAGCTGCCGATAAGAATGAATCTGTTTCTAGAGACGCTTTTGTAATACCTAGTAGGACTGGTTTTCCAACTGCTGGTTGGTTACCCTCTGCTAGAACTTTACTGTTTGCGTCTTTGAACTGATGTACTTCAAGCAAGGATCCCGGAAGAACATCCGTATCACCCGCATCTACAACACGGATTTTACGAAGCATTTGACGAACCATTACCTCAACGTGCTTATCGCCAATTTCTACCCCTTGCATACGATATACACGTTGCACTTCGCGAAGCAAGTAGTCTTGAACACCCGCTACACCTTGGACACGGATAAGTTCTTTAGGGTCTACTGAACCTTCTGTAAGTTCTTGCCCTGCGATTACCTCATCGCCTACAGAAACTTTCAAACGAGCGTTGTATGGCACTGCGTACGAACGCTGTTCAACCTCGCCTTGGATAACAATTTCTTGTTTATCCTTCACCTCGTGTATTTCAAGTACAGTACCGAATATTTCAGTAATTATCGCTTGACCTTTAGGGTTACGTGCCTCAAATAGCTCCTGGATACGAGGAAGACCTTGCGTAATATCGTCCCCAGCAACCCCACCTGTATGGAATGTACGCATTGTCAGCTGTGTTCCTGGTTCACCAATTGATTGAGCAGCAATTATACCAACTGCTTCTCCAACCTCAACCTCCGAACCTGTAGCAAGATTACGTCCATAACATTTTTTACATACACCGTGTTTCGTATTACATGTAAACACCGTACGAATTGTTACTTGTTCAATACCGGCTTCGACAATCTGTTTAGCTTGATCTTCAGAAATTACTGCATCAAATTCAACAATAACTTCGTTAGTTTCAGGGTGTACAACTGCTTCAAATGCTGTACGTCCAACTAAACGATCGAATAACGGTTCAATTACCTCGTTACCGTCTGTTAAAGCAGCAACAGGTAATCCACGATCTGTTCCACAATCAGTTTCGCGAACAATTACATCTTGTGCAACATCAACTAAACGACGTGTCAAGTAACCAGAGTCAGCAGTTTTTAGCGCTGTATCCGCAAGACCTTTACGAGCACCATGAGTAGAAATAAAGTACTCGAGTACTGTTAATCCTTCACGGAAACTTGATTTAATTGGTAATTCAATGATACGACCAGCCGGGTTAGCCATTAGCCCACGCATACCCGCTAACTGTGTAAAGTTCGACGCGTTACCACGGGCACCTGAGTCACTCATCATGAAGATTGGGTTACGGTTATCAAGTGATTCCATCAATCGATCTTGAATATTATCCTTAGCTTGTGTCCAGATTGCGATAACTCTATCGTAGCGTTCTTCATCTGTAACTAAACCGCGACGGAATTGCTTCATTACATTGTCAACTTTCTTCTGTGCTTCTTCTAAAATTACTTCTTTTTCAGGCAATACAACAATATCTGAAATACCAACCGTCATACCAGCTGTTGTAGACATACTAAAACCTAGATCTTTCATACGGTCAAGCATTCTAGATGTCTCCGTAATCTTAAAGCGTTTGAAGACCTCTGCAATGATATCTCCTAAGAAACCTTTCTTAAACGGTTTAACAATTTCGCGACCTTTAATGTCTTCTTTAATATTGGTTCCCTTTTCGACAAAGTACATTTCAGGAGTTTGTTCCACCAAGTTAAACCTTGTTGGTTCATTAATGTAAGGGAACGAATCTGGAAGAATTTCATTAAAAATCAATTTTCCAACTGTAGTAACTAACAATTGACTATTTTGTTCTTCTGTAAATGTTTGTTTGTGTAACGTTGATGCTTGAACTGCAATACGAGTATGCAAATGAACATAACCATTTTGATATGCTATTTTTGCTTCATTCACATCCGTAAATACAGATCCTTCACCAATTGCACCTGCTCTTTCTAACGTTAGGTAATAGTTACCTAATACCATATCCTGAGATGGTGTAACAACTGGCTTACCATCTTTCGGATTTAAAATGTTCTGTGCAGCAAGCATTAACAGACGAGCTTCAGCTTGTGCTTCAGCTGATAACGGAACGTGTACCGCCATTTGGTCACCATCAAAGTCAGCATTATATGCTGTACATACTAGTGGGTGCAAACGAATTGCTCGACCTTCCACTAGAGTAGGTTCAAATGCTTGAATACCAAGTCTGTGAAGTGTAGGGGCACGGTTAAGCAATACCGGATGCTCCTTAATTACATCTTCCAGAACACCCCATACATCAGGATGAACACGTTCAATTTTACGTTTTGCAGATTTAATATTATGGGCAATTCCACGTTCAACAAGCTCTTTCATAATAAACGGCTTAAATAACTCTAATGCCATTTCTTTCGGTAACCCACATTGATACATTTTTAGGTTCGGACCAACTATAATAACGGAACGACCTGAATAATCAACACGTTTTCCTAGTAAGTTTTGACGGAAACGACCTTGTTTACCTTTAAGCATATGTGAAAGTGATTTTAACGGACGGTTACCTGGTCCTGTAACAGGGCGACCACGACGACCATTATCAATTAAAGCATCTACTGCTTCTTGCAGCATACGCTTTTCATTTTGTACAATAATACTTGGCGCACCTAAGTCTAATAATCGTTTTAAACGATTATTTCGGTTAATAACACGGCGATATAAATCGTTTAAGTCAGAAGTAGCAAAACGTCCACCATCCAATTGTACCATTGGTCTTATTTCTGGCGGAATAACAGGTAGTACATCTAATATCATCCAAGAAGTCTCATTACCAGAATTACGGAAAGCTTCTAACACTTCTAGACGTTTAATAGCTCTTGTTCTACGTTGTCCTTGAGCAGTTTTCAACTCTTCCTTAAGAGCATCAACTTCTTTATCAAGATCTATATCTTGAAGAAGCTTACGAATTGCTTCAGCACCCATTTGAGCTTTGAATGAATTACCGTACTTTTCATAATACGCACGGTATTCTTTCTCAGAAAGCAATTGCTTTTTCTCTAGAGGTGTATTTCCTGGTTCAGTAACAATATAAGCAGCAAAGTAAATTACTTCTTCTAAAGCTCTTGGTGACATATCTAACACTAGCCCCATTCGGCTAGGAATTCCCTTGAAATACCAAATATGTGATACCGGAGCTGCTAACTCAATATGCCCCATTCTTTCACGACGAACTTTAGATTTGGTAACTTCAACACCACAGCGATCACAAACGACGCCTTTATAACGTACTCGCTTGTATTTACCACAATGACATTCCCAATCTTTAGTCGGCCCAAAAATCCGCTCGCAAAATAGTCCATCTTTCTCTGGCTTCAATGTACGATAATTAATTGTTTCCGGCTTCTTAACTTCACCAAAAGACCAAGAACGAATTTTTTCCGGTGAAGCTAAACCAATTTTCATAAATTCAAAGTTATTTACATCTATCAAGGGTCTACCTCCCTTTTAATGTGCGATTCCCTATGGATTAAAGATATGGGGGAAAGACAAGTAGTCTATTCCCCATCTTAATTAATTTTCTTCAACTTCTAAATTAAGCTTACTTGCAGCTTGCGTCTCTTCTTCTTCTAAATCACGCATTTCAATTTCTGATTCATCACCAGCAAGAATCTTCACATCTAAACCTAGACTTTGTAATTCTTTAATCAGAACTTTAAATGATTCAGGGACTCCCGGTTCTGGGACATTGTCACCTTTAACGATAGCTTCATATGTCTTCACACGTCCGACAACATCATCAGACTTAACAGTCAAGATCTCTTGAAGTGTATACGCAGCACCATATGCTTCCAATGCCCATACCTCCATCTCACCAAAGCGCTGACCACCAAACTGAGCTTTACCACCCAGCGGTTGCTGTGTTACTAGTGAGTATGGTCCTGTGGAACGAGCGTGTAATTTATCATCAACCATGTGAGCTAGTTTGATCATATACATAACCCCAACTGACACACGATTATCAAACGGAGTTCCAGTTCTACCATCATAAAGAATGGTCTTAGCGTCTCTTGGCATACCTGCTTCTTCTAATGTATCCCAAACATCTTGTTCTGTTGCTCCATCAAATACAGGGGATGCAACATGGATACCTAGCTGTCTAGCAGCCATACCTAAATGCAATTCAAACACCTGTCCGATATTCATACGTGATGGTACCCCTAGTGGGTTAAGCATGATATCTACCGGCGTTCCGTCTGGTAAGAATGGCATATCCTCTTCTGGTAATATGCGGGAAATAACCCCTTTATTACCGTGGCGACCAGCCATCTTATCTCCTTCGTGAATTTTACGTTTTTGAACAATATAAACACGAACTAACTCATTAACACCAGGTGGCAATTCATCTCCATCTTCACGATTAAAGATTTTAACATCTAGGACAATTCCACCCGCACCATGTGGTACTCGTAGAGAGGTATCACGAACTTCGCGTGCTTTTTCTCCAAATATTGCATGTAATAAACGCTCTTCGGCAGAGAGCTCCGTTACTCCCTTAGGTGTTACTTTACCAACTAGAATATCACCATCAGTAACTTCAGCACCGATCCGAATAATTCCTTGTTCGTTCAGGTTTTTAAGTGCCTCTTCACCTACGTTAGGAATATCTCTTGTAATCTCTTCTGGTCCAAGCTTTGTGTCGCGAGCTTCTGATTCGTATTCCTCAATATGAATAGAAGTATAAACATCATCTTTCACAAGGCGTTCACTCATGATGATTGCATCCTCGTAGTTGTAACCTTCCCATGTCATAAACGCTACTAAAACGTTTTGTCCTAGAGCTAATTCACCTAACTCCATGGAAGGACCATCTGCAAGCACTTCACCTTTCACCACACGGTCACCTTCTGAAATAATTGGACGTTGGTTAATACATGTACCTTGGTTTGAACGGATAAACTTCTGAACCTTGTATCGATCAAGATCCCCTTGTACTTCTTTACCATCAATAATAGAAACTCGACGCACTAATACTTCTTTAGCTTCTACACGTTCTACAATGCCATCATGTTTACAAATTACTGCAGCACCAGAGTCTTTACCCGACACATATTCCATACCCGTACCTACAAGAGGTGATCTAGGTCTTAGCAAAGGAACCGCTTGACGTTGCATGTTCGCTCCCATAAGTGCACGGTTAGAGTCATCGTTTTCTAAGAAAGGAATACACGCTGTCGCAGCTGACACTACTTGTTTAGGAGAAACGTCCATATAATCAAGTTTTCCACGAGCAACAATCGTGTTTTCACCACGAAAACGCGAAATAACTTCTTCATCGACAAATGTACCATCATCATTCAATCTAGCATTTGCTTGTGCAACTACATAGTTATCCTCTTCATCAGCAGTTAAGTAGTCAATTTGATTTGTAACTTTACCTGTATCTGGATCAACTCGTCGATAAGGCGTTTCAATAAATCCAAATTTATTTACTTTTGCATAGGAGGATAGAGAGTTAATCAATCCAATGTTCGGTCCTTCTGGAGTTTCAATCGGACACATACGACCATAGTGTGAATAGTGAACGTCACGCACTTCAAATCCTGCACGCTCACGAGTTAAACCACCTGGTCCTAATGCCGATAGACGACGTTTATGTGTTAATTCAGCTAATGGATTGGTTTGATCCATGAACTGTGATAACTGAGAACTACCAAAGAATTCTTTAATTGATGCAATAACCGGACGGATATTAATCAATTGTTGTGGTGTTACACTTGATGTATCTTGAATTGACATACGTTCACGAACTACACGTTCCATACGAGACAACCCAATACGGAATTGATTTTGTAAAAGTTCACCTACAGAACGTAATCTGCGGTTTCCTAAATGGTCAATATCATCTGTATCCCCCACTTTGTGTAGTAGGTTAAAGAAATAACTGATTGATGCTAAAATATCAGCTGGTGTAATATGTTTAACACTAGATTCAATGTTTGCATTACCAATTACATTAAGAACTCTTTCACCACTTGGATCTGTAGGATCTACAATCTTAATAGATTGAATGTGGATTGGGTCTTCCAATACCCCATCATGTGGTTCAAGAACTTTTTCTCCAAGAACAACATCATTTTTTTCAATATACGGGATAATTTTATCTAATAATCTACGCTCAACCTTGTCTCCTGCCTCTGCTAATACTTCACCAGTTTCAGCATCTACAATCGGCTCAGCTAATACTTGATTAAACAAGCGGTTTTTCAAATGAAGCTTTTTATTAATCTTGTAACGACCAACATGAGCTAAATCATAGCGCTTCGGATCGAAGAAGCGAGAAATCAATAAACTTTTTGCATTTTCTACGGTAGGTGGTTCACCCGGACGTAAACGCTCATAAATTTCAAGTAATGCTTTTTCAGTTGATTCCGTATTATCTTTTTCTAACGTATTAATTAAGTATTCATTTTCACCAATCAAATCAATAATATCTTGATCTGAACCGAAACCTAAAGCACGTAATAATACTGTTATTGGTAATTTACGCGTACGATCAATACGAACATAAGCGACGTCTTTTGCATCTGTTTCAAACTCTAACCATGCTCCACGGTTCGGAATTACAGTTGCAGCTACACCTCTTTTTCCGTTTTTATCGATTTTTTCATTAAAATAGACACTTGGCGAACGCACAAGCTGAGAAACAATAACACGTTCAGCTCCATTAATTACGAATGTACCAGTATCTGTCATGAGAGGGAAGTCTCCCATAAAAACTTCTTGCTCTTTCACTTCGCCAGTTTCATTATTGATCAAACGTACCTTTACACGAAGAGGAGCATTATAAGTTACATCTCTTTCTTTTGATTCATCTACAGGGTACTTAGGCTCTCCTAAGCTATAATCTACAAATTCAAGTGATAGATTACCTGTGAAGTCCTCGATCGGAGAAATGTCTTGGAACATTTCCCGCAAACCTTCTTCCATAAACCATTGATATGAAGCGGTTTGGATTTCGATTAGATTCGGCAATTCTAATACTTCACTGATGCGCGCATAACTTCTACGCTTTCGGTGCCGTCCATACTGAACTAGTTGACCTGTCAACTGCTTCACCTCTCAAATCATGCATATTTTATTTGCGAGCATAGCCCACATGAAAAAGCAATATATTGTTAGAAAACGATCATTTATTTCAGTTAGAATAAATCACGTTTTCACAACTGATAGAAACTAATAGGTTTACACAAAAACGATAACCCTATTTAAAACAACTTAAATTTCTCGAATAAAATAATTACTTGTCATATTCAAGATTATGGGGTATGATTTTAGAATAGAAAAGCAATAATAAGAATCCAATTCATAATCTCCGCAAACTAGAAAAACAGATAGAACGCCCATTTACTCGATTCTATCATTGTTTCCGTTAACCAATGAAATATACACTTTTCTTAAATTCGCAAAAATTCCTCTTGACAAAAGAACCCCATATTAGCATTTTATTATATTATCATATTTCAACATGAGAAGTCAATCATTTATTGACCTTAAAATATAATAACCTTTACTACGTATTACGATCTCGCAATTTCCAAATAAACTTTCCATTTTCTGCATCGCTGACGGCGCACCTTGTTTTTTCTGTATAACCACCCAAAGCTCTCCGCCTTTATGCAGTCTTTCCTTACTGCCTTCAAACATTCCATGTACAACTTTTTTCCCAGCTCTGATAGGTGGGTTTGTTATGATAACCGCAAACCTTTGATCATCAAGTCCGGAAAATTGGTCACTCTTCACAAATCGAACATTCGATACACCGTTTAGTTCGGCATTCGACTTCGCCAGTGCTATGGCGCGTTCATTCACATCCGCCATGACAATTTCACGTTCATCCAAAAGGTCCGCCGTTGTAATACCAATTGGTCCATACCCACACCCTAAGTCCAAAACATTCCCTGGAATCCCAGGTGGTGTAAATGCCTCAATCAGTAACTTAGTACCAAAATCTATTTCTTTTTTCGAAAACACACCTACATCACTTGTGAACTTATAGGTTTTTCCTCGTAGTCTGTAATTCAATTGTAAGGGTGAACTTTTAGATTGGGGTTTTTCTGAAAAGTAATGCTCAGACATTTGGGCACCTACTTTAATGTAATTATGTAAAAGAGAAGATACTTTTGTGTAAATATAGAGCCCGTCGAATAATTGCGACGAGCTCATTTAAATTTCAATAAAATTATAATTATTTAACTTCTACAGAAGCGCCTGCTTCTTCAAGTTTAGCTTTAACTTCTTCAGCTTCATCTTTAGAAACGCCTTCTTTAACTGCTTTAGGTGCGTTGTCAACTAAGTCTTTAGCATCTTTTAAGCCAAGACCAGTGATTTCGCGAACCGCTTTAACAACTTTAATTTTAGAAGCACCAGCGCTAGCAAGTACAACGTCAAATTCAGTTTGTTCTTCAGCAGCGCCACCAGCAGCAGCTCCACCAGCAACAGCTACAGGTGCTGCAGCAGTTACTCCAAATTCTTCTTCAATAGCTTTAACTAGATCGTTTAGATCTAATACGGACATTTCTTTAATAGCATCGATAATTTGCTCTTTAGTCATTTTTAGTTCCTCCTAAATTATTATGTTTTTTATACGTAGGCAAGTTGTTGATTTTCAATCAACTTATGCGCCTTGTTCTTCTTTTTGCTCTGCAACAGCTTTTGTAGCAAGTGCAAAGTTGCGAATTGGTGCTTGTAGTACGCTGAGTAGCATAGAAAGCATTCCTTCGTAGTTCGGTAGGTCTGCAAGTTCCTTGATTTGGTCAAGGGATACCATTTTACCTTCCAACACACCAGCCTTAATCTCTAAAGCATCATGACTTTTAGCAAAGTTGCTTAGGATTTTAGCAGGAGCAATTACATCGTCTTTACTGAAAGCAATAGCAGTAGGTCCAACTAATGATTCGTTCAACTCACTTAGGTTAGCATCATCAGCAGCACGGCGTGCCATCGTGTTTTTGTAAACTTTGAATTCAACACCAGCTTCGCGAAGTTCTTTACGAAGTTCAGTTACTTCCGCGACATCAAGTCCACGGTAATCAACCAAAACTGTAGATTGACTCTCACGTAGTTTATCAGCGATTTCTTGAACTAGTTGTTGTTTCTTTTCCATTACTTTAGACATTGTTCCACCTCCCGTTAGTTTCTCATCATACCGTCCTTGGGTCTCTTCATCAAAAGAGCCCTCATGTAGACATGAAGGCTCGAACAAACAAATATATCACTTGTTTCAAAAACCTCGGTAGGAAATTAAGCGAATCCGCACCTACTGTCTACGGTACAACGTATTTAATTGATTAACAAAAAATAGTATACCGAATTGACACTAAAAAGTCAATTACCAATTAACGGTAGTTTGAAACGTCAACTTTGATTCCAGGTCCCATAGTTGAAGTGATAGATACATTCTTCATATAGACACCTTTAGCCGCTTGTGGTTTAACTTTAACAATTGTTTCAACAAGTGCTGTAAAGTTTTCAATAAGCTTTTGGTTATCAAATGAAATCTTACCAATTGGAACGTGAATGTTAGATTGCTTATCTACACGATATTCAACCTTACCAGCCTTAATTTCTTTAACTGCTTTTTCAACTTCGAATGTTACAGTTCCAGTTTTAGGGTTCGGCATTAACCCTTTAGGTCCTAGTACACGTCCAAGTTTACCAACCTCAGCCATCATGTCAGGAGTCGCTACAATCACATCAAACTCAAACCAACCTTGGTTGATTTTAGCGATAAGATCTTGATCCCCTACATAATCAGCTCCTGCTGCTTCTGCTTCCTTAAGCTTTTCGCCTTTAGCGAATACTAGTACACGTTGTGTTTTACCAGTACCGTGTGGTAATACGAAAGCGCCACGGATTTGTTGGTCCGCTTTCTTAGGGTCAACCCCTAAACGGAAAGCAACTTCCACAGATTCATCAAATTTAGCTTTTGCAGTTTCTTTTAATAAAGATACAGCTTCGCTAACATCATATTGTTTAGTACGATCAACAAGCTTAGCTGCTTCTTGATATCTTTTACCTCTTTTAGCCATTAATAATATCCTCCTCTATTGTGGTAATAACGGTAGTACCTCCCACTTATAAAAGCACATCTTGGCTTCTATAAAGCTTACAAAACAACTTACCTCTGTAAATTGTTTTCACGAAAAAGGTTGCGCGAAACGGAAGACCATCACCGCAACCTTAACAATTTTGTAAATGAAAGAGTATTAGTCTTCGATAACAATACCCATGCTTCGTGCAGTTCCTTCAACCATGCGCATCGCTGCTTCTACGTCAGCGGCGTTTAAATCTGGCATCTTAGTTTCTGCAATTTCTCTTACTTTATCACGTTTTAACGTCGCAACCTTGTTTTTATTAGGCTCACCAGAACCTGAATCTAAACCAGCCGCTTTTTTAAGCAATACAGCAGCAGGTGGAGTTTTCGTAATAAATGTAAATGAACGGTCTTCGTATACAGTGATAACAACCGGAATAACTAAACCAGCTTGATCCTGTGTACGTGCATTGAATTCCTTACAGAATCCCATGATATTAACACCAGCTTGACCAAGTGCAGGTCCTACCGGTGGAGCCGGATTCGCTTTACCAGCTGGAATTTGCAATTTAACTAATTTGATTACTTTTTTAGCCACGAGACACACCTCCTTAAAGTCCGTGATGTGGTAAATTGGGGATTTTCCCCTCCCACTCAAATTTCATTCCCTCCTTAGAGGGCATGAATAACAAAAGAATTTTAGCATGAATAAGAAAAAAATGCAAGTGCAGTTCGCGAATTTCAGTTAACTCTCTTTACATATCCGCAGCCCGGATACACCCGGTACATACATTGTCATAAACTTTTCTTAATACAAACCCAACAAAAAAATTATAATTTCTCAACTTGTGCAAAATCTAGTTCTACTGGGGTCTCTCTTCCGAACATGTTAACATGTACTTTTACTTTCTGCTTATCTATGTCAATATGTTCGATAGTTCCAGTGAAGTTCGCAAATGGTCCGTCATTGACACGAACATTTTCTTTTAATTCAAAATCAACTTGAACAATCGGTTCTGCCATGCCCATTCGTTTTAATATCGCTTCTGCTTCACCCGGCAATAACGGAGTAGGTTTTGTTCCACCACCACTTGAACCAATAAAACCTGTCACTCCTGGTGTATTACGAACAACATACCAAGAATCATCTGTCATGATCATTTCAGTTAAAACATAACCAGGGAATACTTTCTTTTTTTGTACTTTCTTTTTACCATTTTTGATTTCAGTTTCTTCTTCTTCCGGAACAATAACACGAAAGATTTTATCTTCCATACCCATCGTTTCCACGCGTTTCTCTAAATTTGTTTTAACTTTATTTTCATACCCTGAATAAGTATGAACCACATACCAATTTTTCTCCATTATTATAGGACAATAATTGCCCGTCCCTCCCTTTATAGGTGAATCACAATTAAAAACAATAAAAATTCATATTAAAAAAACCCGATTAACCGGGTTTTTAAACAAATATTGCATCCATTTTTCATTATAGCATATTTATAGGAAATTTATTCAAAAAATAAGTTCAAGAGCTCTGAAATCCCTAAATCAATTACTCCAAAGAAAATAGCCATAAATACTACAGTAGAAATAACAACTACTGTATAACTTGTTAATTCTTTGCTTTTTGGCCAGCTAACTTTTTTCATTTCTCTAGATACATTTGATAGAAACTTAAACATGCTTGTGCCCTCCCCAAACTAAAGCCTCGAAAATGCGTAAACTATTATATCAAATTATTTTGTTTCGCGATGCAATGTATGTTGCCCACATGTCTTACAATATTTACGCACTTCCATGCGAGTTGTTTGTGTGGATACATTTTTGCTAGTTGTATAATTTCTGCTAGAACAGATTGCACACGCTAGTATAACTTTATTCGTCATAATTTCACCCCGAATTTCTTAGGGTTATTCTCATATTAATGTAGCATGGTTGTCCAGTTGTGTCAACGCCAGCTAGAGATTCACTTCATTTGTTTCCATTAATTGTTCCAGCTTTCTTTTTACTCGCTGGAGTGCATTATCAATAGATTTTACATGTCGTTTTAATTCTGCTGATATTTCTTGATATGTTCTTCCTTCAAGATATAGTCGGAGAACGCCTCTCTCAAATTCACTTAATAACTCAGAAAGTTTAATCTCCATATCACCAAACTTTTCTTGATTTACTAGTAATTCTTGTGGGTCAATTTCTGTTGAACCCGCAATCACATCAAGTAATGTTCGATCAGACTCTTCATCATAAATAGGCTTGTCCAATGAGACATATGAATTTAACGGAATATGTTTTTGTCTTGTAGCCGTCTTAATTGCTGTAATAATTTGTCTAGTAATACATAACTCAGCAAATGCTTTAAATGAAGTAAGCTTGTCCTCATTATAATCACGGATAGCTTTATAAAGGCCTATCATTCCTTCCTGGATGATATCCTCTTTATCTGCTCCGATTAAGAAATAGGTTCTAGCTTTTGCCCGGACAAAGTTTTTATATTTATGTATAAGATAGTCTAGCGCCTGATTGTCTCCTTGATGTACCAGTTCTAATATATCGTCATCATCAAGCGTAAGTAGTTTGTCTTTGTCTTTGATTAATTGCTTGATGTTCATCCGGATGCCCCCTTGACACAAAGTCAATTTTTACAAACAATTATACCGTAAGCGCTTTGATAACTCAATAGCTTTAATTTTCTAACGTTTCTTGAAAATCATTAAAATAATCTGGTCAACCGCTCCAGAAACACCAGTTTAATCTTTATACCTCTCGAAAATGTGATAAAAAAATAAAAGAGAATCAGGGAATGCACTAGTCTACATATCCCCTCTTCTCCATTTTTCAAACTTCTCTAATATATCGTCTGGTAGTGGTATTTTTGATTTAGGCTTTGAGTTTTCATGTTTGATTACACTATTACTAATTTCTCGGTTTAGGTTTTCTAGTTCAATTGCTAATTCTCTTGCCGATTTCCTAAGTGCACCTTGTCCAAATGTAACCCTTTGTTCTGTATAATCAGAAGTTGCGACATAGACTCGAGTCTTAACGTTTTTTAACTTTTTTACTAACCGTTCAATACACTCGTCTGCCGTTTCCTTCTCCTTTGTATAAATAATTTCTACCTTAAATTGCTTAAGCTTGCTTTCAATCCCCCGAACATAGTATGCATCAAACACGATGATGACACGACACCCAGAATATGCCTGGTATTCGGCCATTAACTCGATAAGGCGGTCTCGGGCCTGGCTCATATCCTTCTGTTTCAATAACTTAAGTTCATCCCAATCACCGATAATGTTGTAACCATCAACTATCAATACAACCATAACTAAACACCAGCTGGGAACCTTTTCCTGAAAACCTCATATAACAGTAAACTACAAGCAACGGAGGCATTAAGAGATGAAACCTCACCTTTCATTGGTAAGCTAACAGTCCAATCACACTTTTGCCTGACAAGTCTACTCATACCTTTTCCTTCATTACCAATTACTATTGCAATAGGAAGTGTACCCTCAAGCTTTCTATAGTCTTCTGTTGCTTCCGCTTCTGTGCCAACAACCCATATATTCTCGCTCTTTAACTCATCAATTGTACTTGCAATATTGGTAACACGAACAACAGGGATATGCTCCAGAGCACCCGCTGCTGTTTTTGCCACTGTTGCGGTTAACCCTACTGAACGCCGTTTCGGAATAATAACTCCGTGTGCACCAGTAGCATCAGCCGTCCTTAAAATAGAACCTAAGTTATGAGGATCTTCTAACTCGTCCAAAATTATAAAAAATGGTTCCTCATTTCTTTCCTTTGCTCTCCGAAACAAATCATCTAGTGAAGCATATTGGTAGGAAGCAACATAGGCAATTACACCTTGATGATTCCCATCAGTCAAGTGATCAAGTTTATTTCTAGGAACCTTTTGAACAATTGTTCCGGCTGTTTTGCCAAGTTGCATTATTTTCCCTTGTGAATTTGAATTTAATTGATCCGATATTAAAACCTTATTAACCGAACGACCAGATTTAAGTGCTTCAATAACAGGGTTTTTTCCCATAATCATTTCCTGTTCCATTAAGGCTTCCTCCCTTCCAAATTTTTAATAGCTAATTTCAATAACTCTTGCAGACGGGACTCGTTCTTAGATAAATAATGAAAGCCAATCAAAGCTTCGAATGCCGTCGAATAACGATACGTTTGTACACTTGTATGTTTCGGAACAGAACCAGATTTTGCATTTCGACCCCTAGCTACAATACTCGCCTCTTCTTCAGAAAGGATACCTTGGTCCAACCAGTCTCTCAAAACAGCATTTTGGGCTTTGGCTGAAACAAAGGTAATCGCTTCTTGATGAAGTTGGTTTGGTTTAACAGTTCCTTTTTCTAATAAGTGTTCTCGTACATATACCTCATAAACAGCATCACCCATATAGGCGAGGGCCAAGCTTTTCATTTGTTTAATATCAGATTCCATCGGCTTAGCCCCTCTTCCAACGTACCCCTTGTGGTGTATCCTCTAAAATAATATTCTTATCTTTTAATAAGTCACGAATCTCATCCGCACGAGTAAAATCACGTGCTTTTCTTGCCTCATCTCTTTCTACAATTAGTACCTCAATCTCTTCATCCAATAGTGACTCCTCATTTTGTATCGTTACTCCTAATACTTCAAGGAAGCCATGAATCATCTCTTGGAAGCGAGTAATAACTTTATCGGAAGTATGATCTTGATTCAAATAAACATTTGCCTCTTTCGTTAAATCAAAAAGTACGGAAATAGCATTTGCAGTATTAAAATCATCGTCCATTTCCACTTCAAAACGTTGTTTATATACATCAATTTTATCTAGCCATTCTTGTCCCTTTTTATCAAGATTTGTACTGGATACTTTCCGATGCTCTAAGTTTTGATAAGATGTTATTATTCTTTCCAAACTGTTTTTCGCAGATTCTAATAGCTCCTCAGAAAAATTAATTGGATGACGATAATGGACACTTAACATAAAGAAACGAATAACGTTTGGATCATGATTCTCTAATAGGTCTCTGGTTAATACAAAGTTCCCAAGGGACTTCGACATTTTTTCATTATTAATATTAATATACCCATTATGCATCCAATAGTTGGCAAAAGACTTACCATTATTTGCCTCGGATTGTGCAATTTCATTTTCATGATGTGGAAACGTCAAGTCTTGACCACCAGCATGAATATCAATTGTTTCACCTAGGTATTTTTTTGCCATAGCTGAACACTCTATATGCCAACCTGGACGGCCTTTTCCCCAAGGAGAATCCCAAGAAATTTCTCCCTCTTTTGCACCTTTCCACAATGCAAAATCTAAAGGATCATCCTTCTTTTCTCCTATTTGAATTCTAGCTCCAGATCTTAACTCATCAATTGATTGATGGGAGAGTTTCCCATATCCATCAAAAGCTCTTGGTTTAAAGTAAACATCACCATCTGATACGTAGGCGTAGCCCTTTCCCACTAGGCTATCAATAAATCCAATAATTTCTTGCATCGTATTGGTAACCCTTGGATTATGAGTAGCCTTTTTTACCCCAAGTCTTGTAACGTCTTCTAAATAGGCGTCAATATAACGATTGGAGACAGCAAATACATCTTCACCTAATTCATTTGCTCGCTTAATAATTTTGTCATCCACATCAGTAAAGTTGAGAACATAATCAACTTGATAACCCTTGTACTCTAGATATCTTCTAACTGTATCAAATACAATGGCCGGGCGGGCATTTCCAATATGGATATAGTTATAAACAGTTGGTCCACATACATACATACGTACTTTCCCATCTTCAATTGGTTTGAATTCCTGTTTATCCCTTAATAACGTATTATAAATCGTAATTGCCATAATCTAGTTCCCTTCCTTTAGTTTTACAATTTCCTCTTTTAACATATTGATTTCATTTTGTAATTCCTTACAACGATCCTCCACCGGGTCTGGTAATCTATGATGATTTAAATCACGACTTACTCTTTTTCCATCTCTAATGACTACTTTACCCGGAATACCAACGACGGTTGAATCGTCAGGGACATCTTTCAATACTACTGAACCCGCACCTATTTTTGCGTTCTCCCCTATAGTGATAGATCCTAATACCTTTGCCCCTGATGCAATTAGTGCATTATCTTTAATTGTAGGATGCCGTTTTCCTTTTTCCTTTCCGGTTCCACCTAATGTAACACCTTGAAACACAGTTACATTATTCCCAATTTCACAGGTTTCGCCAATAACCACACCCATACCATGGTCAATAAAAAAGCGTCTTCCAATCTTGGCTCCTGGGTGGATTTCTATTCCAGTAAAAAAGCGACTGACCTGTGAGATAGAACGGGCAATGAAATATAGTTTACGCTTAAAGAACCAATGAGCAAAATGATGGGACCATATGGCATGTAATCCAGAATATGTTAAAAACACTTCTATATAGGTTCTTGCTGCGGGATCTTGTTCAAATACCACATCCATGTCTTCCTTCATCCGTTTTAAAAACCCCATCTTCCATCCCCCTAAACTAAAATTTTGTCTATAATAAACAAAAAAAGCGTCTCTGTGTAAATACACAGAGACGCTTTTAGCGCGGTTCCACTCTGTTTGAAGGCAGTCGCCTTCCAACTTATGCTCTCATAACGGTAGAGAACCGCCGTTATGTACTGTACCTTTCCATAACGGACTCCAAGGGGCACTTCATAGTCAGCGATAAAAATCACTCCCAGCCAAGGTGATTCTCTCTGTGTAATCTACTGTCTATTACTTTCCCTTTTCAACGTTCTTTATTAATGTATTAATACTATATTATAGTTTGGGTGAAATGTGAATTGGATTGCTCATATTTTTCGAATTAAACTCTTTCTGACGTTACCCGCAGTCGACATACACTCCGCTTTCATTTCCAGTACCAGGACGACATCTGCCCAAAAGAACCATCACAGTGTCTACCTTGCCATGGGAGGTTGGAGAACCTCGGACCAACAGAATGTCGGTCACAAAGGTCTTAATCAAGCATCTAGTTCTTTTAATAAATTATCAAGGCGTTCTACTATTACTTCTTTACCTAATAATTCGATTGCTAGTGGTAGTTCAGGGCCATGGGTTTGACCAGTTGTTGCTACGCGAATTGGCATGAATAACTTTTTACCACGATGTCCTGTTTCTTTTTGTGTTGCTTTTATTTGGTCTTTAATTGTATCTTTATTAAACTCATCTAAGTGTATTAATTTATCGGTAAATACTTGTAATACCTCAGGTACTTGTTCTTCTGCTAAGACTTCTTTAGCAGCTTCATCAAGGGTAACTTTTTTATTAAAGAATAAATCTGTGAGCTCTACGATTTCATGACCATAGCGTAATTGATCATGGTATAAACCAATCACTTTTTCTGCCCAATTACGGGTTTGGTCATCCATATTGTCAGGAAGTCTTCCCGCTTCAATTAAGTGTGGTAAAGCAAGTTCAATTACTTTTTCAAGATTAGATGCTTTAATATATTCGCCGTTCATCCATTTTAATTTATTTACATCAAATATCGCCGGCGATGTAGATAGTCTTTCTGAATCAAAAATTTCAATCAACTTTTCCTTTGTAAATATCTCTTCTTCGCCACCTGGGGACCAACCAAGAAGCGTAATAAAGTTAAATAGCGCCTCTGGTAAGTACCCAAGGTTTTTGTATTGCTCAATAAATTGGATAATATGTGAATCACGCTTACTTAATTTTTTACGGTCTTCATTTAAGATTAATGTCATATGACCAAATAATGGTGCTTCCCATCCAAATGCTTGGTATATCATTAGCTGTTTAGGTGTATTTGAAATATGCTCTTCACCACGGAAGACATGGGTAATATTCATTAAATGATCATCAATAGCAACAGCGAAGTTATAGGTCGGAACTCCATTTTGCTTCACCATTACCCAGTCACCAAAATCACTAGATTCAAACTTAATTTCATTACGAACAATATCATTAAATTTATAGGTTACATGATCAGGAACACGGAAACGGATACTAGCTTTACGTCCTTCCGCTTCATATGCAGCAATTTGTTCAGGAGTTAAATCACGATGTTTCCCGGAATATTTCGGTGGTTTGCCACTCGCAATTTGTTCCTCACGTTCTGCTTCTAATTCTTCCTCTGACATATAGCATTTATAAGCTAATCCCTTCTCTAATAGCTCATTAACATACTTATTATAAATATCAAGGCGTTCCATTTGACGATATGGACCGTATTCTCCGCCAACATCTGCTCCCTCATCCCACTCTATCCCTAACCATTTAAGGAATTTATTCTGGCTTTCCTCTCCGCCTTCTACGTTACGTTTTTCATCTGTATCTTCCACTCGGATGATGAATTTTCCATTAAAGTGTTTGGCGTATAGATAGTTAAATAGTGCTGTTCTTGCATTTCCTATATGTAAATGGCCAGTCGGGCTTGGTGCATAGCGCACGCGAACTTCGTTTGTCATGTTTGGTCTCTTCCTTCTTTTATTGGTTTATATTTGATTGAATTAAAATTAACACTTAATGATTGACTGCCTAATGTAGCCCGCGGTTGGAATACACTCCACTCAGTGCATCCATTATAATATTCATTTATTATAATAATTTGCGTATCAACTAAGAACTACAATCATCTTACTTATTACATTATAACAAAAAGTGATAACATGTTTGTTATCACTTTTATTTATTGATAATCTCAATATAAGTTATACCTTTTTTATAGTGCTTTTTCAAGTAATTTTGGCTTGGCGAAGATCATTCGCCCGGCAGATGTTTGTAAAACACTAGTTATAAGTACTTCAATCGTTTTTCCAATATAATTTCTGCCTTCTTCTACTACAATCATTGTTCCATCGTCTAAATATGCAATACCTTGATTTTGCTCTTTTCCATCCTTGATGACTTGAACCATCAGTTCTTCACCAGGCAAAACTACTGGTTTAACTGCATTTGCTAGGTCATTGATATTTAGTACGTGTACACCTTGCAGATCACAAACCTTATTAAGATTAAAGTCATTCGTAACAACAATCCCGTCGATAACCTTAGCTAGTTTTATTAATTTACTATCAACCTCATGAATGTCTTCAAAATCACCTTCATAGATTTCTACTTTTATAGGTAATTCTTTTTGAATTCGATTCAATACATCTAATCCTCGTCGTCCACGATTACGTTTCAATACATCAGATGAATCAGCAATATGTTGCAATTCACCCAGTACAAATTGCGGGATTACAATTGTCCCCTCTATAAAACTTGTTTGACAAATATCCGCAATACGTCCATCTATAATAACACTAGTATCTAGTATCTTAGGTCGGGGATTTGCATCAGATCCTTCATTATCAGAAGAACCCTTCTTCTTTTCTTTACGATTAATACTTAACAAGTTTAATAATTCATCGCGTCTCCTAAATCCAACCTGGAAGCCAAAATAACCTAACAGAATTGTTATAAATAGTGGCATTACATTGGAAATAAACTCGATTTGAATTTCTTGGATTGGTAGATTAATCAAAAATGCTGTTATCAAACCGATGATTAAACCAAGACTTCCCAAAAGCAAATCACCAATTGGTATTTTTACTAATCCTTCCTCTATCCACCTTAAAAAACCTACAATATATTCGGCAATCCAATAGGAAATAACAAATAATATAATTGCACCTAATGCCGCTCCTAAAAATGGTGAATCAACCCAAGTTAAATCGGTAAAATCTAATAGCCTAATAATGTACGGTATATATAAATACCCAATGGTAGCTCCTAAAATGATAAAAAATAAGTGTACAATTTTTTTCAGCACCACTGTCACCTCCTAACCATTATTATTGCCTATTAACCTAAAAAAATAACCATTATTTTGAAATTTGAGTAGTACTTCATCATCATAGCACAGCTTAAGCAAACAATCAAATTGGTAAAACATTAAATTTTAACACACTAAAATAGTTAAGTCAACGAATATTCGACAAATTTCTAGTGTTTTTTTAAACTATCATCTTGGTATTGCAAGATTTAATGCTTCCTGGATTGTTTTAACTCCAATTACCTCAATACTTTTTGGAAAGGTCCATCCATCTAAATTATTTTGTGGACAAATTACTCGTTTAAATCCTAACTTTGCTGCCTCTTGTACCCGCTGTTCAATTCGAGATACCCGTCTTATTTCCCCAGTTAATCCAACTTCTCCAATAAAAATATCATCTGGTCTTGTTGGAATATCTCGAAAGCTTGAAGCAATACTTATAGCAGTGGCCAAGTCAATAGCTGGTTCATCCAGTTTAACTCCTCCTGCTACTTTTATATAAGCATCTTGATTTTGTAGCATTAAACCTACTCGCTTTTCTAATACGGCCATTAATAAGGACACTCTATTGTGATCTACCCCTGTTGCCATTCTCCTTGGGTTGCCAAAGCTAGATGGTGATATAAGTGCTTGGATTTCCACTAATATTGGTCTTGTCCCTTCCATCGATGCAACTACTGTAGAACCAGCAGATCCTTGAGACCTTTCTTCAAGAAATATTTCAGAAGGATTTAACACTTCTCGTAATCCTTCTTCCTTCATTTCAAAAATACCCATTTCATTCGTACTTCCAAACCTATTTTTTACTCCACGTAATATGCGGTAAGTATGATGTCTTTCTCCCTCGAAATAAAGCACTGTATCCACCATATGCTCCAGTAACCTAGGACCCGCAATAGCACCTTCTTTCGTAACGTGTCCCACTATAAGAATTGGGATACCACTAGTTTTTGCAATTCGCATCAGTTCACTTGTACATTCACGTACTTGTGACACACTACCTGGTGCACTGGTTACTTCCTCACGATAAATCGTTTGAATGGAATCAATAATAACAAGGGAAGGTTTTAATTGTTCTATATGATTGGTTATACTTAGCATATTTGTTTCTGCCAGTACATATAGCGAATCTGAACTAACTCCTAAGCGATCGGCACGAAGCTTGGTTTGTCTAGTCGATTCTTCCCCAGAAATATATAAAACTGGTAGTTGCTTTTTGGCTAGCTGCTGGGAAACCTGTAATAATAACGTAGACTTTCCAATACCTGGGTCACCACCTATTAATACAAGTGAACCCGGAACAATTCCTCCACCAAGTACACGATTTAATTCCTTCAAATCTGTCGTAATACGTGGTTCTTGTTCTGATACAATGGATGTTATCCTCTCCGGTTTGCTCCCTGCTGTTGTTATTCCACTAAATGTATGTCTTGTTTGTTTACCCGTAATGGCCGTTTCCTCAACGAAACTATTCCAATTGTTACAGCCGGGACATTTTCCCATCCATTTTGCAGATTCATATCCACATTCTTGACAAACAAACTTTGTCTTTATTTTTGCCAAAACGATTCAGTCCCTTCGTATATCTCTATTATAAACGTTTTAAAATGCAGTATGGTTACAAGAATCTATCAATTTAAGTTAAAATTCCTAAAGTCTGCCACATATTAAAAAAGCGCGGGGGTACCCAGGAACTACAAATCTTTGATTTTCCTTTAATACACGTAAACTTCATATTCGCATCGTAACATAATTTTTATCCAAAAGAAAAAACTAGAAGGTGGGTTCCTACTAGTTTTTCTATTAGATTTTATCTTTTTTCACTAGGACAAAATAATAAAATCTCCCTTATTATTAAGTCCAATTTTAACTTTTTGCCCAATTTTAATATTACCCTTCAATAACTCTTCAGATAAAAGATCCTCAATATTTTTCTGAATTGACCTACGTAATGGTCTAGCACCATATTCCGGATCAAATCCTTCATTAGCAATCTTTTCAACCGCTTTATCTGTAAGAGTAAAATCAATATCTTGTTGTGCTAAGCGCTTTTGTACATCCTTTATCATTAACGTAACAATACTCTTCATGTGTTTCTTCTCTAAGGAGTGGAACACAATCGTTTCATCAATTCTATTTAAAAATTCTGGTCGGAAGGCTTTCTTTAATTCATCGAGTACTTTTGACTTCATATTAGCATAATCTTTTCCATCTTCATCTAAATTAAAGCCAACGAATTTATTCCGTTTTAATTCACTTGCACCTACATTCGATGTCATAATTAACACGGTATTACGGAAGTCCACGACACGTCCCTTGGAGTCTGTCAAACGTCCATCTTCAAGCACCTGTAATAAAATATTAAATACTTCAGGATGCGCTTTTTCAATTTCATCTAACAGTACAACGGAATAAGGCTTTCTACGTACTTTCTCCGTTAATTGCCCACCTTCTTCATATCCAACATATCCTGGAGGGGAACCGACAAGACGTGAAGTGGAGTGCTTTTCCATGTATTCAGACATATCAATTCGTATCATTGCATTTTCATCCGCAAACATTGCTTCTGCAAGTGCACGTGCTAATTCTGTTTTTCCCACTCCTGTAGGGCCAAGGAAGATAAAGGACCCTATAGGGCGTTTTGGATCCTTAAGACCTGCACGAGCCCTTCTAATGGCTTTAGAGATTGCTTTAACTGCTTCCTCCTGACCAATAACACGTCCGTGTAGTACCTCTTCTAAATTAAGGAGTCGCTCACTCTCATCTTTTGTCAATTTAGAAACAGGTACACCAGTCCATATGGAAACAATACTTGCAATATCTTCAACTGTTACTTGTGAATCTTCTTGACCTTGCTTTTCTTTCCACTCATTTTTCGTTGTCTCTAATTCTTCACGAAGTCGCTGTTCTGAATCTCTTAAAGAAGCAGCCTTTTCAAACTCTTGACTCTGTACTGCTGCATCTTTTTCTTTACGTACTTCTTCAAGCTTTTGTTCTAAGTCTTTTAGGTTTGGCGGAACAGTGTATGAACGAAGTCTTACCTTTGAACCTGCTTCATCAATTAAATCAATTGCCTTATCCGGTAAAAAGCGGTCCGTAATATATCGATCAGAAAGATTAGCAGCCGCTTCAATCGCCTCATCTGTAATGGTTACACGATGGTGTGCTTCATACCGATCTCTTAGCCCTTTTAAAATTTGAATAGTTTCTTCAAGAGTCGGTTCATCTACTTGAATTGGTTGGAATCTTCTTTCTAGAGCTGCGTCTTTTTCAATATATTTACGATACTCTTCTAAAGTAGTAGCACCAATACATTGCAGTTCCCCACGTGCTAACGACGGTTTCAAGATATTGGATGCATCAATAGCACCTTCTGCACCACCTGCACCTATTAAAGTGTGTAGCTCATCAATAAAAAGAATGATATTCCCTGCCTGGCGAATTTCCTCCATTACCTTTTTCAGACGGTCTTCAAATTCACCACGATATTTTGTACCAGCAACAACCGTTCCCATATCAAGGGTCATAACTCGTTTATCACGTAGTGTCTCTGGTACTTCGTTATTTACAATTTGCTGTGCTAGACCTTCAGCAACAGCCGTTTTACCCACACCTGGTTCTCCAATTAATACAGGGTTATTTTTCGTGCGGCGACTCAATATTTGAATAACCCGTTCAATTTCTTTACTTCTTCCAATAACCGGGTCAATGTTTCCTTCTTTTGCACTAGCTGTTAAATCACGGGCAAGCGAATCAAGTGTAGGTGTATTAGCACTTGTAGCCTGACCCCGGCCTTGTCTTCCCGCCTGTGACTCATTGCTACCTAGTAATTGAAGCACCTGCTGTCTGGCTTTATTTAAGCTCACACCTAAGTTATTTAAAACTCGGGCAGCGACTCCTTCACCTTCTCGAATTAAACCAAGTAATATATGTTCTGTTCCGACATAGGAATGTCCTAATTTACGGGCTTCATCTTGTGAAAGTTCCACAACTTTTTTTGCTCTAGGTGTATAATGAATGGTCTGCATTGGTTGCTTACCAGTTCCAATTAACTTTTCTACTTCCTCTTGAATTTTAGAAACTTCCAAACCTAAAGATTCCAATGCCTTTGCAGCAATTCCTTCCCCTTCACGCACGAGTCCCAGTAAAATATGTTCCGTACCAATATTATTATGACCAAGACGTACCGCTTCTTCCTGTGATAGTGCAAGTACTTTTTGGGCTCTTTCAGTAAAACGTCCAAACATCATATAAGATTTCCTCCTACCTATTCCTCAAATTGTAATCGTTCTCGGATTAATGACGCTCTAAGTATGTCTCTCTCCGTGCTCGTTAGCGTCTTTTTCGCATAGTGCTGTAAAAATCCGGGTTGTGTCAAAACCATCAGTTCATTAAGTATATTACGTGAAACATTTTTAATGATTCCTAAATCAATTCCTAATCGAACATTAGATAAACATCTTGCAGCTTCTTTAGATTCAATAATTCTACTATATTCTAAAACTCCTAAAGAACGAAAAATACGATTTTCCAGTTCAATTCCGGACTGCTCAAGTATTCTTGTTCTCGCCTTACGCTCATGTTCAATTAATTGTTGAACAACACTCTCTAAGTCCTCTATGATATGTTCTTCTGCTTTACCAAGGGTAATTTGATTGGAAATTTGAAAAATATTACCTAGTGCTTCACTACCTTCACCATAAATACCCCTTACCACAAGTCCAAGTTGGTTAATTGCTGGCATCATTCTGTTAATTTGCTTCGTCATCGCAAGAGCAGGCAAATGCATCATAACGGACGCCCTCATACCAGTACCAACATTAGTAGGGCAACTTGTTAAAAATCCCCTAGTTTCATCAAAAGCATAATTAACCTTCTCTTCAATCCAGTCATCAAATTCCAATGCCTTACTTAACGCCTTTGTTAATTGCAACCCCGGAAAGTAAATCTGAATGCGTATATGATCTTCTTCATTGATCATAACGGATACTTGTTCATTATCTGAGATCAGTGTAGCTGCTGCTCCCTCTTTTTTGGCTAGCAATGGACTAATGAGATGCTTTTCCACTAATACACTTTTTTCAATAGCTGTTAAATCACGAATAGAAATAAACTCAAAGTTTTGATGCTCCTCAAAAGAACTATGCTCATAATTCTCTTTAAAGAACTCTCTTATTTTTTCTAAATCCTTTTGATCAGCGATGATAGGAAATGGTACATCAGCAAAGTTTCTCGCTAAACGAATGCGACTACTTAAAACAATATCATGATTTGGACCTTGTTCACGCATCCAAGGACTAATCGCCTCATTCATAAAATGTTGAAGTGTCACTTGCTATCACCTGCTTCTTTTTGATTAATATTTGCTTCCAATTCCTTGATTTTATCCCTGATTACAGCAGCTTGTTCAAATTCTTCGTTCATTATTAACTCCTGCAATTCAGCTTTATATATTACTATTTGCTTTTTTAAATGTAAACTGCCACCTTTTCGTTTCGGGATTTTCCCACGGTGCTCTGTATTTCCACTATGAACCCGTCGAAAAATAGGATTAAGATTTGCTGAAAAAGTATGGTAGCATTCTCCACAGCCAAATTTACCAATCTGTTTGAATTCTGAAAATGTTAATCCACATTTTGGACATTGATGTTCTTTTTGTATATGGGAACCAGGTGTCTTCACATGACCAGTGTCAAAGTTAAATAAACCTGTTAGTAAATTATGAAGAGAATACCCTTCTTCTGGATATGTCGTCATATATCCTTTTTCTTTAGCACAAACCTCACATATTTTCACTTCGGTTTTATGACCGTTAACTACTTGTGTATAATGTAGGGTAGCTGGCCGCTCGTGACATTCATGACACTCCATTGTTTTTCCCCCTTACGATTAAACTAAAACCAATATGTTTATTATAAATATTTTAATGTTGTCAACATGGCAGTTAAAATACGAGCTCTAATTTCATCTCTTAATGGCAGTTTAAATGCTAAAGTCTCCCTACCAATTCCATTAGCCATTATTTTGGCTTCTCTTGTAGTAATAATTTCTTCCTCCATAAGTCGCTCTAATACATCGAAGGCCGCTTGTTGTGTAACAGTAGGATTAATTAATTTTATAATTTCATCGATCATTTCTGATTTATCTCGGTGTCTTACTCTTATGATACGAATGTACCCTCCACCACCTCGTTTACTTTCAACAATATAACCCTTCTCGATGGTAAAGCGAGTATTGATAACATAGTTAATTTGAGACGGAACACATTGGAACCTATCTGCAATTTCACTACGTTTTATTTCAATGGCATCTTGCCCCCTTGCCTGTAAAACCTTTTTTAAATATTGTTCGATTACATCTGAAATATTGCTCAATTGATTCCCTCCCTAAGTTTTAGAAAAACTCGATTCACTTGTCATTATTGAATACGATAGTTTTTCGTATGCAGGCGAGAAAGACCTTTGTACTTTCCTATCTGCCAAGAGTAATCCTTTTCCATCTTGACTTTGACTAACTTTGACTATATTTTTATTATACTTCAAATTTAACCAGATGCAACCATTCTTACCCTATCCATTGTTGACAAATTTTTAAGAAACAAAACTAACTATCTGAACTTTTTTCACTACTAAGGCTCAAGGTTACAAAACGAATAAAGAGTTTATATACTATTCACCAAAGAAATCCCGTATCATCGTTTTCTGAAGTACGGGATTTCTTTGAAGTATTTATCTTTCAGAAACGCTTTTTACAGCATCAATGTTAGAGAGGCTTTCAAATAATGTAATTCGATTAAGCTCCTCATTTGGTTCTAACTTTATAAAAATACTTCGAAGATCATTTTCTACTTTTAGTACTTCAACCTTTCTAACCTTTAGATTGCTTTCTTCAAATACAGAGACAACCTTGTTAATAGCCAGGTTCGGGTAGGAGACAATTTCTACAACCATTGAGCTCTTGCCTTTTGTAAATAGCTTTTCAAAGTTATTTAGGAATACAAGACTTAATAAGATAATTAGTGTCGTAAATACTGCAACAGCATACATTCCAGCACCAACCACTAAACCAAGACCAGCAACAGCCCATATAGACGCCGCAGTTGTTAATCCTCTAATAGTACCACCATAAACCATAATAGTACCGGCACCTAGAAAGCCTATCCCACTAATAACATAAGAAGGGATTCTTGCTGGATCAAAACGTACATTTTCATATTTTTCTATGAATGCTTCAAATCCGTACAAAGATAGCACCATCATCAAGCAGGAACCTACTCCAACTAGGATATGTGTACGAAATCCTGCGGAGTGATTCTTTATTTCCCGTTCAAATCCTATTAAACCTGATAAAAATAAGGCAATAAGTACACGAACTAGTATAAGCAAAAAGTGTTCATCAATTAATTGTGAAAAAATTGCGTTCATATTTATCCCCTTCTTTTATATATATTATCAGTTTAGTCTGCAAAATTGTAAATATGAATTTTGAATTATTTTGCTTTTGATTTTACTTCTTTTAATATTAAATAAAGTCCTAGCTCTTTTTTGAACTAGGACTTTTGCTTAATTAATTTCATTTGAATCTATCTATATCAATTAACTAAATTTTTTTCTAATAATCTTTAGGTATCCCGCCATAAGGAAATTAGTCTGATTACTTTAACTTGTAAGCAACAAAAAAGCCGGGAGATGATTTAGTCATCTCCCGACTTTTGATTGCCTGGCGGCGTCCTACTCTTGCAGGGGCAAAGCCCCAACTACCATCGGCGCTGAGAAGCTTAACTACTGTGTTCGGTATGGGAACAGGTGTGACCTTCTCGCTATCGCTACCAGACATTGTCTTAAAATCAAGACAAGATATATTATATTCATTTCTCAGAAGAAATGCAAGGGTTTTTTAAATAAATTTATACCCTAAAAACTAAATAAGAATAAACAACGATATCAAAAAGTTAGTTAAGTCCTCGATCTATTAGTATCCGTCAGCTCCACGTGTCACCACGCTTCCACCTCGGACCTATCAACCTCATAGTCTCTAAGGGATCTTACTCACTCGAAGTGATGGGAAGTCTCATCTTGAGGGGGGCTTCATGCTTAGATGCTTTCAGCACTTATCCTTTCCACACGTAGCTACCCAGCTATGCTCTTGGCAGAACAACT
>NZ_AXVK01000032.1 GCF_000482485.1 Paucisalibacillus globulus DSM 18846 | reverse complement strand
GTTCAGAACGTCGTGAGACAGTTCGGTCCCTATCCGTCGTGGGCGTTGGAAGTTTGAGAGGAGCTGTCCTTAGTACGAGAGGACCGGGATGGACACACCGCTGGTGTACCAGTTGTTCTGCCAAGAGCATAGCTGGGTAGCTACGTGTGGAAAGGATAAGTGCTGAAAGCATCTAAGCATGAAGCCCCCCTCAAGATGAGACTTCCCATCACTTCGAGTGAGTAAGATCCCTTAGAGACTATGAGGTTGATAGGTCCGAGGTGGAAGCGTGGTGACACGTGGAGCTGACGGATACTAATAGATCGAGGACTTAACTAACTTTTTGATATGCGTTGTTTACTCTTATTTAGTTTTTAGGGTATAAATACTCTTTAAAGAAAACTCTTGATTTTTTCTGAAAAACGATTATAATAATGTTTGTTACTGAAAAAATAGGATTACTTCTTAAACTATAAATATTGTCTGGTAGCGATGGCGAGAAGGTCACACCTGTTCCCATACCGAACACAGCAGTTAAGCTTCTCAGCGCCGATGGTAGTTGGGGCATTGCCCCTGCAAGAGTAGGACGCCGCCAGGCAGTAAAAAATATTCCTTCAAAACTCAGGTTAAGGACAAATTATTATTATTCCACAGTAGCTCAGTGGTAGAGCAATCGGCTGTTAACCGATCGGTCGTAGGTTCGAATCCTACCTGTGGAGCCATGGAGAGCTGTCCGAGTGGTCGAAGGAGCACGATTGGAAATCGTGTAGGCTGCGAAAGTGGTCTCGAGGGTTCAAATCCCTCGCTCTCCGCCACTTACATTTATAAATGGCCCGTTGGTCAAGCGGTTAAGACACCGCCCTTTCACGGCGGTAACACGGGTTCGAATCCCGTACGGGTCACCATTATGGAGGATTAGCTCAGCTGGGAGAGCACCTGCCTTACAAGCAGGGGGTCGCAGGTTCGAGCCCTGCATCCTCCACCATAAATGGCTTAATAGTAAATAAGCCGAATTAAATACTTATTATTATCGCGGGGTGGAGCAGTCTGGTAGCTCGTCGGGCTCATAACCCGAAGGTCGTAGGTTCAAATCCTGCCCCCGCAACCAAAATGCATTAAAAATTAACTTTATATAGTGGTCCGGTAGTTCAGTTGGTTAGAATGCCTGCCTGTCACGCAGGAGGTCGCGGGTTCGAGTCCCGTCCGGACCGCCACTATAAATCTTTAAAAACACAAAATGGCTCGGTAGCTCAGTCGGTAGAGCAACGGACTGAAAATCCGTGTGTCGGCGGTTCGATTCCGTCCCGAGCCACCATTTATGTTTTTTCTTTTTTATGGAGGGGTAGCGAAGTGGCTAAACGCGGCGGACTGTAAATCCGCTCCTTCGGGTTCGGCAGTTCGAATCTGCCCCCCTCCACCATTTTTTTAAATTTTATAGTCATATTTTTGACAGTAGGGGTATAGTTTAATGGTAAAACGAAGGTCTCCAAAACCTTTGATGTGGGTTCGATTCCTACTACCCCTGCCATTTTTATATGATGGCGGTCGTGGCGAAGGGGTTAACGCACCGGATTGTGGCTCCGGCACTCGTGGGTTCGATTCCCATCGATCGCCCCATACATATTGGGCTATAGCCAAGCGGTAAGGCAACGGGTTTTGGTCCCGTCATTCCCAGGTTCGAATCCTGGTAGCCCAGCCAACCGCGGAAGTAGTTCAGTGGTAGAACACCACCTTGCCAAGGTGGGGGTCGCGGGTTCGAATCCCGTCTTCCGCTCCATTAAATATGGCGGTATAGCCAAGTGGTAAGGCAGAGGTCTGCAAAACCTTTATCATCGGTTCAAATCCGGTTACCGCCTCCAAAATTACCTTATATAAATAAATAATATGCTTATTCTCAAAATAAACTCTTTTGTTTTAACTGCTATAATTATGGCAATTAAAACAAAGGAGTTTTTTTATTTCATCCATATTTCGATAGGGTTACAAGGACTGTATAATATTTACATCTAGGGAATACTAAAGATTAGTATTTGTATTCGGAGGTAATAATAAATGGCAACAGAACATAACCCTAAATTAACATCAGTTGAGATAACACAAATGTGGAGTGCATATATGACTAACAGTTTGTCGACTTGTGTTTTTAAGTACTTCTTAAATGGTGTAGAGGACCAAAGTGTAAAAGAGATTATTCAATTTGCATTGGACTTATCAAAGACTAACAATGAAATACTGAAGGAATTGTTCGAAAGGGAAGATTATCCAGCACCAATTGGATTTAGTGAAAAAGAAGATGTAGATATTCATGCTCCTAAACTCTTTTCAGATAGTTATATTCTTAATAATGTACGGGATATGGCAGGCATAGGGATGAATACGTATGGTGCATGTATAGGATTGACCGCAAGAGATGACGTATATGAATTCTTTTCTAATTGCTTTGCTAAGACGAATAGATTACATCGATTGGCAAATAATCTGATGCTTGAAAAAGGTATTTATATAAGAAGTCCATACCTGCAAGCTCCAAAAAAACCAGAATACGTAAAGAAGCAAGGCTTTCTAACTGGTTGGTTTGGAGAGAGAAGACCATTGACGGGTATGGAAATTACTAGCTTATATGCTAATATCCAACGAAATACACTGGGATCATCAACATTAATTGGTTTTTCACAAGTTGCACAATCTAAAGAAGTAAAGAAATTTACCATAAGAGGTAAGGAAATAGCAGCTAAACATATCGAGATATTTGGTTCTTTGCTGAATGAAGAAAGTCTTCCTACACCAATGTCGTGGAGCTCAGAAGTCACAGAGAATACGTCTTTTGTGTTTTCAGACAAGTTAATTATGTTTGAAACTACTTCCTTAATTACAACTAGTATAGGCTATTATGGACTAGCATTGGCACAAAGTATGAGGAGAGATCTTTCTACTCATTTTACTCGGTTGACTGCTGAAATTATGAAGTATGCTGAGGATGGAGCGAATATTATGATAAATAATGGATGGTTTGAGGAACCCCCGATGGCTCCAAATCGAAGTGACTTAGCAGATGGGTAGTGTGAACAATGGAAAAAAGCAGAAAATCTGAGGTACTGTTTTGGAGTATTGCCCTACCGGGGTTTGGTCAGTATCTGAATGGAAAGGTTATAAAAGGAACGGTATTAATTCTCCTAGAATTCATTGTAAATGTGATGTCAGGATTGAATTATGCAATATTACCAAGTTTTTATGGAAATATTCATGAGGGAATTGCTCATGTTGATTTTCAGTGGTTAATGTTTTACCCATGTCTATATTTATTTGCGATGTGGGATGCATACCGTGATGCTGGTGGGGGAACTGCCCCTTATGCTTTTTTACCATTCGTTTTTTCTGCATTTGTTGGTACGGTAGGTGTCGTATATTCGCCTGTATTTAATATAAATGGAGTGTATCTAGGGGTAATTTGGTTGCCAATTCTATCTTTAATATTAGGTGTTTTTATTGGGAAAATGATTCAAGTGCTTGTGATAAAATGGAAAAAGAAAAATGAAGTGATCAAGTAATCTTTTCCTTTGACTTAAAACCCCATTCCGTGCTATATTATTACTTGTCAGTCAGAAGCCAATGACAATTATTATTATGCCGGTGTGGCGGAATTGGCAGACGCGCGGGACTCAAAATCCCGTTCCCCCTGGGGAGTGTCGGTTCGACCCCGACCACCGGTATCTACGTTATACACACAAACTACAAAATATTATTATCGTAACAGAAAAGACAGGTAATTGCCTGTCTTTTTTTTGTTCTTGGTTTTCAAAACAGAATGTGCACATATTAGCGGATTTATTTTACCATCTACGTTAAAATTATAGCAAAATATGGAGGTGAGCACATGTGGGAAAAATAATTGAATTTCCTTGGCATAAGATTGGTATGATCGCGATTATGTTTTATTTTTCTTTATGCTTTACTACTATATGTTTACCTTTAATGTGGTGGTATTATAAAATTCCTACTTCGAATTATTACTTTTTTTCACTTTGCACATTATTCTTTGGTGGTTTAATTTTTAATATCATTCTTGCGAAGATATATCCTATAAAAGCAGAAGAATTACAGAAGGGTTTTCCAAAAAGTTTTATCATAATCGTATTTTTAGGAAAGTTTATTTTGTATTTATTATTTTGTTCTACTATTTATGTATTAACTAATAATGTAGTTCTAAGCATATATCTTCTAATGTTTTTAATGTCGGGGGGATATTTTTGGTATTGCATTCTTCAAGGTTATATCTTAGCAAGGAACAATTATAATGGTCCTGAAATTAATAATAGTATTACCTCGCAAGGGAAGGTAATCGTATTTTCTATTCCCGCTTCTTTAGTAATTGGATATATAATGCTTCTTTGACAGGCTATATTGTTATAGCTGTAGGTAGTACCTAAAATGTTCTAATAAAAAGTATTAGACATTATTTAACCACAGCTATTAAATTTTAATATAGGGTCCGTAAATTACGATGATAAAAAATCAGTGAATGAAGGGCGGAATGACAATGAATAGCGAACTACCAAAAAAAATGTTAAGTGATCAATTACAGCGTTTGATAGAAATAAATGGTTTCGATGTTTTTAGAAATTCACTAATGGAGTGTCTAGAATTTGACCATACAACTCTGCAGAAATACTTAAATAATGAACGAGAAGCATCTTTAGAAGAAATTGTTCAACTTGCATATTTGTTTAACACATCAGTAGATTATTTAGTGGGGAATTCTGATTATATATTGGATACATGGGAATTTGATTTCCTAGAAGAGTTCTTTCAATACTCATCCAAAAAAATCAAAGAACATTTTAAAGATAGACATAACACACAGATATCCAGTAAAAATAACATTGATGCTATAATATTTGGGCTTATTACCTACATGACATTTTCAAGGACTGGAAAATCATTTGAGGACCTTGATAAAGATGAAATTGCCAATAAATCAGAAGCATTTGATGAGATAATATCTATATTTCATAATTGTATCACCATGAGTAATCAAGATTGTTTTGACATAACAGAGTTAAGGGCATTGAATAGAAATATTGTAGATTATTTGTTTGGTGATTTCAGTTTTGTAAATGAGAGAATACTAAATGGTCTAGAAGATAACGTAGGAAAGGCAGACATTGATAAGGTTCTATTACTAAAGGATTCTATTAATCAAAATATTAGGCGTAGCCAGAGGGCTCTTAAGGTACTAAATAAACTGTCTATAAATGAAGGTAGTAGGGAAGATGCGAAAATATCTTCTACATGAAGGTTTTAATTAATAAGCATTGGGTATACATTGCCCAATGCTTATTAAAACTTACATAAATAAAGGTTTAAGTTTGTGATACAATTGTTTGTTTTTCTTCTGCTTTATATTCGGAGGGTTGAGCATCTACAATATTCCAACCCAAATCAACAAGATCCACTTCATGACCTTCTAATGCTTCTTCTCGAATTGCTACACACAACAAATGAGAAGGGCGTGACATACCTACATATGCAAGTTTTAGCATTTGCTCTTGTCTTTTCTTTGGCTTTGTATGATGCCCCTTTAGATAGTCGAGAATCTTCCCTTTGTCAAATTCGTAAGCATAAGAAAAAGTTTCTAAATATAGTGTGGCTGTATGTGTTTCACCTTTGACACCATGAATAGTGTCAATATTAATAAGTATGTTATCCCCAGTTTCTGAAACATGAAGGTAATCACTTTGATAGTCGGCTACCTTTTCTTGTTCTTCATTTGAAACCTCTAAATTGGTGGTTAAGAAACTAGATAAAGACTCTTTTGATATTGTTACCTCAAAATATGATAAAAACTCATTACTTAAGAAATTTTTAAGGGGAGTTTCTATGTTAATCCCAGAATTTAATTTTAATGTCCACTCTGACATTAATTTTTCAATACGAATGAAACCTTCTTGTGAATTATTATTGAGATAATCAATTAGACTTTTTTCAGTAAAATTGCGAGATTCATTTTTTATATTTAGGTACCGCAAAAAGTTGATAAAGCATTTAATGAATGTTTCTCTATATTTTTTTGCTGATGTAGTGTTTAGTTCATTTAAATGACTTATATAGTCATTTAAACTATTTGCATTCTCAAAAGGAGACTTTTCTCTTTTTTTGAAATACGGATAGTAACTAGGAATTACTATTTTTTCGCTATCGCTGTTATGTGTTACCCTTCCTACAGCTTTAAATGTTCGATTGCCTTCTTGTGCTAATCCGTTCTTATTGATTAATTCTCCAAAGGTAGGAAGAACCTTTTGTATATTATCTTTATTAAACCTTATAATAGTAGGTTTTAACCCACGAATGCTATCATTTCCCTTTAAATCTTGTGGGCTAACACAGATTGTTTTGATTAAATTAGCGATAGATTGTGAAAACCTTAAACTATTGTCCAATGGAAGGGGTTCTCCTTGAATAAAGTTGTCGACTTCATTAGAATTATTTCCCTCATATATTGCTTGATTGCGATCACCATAGAATTGGGTAACAACCTTATCGGAATCAAATAGACTCTGAATAACTAGTTGTTGAGCATATGATGTGTCCTGCATTTCATCTATAAACAAATACTTAAATCTTGCGGAGAATAATGTTTTAATTTCCGGAAAAATTTTAATATATTCTTGTGCAAGAACAAATGCTTCTTGGAATGTTAAAATTCCTCGTTTAAGTATTCTTCTCTTAAGATTTGATAATATCCTATATGTTTTAGTTTTCTTACTATAAACCTGTTCTAGTGGCTTTTTACCCCACATAAAGTTGATATTATCTCCATGATAATCTAAACGTAATAGAGAGTGTACTGGGGAGAAGGCTGCTTTATTAATAATATTTTCTCTATAACCGCTAAAAATCCGATTGAATTCTTTATAAAATTCATTTTTGTAATATTCATTATCAATGATATGGATATCACTTTTGAAAAAATATTGGTAAGCAGGGATTGCTAAATACCTATTTACAAAAGACTGAATGGTTGAGAAATTATTTGGATAATTAAATAGTCTAGCATTAGGATTCCCTATTTTACCCTTTATTTCATCAATTGCTACGTTAGTGTGTGTAAGAACACAGATTCCCTGATTATTATCTAGGGGTAATTCTTTTTCTAAAATTAATAGTTTTGCTAAAAGAGTAGTTGTTTTACCGCTTCCGGGACATGCTAGAATATCCTTGGATGTTAAACATTTAATAACTTGTCTTCTTTGTTCATCAAAATTTGCACCGTTTGGAAGAAGTATCTCTTCAGCCCAATTAATGTCTTCATCGGTTATAGGGTACACTATTCCTTCACCTCTCTAATACCTGCAGCATATTTTATTGCGTTAACAAGATATTCTAATAGTGGTTCAGAAAGTATTTGTGCTCTAATTGTGTCAGGATCCTTCTTAAACTTTGTTAGTAAAATGTCAGAAAGGCATTGAGCAATAATTGCTTTAGAAACTTTATCATTGTCTTTTGTAATGATATTCTCATAAATTTCATAAGCTATACGTTCTGAAGAATAATTTTTTTCTTTATTTTCTTCCGTGTATTGATTTATGTCTTCTTCTACTTTTTCTTTCTTATTCTCAGTGAGCCCTATAGTATCGCTATTCTGTATTTTCTTAGCCCATAATACCGCTCTGAGTACGTCCTCTTGAAAAGAACTCCTTGCAAAGTCATGTTCTAAAGTCCAGATTGGCGAAATGAATGCTTTTACGTTTTGATTATTTAGTCTAGCTTTTATCCTTTTTCTTTTTTCATCAGCAGACTCTTGGGGAGGGTTGATTAATTTGTCTTGGTCATCTATTTCTGGTTTTAAATCCAAATCTGTTATACATGAAACGGGTATATTTATAATTCCATTTTCAGGATTCGATCTTATAAATATTCTTGAGTACCGTAGAAACGCTGTACTACCCACATTAAGAACAGTAATACCGTTCTTAGATAATGGGATTCCTATTATTTTAGCAATCGTCGGAATTAATATATTCTCTGCATCCCCTTCAACCATAATAACCCCTTGTGCAAAAAATAAATCTGCTTTTGTAGAATCCAAGAATCTTTCTATAAATAAATAATCCCCATTTAAAAGCTCGGTTTCAATTGGGTTTAGAGAGAACACTTTGTCGTTTTGGCATATAAACATAGTTTCTAGTGGTATTTTTGAAGCTAGTGATGTGCTATGGGTGGTAAGTATTATTTGTATATCACTCTCGTCTGAACGTTTTTGTAGGTAATCAATTAGCCTCATTTGTGCTTGTGTATGTAAATGTGCTTCAATCTCCTCAATAAGGGCCAGTTTAAGCCCTTCGTATTCTTTTTGTTGAAGAAAGAGTAATTCCGTTGCAATAAATAATATATTGTGCGAGCCTAAACCGGGTTTTGCATCTTCGAGATTTAATTGCAGCCGCTCTAAAATGCTTTTTAACTTTATATCCGAAATGTTGAATCGGGACTTTAATATATTTCTATTACTTGAGAAATTTTCGAGATATTCATTTATATCTTTTAGTATCTGTGCACCGGTTTCTTCTTCGGTATTATGATCTTGAACAGGCTCATCTCCTGCTTCTTCCTCTTTTTCCTCAATAAAATAGTTCATTATCCTAGCGTTAGCATCCTTAATTGCATTCACTAATTCATGTTCCTCTTCATTTTCGAATGCTGAATGATTTATAAGCACCTGAGAAAGCCTTGAGTTTCTTCTTGAGGTCATTTCTATCTCTGCATCTCTAAGTGGCTTGAGAAAGGTGGTTTTTAATAGATTTCTAGCCTCACCGTTCAAATACTTTCCTGTATCAATTCCTCCAGCTGTTATATCATGGTATATTTTCTTATCCTTTCTCTTGGCGGAAAAAATAACTTTTAGGCTGTATGTTGGTGTCTCTTCAACTTTTTCAATGTGTAGCCACTCTAAAAAGTGTTTTGCTTCTTCAATAGTAAATCCTCTAAATACACATACAATCTCAATCTCATTAGCCCGTTCCTCTTCATTAACCCCTTTTGCTAAATGGAAATCTTCTGTATTTAATCTGACATAATCATTACTGTGTGTATTAAGTACAAATTTTATGGCTTCAACTATAGTGCTTTTTCCAGAATCATTTTCTCCAACAAGTACATTTAGATGTTTATTGAATTTTAGATTAAGCCCCGGATTTCCGTATTTACGGAAGTTTTTTATAGAAAGTTCCGATAAGTACATTTAATCGCGCTCCTAAATACATAATATAATTTACAGAAGGCCTATAAAAATAACAGTGTTGAATTGTTAAGCAAAACAAAAAATGAATACTATGATCCTATCTAATTGTATGTACTTTCCTCTAATCGCTTAAGAGCCTTCTCATATGCTAAATTTCTTTCATTCTCTTCCCAATCCAATCTTTGTAAAATTCTTTGCCAATAGATATTTCCTTCTTCGGCATAAGAATTGGCAGTTTCTCTCCAGAGAAAAGCCTCTGCCTCTTCTAATACAACAAGAAAACGACTATGTATCTTTAGGTGAGGCATGCCATCTTCTTTTATCAATGAATAGATTGTAGCTGGACTAGTTCTGAAATAATTTGCAGCCTCTTTGATAGTTAACACAGTTCTTCCGTAATATTTTTCTTTATCTTTTTTTGTTAGGCTTAATATCTCTTTAGAAAAATCTTCAAGTTCTTCTCTAATAATCTTTCTTACTGCTTCATCTATCATAACAGGGTCCTCCTTTTTTGCCTGAAGTTTCTCGATTTCAGATTGAACTTTTTCAACGTCCCAGTTACTATCTGGGTCACTCCAACCATACTCTTTATAATCTCTTATAGTCTGAGTGATTTCTTTCTCAACAAATAATAGTTTTGATTTCACCCTTAGATGTGGCATTGCTCTACGATATGTTAGTTGTCTAAGTGTATAGATACCGATTCCAGTCAATGATGAAATTTCTTTGATAGTTAAATATTCCTTCCTCTCTGTACTACCTTTAGGCTCCTTATAGTTTGTAAGTATTTGGGATATTTCCTCAGTAACAATACTCTCAATAAGTCCTTCAAAAGAGTTACTTGGATACTTATCCAACTTAAATCCTCCTTCCAGAAAGTATTACTTATTTTAAAGACAGAATATCATATAGACATATCTATTACATTAATAAACATAGTATTGATGTTCTATATTAAATGGGTTAGAGAATTTGCTAGTATTATAGTACAATTGAATTGGAATGAAATTAGGAGGAAAGTCTAATGAATAATATCAATATTAATCAAATTATTAGTTATATCTGGGGCATCGCTGATGACTATTTAAGGGATGTCTTAGTTCGAGGGAAATATAGAGATGTAATACTTCCAATGACAGTTATAAGAAGGATAGATGCCCTTCTTGAACCAACAAAGGGGGAAGTAGAAAAAGTACATCAATTCTTAAATGAAAAAGGAATGGTAAATCAAGATGCTGCACTACAAAAAGCATCTGGTTATGTTTTCTATAATACATCAAAGTTCACGTTACGTAGATTGCTAGATGAACCTAGTCAAATTCGTGAAAATTTCGAAACATATATTTCAGGGTTCAGCCCTAATGTTCGTGAAATTGTACAAAAGTTTAAGTTTCATAATCAGCTAGAGACACTAGAAGAAGCCAATGTGTTATTTAAATTGGTTGAAAGATACACCGATCCAGATTTAAAACTAGAGAATCTAACCAATCTTGATATGGGTTATGTATTTGAAGAGTTAATAAGGAAATTCAATGAAGAAAACAATGAAGAAGCTGGGGAACACTTTACCCCTCGTGATGTAGTAGCATTGATGACACATTTAATGTTCGAACCTATTGCAGATAAAATTGAGAGTTCAGATTATCTTATCTATGACGGAGCATGTGGTACAGGTGGAATGCTAACAGAGTCACAGAACTTTTTAAAGGAACTAGCCGCTAATAAAGGTAAAAAGATAAATCTTGGTTTGTACGGCCAAGAGGTTCAGCCAGAAACCTACGCAATATGTAAGTCCGATATGATGATTAAAGGAAATAGTCCAGAAAATATTAAATATGGGTCGACATTGTCCAATGATCATTTTCCGGATATGAAATTTGACTTTATGATAATGAATCCTCCCTATGGGAAGAGTTGGAAAGTTGATAAGGATACATTAACGGACCCTGTTACAAATAATATTGAAGATCCTAGATTTCAAATGGGAGTACCAAGATCTAATGATGGTCAATTATTATTTATGGTGAATATGCTTTCAAAAATGAAAGAAAGCACTGAAATGGGCAGTAGAATTGCAACAATCCATAATGGATCTGCCCTGTTCACGGGTGATGCAGGTTCTGGGGAAAGTAATATTCGTAAATGGATTATTGAGAATGATTGGCTAGAGGCAATCATTGCTCTACCAGAAAACATGTTCTACAATACTGGGATTGCAACGTATGTATGGATACTAACCAATCGTAAGCCTGTTAATCGAAAAGGTAAGGTTCAGTTAATAGATGCTACAAGTTTTTATGATAAAATTCGGCGTAATTTAGGTCAGAAAAACTGTGAGTTAAGTGAAGAACACATTAAATCAATTGTTGATATATATATGAATTTTAAGGGTGCCGAGAATGCGTTGATTATTCCAAATAATGAATTTGGCTATTCTAAAATTACAGTTGAGCGTCCTCTCCGTTTACTAACAAAAATTACCAACGACAAAATAAATTTGATGAAGAGATCATTTAACGACGATATAAAAAAACATAAAAAATTAATTCCAATTGTTGATAAAATAGTAGAATTGTTAATTCAATGTTTTGGAACGGAGGAACATTGGGACTTCAATAGAGTACAAAAAGAATTTGAAAGGTCTGTAAAATCCGATGGTATTAAACTGACTAAATCAGATATCAAGAAAATACTTAACTACTATACGGTGAGAGATGAAAGAGCTGAGGGAGTTATTAAGAAAAAGACTAAAAATGGGACAGAATATGAGCCAGATCCACAGTTGAGAGATACGGAAAATGTACCATTAAAAGCAGATATACAACATTATTTTCAAACCGAAGTTTTGCCGTATGCCTCTGATGCTTGGATTGATGAGAGTAAAACAACAGTGGGCTATGAGATTTCTTTCAATAAATACTTTTATAAATACGAACAAGTACGTAATATAGAAGATATTTCTAATGAATTAATTGAATTAGAAAGACAATCAGAAGGATTACTTCATCGGATTATTAGTGAGGTTATTTAATATGGAACGTTATGATAGCTATCAAGATAGTAATATAAAGTGGCTAGGAAAAGTGCCATCTCATTGGAACATTATTAGAGTAAAAGGCGTTACTAAACTCAAATCAGTAAGAAACAAGCCAGAGGAGCGATTGCTTTCAATTTATCGGGAGTATGGAGTTATATATAAAGACTCTAGAGATGATAATCATAATGTGGAATCAGACAATTTATCAAATTATAAATTCGTTGAACCGGGTGATCTTGTTATTAATAAGATGAAGGCTTGGCAAGGTTCTTTAGCTATCTCGGAATTCCAAGGAATTATAAGTCCCGCTTACATTATCTGTCAGGTAGACGATAAAAAAGTCTACCCAAAATATTTACATTACCTATTGCGGTCAAATGAATATATTGCAGGATACAATAGTATTTCTAAGGGTGTGCGAATCGGACAATGGGACTTGCATTATGAGGATTTTAAAAATCTACCTTTAGTATTACCTAATTACCAAGAGCAAATATCTATTGTCTCATATTTAGAAGAGAAACTGATTGAGATAGATAGATATATTCAAATAAAAGAAAAACAGCGTGATTTACTGGAAGAAAAACTGAATACAATTATTTCAAATACTGTTCTTCAAGGAAGGGAAAAAACATCTTTAACAAAAGAAACAGATTTTAATGAGATAGGTAAAATACCCAAGCACTGGAGTGTTTACCCACTATATTCTCTTGCAACGATAAAAGCAAGACTTGGTTGGAAAGGACTTAAGGCTTCTGAATATACTGAACAAGGTAATATATTTTTAGCAATACCCAATATTAAAGGAAGATTCATAGATTTTGATAATGTAGATTATATCTCAAATGAGAGATATTTAGAATCTCCAGAAATAATGTTAAAAGAAGATGATGTTTTGCTTGCCAAAGATGGAAGTACATTAGGTACAGTAAATGTTGTTCGCAATCTTCCCTCTCAAGCAACAGTTAATAGCTCTATAGCGGTTATAAGACCTAATGAAAATATTGATAGTATCTTCTTACATTACTTTCTAAAGTCAAATCATATGCAAAATGTAATAAAACGTATAAAAGATGGAATGGGAGTGCCACATCTATTCCAAAAGGACATAAATAAGTTTCGAATCTTAGTTCCACCATTGAAAGAACAAAAGCAAATAGCAGAATATCTTGATAATAGAGTAGAAGAAATTAGTAACGCTATTGAATTGATAAAAAAACAAGTTACTACAATGAAAAATTACAAGAGAACATTGGTGTCGAGTGTTGTGACAGGTAAAGTAAACGTTCACCATCAATTTGAGAAAGGAAGTGAAACTGGTGCAAACAGATATGTCGGAACGAGGGATTGAAAATATTATAGAACTTCATCTTAGCGATAATGGATACGTTCCTCGTAAGTATATTGACTATGATCCTCATTACTGTATTGATAAGGAGCTGCTAATGCAGTTCCTAAAAGCAACCCAAAGTGATGCAATTGAAGTTCTTAGAAACCGACATGGTGCTTATTTTGACCAGCGCTTTTTCAAACGGATTAGTGACCAGATTAAGAAAAAAGGGATTGTAAGAATTCTGCGGGACGGTTTTCGTGATGGGGATGTCAAAATTAAACTTTATTATAAGAAACCATCATCAGATGTACTTAACGCACAATCAGTTCAAAACTTTCAACAAAACATTTTTTCAGTAATGCGACAGGTACATTATTCCGAGTCAACTCCAAATAAATCACTCGATATGGTTCTCTTAATAAATGGTCTACCAATAGTGACTATGGAGTTAAAAAATACATTAACAAGACAATCTTTTGTGGATGCAATTAGACAGTATAGAACCGATAGAGACCCAAAAGAAGAATTATTTAAATTAGGTCGATGTCTTGTTCACTTTGCTGTTGATGACCAAGAGGTTTATATGACAACGGAATTAAAGGGTGATAATACAACATTCTTGCCTTTTAATAAAGGACACAACTTTGGAAAGGGCAATCCTCCTAACCCCAACGGTTTAAAGACAGATTATCTTTGGAAAAATATCCTTGAAAAGAATAGTATGGCGAATATTATTGAACGGTTTTCACAATTGGTAGAAGAGGAAGATGAAGATACCAAGAAGGTAACTAGAAAGCAGATTTTCCCGCGATATCATCAATTAGAGGTGGTTCGAAAGTTATTAAACAAAGTTAAGGAAGATGGACCCGGACATAGATATTTAATACAACATAGTGCAGGTTCAGGTAAAAGTAATTCGATAACGTGGCTAGCTCATCAATTAACTGAATTTAAAGATCTCAGTGGAGAGAAGAATATATTTGATAGTGTGATTGTTGTAACAGATAGAAAAATACTAGATAAACAGATACGTGATAATATCAAACAGTTTTCACATGTAGATGGTGTAATGGCAGCAGCAACAAGGAGTAGTGAGTTAAAAGCATTTCTCGAATCAGGAAAAAAAATCATTGTCACTACCATTCAAAAATTCCCCTATGTTGTTCAGGACATCGGAGAATTAAAGAGTTATAACTTTGCAATAATCATTGATGAAGCACATTCCTCACAGGGTGGTAATACTGCTGGTAAAATGAATGCAGCTTTATCAAAGGAAGATGTTGTAGTAGAAGAGGAAATAACCCTTGAAGATAAAATAAATGAATTTGTAGCAAGCCAGCGAATGCCTCAGAATGTAAGTTATTTTGCGTTTACGGCAACACCTAAAAATAAAACATTGGAAATATTCGGGGATGTGCAAGAAGATGGTACTTATGCTGCATTTCATAATTACAGTATGAAACAGGCAATCGAAGAGGAATTTATTCTGGATGTTCTTAAGAATTACACCACTTATGAAAGTTTTTATAAACTCTACAAAAAAATAGAAGATGACCCTAAATTCGATAGTAGCCGTGCAAGAGGAAAAATGAGAATTTTTGTGGAAACAAATGAATTAACCATCGCTAAAAAGGCAGAGATCATGATAGATCATTTCTTAGATAAAGTATATCGTAAGAGAAAAATAAATGGAAAAGCCAAAGCAATGATTGTTACACGTTCAGTTATTAGTGCCATACGTTATAAACAAGCCTTTGATCGAATATTAAAAGAGAGAAAGATAGATATTAAAGCACTCGTGGCCTTTGAGGGAAGCCGAACCATTGATGGAAAATCTTATGATGAATCATCAATGAATGGTTTTCCGAGTGATAATATACGGAAAGAATTTAAAAAGGATAAATATCGGTTCTTAATTGTTGCAGAAAAGTTCCAAACAGGGTTCGACCAGCCGCTTCTACACACCATGTATGTAGATAAGATACTTAATAACGTTAGAGCCGTACAGACGCTTTCTAGATTGAACAGGGCATATAAGCCATATAAGACGGAGACCTTTGTTCTGGACTTTGCAAATACTGCACAGGAAATCAAAGAAGCCTTCGACCCGTTTTATAAGACTACCGTATTAAGTGAAGGAACAGATCCTAATAGATTAAATGATTTATACGATGATATAGTAGAAATGCAGGTTTTTTCTGAGGAAGAAATTATGCAGGTAATTGATAAATATCTTGATGGGGCAAGTAGAGAAATTATCGATCCATTGCTAGAGGCAATGGTTGAACGTTTCAAACAACTTCCATATGATGATCAAGTAAAATTTAAATCGAAAGCAAGGGCATTTCACCGTGCGTATTCTTTCTTATCACAAATCTTGCCTTATAACCAACAGGACTGGACGGCTTTGGCAACAACCGTTAAATATCTACTGCCTAAATTACCAAAGCTCTCTGACGATGACTTATCAGAAGGGATTCTGGAAGCTATAGATATAGATAGTTACCGCGTAGACCAAAAGGAGATGCAAAACATTACTTTGGAAGGTAATATCGAATTAGATCCCGCTTCTACGGGTGGAGCAAGTGTCATAAACGACCCACAATTAGAATATTTAAGTGAAATTGTTCGGGATTTTAATGATAAGTTTGGTAAAGACTTGACCGAAAATGATTCCATTCGAAAATTTATGATGGAAGAGCTTCCGCAAAAAGTAGTGGAAAAAGAAGAGTACCAGAACACGAAAAGCCACTCGGATCGTCAAAATGCCAAGATTGCTTTCAAAAGAATTATGCAGGAAGTATTCCAAGATTATATGTTTGATCAGTTTGATATGTATCAGAAATTTACAGAGAATGAAGAATTTCGCGAGTGGTACACGGATAAGATGTTTGAAATGGATTATCGGTTTGATGGGAATAGTCCAACTTAATAAAAAACTGTCCTCTGTAGTGACGGAGGACAGTTTTAATTAATTTAAATTTTGATGATGAAATTAAATTGGTAAATCGTCGCCGAAAAGCAAATCCTCAATGACGTTAGGCTTTTTAATTCTTTTGATTAGATATTCTAGATTTATATCCACTTTTGAGGACTTTTCGATGTCATTGATTAATTGCACACAATCTACTATAAGTTTATCCCAAGTAAATTTGCTTTCATTTTTGAAATCAAGTAGTATGTAGAATAATAATGGAGTGTAAGATTCAAAATACGTATATTTATTTTCTCCCTTTTTAAATCTGTAACATTCCCCTTGGTAATTCCATTCTACTAGACATTCGCTTTTATTTGCCTCATTTTCAACTTGAAAATGAAATCTATTATCATAGTTACAAGTATATTTTCTAATTGAGAATGGCTCCTGTAACTTGCCTTCAATTGTATCAATAACTATCTGTTGTACTTCCGGGACAGTTATGTTATTGAAAAATTCATAGTACCCAAATTGAGTATATAGATAGTTTGTATCAATATACTTCTCCAATAACTTTTTATCAGTTACCTCAATATTTAAATTAAAGTAATCAATAATATCCGCTATCTTAACCGCACAATTTACTATATAAAAATCATTACTGGGGTCAAAACGGTTCGCTCTATTTTCTGGATTTAATAATTGTACCTCTGTTTCAGAAGTATATAAATCTCTATCGGCATTTGAAGTAGTTCCATAATACTTATGTTGGAATTCCCTCATTTTCCTACAGAAATGAGTATACAACTCATAATCACCAATTCCCCTTGACTCTTCCAGAAGATACATTGTCAAATCGTAAAAGGATGTATACCCGTACTTTGAATTATTAAAAACTATTTGAATACCTTTTCCATTCTCATTCCATGAAAAAATATAATTGAATGCAATCCTGTCATTGTATCCGTAAAAATTATAGGAGTTACATAAAATATCGTGTTTCTCATGTAAAATGGTGCAAATGTCACTATTAATTTCTTTCCTTAAATAATCCTCAAAATTAATGCCGCTGTCAAAATAAAAATTAACGTACGTAATATAAAAATCTAGCAATCTAAGAATATTTAAGATAACATTCTCCACATTTTTTTCATCGATGCTTCCTAGAATTTCTGGATTAAGGATAAAATGGGGAGTAGTGAAACCTTTAGGGAAATTGTACTCGTTGCTTCGATAATGCCATTCACCATCTATCCAAAATGAAATTTCACCGCTCTGTATTTCTAGAAGAAGTTCCCTTAATTCCTCAACCTTCTCCAAAGTCGCCATCCATTCGTTATTTCTCATATCTAGAATTTCTTCTTGATTTGTCATAATCATCTACCTCCTTTGAAATTTTGGTAGGCTGATTATAATTAGTTTTGTGATTGATTGTTTTGATTGTTATTTTATTGTCCTACAATCTATTTATAAAACAAATAAAATAATGAATCAAATCTATAGAGCATTTTTTTGAAATTATTTCAGCTAATGAAATTTGTATAGTAGCAATGCCCGTTGATAGATATAACCATATATTCCTTTAACGCATTTCATAACTTTGATTTAAGAGGTAGTTTACCCTTGATTTTTGATGTGTTTTAACAGGTTTCCCCGTCCAAGTGTGGAATATCATCATGATAAAAATTCTATACGAAAGAGGGAATAGTAATGGACAAAAGAGAGGAAGCAACCATAGTGCATGCTGATAATAATATGGTTTTGGCTAAAAGTGGTGAATATTATGTCTCAGTTGTAAAAGTAAACAATTCTTTGAGAGTAGGTAATTATGTAGTAATTGTTAATGAGGAAAACCTTAAGGGTGAGCAAAACGATGTTCTATTAAAAAGATTTTTTAATACTGGGCATCTCGCTAGATTTCTATTATCGGTTGTTCCAGAATATTTTGTTGAGAAAAAAATTATAAAAGAAACATACGATGCCATTCAGGAATTAATTACTGGAAAAGATTGAAATTATCTCCTGATAAACAAGGTATTCGGCTTGCTACATATAAGTTAACAGTGTAGATAATATACTCTAGAGAGGGAGATTTATATGGATAAGTACAAGGATCAGGTACTGCAAGAAGACAATTTGGTTTACTCTTTTTTTGGTGATTACAACATTGTCATTTCAAAGGAAAATGGTTATGGATGGATGGGGAAAAATTCATCTGAACCACTGTATTATGTAATGATTGAAAAGGACATGGGAGCAGAGAGACAACAAGTTTTGCATCTAAAGGTATTTACAACTATTGGCTTAACAATGAAATACCTATCCGCAATTTTACCGGATTATGTATTTGATGAAAAACTTGTAGAAAGTATAGTTAGTAGAACAAATCAATTAGCGTTCGAAAAAATAAGCGAGGGATAATCCCCTTGCTTTCTTTTTGTTAAGCTATAGCATATCTGATTATGTTTCTTGAAAAAACAATGTAGGTATTTTATGATATTTTTAATTATTGAAAAGGAAAAGTTTATTATATGTTTAAGAGTTCATGTAGAAAGGGGGAATCTACATGAAGAATGATTTTTTATGGCAAGAGGATGTTGACTTTTGTGGAATTGCAATACGGTTTGCAATTGTAAAATTTGATGGGACTGATAAATTTGGTGCATGTGTCGCTCAAATGTTTGGTGATGAATTTGTTATGGTGGATGCAGCGATTTGTAACAATTTTAATGGGGCGAAGAGTTTCCTTTTGAAAAATGCTATTGAGGGTAATTTAGAAAAATTAGAGTTCATAGGTAAAAATTTGGAAATGAATTAAATTTAAACCAACTTAAATCAGTTAAGGGAATGGTCTGGTGTAAATACTGGATCATTCTTTTTTAACTTCAATCAAAAGAATTAAATTAACTAATATGAAACTGATATGAATAAAAACAAATACAAATATATATGTGATAGAATTAAAGAAGATATATTTCTAAACTTTTTGTTTGAAAGGGGCGTTATCATGCCAAGGAATGTAACTCAGTTTGATTTATTAATATCTTGCCCTTCCGATGTGAAAGAAGAGCTAGAAATAATAAAAGAGACTGTTGCAGATTTTAACCGCATGTATGGTGCGGCTAATGATACATCAATAGTTACAAAGCATTGGTCTACAGACTCTTACCCTCAATCTGGTGGGAAACCACAGAATCTATTAAACAAACAATTTGTTCTAGAATGTGATGCAGCTGTTGCAGTGTTTTGGACTAGATTTGGTACGCCTACAGATAATTATGGATCTGGTACAGAAGAGGAAATTGAAGAACTAATAAATAGTGGTAAACAAGTGTTTCTTTATTTCAGTGACCGACAGATTAATCCCGCTTCACTTGAACCAGAACAGTATAAAAAAGTAATTGACTTTAGGGAAAGATATAAAGATAAAGGCATTTATGCTCCATACTCTGATTTGGCAGAATTTAAAAAGGACTTTTTAAACCATTTGTCCTTATATTTTGTGAATTTACTTGCAAATGGAAATGAAAACAAATCTACTAATAGTAGTAATTTATCTGTTAAAGGTGTTAGGCACGGGAAAATTACCGAAAATCCAATAATGTATAAGAGAAGTTATCAAAACTCAAAATTCATGGCAGATATAGAGTCAAATATTCATAGTTTATTTGAACAGGTGAGGAATATTCGACTGCCTGACCAAACCGAAGTAGTTGATGTTTCGGAATCTGAATCGGAATCTGAAAAGGATGAAAAAATTGTGGCTCTAGATGTCAATAATTCATTAGCCAATTTTGGAAAGGCAAATAAAGAATGGCAAGATCAACTTAAAGGCTTTAATTCGATATTTGGTTCTGTTGAAATAACTTTACAAAAGGAACTTCAAAATGAAATAAAATCATTTGCAGAAGAGTTTAATATAGAATTAAATTATAATGATTTTTTTAATATAGGTGAGTTATCCAAGCAAAAGCAACCTTTTGGTGGTGGTCCATTTGGTACAGGGTCGTCCCATTCTTTAGTTGGATCCGATGATGAAAAAGAAAAATATAGACTATTAGATCAATTATACGAAAAAATTAGTGAATATAGACAGTGGAAATCTTACTTTGAGAGTTTAGATTCTAAGTTTTATATAGATTTATGCTTATCTAATTTTGGAACAAGCTATGATGAGGATGTTGATATTAAGTTATATGTAAAGACTGGTCAATTGTGTATTGGTAAACAATTACCATTACCCAATAACGATATTTTGGAAACAGTAATCAATTTTACTGAACCCTTTTTTAAGCCAAAAAAATCACTTTCAGTAATTGAATATGATGATTATCCTGAATATGTGTCTGTGTCTCCCCCAGATATCCATTTGTATGGCCTTACTCGTTCATATGAAGAGAAAGTTGAGTCCTATAAAGAAGAATATTTGGAGTCAATTGATGACATCTTTTGCTATGATTACTTTCAAGAAGATGGCTTTGATGTTATTTGCTATAAGCAATCATATATAAAACAGAACACAAATATATATTTTCCATCGATTATTGTATTTCAGACTATACCTAGCACAATCCATTTTGAAATATCGTCAAAATATTTTCCAGAAGTTATAAAAGGGGAATTAAAACCTATTTTAGAAAAATAATTTCCATTGATAGTTACAGATGAAATTGAAAGAGGTGGGACAAATCCTAACGGGTTCCGTTACCTATCGCAATCATTAAAAATGTAAGTTAAAATGACTAACAAATTGTTGAGTAATTTGTTAGTCGTTTTTTATTGATTTAATAGGATTTTGGTCAAAATTCGTGTTCAATATGTATAGGAAAATGTAGCCTAATTTGTATAATGACAATGGCTGTTGTACCCCAACATTTTGCAATACAAGCCTACAATTTAAGGTACAATTTTCAATGTAACAATACTATTTAATTTGCATTTAACTGAATGTGTAAGGTATTTTGAATATTTATGTTAAAATAGATATAGAATATGTGAATTATTGTACTTAAACTAACTGGGCAGTTTAGTTGAGGAAGAAAAATTAAATATTAAGATAATAATGCTCAGAATATTTTCTGAGCGTTTTAGTTTGCTGTTTATAATGCTTTTCTAAAGCCTGCTGAATAAAGAATGAACAATATAATGAATTTTTGTGATTGTATGTCGGTGTTCGATAATATATAAGAGTTATTCCGTAAAACAGTTGGTTTTGTTTTGCTGTTCTTTATAATTTTTCACTTTTACAATAGAACTTGATTCGAATCAATTTTTATTTCATAGAAACATCCTATACTAGAGTCATCAACAAGGAATACAAATGAAAATGAAATTGGAGGGAATCAACATGCAAAGATATATATTAAGTAAAAAGAATTCTATTACACTGATCAGTGCAATTTTGATTGCATTTGCATTCTTCGGACGATTTTCCTTAGACAACATGGCCATTTTCAATTGGTCGCTCATCATTGCATCCATTCTTGGTGTGGCGCCGATTGCAATCCAAGCCTATCAGGCATTAAAAGTAAAAGTTGTCAGTATTGATGTTTTAGTTACCATTGCAGTTATTGGGGCAGTATTGATTCAAAATTATGAGGAATCAGCCATCGTTACTTTCTTATTCTTATTTGGTTCTTACTTGGAGCAACGTACCTTGAACAAAACACGTTCTGCCATTAAAGAATTAACAGAGCTGGCACCAGAAAGCGCTTTAAAGCAAATGGAAAACGGAGAATTTGAAGAAGTAGATGTCGATGATGTAGACGAAGGTGATATTTTATTAGTTAAAACGGGTGCAAAAGTTCCGGTAGATGGAACAGTGTTAACTGGTGAAGGTCACATTAATGAAGCAAGTATTACTGGAGAATCTCTACCTGTAAGTAAAAAGGTTGATTCTGAAGTATTTGCAGGATCTATCTTAGAAAATGGAACGATCCAAATTCGAGCTGATCGTGTTGGAGAAGATACAACATTTGGTAGAATTATCGAATTAGTGGAAGAGGCACAGGATTCAAAATCAGAAGCAGAACGTTTCATTGACCGATTCTCAAAATACTATACACCAGCTGTGTTAGTCCTTGGTTTTATTGTTTGGTTTTTCTCAAAAGATATTGAACTAGCTATAACGATTCTTGTTTTAGGATGTCCAGGTGCATTAGTTATCGGGGTTCCTGTATCCAACGTTGCCGGTATCGGAAACGGTGCACGTAATGGTGTCCTCCTAAAAGGTAGTGAAGTTATCAATGACTTTAGCAGAGTAGATACTATCGTTTTTGATAAAACAGGAACATTGACAGTAGGAAACCCTGAAGTTGCCGAAAAAGAATTTTACGGAAAAAATACTGAAGAGGTTCTAGGATATTTAGCAAGTGTGGAGCGTGAATCGGACCACCCACTAGCGAAAGCTGTTCTACAGGATATTGGCGAGACAACTTTCTCTACTGTTGAAGAAACCGAAGTCGTTAAAGGTGGCGGAATTGTAGCAAAAATAGGTGTTCATCGTGTAGCCGTTGGTAACGTAGCTTTAATGGAAAAGGAAAATGTGAAATTAAGCGAAAAAGCTAAAAAAGACGTCGAACGCTTTGAGAAAAATGGGAATTCTCTTGTGTTAACTGCGGTCGACGGAGAATTAAACGTTCTGATGGGTATTCGGGATCAAATCCGTCCAGGTGTTAAAAAAGATCTTCAAAAACTGAAAAAACTAGGGGTCAAAAACCTTGTCGTTCTTTCTGGGGACAACCAAGGAACCGTAGATTTAGTTGCTCGAGAACTTGGGTTAACAGAAGCACATGGTCATATGCTACCGGAAGGAAAATCTGCTTATATCGAAAAAATGCAAGCAGAAGGCGGGATCATTGCCTTTGTCGGTGACGGAGTGAATGATAGTCCTTCACTAGCCTTAGCAGATATCGGAATCGCCATGGGAAGTGGAACAGATGTTGCAATTGAAACATCAGATGTTGTTTTAATGAATTCTGACTTTAGTCGTTTACCACACGCATTAGGCTTAACAAAATCAACTTCAAGAAACATGAAACAGAACATTACCATTGCAGTTGGTGTGGTATTAGTCTTACTTGCCAGCCTACTATTTAGTGAATGGATGAATATGTCAATCGGGATGTTGGTTCACGAAGCAAGTATCTTAGTAGTCATCTTGAATGGTATGAGATTGCTTCGATACCGTTTGAGAGAATAATTTTAATAGAAAGCAGTCTTGATGAATGATAAAGGGGAAGTATTCAGGTAGGAAGAACAAAATACTCCCCTACTTTTTCTTAAAACTTGATTTGCATCAATTTCATTTCGTTGAACCTGAACTATACTTAAATTGTAAAGAAGAAGAGGGAAAACAAAAAAATCAAAGATAAGATGAAAGGAGAAATAATTCATGCAAAAAGCAGTTATTCAATTAGAAACATTATCTTGTCCATCTTGTATGCAAAAGATTGAAAATGCGGTGAAAGGATTAAACGGGGTTAATCAAGATAGCTTAAAAGTATTATTTAATGCCAGTAAAGTAAAAGTAGATTTTGATTCAGAAACGATCACCATTAACGATATCGAAAAAGCCATTGAAGACTTAGGATATCCAGTCGTCAAATCAAAAGTAAAATCGGCCTAAGACCAAAAAACCACAAGAAAGAGGGAACGAATAATGTCTGAACAAACATTTAACGAAGTAATAACAAACCATTTTGAAAAGCTGGATTTATACACCACTGCAATTACACGGGCCCATGGTAAGAATCACCCAGAAGCCTTTGAAGTACGTGAATTGTTTGAAACAATTAGTGGAAAAGTAAAAGACGCAGGTACGAACAAACCTGACTTAGATGCTGAATTTGCTCAATTACGAAAAATCACAGACAACTACACCATTCCTGGAGATGTATGTGAAACGTATGCAGGCACATTCGAGATGTTATCAGAAGTAGATAAAGCATATCAGGCTTAAAGTAACTCAAAAACAAAAGAATAGATTGGTTTACGGTCGTTAAAAAATGAAGGGGGAAATGATTTATGCAAAAAGCAACGATTCAATTAGAAACCTTATCTTGCCCATCTTGTCTCCAAAAGATTGAAAATGCGGTGAAAGGAATAAACGGTGTGAATCAAGATAGCTTGAAAGTAATGTTCAATGCAAGTAAAGTAAAAGTAGATTTTGATTCAGAAGCAGTCGCTATTAACGATATCGAAAAGGCAATTGAAGACTTAGGATATCCTGTTGTCAAATCAAAGGTAAAACCTGCTTAATCGAGTGAATAGAAAGAAAGCCTAGGATGCCCTCTTAGGCTTTTTATAAAAGGGAGAGGTTATTTTGGAACAAAACCAATGTTGTCATCACCAACATGGACATGCAGAATGTATTCGTATTGTTCCCATTTTCAACCATTTGGAAGACTCACAAATGGATTTGATTGCGGAATCTGCCAAGACACTTCATCTTAAAAAAGGGGAAATGTTATTCCGTGCAGATGAGGAAGATGATACCTTATATATTATCAATTCAGGTAAGGCTCGGATTTACCGCTTATCGGATTCTGGAAAAGAACAACTTGTTCGCATTTTAAATCCTGGTGATTTTACAGGTGAAGTCGCCATTTTCCAACCTGGAAGGATTCATGAGAATTATGCGGAAGCACTACAAAATACATCTATTTGTTTAATTAAACGAGGTGATTTACAGAAGTATTTGGTGGAATATCCGCAGATCTCATTAAAAATACTGTCAGAAGTAACGATGCGTTTAAAGGATTCTGAAAAACAAACCACACAAGTAGCGATTGAAAATGTAGAAACCCGCATTATATCCTTTTTAGCTGAGAATATTGAAAAGGGAAGTGGCAATAGTCCAACGATTATCTTACCAATGTCCAAAAAGGATTTAGCCTCGTATCTTGGTACCACACCAGAAACAATCAGCCGTAAATTTACTACTCTAGAAGAACTTGGATTGATTAAACAGTTACCGAAAAAGAAAATTAAAATAATGGATTTAGATCAATTGTTACTTCATACTGAATAAATATAAGCAGAGTAGCGTGCCATCATTAACGTGTTAAGTTTAATAGTACAAAACATAAAATAACAAACCTTTTAGCAATCCAATTAGCATATAAAATGGATTGCTAATTTTTGTTGATTTAACAATGTTTATCTACAAAAAGAAAGAGAAATGGCTACTTATTTGGCACTTATTTTACCAAGATGACATAAACTTGTGTCAACTGCATAATTCATTAGCAAAACACCCCCTAATAACTAAGCTAATTCCTCTGATAAATAACTAAGTAATTGGCAATTTATGTTAAAATTATAATTTGGATTGTGAATTAGTGTACTTAAAGTAACGGGTGCTTTAGTTTAAGAAGAGATAAATAAAAATACGCTAGTTATAACTCGGTTCATATTGAACTGGGTTATTTTTTTACATACAAAAAGCGCTGCAATATACAGCGCAATTTAATATACATTTCCTCTTACATTTCGATATACAAAATAGAGTTTTGTGATAGGAAACGGAACCCGTTAGACAAATCCACCTCTTTTAATCTGATAACCATAATTTTGATACCGCTTCTTCTTTATCCTCTTCGTTTGGAGCAGAATACCTGATTATCATATCCGCGTTAGAATGGCCAGATAAAGATTGTATTAAACTGAAGTCTTCTCCATTCCGCACAAGTTTTGTAATAAACGTATGCCTTAATGAATGTACATTGACTCCATGCTTCTCAAAAATATGCTGAACTGTTCGTTCCGATATTCTTTTATTTCTATTAGAAAGGAACATTGCCTCTACCGAATCGTCTCTTGTGTCTAAGTACTTCGTAATTGCTCTCCTAGTTTCTGATGATAATGGTAGTTTTCTTTCTTTGTTTCCTTTACCAAAACGTATCTTTAAGGTCCCTTTTCTTTTGCTAATCTCAAGATCTTCACGATCCAAATTGACAAGTTCATTAAGTCTAATGCCCGTATTAATTAATGTGTGTGTGATGGCAAAGTTTCTATCATTACCAGAACGATCAATTTCTCTAATTAGTTTGTTTACTTCATTTCTAGAAAGTGCTTTTGGCGCTTGATTTAGAATGTTCGGTGGGGTAATGACTGAGATGTCTTCAATGGCATCTAATTTATTCAGCCAGCGACTAAAATGTTTTACTGCACTCCAAGTTTTATTAATTGTTGTTGCTGAATATCTTTTGCTTACAAGATAATCAATATATTGTTGTACATCTGATCGGGAGTATTCTTCTAAATCTGTGCCAGCTCCATCTAGCCATTCTTCAAATTTTGATAAACAGAACAGGTAGGTTTTCCTAGTTTGTTTCGACTTACCTCTAAGTCCATCTTCCTGATAAGTGTTTAACATAAAATCACCTCTTTTTAGAGTTAAATAATTCCACGACAAAATTTTCTTGAGTTAATGTACATTTTTTGGCCGGAATCAAATGTAAATAAAGTCTATAATGTCGTAGAATAATAGTTCCACGCAATTTTTCTACGACATCCCCTTTCGTGTCTTGTGTAAAGATTTATACTGTTTCTTTGTCATGATTCAATATGGAAAGTTGTTTTCCTGTTAAATATTATTAATTGGTGATAAAAGGAACTTATAGGTATATAAACTCGTATGAAATGTTGTCATACTTTTCTAATATTATTTAAAGGTTTAAAATAGGTAGTGATAAATAATAAGATGCGGAGGGGTTTATTTGTGATTATTGATTTTGGAAAATTAAATGGTAACAACTCGGTAGACACAGTTATTAATCCAAGAGAGCTATTTGATGTTTTACCAGAAAAGGATGATAAATATGAAGAATATTTAAGAGATGTCCAGACTGAGGTGCTAAATAAATGGTTTGAAGATTATCGGGACAAAAAAGACGTTATTATTAAAATGAATACGGGTAGCGGCAAAACCGTCGTTGGACTTTTGATGCTAAAGAGTTGTCTCAATGAAAATAATGGTCCAGCAGTGTATGTAGTTCCCGATCCGTATTTAGTTAAACAAGTAGTAAATGAGGCTATGAGTCTAGGTATAGATGTTACGGAAAATACGAATGATCCTAGTTTCTTGAAAGGTGAATCAATCCTAATTATAAATATATTTAAGCTAATAAATGGCAAGTCAGTTTTTGGAACTGAAAATGTTAAGATTAATATAGGAAGCATTATAATTGATGATGCCCACGCGTGCCTTGATATTGCTGAAAATCAATTCTCCATAAAAATACCTTATAATACCGAAGTATATGGGGAATTCCTAAATTTGTTTCGAGAAAGTATAAAACAGCAGTCAGAAGTAGGATTAATAGAATTAGAAGCAGGGGACCCTAATGCTAATAGAATTGTACCATTTTGGAGTTGGATTGATAATAAAAGCGAAATCATTAGAATACTACACAATAATAAGGATAGTAATGATGAAAATTTAAAGTCATTAATGTTTGGCTGGCCATTAATAAAAAATAATATAGAACATTGTTATTGTGTAATAGGTAGTGACGGATTAGAAATATCACCTAAATTTTTACCTATACATAATATCCCAAGTTTTCAAAATGCACAAAGAAGAATTTTTATGAGTGCGACAATTTCTGATGATAGTGTTCTGGTTTCCCATTTTAATATAGATCATACCATGATATCACAGGCTATTACGCCTAACAGTTCAAACGATATTGGTGAAAGAATGATAATTGTACCTCAAGAATTAAATCCTGATATTTCTGATGATCAATTAAAAATATTTTATAAAGAAATTTCCCAAACTCAAAATGTTGTAATAATAGTACCATCTAATTATAGAGCAAAATATTGGGAAGACGTAGCTGATAAGATATTAAACTCTAAAAATTTACACGCCGGTGTTGAAGAACTAAAAAAAGGACATGTAGGTTTAGTTGTAGTAATAAATAAATATGATGGAATTGATCTACCTAAAAGTGCTTGTACGGTGTTAGTAATAGATGGACTTCCTGATGTTAGGAGAAAGATAGATAAAATAGAAGAGTCTGCATTACAAGGTAATGAATTACTACTAAATAATAAAATACAAAAAATTGAACAAGGGATGGGTAGGGGAATTCGATCAAAAGATGATTATTGTGTTGTATTTCTAATGGGGCGCTCTCTAGTCAATCATTTATATGTTAATGGTGCAATATCTAGATTTACTGCAGCAACGAGAAAGCAGATTGAACTCTCATCCCAGTTATCAAAACAACTACGTGGTAAAGATTTGGAAGAACTTAAAGATGTAATAAATTATTCACTAAATCGGGATAAGGACTGGATTAGAACCTCAAGAGGTGCATTAGTGAAAGTGAAATATGATCCAAGTGTTAAATTTGATGATAGAATTATAAAAGAACGTGAAGCTTACAACCATGCACTTAATAATAATCATAGAGAATCGACTCAAATCTTATTAAACGTAATTAATGAGGAGGAAAACCAAATTATAAGAGGAGTTATGAAGCAAAAATTAGCAGAATACCTCCATTTTTATGACCCTGTTGAAACTCAACAAACCCTTATGTCTGCTGTGAAAGATAATAGTCAAGTTATTCACCCGATTGAGGGGATTCAATATGATAGGCTAATACCAACAGATGTTTCTCAAGCTCAAGAATTAGCAAATTACATTAATCAAAAGTTTAGGGGACCAAATAAATATATTTTATTTGTAAATAAATTAATAGAGCAACTGGTTTTCTTACCTAAAACTGCAAATACTTTTGAACAAGCAATTATGGATTTGGCATTTGTCTTAGGCTTTAGAGGACAACGACCTGAAAAACAGTTTAGAAAAGGTCCAGATAACCTATGGTCTGTTGGACAATCGAACTATTTTGTGATTGAGTGTAAAAATGGCGCCGTTACAGAATATATTAGTAAAAGTGACTGTAATCAACTGAATGGGTCAATAAATTGGTTTTATGAAAAATATGATGAGGGAAACCATCATGTACCTATTATGGTGCATAGGTCTAATGAGTTTGAGTATGCAGCATCTCCTAATAAAAATATAAAAATTATAAATGAAACTAATTTGGAAAACATAAAAACAAATTTGAAGAGTTTCGCTCAAGGAATAGCTGCAAATGCGAACGATGTTAACAAAGTTGATGAATTATTGAAAAGATATTCTTTTAAAGAAGCACAGTTTATAGATAAGTATACAACGAACTATAAATAGTCTAGTTCTATAAAAAATATTTTTAAAAGCATCTAAATGCAAACACAAAATTGTATTTAGATGCTTTTTTTTATGGGAATTTAATAAATCAAATCTGTATATATAAACGTTTATATTATAAAATACCTACCCTAAAAATTTGATAGGAAATTTTAAGTGACATATTATATAGCTGTAACCATTGAGAAATAATTTATCGAGGAGTTGATTTAGAAGAAAAATTATAGAATATTATCATACTATTATTAAGAATACCATGCTCCTCCTTTTTGAGAGGAGGGATACGATGGTTAATAAGAAAAGATTTTTAGAAGAGAAAATTAACGTATGTTTAGATCAAGAAGGTTTTAATCAAAAACCTGACAAGAAAGAAGTCGTTAGGATATCGGAAAGAATAGCAGGTCAGGTAACTACGATTACAATTAAAGAGTTAATGGATAGTGTAACTTTACCTTACGCAAAGTCATTTACACCTGCTACATTTGTTAATTCGAAAAGGTTAAATCAAAATTGGAAAAGTCAGCAGATATTTGCATTAGATATTGATTCGGGACTAGCGATTGAGGAGGCAGTTCAACTCAGTGCTAAATGGAGAGTTAAACCTACCTTTATTTATTCAACCTTTAGTCATTCGGATCAATCTCACAAGTTTAGAATGATATTTGTTTTGGATGAGGAAATTCAAGATATACGTGTCCGGAATGTAATTCAAACGGCATTAACGACATTATTTCCGACTTCTGATAAAAATGCTAATGATGCTGCCAGGGTACTATTCGGAGGTAAGAAAATTGAATTTCTACATAAGGGAGTTGTGAGTATACCAGATATATTAGATGGGGTGGTACGTAAGATCAAATCAAGTTCAAATTCAACAAGAGAGATGAAGAGATTCTGTAAAGCCTCTGGACTGGCTTTTCATAAAGGGTATCCTCATTATAAGAAGGTTGAGGAAATGGAATTACCAAGTAATTGGGATAATCTATTTATTTCTAAGACTAAAAACCGCACCAACACTATTAATTACTATAGTACGCGTGGAGAAAATAGTCATTTTGACTACTACTTAGTCTTCTCTAAGGATTCCATTCAGGATAATGAATGCTTTTCCTATGAATCTAAAACCTATGAAGAACAAGAAGTGAAACAGGTACGAAACTTTCCTTTTGAAAATTTGCAAAAGAGATGCGAACTTTATCGGGAAGGAATCTCAGGGGACTATTGGTTGTATCATAATGAAATGTTTGGTTTAATGACGAATCTGTTAAATGTAGAAGGTGGAAAATCCAAGATAGTAGAAATTATTAATTCTAGGAAAGAATATCTTGAAAAACAAGAAGAATGGTCATTAATGATGAACCAGATTAGGAAAATGAATTATGCGCCAACAAGGTGCAATACATATTGTCCTTTTGCTAATGAATGTATCCATTCAACAAATATGATAGAGCAAGGGAAGTTGCCGCGTGGTAGTGTGCAAGTTTTACACCAGCCCCAATTTCAAGATGTTAATGAGGTATATAAGAAATTAGAGAATGTATTAAGGGATATGTTAAATAGTACTGATAATGGTGTATATGTCATAAAAGCCCCTACTGGAATTGGGAAGACGGTAGCCATTGTCAAATTTGCAGCAGAAAATAACTTTAGCATTGCCTTTCCTACACATAGGTTGAAAGAGGAAGTTTCACAACGTTTAAATTCTAAAAAGATAAAGCACATAAAAGTACCGGAATTACCTTTACTTGAAGAGCCATTCTCAGAAAAGATTGAGCATCTATATAATATTGGTGCATATAAGACAGTTAATAAGTACCTCAGACAGATTTCCAATGAAAATGAAGATGTGTCAATATTTCTTGAGGATTTGGAAAAAGTAAAGACTTTAAAAAATGAGTTGTTACTAACAACTCATCAACGTTCGATTTTCACTAATGATGATTCAAATTCAACTGTTATTTTCGATGAGGACCCAATACCTAGTCTTTTTCCAATATCTCAAATGAAAGTATCCGATTTAGTTTTTGCATTCACGAAATTACAGGACAACGAAGTGAACAAGGATGTTATCATTACTTTTCAAAACATGATATTGAATGCTCCATTTGATATTGTTCAGGAACGGTCATCATTTTTATTACCATCTGTAAAAGACCTTGAACAAACAATAGTTGAGGAAAGGACCATAAGTTCAAATATATTAGGGTTTCTGAATTGCGATTATTTCATAAAAATGCGAATTCATAATACAGACTACATATATTTTATACAAAGAAAAAAACTATCTATGAGTAAAAAGACTATTATTCTAAGTGCAACTATAAATGAGAAGATTTCTAAACTAGTATTTGGAGAGGATGTTACATTTGTAGATTTGGGATTGGTTAAACCTACTGGCAGTATTCTTCAAGTAACATCTAAGAGTTTTAGTAGATATACGATCAAAGAAAATCATAAGGAGTTAAAAACCCTTGCGGAAAACCTTTTGGAACATTATAACCCAGAAAGCGAAATCATTACATATAAGGACTTTTCCACAGGTAGCAAACATGAAGAAATCTATTTTGGTAATACTGAGGGAATTGATAACCTTAAAGGAGAAAATATCACAGTAATTGGAACACCGCATCTTAATCCAATTGCATATCTATTAATAAGCGTTACTTTAGGCTATCGAATGGGTCTTGAGGAAAGTAGGATGGAGTATAGGCCTGTTGAAAGAAATGGATTAAGATTCTATTTTACCACATATAGCAATGATACTTTATTGAAGGAAATCCAATTCTATCTTGTTGAAAGTCAATTGTTGCAGGCTATAGGGAGGGCGAGGGTAAATAGATACCCTGCCAAAGTGCTTATTCTTAGTAATCTACCTGTTGTTGGCGCTGAGTACATATCATTTTCACAAAAAGAATTAATAGATTTTATGAAGTAATATTAATGCAGTCAGCTTGAGAAAGTTGGCTGCATTAATCATTGGTTTTTATGGTTAATCATTATAACTGTTGATTTTCATTAAAATGATTTTAACTTTTATATTGAAATACAGCAGTTATTAATGAAAACAAACGATTAATAACTCTTATCAATAGTTACTAATCGTTTATTTTTTTCATTTTTTTCAATTTATTTCATGTAATACATATAGATTTTACTATCATCTATATTAGTGAAAAAAATAAGAAATTAGCAAAAGCCCGAATAAATTCGTCTTTTAATTATAAAGTGGTTAAAATCGCCCAAAAATAGGGAAAACGGCATATTCATGACATTTTTAGTGGGATGACGATCAAGTGATGGCTAGAGGTACTGTTTTGTCTGTTGGATGTCGCAGATTAAACAATATAAACACAAGAATTGAGGTTGAATAATATAGTATATTTTTTATCTACGAATATTTTTCTATAGATTTTTTTGTGGGAATTTTTAACAAGAAGAGTAATAGAAACAATTGATATAATAGTATTTTTATCGAATAAAGATTTTTTATCTACGAAATGGGGGTATAAATACTGTCGGAACAGGGGTTGCAAGGTTTTTTAAGGTGCTATATAATTACAATCAACATCAAAAAACATAAAAACAAATGTTCTGATGTAACTTACGAAAGGAGGAAAAATTATAGGTTTTTAACTTAAAATAAAAGAAAGGGGATGCTTTGTATGAAAAAAGTTATTAATAAGAAAGTATATGATACCGAGGAGTCAACCCTGATAGCAGAGTATTCAAATGGGTTATCTAATAGTGATTTTAGTCACGTGTATGAGGATTTATATGTAACAAAGAAAGGACAATTTTTTTTACATGCTCAAGGTGGTCCACTAACGATATATAGTGAATCAAATAATAATTCAACATGGGGAATCGAAACTATTATTCTTATGGATAGTCTTCAAGTAATTACATGGTTAGAACTAAGGAATAAAACAAATGAAATTGAACACTATTTTCCAGAATTAATAGAAAAAGGCTAACACTGTTTTAATTACTAAAACTATTCATTTAAAACAATAAACTAGATTAGGAAGTTATATAGATATTGGCGTATCTATTAAAAATTTATTGTTATCACATATGTTACCACAAGGTTAGATTAATGTGAAGAGAAAAGTTGAAATATATTTTAATGCACCGTTAAAAAAAATGTACAGAATAACCTATAAATAAGAAATTAACGCAGAGGGGGAGTTTTATGAAAAAAGCGGTAGGCTATATTAAAGTAAGGAACGATCTTATTAACAGCCCATTAAATAAATTAGTTCAAAAAGGAATGGAAGAAATATGTGAAAGAAAAAATTGGGAGTTAATTAAAATCTACCAAGATAAAGTTACTCGAAAATCAAGTCCTAAAAAGGCCTCTAGAAAACTATTTAATGACACTAGAAATGCGGGGAAAGACTCTGCTGATATAACAATCATTTTTTGTTTTGGCGAATATGTAATTTATGGACCTGATGAAATTGACTTTGTGTTAATAGAGGACTTAAAGATAGGAAAAGAAGTTGAAAAGGAAATGTTTATTTATAGTCTGAAAAATGCCTAATTGATGCGGGCCATTCAAAATTAAGTGTCATAAACAAAATTGAGGGGGAATTACTATGAAAAAGAAAGCAGTTGGATATGTGTCTGTCCTAAAAAAGGATGCAAGAAGTAAAGAACATAAAAAGGTTCTAGAAGGTTTTCAATTGGTTTGTAATAGAAACGATTGGGAATTAGTTAAAATCTACGAGGATAAAAAGGACAAACCTAATGATCCAACACCTGAAATGATTAAAATGTTTAAGGAATTATCAATGAATAAAAATAGTGAGGTAGAAATATCAATTTCGTATGCTTTTGGTCAATATATAGTAAATGCGAAAAATAAGGTCTTAAAATTAAAATGAATTTTTGATTAGTAAAATAATAGTCATGGAAGATACAAAAGTGAATATCGGGTATCTTCCTGACACTAAAAGGAGTACCAAAAATACTATGAAGGAAGGATGTCTATAAACTTAATTATGATAACATATCCTTCCCTCTAAAGGGGGAGTACATAAATGAAGAAAGCAATTGTTTATAAAAGAACTAGTGAAATGGGTCCTAATTTTCACGAGAAAATAAGTATTGAGGCACAAATGAATGAAATTGAGGGTTATTGTGAGCGAAAAAATTATGAAATAGTAGAATCATTTGTTGATAAAAATTATAGTGGAGGTAATGACAACAGACCTGATTTCCAGTTAATGTATTCATTTTTGGAAGAACACCATAAGGAAATTGATGCTGTGGTTGTATATAATTTAAGTAGATTTTCTAGAAATCTAACGGATCTAAAGGAGTATCTAAAAATACTAGATAAGTACGATATTGATTTTTTATCTGTTATGGAGCCATTTTGCGAATTATCGGGTTCTGCAAGAGGATTTATGATTAACATTTTAGGTTCCGTTGCCGAGCTGCAACGAGAACAGAATGCAGAAATTGTACGAAGCGCAATGATGTTAAAATCAAGACAAGGAAAACATATGGGAGGCAAGGTTCCATATGGTTACAAAGTAAGCAAGGAAAGTGGAAAATATGAAATTGTGGAAGGTAAGGCAGGGGTTGTAAGATATATTTTTAATAGTTATTTGGAAGGTAAGAAAACTACCCAAATTGTTGAAGAGATTAAATCGGCCCGTGCTAAATCAGAAGTGAAATTAAACGAAAGTTCTATTGCAACAATTTTAACAAATGAAAAATATACAGGGAAATACGAATATGGGAAAACAAAAAACAATCCAAATGGTGATGGGAAAAAGAACATGGAAAATTGGGTGATTATTAATAACAATCATCCAGCAATAATTTCAAGAGAAATATTTGAGCAAGTCCAAAAAGAAAGAGTAAATAGAAGAATAATAAAAGCGGTTAAAGACAAAAAGCCTTCTAAGGGACAGAAACTTCTAACAGGACTAGTAAAATGTAGTCGTTGTGATAGCCATTATCACGTATCATCGAGCACACGTGATTACAAAGACTATTACTATTATATGTGCAGCGATAAAAAGTGTTCCCAGAAAAAGATTAGGAAGGTGCAACTTGAACACTTCGTTTTACAATCTGTTGCAGAGATACTTAATCCAGAAATACTTAAGGAATTATATATGGAAGAGTATGAAAAAGTAATAAAAAGAATAAGCATCAGTTTGGAACATGATAGATACACTTACAAAAAGATTCAGGATTTAATCAAAGAAAAAAATATTTATTTGGATATTATTACTGATGAGATAAAACAGGAAATAAGTGTTCTTACTGATGATTACAAAGAAAGGGTAAATAAAATTAACAAACAAATATCTGATTTAGATAAGCAGGTATGCAGAAATAATATTAAGTTTATTAAAGAAGACTTGCCTAATTCCAGCCAAATGATCGAAGTACTAGAGGATAGTGTATATAAATTAGAATTCTTAAAAACATTTTCTTTTCGAACTATAAAAAACTTGGTGAAGTACTATATAGAAGAAATTATTATTACTGACATTAGTAATTCCAATGAATCTTCAGTAGAAATTATTTTTAAAAAAGATATCCCTTCTATTAAGACTACTATAAAAAGAGGCCAAAGAAACTTACCGGAGGAATTAGAATTTAGCGATGATGATTATGAGTATGATTCATTTATTTTGATTACAAATGTTATTTCACAGATGAAAGAACTAGGATTTGCGGTTTAAAGAGGACGAGTATTGACTCGTTCTTTTTTTATTGGCCCGTTATAATACATCTAAAATAAGGAGGGGTGGAATTGAATAACTTAAAAAAAGCATTAGCTTATATTCGAGTTTCAAGGTTAGGAAAAGAAAAATCCAAGACTTCCAATAGTAAATATCGAGATAAAGAAAGTCCTCAAACCCAGATGGAGCATATAAAAAGGTATTGTGAACAAAAAGGTTATGAGATTATTAATATTTATGAAGACTTAGATTACAGTGGAGGTACAGATGACCGGCCTGATTTTCAAAGAATGTTTCATGAGATAAGGACAAATCAAGATATCGACGCAGTAATTGTATATAGTCTAAGTAGATTTGCAAGAGATGTTTTAGATTTGAATAAATATTTGGTTGTTCTTGAGGAGCATAAAGTTGATTTTGTATCATGTACCGAGGAATTTTTGCGAACTGATACTATGTATGGGAAATTTCTAATTAATATAATTGGTGCTGTTGCTCAGCTTCAGCGGGAACAAATTGCCGAAAATGTACGTGATAATATGCGAAACAAGGCTTTAAGGGGTAAATTCTTAGGAGGGATCCCTCCTTTTGGATATTATTTAAATGAAGATATTCAAAAATTTGATATAAAAGAAGATGAAGCTGAAGTTGTAAAACTGATTTTTGAAAGATATTTAAATGGAGATGGCATCATTAAAATTAGAAACTATTTAAATTGGAATGTAATTCTTGGAAGAGATGATTATTCTGTTGGAACACTTCAATCTATATTAAAAAATGTCCAATATACTGGTGATTTTGTATACTCAAAGCGAAAAAATATTAGTAGAACTAGGAAGAAAAAAACTGACAAAGATGAGTGGATAATTGTTGAAAAAAATCATCCGCCTATTATTTCAAAACAACAATATTTACTGACCCAAAGGTTGATGAAAAAACGAAATCGCTCCAAACCTGAGAATTTAGATAAGAGAGTAAGTGGAAATCAATTTTTAAGTGGTATATTGAAGTGTTCCACCTGTGGTCATAGATATTATCATGGACCGAGAAGAAACGGCTCTGGGAATAAGTTTGATTACTATGTTTGTGGGGGTTATAAAACAAAGGGAAAACCCTACTGCACAAATAAAAGAGGTCTAAGAATTGATCGTATTGATCAAATAATTAATGATGCAATAATAGAATTGTTTCAGGAGGATAATTTTGTAGATATGTATAAACAAACTTATTCTAGTTTTAGTAAAGAAATCGAGAAAGGGTTAAGAGAGATTGACAAGATTACGAGGAAGATAGGGGATTTGAAGGAAGAACAAAGCCGCTTTCTCAAATTAATTGTTCGAACAGAAAATGAACAATTAATTGGACAGTATGAGAATGAAATTCAAATTAGAAATGTAGAAATTGAAAGTTTAGAAAGGAAATTAAAGAAAAATACTCAGAGTGAGAAAATGAAGGATACGTTATTAGAACTAAAGGATTTGATTCAAGAGACTTTTTGTGATGACTTTAATTTTAATAATATGGCGAAACTAGAAATCAATCAAATTGGAGCAATCACAAGGAATTTTGTTAAAGTTGTCGAAATACAAGATGAGGAAGGGTATAATCGTACTAAGCTGGAGATTTCTTTTTCTTTTAGGAAAGAAGAATTAAAACTATTGTTGAATGTTAAATCTATAATCGAAAAATTAGATAGGCTGAAACTTGACCAAAAAGACATTGAAGACGGTAACCAAAAAATACAACAGTTAATCGATAAGGCACTTAGTGAATATAATAATTGTGTGTATAACGTAGAGAACGGTCCACCGGTATCAGCATTATAAACACGAATAAGTAACTAGAAAAAGACAGGATTATTTAAATCCGGTCTTTTTTTGGTTAGGGAGGAGTATCACTACTTTTTGTAAATATGAAAAGCAGCCTAAATTAATTGTTAATTAAAGTGCATGTCACTCTGTTTTTTTCTGTATTTGGATAGAAGTATTTATCTATAGAAAGAAAACCCTGAAGTGGAGGAACTTAGGACCTTTTGAAACAGGGTAATAAGAAGAGAATAAAGGTGAAAACTGGATAAACTGGATAATTAGTAAACTCAAGGAGATTACCTCAATGTAATTATAAGCCTGTTCCTTTAAACTGAAGTATAAATTTCTTTGTTAAAAGTAAAGAGACAATAAAAAGAAATTCTAATACATTCATGATTGGAAAGCTAATCCAATTTGCTAATACACTACCTAAGACCATAACGACTGTACCGCTTAAAAGCCAAAAGAACCGAAACTTCACCATTAAAATTGACCCAACAATTCCAAGGAGTAAAGTGATCACTATTACCATAAAAGGATTAGTTGACCCAACACTTTCATATGTTAATAAACCGTTTTTCCAGACTGCCTCAAGCTTAAGCCCCCTTATGGATACAAACAGTTCAAAGAGAATTAATCCGATGGTTAGGAGATAGGCTAGAACTTTGCTAAAAGCATGTTTTGCCCATGGTAAATCAGTCCTGAAACAAACACTCCAGGCGAAAAGAATTAGGGTAGGCGTAAACAGGGCATGTAGCCAAAATCGACCATAACTTAACCATTCCAGTACCGTCCCCTTACCAATAAATTTTCCGAAAGCAATGATGGCATTATCATAAATCAAACCAAGAATAACAAGCAGAAGTACGTTTGTAAGTTTAAACAAACCACGATTTTTCGAAAGTATTAGCCCCCATATAAAAAGACAAATATAACCGAGTGCAAGTAAGAAGAAAAGAGCTGTTTCCATTAGACCCACATCCTATTTTTATTGTTAGATAATTTCGCTTTGCTACTTTTGTTTTTCTTCTATGCTTAATAGCAGCATCCTGTATAGAACGTAAATGCCTATATATGCTCCCGATATTAAGAATAGAGGATTTAAAAATATTGCATGGATGGCTGTCATAAAAACTGTTTTATCTTTAATGATTTGATACACCGATAATGAAGCAATATTTCCAAATACTAATAGGGCTATAATTGTTACTAAATTATAAATAAGTCTTAGTCGTGTCCAAGTTTTTTGAGAATAAAACATGATTAAAGGAAGCACGATACTTCCAGTGATCAGTATGGCTTTCATCTTATCACCTACAAAAAAGACAGTTTTTTCTAGTATGGGATAATGTATAACTTCTATACAGTAGCTCTTTTAATAGGTTTGTATGTATTTTCCATAGTTGTTAATACTAAGGAAAATAGGGCAAGAGGTGATTTGGTGTTACATTTAGAAACAGATATGGAAGGTAAGCAAATGACATTTGGTGAAGCACAAAAAAAGCTGAAAGAGTTCGGTTTTCATATTGGTGGCAATTGGGATTATGATAGCGGACTTTTTGATAGTATAATGCACCGTGAGAATGGTGAAACATATTACATTCGCATGCCGTTTCAAGTGCTCGATGGTGAACTGGATAGAAAAGACGCATGGATTGAATTTCAAAAGCCTTTTGTAATCAAACATGTTGTCAATATTGGACTGGATAAGGACGAGACTTCGTTACTATCTGCAACTGGTTTTACTCAATTCCAGGAACCATTGGATAAGGACGGTTATATCCGAGATAAAAGTAAATGGCAGGAATTTGGTGAAGAAGCTATTGGGGATTTATTGAATAAGCTATGACTTTATGTTATCTGCCTTTATCGGGCCAAAGTCGGTGATTGTTAGATTAGATTTACATAAACGAGTGCGATGTTTTATGACTTATTAGGCCCCTTAGTTAGTTATTCCTATACTCCTTATTAATAACAAAAGAAGCTGTAATTAATAAAAAAAGGCTGCTCTTCCCTTCGCAGACATATGCTGAAGGGAGGAAACGCCTTTTGTTATTACACAAGAACTACAGTGTCTTTTTCTTGCTTCTTATGAAGTTTATTTTTTATTAGGTTTGTTAACGTTGGAAGTACCCATCGATCCAAACCAATTCTCCCTGCATTTCTTCCAGCAATGACAATGAATACCGTGAGAATAGCCATTTGAGCATCTAACATACCTGATCCACTAAATAGGAATGATAGGTTCATAGTAATGCCCATTAATGCTGCAAAGTTAGTAAATATCCCTACAATTAAAGCGAAACCAACTAACAATTCACCCCACATTACCATGAAAGAAAATATTTCTTGATTTGGGAGAGCTACTGTCTTCAGAAATGTAGCCCACCATTCTGGGGTTGCAGAACTTTCTGATGCCATTTTGATAAAACCACCAGCATCAAAGCCACCACTAGTAATCTTTGAAATACTTGCATTGATCCATTTTAAACCGATATATATTCTTAATAGTGCAAGAACACCTGCTACTATTTTATTACTACGAATAAAATTCATAATCATCCTTACCAACTCCATTATGTGTTTTTTTGTTCATTGTTTCACAATATAATCGAATATAATATTGCTACGATGCAAGTATAGCACGGGTATAAAAAATTCAATCCTCAATGCTCATCGTTTCACATATTAGTAACAATGTTTTGACATAATTATGAAATTCGTGTATTGTGGGTCAGATTTAACATACAAAATAAAATATCTATGTAGTACATTCTTTTAGAGTATTTCAATTGTGTTATAAGGATACTTGTCCTATAGAAGCAAAACCGACGTCATAAATTAATAAAACTGAGCGGTGTGACAGGTTCCACAACATGACTTAACATTGTGAACAAAATATGAATTTTAGAATGAAGAATGTACATGTATGGAAAAACAGATGACTTATTAGCAATCAGTAACAATAATAGATAGAGGGTTAGGAGAAGTTTTCAATCTTTTTATGCGAAAGCAATAGAGAGGCATTCAGTCTTACATTTAATAGAGAAAAAGGGTATAGAAAAGCGGTTAGCCTATTAGCTAACCGCATATATTTATATATTCTCTTGCTTTAAGCTCTCGATAATATTTTCTTTCTTAATTTTTGAGATGGAATACAACATCGCAGATCCTACTATTAAGAAAATCATAACTATAACGAGTAAGATACTCAGCCATGGTAGACGAAAGCCATATTCAAAGGTATAGCTCATGGATTGATGTATACCTAACATAATAAGTACACTTATTGGCAGTCCATAGGCTAAAGCTTTTACCCCATAAAAAATACTTTCATAATTGATCATCTTATTAAAACCTTTTGGAGTCATACCAACGGATCGTAACATGGCAAATTCTCTTTTTCGCAAACTGATACTAGTTGAAATAGTATTGAATATATTGGCAATCGAGATTAAGGAAATAAGTGTTATGAATCCATAGATGAAAATGGACATGAGCAAAATCATTTGCTCCTCTTGTTGTCGTCGTTGGTACACATTAAACACGTTAACGTTTGTATCCTTTAGTTCATCGATTGCTTCTTGCGTTCCCATTGGGTCGGAACTATTTAAATAGATATAAGGTGTCACTTCCAAGCCTAATTTATCCATCGTGGATTGGGGTATAATTAGGTTAACGCCTCCTAGACTAGCTGATTGGACGCCCATTGGTACGATATCTGTGAGTGCTCCAATTTGAATAGACTGAATCAATTCCGGTTGTAGTTCATTTCCCTCCATATCCTCGAACAGAGCTTTATATAAGTCAATTGTTTTTCCAACTTCTGTATCGATTGACTTTGTTTCAACCATTTTTCCTGAGGCACCATTCTGATACGAAATTTGATCAATAACAATAGCTAGAGTGGTATCCTGATTTATGAAATCGTTAGGATTTACACCAATTTGTTCCGCATAAGCTTGAAAACTTTCGTCATCCAAACTTTGAAGAGTAACATAATAAGGGTATTTTCCATCTTCTAGCGGTAACTCATTCGCTTCAACTTGTTTCTTCAACTCAGGTGATAATTCTTCGATGCTCATAGGTGCTTGCAAGTGTTCGTATACTTCCTCGGTAATCGTATAATCTGTTACATAATCCAACTTGGTATAACTTGCGAGTTCATCCTTTTCTAACTGACCACTGTAAATTAGTATGTCGTACTGATAATCATTCTGAGACATTTCAAGGGACTTTTTTAAATTGTCGGTAAAAAATGCAACAGATAAAAACAATACAATACTAATCACTAATGACAACAGGGTTGCCAAATATCTTTTTTTATTTCTTTTGGTGTTCTTCAGTCCTACTTCTGCTTCGATACCAAATACTTTTCGGACAAGTTTAGATGTTTTTACTGTTTTTCTAGATAATTTGATATCGTGAGTTTGGCGTATCGCATCAATGGCCGAAATTTTGGATGCTTTTTTTGCAGGTAAATAGGTAGAGATAAAAATGGTTACTATTGAAATGACACAAGCAACGATGATTGAAGCAGGTGTGACTACTAATTCTAGTTTTTCAGAAACACCAAGGGCACCATCCAAATATGTGTTAATAAACAAGAAGGTGATTCCAATACCAACTAAACCTGCAATAATCCCAATGGGAATACTTATTATTCCAATGACTGTTCCTTCAAAGAAGACAGAGTTTCGTTTTTGCTTTTTTGTTGCTCCAACGCTTGATAGCATTCCTAAATGTCTGGCGCGTTCAGATACACTAATAGCAAACGCATTATAGATTAATGCCACGGAACCGATAATGATGACACCCATAATAATGCCAGCTAAAGAAAACAGAGTTAGGCGTAAATTATCATTAGCTGTTACCCCATAATAACGGAGCAGTTCACTATTAAAATTCACAGCTTCTATTCCCTGTCCTTGTGCTAGGCTTTTTGCATGGTCAAATAGAGAACCTTTTACTTTATTTAATACGATAAAAGCATCAACCGTTTCATCTTTGGCTAAAGACTCTTCATCAACATAGCCAATGACCGTATAACCAGGTGACCAAGTTGGTTCCCAGGAAGGACGTTCAATGGTCCCAACAATGGTTACAGTTTTCGTTTCGTTTATTTGTAGTTCTTCATTCACTGAGTCTATTTCCCGTTGTAGGGGATGGCTTTGTGTAAGTGTTTTTCCATCTGTTTTATCCAAGCGTTCACCAATGTCAACGGTTAGTTGATCACCAATTTGGTAATCTACCTTAGCATTGGTTTGAATGGCTTCTGAAATAACTACTTCATTCTCATTATTAGGAAGTCTACCTTCGAGTACTTCTATCGGAAATTGTTCCATACCTTTTTGGTTGTAGTTTTGAAAAAATAAATATGGTTTACTATCATTTTGTGATTCATTTAAAGCGGCATAACCATCACTAGATAGTACTAGCGTTTTTGTTTCGCTGTCTTGTTCAATTGTTTCTAGTTGTTCTGCAATAACATTTTTATATTGAACATGCCATTCTCCATTCTTGGCTATGTCCTGCCGAATCATCACATCTAAAAAGGAAACACCAAGTGTCGCAACTGCTGTAATCATTGCCACCGAAATGATAACTCCAATAATGGTCACGAGTGATCGGCGTTTATTCTCTTTTAAATGCCTGATAGTGACTTTATTGACGATGTTCATGGGCGGATCACCTCATCTTTGGCAACCTTGCCATCTTCAATGGAGATGATGCGATTTGCTTGGAGCGCAATACGCTCATCATGGGTGATTACAATTAAAGTCTGATTATAGGTTTTGTTAAACATCTTAAGTAGTTCCATAATTTCTTCACTGTTTTTACTATCCAAGTTACCAGTTGGCTCATCAGCTAGCATAATAGCTGGATTGCTGATTAACGCTCTCCCAATCGAGACGCGTTGTTGCTGACCACCGGATAGCTGATTTGGTAGGTGGGTGAGTCGTTGGTTTAGGCCTAAAATTTCCGTAATCTTATTAAATTGTTTTTTGTCTACCCTTTGTTCATCTAGAAGCATTGGTAATTTAATATTTTCTTCAACGGTTAAGATAGGGATAAGATTATAAAATTGATAAATCAAGCCTATTTGTCTTCTTCTAAAAATAGCTAACTGTGTTTCATTCAAGTCATAAATATCTGTTTGATCAATAAGAACCTTTCCATTCGTTGGTCTATCTACTCCGCCAAGTAGATGAAGAAGTGTAGACTTTCCAGAGCCAGATGGACCAATAATACAAACAAATTCGCCCTTTTTAATAGAAAATGAAACATCATCAAGTGCTTTTACTGCTGTTTCTCCTTTGCCATACACCTTCGTTAGATTTTTAACTTCTAATATATTCATAAGAAAACCTCCATAAGTTCTTTGTCTATAGCTCAGTATATCCATCCAGTATGACTCTAAGGTGACTCTTAAGTGACAGTTTATTCACTTAGGAGATGTTCTAAGGTTAATGAAACCATGAAAATAAGCAGGGGAATGATTTCTCAAATCACCTGCTTGTAAAATTTAATATGAAAGGTTGTCCCGACACCTAGTTCACTAGTCACTTTTATATCCCCTTGTTGACTTGTGACGAAACTGTATGCCATCGCAAGGCCAATACCAACACTGTCATCCCCTGCATTTTTCCCTTTGTAAAACCTCTTGAAAATATAGGGGAGCTCTTCTTTGGGAATACCTTTTCCGTTATCAGATATGATAATTTCGGTGAAAAGGGCATTTTCAGAATAGTGAATAGAGATTTCTCCTCTTTCTGGAGTATGTTCGACACAGTTTTTGATGATATTAATGAGTGCTTCCACGGTCCAATTAAAGTCACCAATGAGTCTTGTCTGATCATCGCCAGTAATAGAATAGGTTTGCATTTTTATATCCATTGGAATCAATAATGGTTCAATTGCTGTCTGTATCAAGGAATGCACTGGAATCTTTTCTTTTTTTAGTGTAATGGTTCCTGCATCGATTTTCGAAAGCTTTAATAAGGAAGAAACGAGCCATTCCATGCGTTCTAGTTGTACATGTATATTCCGAGTGAATTCAGCACGCTTATCATCATCCAATCGTTTATCCCTTAGTAAATCCGCCATCACCATCATCGAAGTGAGTGGGGTCTTTAATTGGTGAGAAATATCTGAAATGGCATTTGTAAGTTTCACTTTATCTTCGTGTAACACGTTTCCTTGTTCGGAAAGCATTTTTGTCACTTTGTATATATTGCTTTTCAATAGGCTTAGTTCCCCTTCATAATTATCACGGACATCCAGGCGAAAGTCTCCATTTGCAATGTGCTGCAAGTATTCGGAAACTTTTTCAATCTCACGGTATCGCCATTTCGTAAAAAGAAATATACAGCTAATCAGTACTATCGAAATACCCAATACGAAAAGGGATGTAGGTATAGAAATAAATAATGCTACAATAGTTCCAATTAAGCTAATTAAAAAGAGAATCGTCAGTAGGATTTTAATTTCTCTATTACGCAGCAACTCATTCACCTACCTTATAGCCCATGCCCCGAATCGTTTTAATTAGCGTTGGGTTTTGTGGGTCATCTTCTAATTTTTCACGTAATCTTTTTATGTATACAGTCAAAGTGTTGTCGTTGACAAAATCACCGGCGACATCCCAAATTCGATCAAGTAGCTGTGTCCTTGTTAAAACCTGCCCAATATGATTGGCGAAAATAAGGAAGAGCCGATATTCTAAGGCGGTCAATAAGATTTCTTTTTCATTTTTATATACTTTACCCTCAGCTGTGTTTATTTGTATATCTTTAATTTTAATAACGTTCTTTGATTGCATATGACGATGATAGCGGCGTAATACTGATTTAATTCTGGAAATAAGTTCACGGATCCGAAATGGCTTTGTAATGTAATCATCCGCTCCAATATCAAGACCCATGACAACATTTACTTCATCATCAAAAGCGGTTAAAAAGATGACAGGGATATCCTGCTTTTTCTTCACTAACTCGCATAAATCGTACCCGCTACCATCAGGTAAGTTAAGGTCAAATAGGCATAAATCAATTTCCGTTATATTATTTTGAATTACTTCCATTGCAGAAACTACATGATGACAAAGTATGACCTCGAATTCCTCTTGTTTCAATGAGTACTCTAAACCTGAAGCAATAGTTCGATCATCTTCCACCAATAAGATTTTCATTCATTCCACCCCAACAATCTGTTTATTCTTATATAGTATTGTACGGGTGGGATACCGTCAAAAAATGTGACGTAAATTTTTGGTGAACACTCGTTGTCATCAATATTTTAGAGTGAAAGAATGTAGTACTATTTTTAAGTAGTTAGGAAAGCATTCCTGTAATAAAGCAAAATGAAGGTTGTACAAAAAAAGCCCCCTTGGTATGATACGAGGTGTCCACAGCTGTTCAGCAAAAATGGACCCTTAAATAAACCAAGGAGGACTATCATGAATTATAAACAAAATGAAAAGATTAATCAACTAACGGAAGAAACTTTGATTGTTGGGGTTGACATTGCTAAAGAGAGGCATGTTGCCCGTGCCCAAGATAATCGAGGGATTCAATTTGGGAAAGCTATATACTTTGAAAATAATTTTGAAGGTTTTCAACGTTTTATGTTGTGGATGGATGAATTATCCACAGAACACTATAAGAGTAATAGAACTATTGGTATGGAGCCTACTGGCCATTATTGGTTACCACTTGCTTACTGGTTAAAAGAGAAACACCAAAGGGTTGTTGTCGTAAATCCAGCTCATGTGAAAAAATCAAAAGAGCTGGATGATAATTCTCCTACCAAAAATGACGTAAAAGATGCCAGGGTTATTTCACGTTTAGTCCAAGATGGCCGTTATTCTGAACCGAATTTACCAGAAGGAATTTACGCAGAACTTCGAGAAGGCATGAATATGTATGATCAATTAATGAAAGATCTTCAAGCAGTACAAGGACGCGTCCACCAATGGATAGACAGGTATTTTCCAGAATATACAACTGTCTTTGCGAACTGGGAAGGCCAATCATCCTTGCAAGTTTTAAAGATGGGTTTGTTTCCTGATGAAATAGTAGAAACAGATGAAATAACCATTCTTCAAGAAATCCGTAAAGAGGTTAAAAGAGGAGTTGGATTGAAAAAGGTACGACAATTAAAAGAAATAGCTCGTCATTCTATCGGAATTCTAGAAGGTAAAACGATGGCAAGGTTCAAAATCAAAACCCTAATGGCTCAATATGTCCTTCTTCATGAAAAGATTCGTGAAATGTGGGAAATGATTGAGGGACTTACTAGAACGATTCCTGGTGTAAAGGAAATGGTAGACATAAAAGGTGTAGGGGACATTACAGTCGCTGCATTTTTGGCAGAAGTAGGCGATCTAAATAACTATAGTCATCCGGAACAAATTGTTAAATTAGCAGGATTGAATTTAAAGCTGGCCACTTCTGGAAAATGGAAAGGCAGAACGATAATCACCAAAAGAGGGCGACCAAAACTACGTGCTCTGTTGTATAAGGTCATTCTGCCATTAGTGAATCACAACCCCGCATTTAAGGCATTACATGAATATTTTACAACAAGAAAAGAAAATCCTTTGAAGAAGAAACAATCATTAATTGCATTGTGTTGCAAGTTGATTCGAATTTTGTTTACCGTAGGAAAAAAGCAAGTGGCATTTAGTCCGGAAAAAATGATGAATGATATACCGCATTTTAGCTTGCAGAATGCAGCTTAACTAAAAATTAACGCGTTACTCCTGATTTTAAAAGTTTTTCAAATTTCATTTAAATTTATATAGGGTAAATAACAACATCTGAAGCACGGAGCAGTCGGCAAATATTTATACTAGCGGGCAATGACCCTGGAGGAAAGCATTGCCGACCCCACTTCATGGATAGACCGAACGAAGGAATGTATGCGCAATTTGACGCAGTGAGATGTGGGAGGGTTTGTCGCTATGAGTATTGTGGGATTAATTGTGCGATCATAACACAATAGATTTCCATTTTTTTGAAAAAGAAAAGAATGGCTTATTACGTACACCTTTTTTCGCATAATCGCTATATATTCTTTGGTAAGTTTAAATAAAAAAGTTAATAATCTCTTTTAATTAAAATGAAATTCTAAGAAAAACGAAGAAAACAAGAGAAAACGTTAGTATATAGAGGGAGTATAAAAAACTTTCCGCCGACATAAGAAAAACTA
>NZ_AXVK01000031.1 GCF_000482485.1 Paucisalibacillus globulus DSM 18846 | reverse complement strand
CTTGAGATATCATATTTCCGAATCGCTTCATCTTGAGAATATTCTCCAGATAGATACTCCTCTACAGCTCTGACTTTTAATTCCTTGGAATATCTTTTCCATGTTTTTGATTCCTCTAACCCACTTAGTCCTTCCTTTTCAAATTTTTCTTTCCATTTATAAAAAGTGTTTTTTGAAATTTGATATTTGAAACATAATTGCCTAAGTGAATAACCTTCATTTTGATAGGCCATTATTACTTCATACTTAAAGTCGCTTGGATATGATCTATTAGACAAAAAAACTCCCCCTAAGGTAAAACAGATTTTTATTTTTTAATCTGTCTACCTTAAGGGGAGCATATCAAGAAGGGCGCCTTTTTCTTATGGGAAAATTTCAATAATATACTTGGAATTTTATGTTAGTATTGAGATAGAAGTTATTATGCTAACGGGGCAGGATAATTGAATAAGGTTTGGAAATAATACACCCTAAAAAGGGTGCGAGATAATGAAAAAAGTAATCATTGTTATATTGCTTTTACTAAGTTGTATTGGAATTGTTGAGAAAGTATCTGCTCATTCAATAAAGACAGATAGAGATACAGTAGAAGTCTTTAAGCACCAAGAATTGTCAATCAAACAAGCTATTGATTTGGCATATCCTACTGCTTTGAAATGGAATGAAAACGCTCAATTATTACAAGCCATAAATATAGATTTAGACAAGCCTGGAAAGTCAATTGGGAGTAATGGTAAAAGAAAATAATGGAATATTTCATTTGGGGTGCCAGATACTAATTAGTATTTTTTAGTCACCATCCATAATGGGAAAATTGATAAAATAAATGATTAGACCAGTAAAGGTGATTCTTCTTATTCTAAAAAAGAGTTTATACATATTAAAGATATTAAGTATGATTCACCAGATTAGCTAAAAAAGGCATTGAAAATAGGTAATATTTATCAAGGTAAAGATTGGGCTAAAGGTTATAATTTTATGCTTGTAAAAGACACAGAGTCAAATCTTCCCTTAATGTTAGTAATAGGTTGGGATAGCGACCAGACAAAAATGAAGGCAACTGGCTTTAATGTAACAACAGGAGAATATATCCCATCGCAGAATTAATTCTGTTTTGCTTTTCACCTTTGTTCAACAAACGGGTGCTTTAACTAAAGAAGAGTTTAGACAGAAAGGGGAATTATATTACACATGTGGATCACTTTGAAATGATAGTTAATTGGATAGTGAGACGAAGGCGATTCTTATTGTTAAGGGTACGTATATTTGTCTATCTTTAATCAATCAAGGGATTCATGGTGTGGACAATTAAATTCTCATTACCCAAGCAGATACCTTTTTATATCTGCTTTTAATTATGGGCAGTATTGCCACAATCATATCATAGCAATTTTTTTTGGGGATTTTAATGACAAGTAAGTATGAAAAAGAAGAAACGCTAACGGGAGGAAATGTCTCAAACGTATATTGTTTGGGAGATACTGTACGAAGAGAATTAAAGCCTGTTAGTGTACAAGTTCATAAATTATTGCAGCATTTAGAAAGTAAAGGGTTTGATTATGCACCGAAATTTTTAGGTGTTGATGAAAAAAATAGAGAGATATTATCATTTATTGAAGGGGAAGCTGGTAATTATCCTTTAAAAAAATATATGTTGTCTAATGATGTATTGAAAGAAATAGCGAAAATGCTTCGTCTCTATCATGATACTGTTAGTGATTTTCCGTTATCTGATGAATGGAAACCGATGGATAATACTCCAGATAACATGGAGGTTTTATGTCACAATGATTTTGCCATATACAACATCATTTTTAAACACGAAAAACCTGTAGGTATTATTGATTTTGATGTTGCTGCTCCTGGTCCGAGAATTTGGGATATAGCCTATACTTTATACACTTGTGTTCCTTTAAGTAGAATTCAATACACTGAAACAGGTGAGGCGGTTTATTATGATTCATCAACAGATGCAGAACGTATCAAACAAAGAGTAAAAATGTTTTTTGAATCTTACGCTATAGAGGGGATGGAAGAAGATTATTTAGAGATGGTATTGCTACGATTAAATGGATTATGTAAATACATGATTAAAAGACTAAGTGAGGGTGACCTAGCTTTTCAAAAGATGGTGGATGAGGGGCATCTTGAACATTATCAGAAAGAACTTCAATTCATTCGTGAACATGGAAAAGAGTGGATTTACTAAAAAATTAACAAAATGAGAAGCAATAATTTTAAGCAGGTTTGGCGCTATTTTTGTTAACGTCTAGGCGGCAACATTCCTGTAATAAATAAAGTTGAATAAAGGCAAGTTTGTGACAAGATGTACTTAAACTATCGGGTGCTTTTGTGGAACAGGAAAATAGGATGGTGCGTTAATGAGTGAAAATCAAGAAACTCCTGAAGAAAGAAGAGAACGAATGAGACAAAAGGAATTAAAAAATCCTACAAGTAGTATTCACGGGAGCAATCTGTCTGATTTAGTTGGAGGAATGGGATGGAAAGGGTTTGGAATCCTTATTCTTTTACTAATTTTAGGATTTATAATATATGCCGCTTTCTTTCGTTAACGGGTGCATTAGTTCAATTAGATGATCCGTTATTGCAGTAATGGAGCAGGTTACTAGAATAAGAATAGATAAGGGGGAGGATTTTGACAAAGAAAAATGTTGTTGAATACCTATTTAACGGGGAAAAGTATCGGGTCGAGAGGTTTGTTTTTCTTATTATATTTTGGCTAGTAGTTATGTATCTATCTATCGCTTTTCGATTTTCCCTACCCGTTATACTTGTACCAGTTTTAATGCTCGCATTGATAATATCTGTTATCAAAATAATGTGGTATAACAAGAAAAGGAATATCAAAACAAGTGTAATCGATTGGATAGAAGTGGTATTGTGTCTTATCGTTTTAATGGTGGTTTTGTTTCTAATTTTTTAAAGAAAATTACATTGTTGGCTATACCATTGAAGGTGACCACACAAAGTATCTGGGATGGTATTATTGGAGATATGAAGAAATGGAGCAGATTTAACTAGATAAATTGGAGATGAAAAGAAAATGATTGATTTGTTCAATTAACGGGTGCAACACTTCAATAAGGGAAGATGCACACGTTATTTAACTATTGGGCAGTAAAGTTTAAAAAAGGATTCATATATGATGATAACTTTTGGGAGACGGTATTAAGTGTTTCCAAGAGCAATTTCATTAGGAATAATTACTAAAAGGAATTGGCATTGCAAGTTAATCTGAAATTTAGCTCAGCACACCTCATAATGGAACCCGTTAATACTACCTTCTACCTTTATTATACCATATATTTTTCTTTTTTTTCAGTCTATTCTTTCATAATTATCTCCCGTACACTAGACAATAGGTATGTAAAATAAAGGGGGATAACTATGCAAGTTAATCAGGAAAATGTCTTAGAATTGAATCATGATAAGAGACAGGAAGTTATTAATTGCTTGGTCCAATTAGTAAGAAACTCTTATGTTTTCCCAGATATAGCAAACATGATTAGCGAAAAAATATTATTGAAATTAAGTAACAAAGAGTATGATTCTCTACATAATCCTTATGAATTTAGTCAAGTAATTACTTCTGACTTACAAGAAATTAGTAACGATAAACACCTTGGTTTAAGATTCCACCCCAACCCCATCAGTCAAAAAAAAGAAGATAAGAATATAGCTTCAGAACATAGAAAAAGACTATTAAGTTTAGCGAACAATGGATTTGAAAGAGTAGAGCGGCTACCTGGGAATATTGGCTATCATAAAACATTAAAATTTCTTGGACCGGATCTTGCAGGGGAACTTGCTATAGCCTCATTAAATTATTTAGCAAATACAAATGCAATTATCTTTGATTTAAGGGATAATACTGGAGGCGATGCTGGTATGGTCGCCTTGATTTGTAGTTATTTATTCGAAGGAAGAGTCCATTTAAACAATTTTCACTGGAGAAAGAATAATCAAGTTGAGCAAATATGGACCAATTCTCATATTCATGGACCATCCTTAAAAGATAAAGATGTTTACATACTAACAAGTCATCGTACTTTTTCGGGAGCGGAGGACTTCACCTACACATTACAAAACCTTAATCGTGCGACAGTAATAGGAGAAAGGACGAAAGGTGGTGCACATCCAGGAGGGTTCCAGCCTATAAATGATTACTTTTCCGTTAATATACCTATTGGCAGAGCCGTTAATCCAATCACGAATGATAATTGGGAAGGGAAAGGCGTTACTCCTCATTTAGAGGTAGCAGAAGAACATGCTTTTCTTATTGCCCAATATCTTTGTTTAACTAATCTGTTAGAAACAAGTGCTGATAGAGATATTATGGAAAAGACATGGATGAATTTAAAAGAAAAATTAGAAGTAGAGTTCATTCAAAAAGGTATCCATATAGAAGCATTTGCTAGTAGGGAAGGGAGTGTGAATGAATAAATCTACTAAATGGTTTATAGTCTCAATATCTTTAGCATTTATAGGTTTAATGATGTGCTTAATGTGGAAGATTGGGCAAGGTTATCAGGAGAAATGAATAGAGATATACTGCTGTTTGGAACCTTATCAACATTGTTTTAGTATTGGCTTCACTTTTTATTTTGTTCAAAGCTAATATTGACCGTGTAAAAACAAAAATAGTTTTATCATTATTTACTTCCTTATTTCCATTAATCGTATTCGTGATGAATGGCTTAATTTTTACTGTTTATTTTATAGGAAAGTAGTCCTTGTTAAAAAATGTACTTAAAGTAAACGGGTGCAAGAGTTCAATAGAGCAATGCTGATTTATCAGCACTGCTCTTCTTTATTTTAGAAATACTTTCTATAAAACTCTTGTCGAAGTCTTCCACTTAATTGGGCATAAATCCTTGTTTTTTCACTTTTTTCGTGACCTAACAGGATTTGAATAACTTCTAGTGGAGCTCCATTATTCAACAGGTGCGTTGCATAACTATGCCTTAACTGGTGAGGATGAATGGTCTTATTAATTCCTGCACGTTTGGAAATCCGTTTAATGATATATCTCATTTGAGCGATACTCATCCTATGAGGGGAACGTTCGGTAACGAATATAGCTGGATCATTGTCATCTCTACTATCTAAATATTTCTTTAACCAAATATCGCAACGTATATTAAAGTACACTTCCCGTTCCTTATCTCCCTTTCCACGAACAATAGCAGATTGATTTCCCCAATTAATACTATTTCAATCCAATGAAACAACTTCCCCTATTCGACATCCAGTAGAAAACATAAATTCAAATAAGGCTTTCTCTACTGGAATAAAGCAAGCATCCCGTAAATACTCAATTTCTCTTTCAGTAAGAAACTTTGGAATCCCTTTACCTACCTTTGGTTCCTTAATTTTACTAGCGGGATTTAACTCAATAATGCCTTCTTCGTGCGACCATCGAAATAGAGAACGAATAAATCTGATACGATGAGACAAACTTGATGGTTTTAGATTATTACTAGATTCAGCTAAATAATTCTTTAGTTGTAGGGTTGTTATATTATTCATATTGATATCCCCAAAATAATCAATTAGTAGTTTTGTTTGAAGCCTATAAGCATTTAATGTTTGTGCGGAAAATCCCTCAATCTTCTTATCTGCCTCATAGCCCTTTGCAGCATCCGATAATAACATATTTACTCACTCCTGAAATATTGTTATCAATATCATTTCCAGGTAGTCGAATAAAATAATTATTTAAATAATTGGATGAATTGAATGGATGTTAATGTTAAAATTAAGCTACGTTATTGAACTAATGGGCAGTTTTCTTGAAGATGATTTGGTCAATAGATTATGGCCATATAGAAAATTTTTAATCATATTGAAAGTAGAGATTTAAAAGTTAAAGCTGAGTTTTCTGAAAAGTGCCATAAGTCAAAGAGAGGAGAGTAATTATGATAGACAAAAATGAGAAAGAGATTTTATTGTTGAATAGCGAGAAAAATTTCAAAGAACTGCTTGAAATAATCGAATCAGTACCGAAAAGAAAAAGGGGAATTTCTATTGAAACTCCAGAGAGAGATAAAAATTTTCGAGATGTTTTAATGCATCTTTACGAATGGCACGCAATGCTTGAGAGATGGTATAGAGAAGGTATGGATGGAGATATTCCTTTTATGCCAGCACCTGGTTATAAGTGGAGTAGTATTAAACTCCTTAATATGCGAATTTGGGAAAATTATCAAGATGTATCATTAAATCAAGCTATAAAAAAATTGAAGTTAAGCCACGAAAGAGTATCGGACTTAATTAAATTACATACGAATGAAGAAATCGTGACAAAAAAATATTATAAGTGGACGAAAACAAGTAATTTATTCAGTTATTTTACAGCGAACACATATAATCACTACATATGGGCTATAAAAAAATGTGAAGTTATCGCAAAGGCTATAAAAGAAGTAGAAAATGAAAAGTTTGTGAAAAAGTCTACTTAAACAAACGGGTGGCAAGAGTTAAACAAGGTGATCATAGAATTTGGTTATGTAAAAATGAGTAAATTGCTTGGGAAATTATAGTATTATTATTCGGGTATAGAGATATTGAGCTAACGGGGCAGAAGAGTTGAATAATGAGGTGTTATGCGTTACATTAAGAAAGAACAAACGTTCTACTCTTAGGTGAAGGAGTGTTGTTGAATGAATAATAGTAATACTAAGTTGGTGTTTTATGGTGCTGTAAGTTTAGACGGCTATCTAGCGAGAGATGACCATTCATTAGATTGGTTATTAGGTACAGAAGGTGAAGAAGAAATTGGTGCTACGGAGTTCTTTTCTACTATTGATATTGTTTTAATGGGCAGAAAAACTTATGAGCAAATCATGCTTAATCTATCTGATGATGACTTTCCATATAATAAGGGTAAGGAGTGTTATGTGTTTTCTCGTTCATTAACTGGTTCTGATAATAATGTCAAAATCGTTAATGACGATATTGTCGATTTTACAAAGTCATTAAAAAAGGAAAAAGGGAAACGGATATGGATTGTCGGTGGTGGAGAGGTTCTTTACCCTCTTCTTCAAGAAAGGCTTGTTGATGAATTTTATATACAGTTCGCCCCAATCATCTTGGGGAGTGGGATTCCATTATTCTTACCGAGTGATATTGAGAATGAGTTGAAACTGTTAGATGTAAAGCATTGCAAGCAACTTGCTGAATTACACTATGAGTTAAAGTAAGGGACTTAGAGGAAAACAATTAAATCAGCTAATAGAAGATCGTTCCTTATTGCACTAACGGGTGCTTTAGTTGAAGAAGAACAACACATTTAATACAGAAAGCTTGGGTTATCCCAAGCTTTCTTTGTGTGCTAATTGTGTTTTAATTCACTTGCTATTCATACTACGAGAATTTATGTTATCGGAACTACTTAACATTTTAGGAGGTTCTCTTTTTGGTAACCATAATACGTTTATTTTTAAACCAGCTAAAGATTACATAAATAATAAGCAGCAACAACCCTATCTCAATTGCATGGTCGGCTAAGTTAAGAACTCCACCAGAGCGAATAATAAAATCTGTTACCTGTCCATATAAAAGTCTATCCACGCCATTTCCAATTGCTCCCCCAACTAGGAATCCAAAACTACTATCGATAAGAGCCCCTTTCATATCTTCGTTTCTGCGAAGATATGAAACTAGAATCACGAACAACACTGCAACAACTCCGAAGAGCCGAGCATAGCCAGGGAATAAGCCTCCTGCCATCCCGTTATTCTCGATATGTGTGAATTCTATTCCTAAAAAGATGAATTTTTCATTTATGTCAATGTAGAAACGAATGAGATATTTAGAAACTTGATCCAATATAAAAACTAGAATTGTTAGCACGTAAAATAGCATGATAGTCCTACTTTCTTGCACAAAATATAGAGTAGCTTAATCATCAGTATAATTGGAAACTATGTTTTATGCTGTTTGGAGGATTTAAGGTGGAAAAGAGATCCGTCATTAGACACCAAAGATTAATAAAACACGTCAACCTCTACAGATAGTCATAAAAAATTTCTAGATAACTTAATTAGAAAATATTTATCATTAGTTTTATAATGGATACTATATTAATTTTCAAGAGGCGATAAAATGAAAAATATAGGATTAGTACTTGAAGGCGGAGGAAGTAGAGGAGTTTATACTGCAGGAGTTCTTCATCAGTTGATGGAACAAAAGATATATTTACCCTATGTCATCGGAGTATCTGCGGGTGCGTGTAATGGATCTTCTTATATATCTAGGCAAATGGATCGGAATAGGGCGGTTAACATTGATTATATTGATCATCCTGATTATCTATCATTTCGAAATTTGATTAGGAAAAGACAGCTATTTGGTATGGACTTTCTATTTGATAGTTTACCAAATGAACTAGAGCCTTTTGATTTTGAATCATTTTATGGGGCAAACGAAGAATTTGTTGTTGGGGTAACGGATTGTATGACTGGGGAACCAGTATTTTACAAAAGGGAAGATTATAAAAAAGATATATTAACTATAATTCGAGCATCTAGCTCCTTACCTTTAGTTGCACCTGCTGTCCATTTTGATGAGCGGATATTAATGGATGGGGGAATATCTGATCCAATTCCTGTGAAACAATCGGAAAAAGACGGAAATGAGAAGAATGTTGTTATCTTAACGAGAAACAGAGGATATTCTAAAAAACCTCAATCATTTGGCTGGTACTTCCGAAAAAAGTATCGTGATTATCCAGGATTACTAACAGCATTGGAAAAACGGCACAAGGTTTATAACGATACATTAGATTATATTTTCGAGGAAGAAAAGAAAGGGAATGTATTTGTAATTAATCCATCCACACCACTGGAGGTAGGACGTGTGGAGAGGAATAAGGACAAGTTGACTGCGTTGTACAATCAAGGAATAGAGGATGCAAAAGAAGTTCTGGAACAATTAAAGCAATTTTTAGCTTAGAAGAAAGTGAATATACTATCCCATCATTTTATAATTGCTCATGAATGGATACACTGAGATAAAAAGGTAAAGATTGGGGCGACGTTAACAATGGATATATTTAATTTAGCTGAAAACATAACGGAGTATAAAAATGAGAATAACGAGGTTGACCTAGATGTAATTGTAGAGGAATTCAAATTAGGCCACTTTCTAAATGTGTTATCAAAAACGAAGGTGTTTCAAGAAAAATATGAAACTAGGGATGGATTAGCGAGGATGTTATCCCTACTTGATGCAACCTGTTATTCGCAAGTAGGTGAAGGAAAGAAAGCTGCGGACATTTTAAGGAATATATACGAGAATTCAAATGAGACGTCTATTGATGATTTAATTTTATATGGGAATTTAGCATTTATGTGTGATTACAAGCTTACACGTAGAATAATGTCTGATGCTGTGAAGTTAATCGAAAATGATGAAGAATTTGATTTGATGAAAGCTGCTAGTGCTTATCTTGTGCTGGGGGAAGCGGAGGAAAATTTAGAGAAATTTATTCGCGCAATAAAATATTATAAGCAAGGATTAACTTATATCCAAAATGAAAAAGAACCTGACAATCAAATGGTCCTCTTTATCCATTTCAAATTAGGTGCTCTTCATTCCATGACGAATAGAATAGATGAAGCAATTGCCTATTTGCAAAAGACACTCGAGCTTGCGAGTGAAACAGATATGGAGATAAAAATGAATAGTCTTGTCAGTATTGCGAAAATGTATGGAAGTAAAAAAGATTATGATAAAGCTATTACTTATTTGAAAGAGGCAATCCCGATGCTTGAGAATTCTACTTTAGTAAATAAATTCGTACATGCAGAGGCATATACAGAGATGGCCTATAATCATTTCGACCAATCCCAACTAGATGAGGCGGTACCATATTATGAGAAGGCAATCGCGATTCATGTAAAGAATATAAATCATTCCCCGAGAGAACTCGGAATGATTTATATGCAATATGCATACTGCCTGGAGCATAAAGAAAAATCAGACAAACTACTTGCCGGAAGAAATTATGAAAAGGCAATTGAACAACTAGAAAAAACAAATGATCGGGATTTACTAGAAAATGCCCTCGCAGACGTTATTGCATTTTTCGAAAGCACCCAAAACCAGAAGAAAAAACGATACTATGAAAATAAATTTGTGAAAATGACAAACGAAAAAGCCCATGTCCACTAAAAGACCATGGGGACAAATCTTTTCGGTGGGACGAGTAACCGCAGTCCCAGGTTCATTGGCTCTATACATGTGAAGGGGGAAACAACAAGCTGTGCCTTGTTGTTTCCCCTTCACATTGAATAATGATGAGTAACAATTAATATACGGAAGGGAACAAGAGTGTGATTTCATTCATTCTAACTTTAAAAAGATTAGTATCAGCTATTTTTCGATTAGGGAAGGAACCGTTATTTAGGACACTGCTCGGAACATTAGCTATTATAGTACTTTCAGGTACGTTGTTTTATCGACAAACAGAAGGGTGGGCACTACTTGATTCGTTTTACTTTGCATTTGTCAGTTTAATTCCAACCAGTGTTCATACGGGATTAATTCCGGAAGCCAGTTTAAGTAAGTGGTTTACTATGATTTATTTAGTAGTTGGAGTAGGAGTAATGATGATGATTTTAATTCGAATGGGTCTAGCAATAGTTAAATTTGAGCGGTCGGAAGAGAAGAAAAGTGAGTCAAAGCAGTATAATAAGTAGCTATCATACCCTTAAATAGAAGAAAGCGCCCTTTTCAAAAAAAGCGCTTTTTCATCCTATCTTAATGCACCAAATGGTAGAAATGCATGGACTCCCTTTGACGTATTTACTATTTGTGTAATTCGTAAATCAACAACCAATGAAGCATAGGCGTAAGCTTCGGTTCGTGAAATGTTATATAAGTATGATATTAGTTGTAACATGTCATTTAGAGCTATCCACATTGCCTCTTCAAGGTTCTTATGAAATGCCATAGTAATCCAGCCATCCTTTGTTTTAGCAATCGGTCTTTCGATTGGAAAATTATCTAAAACGGTGAATGTTAGACTAACTTTTTCCATAGGGCATTCTAATGCGGGACCACTAACTTCTCCGTCCCCCTGCAATGCATGCCCGTCACCAGTAGAGAACAGCCCACCTTCTACCTCAATTGGTAGAAATAATGTGCTTCCGGCTTGTAGTTCTTTACAGTCAATATTTCCCCCTGTGACCCTAGGGGAAATGGTTGTATGTTCTCCGGGTAAAGAGGGAGGCATACCCATGATTCCCATGAAAGGTTGTAAGGTTACAGTGAAATCAAAATCTCCAAACTGACTTTTTCCAGTCATTCCATGACTATCCAACTCAAAATCTAGCATCACTTCTTTTTCATCAACCATTCCAAGCTTCTGATTCCAGTAGCTTGGAAATCCACCTGCTGAAGTCCATCCCCAATTACCAGGTACAACTTCATTAATCGTAATCTCCAAAGTTTGACCGGGCTTTGCATTCCTAATAAAGACCGGACCAATTAATGAATGACCAAACTGCTTTGGTCTCCTATGGGGTTGAAGATCAGTGAATCTTTTTCTTGGTTGTCCCAACACCTTACGTTTCTCAACACCCCATGCACTGTCTAATGTTTGAAAATGAACGGTATCTCCTGAATCTATTTCTAATGCAGGTTCCAAATCTTTACTGAAAAAGCCGTGCAATGACTTTGAATCCGGATTTAATCGATGGACTTTTGCCATAAATAATCACTCCGTCCAAACTTTTAGATTATAGTTTCCCAATAAACTCCAATTCTGACACCTCTTTAGAGTCTACGGTACCATTCAAAATCTCTTTTACATCATTTAATGCATCTTGAAGGCTTACAGCTTCGCCTGATTTTCTAGTAAAGGCTTCGGTAATGTAAAAAGGCTGTGTTAAATATGCTTCAAGTCTCTCGCCTATTTGATACGTCTGTAACTCGGAAGTTGGTATTCGTTCCATTCCGCTAACATTTACTAAGGAACGGAGCTCTCTGTAGCGGCGAAGAATCTTTAGCGCTCTTTGTTGAATGGTGAAATGTTCTTGATCTAAATGAGCACCTTCGAGAACTGATGATGTAGAACTTAGAGGATTAACTGCTGGAAAGCGATGTCGTGCTGCGAGATCGGCGTCGAATTGCCATAAGGTTTCAAGTGGCCCATAAGGTAAATCTTCATCAACAACTTCGCCTGTCAAATCAACAAGGAAAGTGGTAACAGTATGAATTCCTATCTCATGTAGTTTTTCTTGCAGTTCTTGGATGTCTCCTGTTATAACATGGGTTCTGTCGGCAACGAAAATAATATCTTGCTCTCCACCAATTGTTTCCATTCGCTCATAGGTGTCTTCCAATGTGTTTGTAATGATTTCTACATTTTCAACTAGATCACTTAATCCTGGGTGTTCTCCTTCAGGCATTAACAAGATTGTTTTATACTCTTCCTTCTTAAACCGGTAAAGTAATTCTGCTAAAACAACGAGTTGCCCCATACCAGGTCGTGCAACCAATCCGACAGTGCCTCCTTTTGCTAAAGGTGCAAATAAGTCCAACGTCTTGATTTTAGTTTCAATCATTTTCATTTTCTCCCCTCTAATAATCAGATCATCTAAACTGCAATCGGCTAATGATGCAAGTGCAACTAAAGTACGGACTTCCGCTCTACCAACAGGTATTTTTCCAGTGCATAAATTAGAGACAGTTGCTGGCCGCAAGCCAACTTGGCGAGCTGCACTTGTTAAATTTGGTACTTTTCTCCGTAATAATCCTACGTTCAACCTTAAGTCATCCGTTTTTTCCATGAATTTCACCTCCTTTACCTTATATAGTAATCCAAATTACTTCCTAAAGCAATATTAAATTACGCTTAGGTTTATTTTAATTACTCTCAAAAGTAATTAACATGATTATTGGAGAATATTAAGAGTCCTACTCCCGTTTTTGAAATATTATGGTAGTATGGGAATGAAAGTAAAAAAGAAACGGTAGCAATGGGAAAAAAGGGGATGAAAAAATGGATTTGCTTTTTTGGATAATGATTGGTTTTATCATCATCGGAATTGTTGTTTTACTTTTTATTAGAAAGAATATGAAAATCGAGCTGGAGTTTATAAAAAGTAATGGTGATAGTGAGGATAGTTCAATAAAGTCTCAAGTTAAACGTTCTACTAAATCCATCATTTGGTGGATAGTTGGAACCACAGTTTGGGGAATCGTGAGCATTTTTCTTGTTGTGTCGTGGTTTTCAGTTAAGTAGTTAGGAAAGTATAAAAAACTTTCCGCCGACATAAGAAAGACTAACACATTCGCAAAAGGACGAGCGAATGCGAGTTTTTCTAATAACTAGATCTAGAAAAAACAAAATTTTCGTCCTGATCTAATTGAAACCTTTATTAAATACAAACGTATTTCTAATCAGCAACAAAGATACATTTAGAAAATGGATAAAAGGGGAAGATATTGTGAAGGTTTCACCAGTTTTAGGAAAGGAACGTATCCTTACGATTGACATCATCAGAGGGTTTGCGTTGTTTGGGATATTTTTAGTTAATATGCCCTCGTTTCATAGTGCTGAATTTATGAAATCAATGTATGGATTTGAACCAGTGTATACGGGGCTAGATTATTGGTTGGATATATTTTTTACATTGTTTATTGACATGAAATTTTTTACTATCTTTTCATTTCTATTTGGACTGGGATTTTATATTTTTATTAGCCGTGCTGAAATGAAAGGGTTACGTGCAACAAGTCTATTCGTGAGGAGAATGTTAGCTTTATTATTTTTCGGAATGGTTCATCTCATTGCCCTATGGTTTGGGGATATTTTACATACATACGCACTTGCTGGATTGTTTTTATTACTATTTTACAAAAGAAAAATTACTACGATGTTAATTTGGGCAGGTAGTTTACTACTCGTCTATAATGCATTTAACAGTCTTACATTGTTAATGCCAAATTGGCTATTGGAGGAAATTGAAGTATCGACGGCGGCAATGGAAAGTGGTATTTCTGAGTATGTTGGAGTTTATCAAAATGCAGGCTATCTTGAATGGCTATTATATCGTCTTGGAACAGAATTACCGATGATCCTACTCAATATTATTCCAGCCATGTTTCCGGTTTTAGCCATGTTTCTAATTGGCTTAGCAGCAGGAAAAGCGGGTATTTTTCAGGATGTAATGAAACATCTTCAGTTTCTTAAAAAAGTACGTCTAATTACGTTACTGATCAGTATTCCTCTAGTTATATTATTAGCATTATTTACATTGGGTATTATGGATTGGGGAATTAAGCAATCCTATGTCATCCTAGTATTAACAAGTATAAGTAGTATTCCTTTATGTTTATTTTATATAGCTGGATTGACATTACTCCTTAGAAATGAAAAATGGCAAAAGCGATTACGTATGTTAGGTTTTGCAGGTCAAATGGCCCTCACTAACTATCTATTTCAAACAATCATATCCATTGGTATCTTTGTAGGATTTGGGTTCTATGGGAATATCAGTCTAGTCATGGGAACGATTATTTGTCTAGTAATCTTTGCGGGTCAAATGGTGATTAGTACATTATGGTTGAAAAAATTTCGTTTCGGTCCGTTTGAATGGTTATGGAGATCCGTTACGTATTTGAAGTTTCAACCGTTGAAGAAAAAATCGATGAATATGGAAAAACAGTTAGAAAATGTTTAAACAAAAACAGCTCACCAATGGAAATGAACACCACCATTGGTGAACTGTTTTTTTATTCATTACCTAAGGTATGTCATAGCATGAGAGCTGGATTCCTACTTACTCGTGTGCCTGGTAAGTTGATAGAAATAAATTCTACTAATGAATCACCATCCGAAATAGTCTGGTAACGTAACAGCAACCACTAGTAGGAAAGTTATAAAAATATAATTCACGGAGTAAAGGAAATTGATGCGAGCCCATTTTATATCATCTTTTACTTTAAAGCCATGTATACTTAATAGTAACCAACCAATATTCAATAAGGTTGAAATGGTGATATAGACTGTTCCAAGTTCGTCCAGAAAGAATGGCAATGGAATGAGACAGATAATATAGATTAAAAAGTGTATTTTTGTAATCTTAATCCCTCGCACAACCGGAAGCATTGCTACTCCTGCTGCTTTATATTCTTCATACTTTCTTATTGCAATTGCATACGTATGAGGCATTTGGAAAATAAATAAAATCAGAAATAGCACAATCGGTACGACATGATTCGCTGGAGCAATTGTTGCCCAACCAATTAAAGGTGAAACCGCTCCTGATACACTTCCAATAACCGTATTAATTGTATACCTACGCTTTGACCAGAATGTGTAGAGAACGACATACGTAAACCATCCAATAAAAGCATAGATTACTGCTTCCAATGTTGTGAACGCAAGTAGTATAAAACCTAAAATGGTACATATTATTCCTATATTCAATACAGTCTTTAACGAAAAATGACCTGTCACTGTAGGGCGATTCTTCGTTCTACCCATTACAGTATCTATATCGACATCATACCAATTATTAATAACCAAAGCCCCAGCCATAACAAATGTACTACCAAGCATGGTAATCAAAAATAGCCCAAAATGGTCCATAAATATTGCATCTGTAACATATATCGCTAACCAGAATCCGGAGAATACTGGAAGAACATTTGCCAAAAGAACCCCCGACTTAATTAACGACTTAAAGTCAGCAATAAAAGTTGTACGATCGCTAGCCTCTAGCTTCATAGCATAACCTCTCCCCACAACAAATCAAAAAAAATCAACACAACTATACTATAACATAAAGCCATGGGGACAGGTTCCTTGGCCTAAAATAGAAAGGATCATCTGAAATTCTAGGTACACTACAGTGCTTCATTGCATTCTTTCGGATTAGCAAGGGCATATAATCTACAGAAAAAGGCCCCTACTATAACTAGTAGAGACCCTATAATATAATAGTTCTAAGGAGAACCAAGTGTATCAACTAAATCATAAGCCAAGTAACCTGGGACTGCGGTTATTCGGCCCACCGAAAAGATTTGTCCATGTGGCTCTTTATGCGATGTAATCTTCTTTGTCTATGTCGTTAGCTTCTTTACGGATGTAGTATTTCCCTTTCGTTGTGATTGCAAGAATAATGGTGAGTATAGCCGCTAATATGGATGAGAAGAATGCGGCTGTGCTTTGTAAAAATTCTCCCATGAATCCTAAAGCAGCGAGTGTGCCAAGTGTACATGAAATGATAAGAGATGCTACACCTACAGGATTCCATTTAAATAGATTTACCTGCCTTGACTCATAATACCCTGGTCCAATTTTCAATACTTTCTTAACGATAGTTGCATCTATTACTAAAATGGTTGCCCATGTCATCAAGAATACGCCTTGGAATGTCATAGCTAATTCAAGATGATTCACAATGCCACCGAGCATTAGGACAATAGCAGAAACCCCTGTTACGACTACCCAAAAACGTCTACCTGGTTTAAATTTGAAGACATTTTCAAAGAAATTGGCTAGTGATAGTGAACCACTATAAATATTGGTTATATTTATTCTTACTTGAGTTAGCATTGTAAATAATACTCCCCAAATTCCGAGCAGCAACACGATATATACACCAGGATTAGGTTCACCTAATCGAACACCAAACCAGATACCAAGGCCACCCATAACCCCAAAACAGAAGATTTGTGGTATAAATCCAATTGCAAAGATACCTACTTTCATATCTTTAGGTTTCAGGAAACGTGCATAATCGGATGCAAGTAAAGGAGTTAATCCCATGATTCCATGTTGCATACCGATACATAATAATAAAGCTGTTCCGCCAACTTGAACTCCTTCTGGCATATAGCTCCAAAAGTAACCGTCATATTCAGATGGTGTCGATAGCGCCATAACAATGGCTGCGATTAGGAACAAGAAAAATAGTGGAAGAGACCATTTTTGTAGTTTGTCTAACTGTTTAATTCCAAACCAATTTAGTGGAATTACAATTGTTCCGAAGAAGAGAATTAATGCCCATTCAGGAATGGTGGGGAAGAATTCGTGTACTGCAGCAACTAAAATCATACCTTCCAGTGCACAATACATAATGAAATTTGTTGCGTAAATAAACGAGGTAAGTGATGCACCGATATAACCAAATCCACCACCTCTGGATAATAGATTAACATTCATACCGGATTTTGCAGAAAGATAGGCTATGAATGTACCTAGTATCCCAGCAACTATGATGGCATACACAGCAGATATAATAGCATTAATTGCACCAAATTGTAGTGCCATGACACTTCCCATTTGGAAATAAAAGATCGCTGTTGCAATTCCAAAAGTGATATTTGTGATACTGAGCCATCCCATGTTTCTTTTTTCTCTTGGTACTCTGCCTAAAGAATAATCATCTCCTTTACTAACGGAAGAATGATTACTCGTAACATTAGTAGAATCCAAATCAAACCAACTCCTTTTTGTGAAATAAATCACATGATATTTACAACGATGATAACTGGCTATTTCTTCAAACAGACAGCAACTATATAACTCTAACAATAATTTTTAAGCTTGGCAAATCTGCTATATGATGGTTAATGATTATAATGGCCTATTAATAAAGGTTAACTGTATATAGCTATCTCTATCGTAATAATAGTAACTCCCTTGTCACATTCCTAGTGCATTTGACATAGTTAAAAGGTTAATTATAGAACTTCAAGTAAATCTTCTATAAACTTCCAAAGAATGTGATGTTCATCACATTTTTTTTGCGAAAAACACCCTATACTAAGGTTGTTATTTAATTTCGACAAGATACGAGAGAGAATGTGTGCCAAAATTACAACCATAAACTCCGTGACTTATTACTTTTTTGAACAGGAATGTTCATAAATATGTCGTTTTATAGTCACTTTTCGTCTATTGTTATACGAATGTCACATTGTTATATTTAGTGTGATGTTGAGCACACATGAAGATTTACAATTTAATATGCTAGGGGGTTATATAGGAAGAGAATGTACTAGCACGTTGGAATTTACCGTGTAGTCTAATTTTGCTCAGTGTTTATGAGTGGAAGTTATTTCTATCCTATTAAACTGCTAATTAATTTAAAGGAGGTAAATGGATGAAAAATAGAGTTCCTATTTTCATGGCTGTAGTTGCTATGATTTTGACTATTTCCTTCGTTATCATACCAATGCCTGCATCTGCAGCAATTGCAGATGGGACATATGAGTTGAATTACGAAATGAAAGAAGCTCATAGTGAGAACACATCAATTGCGGATGGTTATTTTACAAAGCCAGCTAAATTAACTGTGAAAAATGGTGTCCAATATATTCAGATGACCGTAACAGGTAGTAACTATGTTGCGTCACTTTCAGCACCATCTGGCCCAGTGGAAGTCATCAGTGATGATACAACGAATTTTGTAAGAGTAGTGAAGTTTAGAGTGGATGGTGATCTTTCCAAACCACTCAACATGGAAATGCATATCATTGTTCCAGACTTATATGATATGACACATACAGCCCGTGCAGTTTTTGACGTTAGTGGAGTAACTCAAGAAAAAGCAGCTGCGGCTAATAATGTGAATAAATCCACAAACTCAGAAAAGACTTCTAAATCAGAGGCTAAACCGGTAGAAAAGAAAGAAAAAACTGAAACACAGACTACCAATACTGCAAAAAATGAAAGTACTAAAGAAGAGCAGGTAGTCGAAAAAACCGAAGAAGTGGAAGAACCAGAAGAAAAAACGGAGAGCGTAGATGCTGAGGCAGATGAAGAGGAAGAAAGTTCTGAAGAAGAAAACTCAGAAGAAGATAGTACAAGTTCCGAAGAGACTGCTGCTTCAGAAGTAAAAGATGCACAGGAAGAAGATAGTTCATCAGGTGCACTTTGGATTTCTCTAATTGTCATTGTGGTAATAATCGCCGGATTTGTATTTTGGAAATTCCGGAGAAAAAATAAATAAAGATTAAGGGAGAGAAGTATTATGGGTAAGAATTTTAAATTAATGCTTGCTTTAATTATTGCAATCTTTACATTACCTGTTTTGGGTAGTACTGTGTTTGCAGCAGACGGTACTCAAGATGGTGAAACTGAACTTAACTATATTATGTTGAAAGATAATGAAAATGGAGATTCAAGTGCTGCTCGCTCATTTGTTAAACCAGCCAAACTGATTGTTGAAAATGGGATTAAAACTGTTCAAATAGGTTTTGTAGGTAGCAGTATGATTGAGGAACTTAGCATTCAAAATATTGAATCAAATATTGCTAGAAATATAGACAATAATACAGGTACCATTAGTTTTCAAGTAGACGGTGAACTACCAGAAGTTTTATATATGGATATGACAATTAATGCTGGTTCTTTTGGGGTAATGAACCATACCGTTCGAGTGTTTTTAAATGCAGAGTCCATGTCAGATGTATCAAGTGATTTACTACAATCCACTTTAATTAAAAAAGATTTAAATTATGTTATGTTAAAAGATAACGAAAATAAAGATTCTAGTGCTGCGAGGTTTTTTGTTAAACCTGCTAAAATTTGGTATGAAAATGGTTCAGCTAAAATCGATATGAATTTTACTGGAAGTAGTATGATTGAAGAACTTAGTGTACAAGGTATGCAATCTGAATTAACTAGAAATGAAGATGGAGAGACAGGTACGTTAACTCTTACTGTCCCTAAAGAATTACCTGAAGTTTTATATGTAGATATGGTGATAAATACTGGTGCTCCTGCTCCTTATGGTATTATGGAACATACAGTACGCTTATTTTTAAATAAAGATTCTATGTCAGCTATATCAAATGAACTACTAGAGTCTTCAATAATTAAAGAAGAACAACCAGCAGAAGAACCAACAGAAGAACCTAAACAAGAACCTGTTAAAGATTCTAATGAAGAAAAAGATGCAAAATATGAAATTAACTATGTTGTAAAACACGCAACAGAAGATAAAGCTTCATCAGCTGATTCATTTTTCACAAAACCAGCTCTTCTAATAACAAAAGATGGTGTAAACTACCTTCAACTAACAATAACAGGCTGGGATATGATTGATTATTTAAGAACTGCCGATGGTGATGTCAAAGTTCTTAAAGTAAACGCAGATGGTTCTGCATTAGTACAATTTAAAGTTAATGGTAATCTAGCAAGTCCAATCAATCTAGATATGCATATCACTGTTCCAGGTATGTATAGCATGCAACACAATGCAAGACTATTTTTAGACTTAGACACTAAAACAGAAGTTAAAGATACTACAACAACTCCTGTAAGCAATAAAGATAAAACTACGAATAACAATAATAACAATGCAACAAAAACAGACAACAAAAAAGCAACTAATAACAAAACATCAACCAAACAAGAAGTAGAATCAAACCAACTAAAACCAGACAAAGCATACACAATGAACTACATCGTAAAACATGCAACTCAAGACCAAGAATCAGCAGCTAACCAATTCTTCAAAAAACCAGCTGTTTTGTTAACTAAGAATGGTGTGAATTATCTTCAATTAACAATTACAAATTGGTCTATGGTTGACTCATTAAGCACTGCATACGGTGAAGTTGCAGTTGTAAAAGTAAATTCAGATGGTTCTGCAGTAGTACAATTAAGAGTAAATGGTGACTTAGCTGATCCAATTAAATTAGATATGCATATCACTGTTCCCGGTATGTACAGTATGCAACATAGTGCTCGCTTGTTCTTAGATGTGGACAGTAAAACAGAGATTTCTACTGGAAGTCATGAAATTGCAGCTGCATCTAATGGTAATGGTGTAGTAGTTAACCCACAAACAGGTGAAAACACAAATATCTTACTATACGTATTGCTATTAATCGGTTCTGGTATTCCACTAGCAATGCTAGTTAAGAGACGTTTTGCTTAATAGATTGATAGATTAGACGCAAACTTAAGAGTCTTACTGTGGAATTTTGACAGTAGGACTCAGTTTGCTATTCGGGATATACCGACAAGCTAAAGTATTACATTGGAAAGAGGTGTAAGTCGTGAAGCGAAAGTTAACTTTATTTTTAATGATGCTAGCATTATTACTAGTTGTTGCAGGTTGTGGAACTAGTGCTGAGTCGAATGAGGATAACAACAAATCTAATTCTACTGAAGCAAAAGCAAGTGATTCAGAAACTGATGCTAAGGATTCGGAGAACCGCGTCATCTCTACTACAGTTGCACTAACAGAAATCACAGATAAATTGGAATTAGACCTAGTAGGTGTTCCAACAACATACAAGGATTTACCTGAACGTTATGAAGGTTTACCAGAGGTTGGTCTAGCAATGACTCCAGATATGGAAATGATTCGATCACTGAAACCTACTGATGTGTTAACCGTGACAACATTGACATCTTATGTAGAAGAAACATTTACTAATGGGAACACCCCAGCAACCTATATTGACTTGGCCAGTGTAGATGGAATGTATGAAAGTATTTTAGCTCTCGGTGAAAAATATGATAGAATGGCTCAGGCAGAAGAAATTGTAAATGATTTTGATGAAAAAATGCTTGAAATTGAAGAAAAGGTAAAAGGTCAAGAACCACCAACCGTACTCATTCTATTCGGTGTGCCAGGTAGTTATCTAGTTGCTACAGAAGATTCATATGTAGGTGACCTTGTAAGAAGAGCTGGTGGTGTAAATGCTGTTCAAGATAAGGGTGTAGAATATATTTCTTCCAATACAGAAAACTTACAACAAACTAATCCTGACGTTATCTTGCGCATGGCCCACGGAATGCCTGAAGAAGTAGTTGAAATGTTTGACAAGGAATTTAAAGAGAATGATATTTGGAAGCATTTTAAAGCAGTACAAGATGATAGAGTATATGACTTAGAAGAAACTCGCTTTGGTTCAACTGCCAACCTTGCAGCACCAGAAGCACTAGATGAATTAGTAGAAATGCTCTATCCAGACTTAGCAAGTTAACATAATGGGGGACAGTCCCCTAGTAAGGGACTGACCATCATTACGAAAGAGGTTTTTCGAATGTACAAAAAGATTATCAGTTTTGTAGTTGTAATTGGGCTGCTTTTTGCGGTAACAATTTATTCTATGGCTACAGGAAGTATTGATATTACAGTTAAAGAGCTAATTGAAGGACTGTTCACAGGAACAAATGAAAATGTAGAAATTATCAAAGATTTGCGCCTACCACGTATTATTATCGCACTTTTTGCTGGGGCAGCTTTATCGGTTTCTGGTGTACTACTTCAGGCGGTCATGCGTAATCCGCTGGCGGAACCTGGAATTATCGGTGTTGCATCAGGTGCGGGCTTCGTTTCGATTATTATGATCACATTTTTCCCTACATTATATTTCTTCACACCATTATTTTCCTTTATCGGTGGAGCGCTTGCCTTTGTTCTTGTATATTTCTTTTCTTGGAAATCTGGACTCAATCCTCTTCGCATGATCTTAATTGGTGTTGCTGTGAATGCGGTTTTCACGGGATTAAGTCAATTAATGAGCTCGATGAATGGGAGTAGTATGATGTCCGGTATTTCGGTGACATCTTCAACACTTACGATGAAAACTTGGGGTGACGTAGGTGTTATTGTCCTTTATGGTACAATCGGACTTATCTTGGCATTTCTTGTTTTCGCATGGTGTAACCATTTAGGATTGAAGGATAAAACATTAAAAAACCTCGGCTTTCAAGTAAACCGAGCACGATTTGTTATTTCTATTATTGCTGTTTTGCTAGCTTCCATTGCAACAGCCATTGCCGGGGTGTTTACGTTTGTTGGCTTACTTATCCCACACATTGGGAGAACACTCGTGGGAAATAACTATATCCTGCTTATTCCATTTTCCGCAGTAGCTGGGGCCTTGCTAATTTTAACGGCGGATACTTTAGGAAGAACACTTATTTCACCAATTGAAATTCCAGCATCCATGATTATGGCAGTTATCGGTGGAGCATTCCTAATTTTCCTTCTTAGAAAGAGTGATCGTATTTATGGAAATTAAAGATATAACATTCGCCTATCAAGATAAAATAAAACGACTGCATGATGTTAACCTTCATATTAAGGAAGGAGAAATTACAACCATTATTGGCCCTAATGGCTGTGGTAAATCAACACTTCTAGGCGTGATTACAAACAATAATCAGCCACAGGTAGGACAAGTTATCCTAGACGGAAAAAATATTAACCAATACAAATCGAAAGAGTTAGCTAGAAAGTTGGGTGTGGTTCACCAACAAAATTCTGCACCATCAGACATGACAGTAGAAAAGCTAGTCTATTATGGCCGTTTACCACATAAAAATACCTTTTCTCCAAAGTCAGATAAGGACGAAGAAAAAGTAGAGTGGGCACTGAAATGTACTGGATTGTATGAAAAACGTAATGAAGAGATTGATAATCTTTCCGGTGGACAGCAACAACGCGCTTGGATTGCGATGGCACTTGCACAGGACACACCATTTCTTTTTCTTGATGAACCAACATCGTACCTAGATTTATATTACCAATATGAAATACTGGAACTGGTAAAAATGTTATGTGAAGAGCACGGATTAACGATAGTGATGGTTTTGCATGATATTAATCAGGCCATTCAATACAGCCATAATATTATAGTAATGAAGCATGGAAAAGTAGTAGAAACAGGAAACCCAAAAAATATTATAACGAAAGAATTGATTCAGGATATTTACGGTGTAAATGTGGTTGTAAAACAGGATGATGACGCTGGTATGTATATTGTTCCTATAGGAATTTAATGGGTGAAAGTCAGAAAGGGTGACGACATGAAGAAATCTCTAAAGATAATAATTGTAATAGGTTATTTAACAGTCTTTCTTTTTGCTGCGCATGGATTAGTTAATATCGCAGTTGATTACTATCAAAATAGTAAAGAGACAGATGAGGTTCAGGAGAAGTTTTATGATACGGTTTCTGCTGAGGAGAAAGAGGATAATCATGATTCTGATACAGTGCGCCCAGAATTCCAAGACTTATTAAAGGAAAATGATGACCTCGTTGGCTGGGTTAAAATAGAGGATACGAAGATTGATTACCCAATCTTACAAACGGATAATAATGAAGACTATTTAACACAAAACTTTAATAAAGAGTATTCCATTCTTGGAAGTATTTTTATGGATTTTCGGAATGACATGAAAACACTAGGGAAAAATACAATTATATATGGCCATCGCACAAAGAATGGTTCCATGTTCGAGCACTTAATAAAGTTTAAGGATAAAGCGTTTTTGGAAGAACATCGAACTTTTCCATTTGAAACGTTGTATGATAGTTATGAAGCGGAAGTATTTGCTGTTTATATAACAACAACAGATTTCAACTATATCCAAACCGATTTTGCCAGTGATGAAGAATTTGAAAGCTATCTTTCTAGCGTTCAGGAAGAATCTATTTATGAAACAGATGTAGAAGTAAGTAAGGAAGATATCATTCTCACCTTATCCACTTGTGATGAGGAATTGGATAGCATGGATGGAAGATTAGTTGTGCAGGCGAAGTTGGTTAAGAGGGGCTAATATGTGTTACGTCCTTTAAGGTTGTATCTTAAGTAGTTCAGTTTTCGTTTCTATGCCAATGTTATTAAAAAAAGTATAGTAGAAATATGATAGTTATTAGTACCCTTGAAAGCATAATGACAATAGATATTGTCGTTGTGCAGATAGGGGTGCTATTTTTTTGTTGATATGCTATTCTGAGCCTTATCTAAGAAGTTTTAGGGTTAATATCGTTTTATGTTAATATATAATTAAATATTTTGAAGATTGTGTTCCCCGGCTGACGGGGCGGGTTAGTGCAACAAAAGAATGAAAGGAAGTAGGAGGAGTTTTATGGGTTTAAAAGTTGGGGATATCATTCAATTCGAACGGATATTTACAAAAGAAGATGTTGAGATGTTTACCAAAATATCGATGGATGAAGGGAATCACCATACGAATCCGGATGAAGTAGGAAGACTTGTAGTTCAAGGGTTATTAACTGCTACATTACCGACAAAGGTTGGTGGAGATTATAATGTGCTTGCTCGTACCATGAACTTTGAATTTTTAAGACCCGTCTTTACTGAAGATACCATAATTTGTGCAGTAACTATTGAGCAATTCGAAAAACAGGATAATAGGGCACGTATTATTACTTCCTTTACATGTGAAAATCAACATGGAAAGATAGTACTACAAGGGGATTTTTCGGGGGTAATCCAATGATAATTGATATTTTATAAGTATTATACTATTGTCCTATTATCTAAACTTTCCACTATACATAAAAAAGACCTATTAAGATACATACCATCTATTTAATTGTGTGCTGGCTCATGTTATAATGAGGAACTTAAGATGATTAAATAGAACGGATGCCAAGTACAGCCTCCGACTATCGATTAAATATGGAGGTATAAGTGAATGAATAAACGATGGACAATTGATAAAATTAAAGAATTTGTTGAGAACAATTCAGAAAGTAAGTTGCTAACAACGGAATATCACGGTTATTCACAAAAGTTACTATTTAAATGTGCGTGTGGTAACAACTTTGAAAAGACATTTAAGAAGTTTAAAAATAATAACCAACGTAAATGTGACGTGTGTCAACCACCTAAAGAGTCACGCTAAACATAATAGCCAATTATCAAGGCTGATTAAACTTTTAAGGAAGTTGTCGCTAATTTTAAATTGAATAGTTTTATCCAAATCACCTTACTCCTATAATAGAAGTGAGGTGGTTTTTTAATTTCATGTGGGTTAATAATAGGAACATTGTTTTGAGGTAACTTACATAAACAATCCAATAAGATACATAGATACACTTTTTTTGAAAAATAAAAAATGATATGATTATTGAAAGTATAAAGTGGAGGTGAACGTGTTGATTAATATTGTCGGTCAAATTATGTTGTATGTAAGTAACCAAGATGAAGCAGTTAAGTTTTGGACTGAAAAAGTAGGGTTTAGTGTTATTTCAGAAGAAAATGGACAGGGAATGAGATGGATTGAAATTGCTCCTACAAAGGATGCAGAGACAAGTATCATTTTGCATAATAAAGAAATAGTGGCTAGGATGTCCCCTGAATTAGATTTAGGCACACCTTCTTTGATGTTCTTCTCAGATAGATTCGAACAATTATATAGTGATTTAAAAAGCAAAAATGTTGTAGTTGGAGAGATTGTGGATATGCCGTCCGGTAGAGTGTTTAATTTTGCAGATAGTGAAAACAATTATTTTGCCGTTATGGAAAAAAGGTAAGTATTAAGATAAAAGAAAACATAAAATAAAATTAGGCGCGGTGCATTAGGAAAGGCAGCGCCTAATTTTATTGCTTTAGGAAATTATAAAAGTAACTGCCTGTGGATATCACTATTTTAAAGCCACGTCCAGCTCCAGCGCCCAGGGACTAGCGAGACTTCCCTCACCTTCGTACGATAAGTCAACATCGACTCCCTACGGTCGACGTGTGGTTAACTGGCTGTTGATCCCCCACTTCGAGAATTCGAGTGAAATTCAAGAATTATAAGTGGGGGATCAAACAGTAAGTCAAAAGCTAAGGTTCGTTCAACTAACAATCAGTGGGGGAAGTACAAAAACTCCCACTGATTGAAGCTTCACTTTATCTCCTCCGGCTCAGTCCAGTCCGTAGTCCCTAACCGGGCGCTTCCGCTTTTGTTCGTAGGTTTGGATAGTTTTACTTAAGCTTTTTGCCACTGAGTTCAATAGGACATGCAAATGCCAACATAATGAAACTTTTAGCTATATTATTCGTACTTAAAGTAAAGCAGTAAAAAAATGGAGATGTTTACATTGAAAAAATATAGTATATTTGCTATTAGTTTTATAGTACTGTTTTCAATATTTCAGGTATTATCTGGTGTGTTATTAACATTTATATATACGCCTAGTATAGAAGATGCTTGGAATATGAGTAGTAGTTTACCGAAAGAAGTTATTATTTCAAGTAACCATAGCCCCTTTTTAGTACAATTATTGATTGCTTTTCTTTCGGCGACAATTGCATACTTTATTCCAAAGAAATTCAGAAGTAAAAATAACCAATAAGCAATATGTTGTTTTAGCGTGATGGGATCATCAGACGGATGGTCTTTATTTTTAGATAAGCGTTTTGAAAATTATGTTATTTATTATCTGTAAAGTTCATGATTTTTTACTAAAATGCGAGGGGTTGATTTGATGGGAGTAATGGAAATTTTGGCTTTTTCTATAGCTGCTGGTGCTGTTTCAATTGCACTTTATTCGTCTGATAGAGTGACAAAGCTAGAAAATAGAATAAGAGAGTTAGAAGATAAACTTAATAGAAAGTAGCATTTCGATCAAATACTTCTTTTTACGCTACTAGTTGCGAACAGGGGTGGAAAAATGAATAAAAGAAATATTATTTTTTTCATTATAGGAATTATAGTGGGATTCATTCTCTCAGCTATATTTCCGATTTTTTAATACGTTGCTGAAATAACGGATGTATCCGGAGATGAGGATCAAGCAAATTGTTGCAGATGGTAGGGGAATTAGATATTTGGGATGAGAGAGGGATAAGTTGTATTTACTGTGTTAACGATTTTTTCCTGGTGATGTAACGTTAGGAATCTACTGAATAAAGTAGCCCTATAAAAGAGAAATAGGAGCCCAAACGAAGAACCCCTATTCCTCATGCATGATAATTGATGATTATGTTCGACGTCTATCCGCATAAAACTGACGATGTAGCTCTTGAACTTGCTCCGCTAGTTCAGGAACAGGTCCATCTACTGTGATATCACGAATAACTTCTTGTATAGAAAGATTCCGAACGCGCGATGGAGTAACTCCAATTTCACGCAACCAATGTGCCAACTGCTCAGAAGAACTTGCATACACGATCCGACCTAAACCAACCCAACCGTGGGCTGCAGAGCACATCGGGCAATGTTCACCAGAGGTATAAACAGTTGCCTTCCTTCTTTCCTCAGGCTGCATGTTACTAGCGGCCCATCGTGCAATAGCAAATTCCGGGTGTTGTGTATGGTCACCACCTGCCACGTGGTTGTGATCTTCAAAAAGCACCTCTCCATCGGCAGAAACAAGTACGGAACCAAATGGCTCGTCGCCTTTCTCCAAAGCAGTTTTAGCTAATTCCACACTACGTTGCAAGTGCTTCCAATCTATTTTACTTACCATCTATGAACCCTCCTCATATATGAATATTCTATCGTCAGTCCTTCGTAAACAAGACTGCTCTTAATAAAAGTCAATCAAATTCATAGATGTTTGGCAAGTATAACCAATCTAGCTGTAGAGTGAGCACCTGCAAAATATGAAAACTTCTACTATACTATAGGTACAATAGGTCAAAAACATTTTTTGCTAACTGAAGAGACTAAATGGGGTGGATAATTAATGGATAACCAATATTTTGTAGGCTGGGGTACATTAGCACTAATAAACGCAGGACTTGCGCAAGGAAAGAACAGGACGGGTTTAAACTGGTTTTTGCTTTCCCTTGTACTAGGCCCAATAGCAACACTAATATTGTTGTTTGTTGAAAAAAGAGAGCAGTAGTAACTAAACACACTATCGAAACATGATTCCTATAAACAGACGGTAAACTGGTTTTAAATAAGATAATAATATACGATAACCTCAGGAATAAAACGAGATATTTTTTCAAAAAGGATGTGTGCAATGATGAATCTACAAACTGTGATGCAAGATCTTGAAGCCCTTGGCAAGGAACGAATGAAAAAAATGTATTTATCCAATGGTGCTCATGAACCACTTTTTGGTGTAGCTACAGGTGCAATGAAACCAATCTCAAAGAAGATTAAAATAAATCAACCATTAGCAGAAGAACTTTATGCAACGGGAAATTACGACGCAATGTATTTTGCAGGGATCATTGCGGATCCAAAAGCAATGACCGAGTCAGATTTTGATCGGTGGATGGATTCAGCTTATTTTTATATGTTATCTGATTATGTCGTAGCAGTAACGTTATCAGAGGCTGATATTGCGCAGGAAGTTGCAGACAAATGGATTAGAAGTGGTGAAGAACTTAAAATGTCAGCAGGTTGGAGTTGCTACTGTTGGCTTTTAGGTAATCGTAAAGACGTTGAATTTGAAGAAAACAAAATTGCCGATATGCTTGAAATGGTGAAAAATACAATTCACGAATCCCCGGAACGAACAAAGGCTTCAATGAATAATTTTGTTTATACGGTAGGAATTTCATATTTGCCACTACATGAAAAGGCAGTTGAAACTGCAGAGGATATAGGTCTAGTAGAAGTGAAAAGGGAAAATAAGAAACCTAGTATTTTAAATGCTTCTGAAAGTATTCAGAAAGAAGTTGATAGAGGGAAGCTCGGTTTTAAACGTAAATATGTAAGATGTTAAGCCTATGATTGTGTAATAGGAGATGGGATAACGTTGAATTTTCTATTTCTGATTAGCATGTAGTCAAAAATTTCCTTGATATTTCGGGAATTAAAATGATATTATAAATAAATCAGTGTTGTAGAGATATTGATCCACTAATAGGGTCAAAAATATATGTCAATCTCGATACGTCTACCATCTGAAATACTATTATGGAGATGTCAACACATGCAGGGAGAAACAAGATTACCACATAACGGGAAAGAATTTATTTTATTTTTAGCGGTTATTTCAATTATTTCAGTAAATACGATCGCACCTTTAATTATGGGATTTGAATTTGGTTTTAGTAAAGAGAACTATCTAGAAACATTAAAAGTTATTCCATTTGTATGGGTTTGCGTTATATTACTAGTAACATTGGTTGCAAATCCGATTGTAAGTAGATTGGTACCCAAATTCGTTGCACCTACTGACGGATTTAACGCACGAGTATTATTTAATATTTTATTCAGTGTAACTATTCTTTCCATCCTATTAACAATCATTGGATCTTGGATTGGAATGCGAGAAGTTTCTATGGAACCAATTCATAATTTCTTTTATATGTGGCCACGAAACTTTTTCATTGCATTCTGGATTGAAGCTTTAATTGCACAACCAGCTGCAAGATTTGCAATGAAACAATTACATGCTGCAAAGTCTCGTAAAATGGTAAATGCTTAAATTAGTATATTAAACTGTTTAGCCGATTGATTCTATTAGAGTCAATCGGCTTTTAATAATGTAGGTATCCTACGGGCTGTATGAAATCTTTCTTCGCTTAAGGTTTCACGAGTCGTTTTGCCTATGATTCATTTTCTTTTTGACAATCAAAAAGAACACCACTCCAAGTCCCCCTAATAATAGAAGAACCGGCAAGTTTCCAACAAGGAAAACAAAAAGGCTAGAAAAGAAGGATACAAGCATATTAATACTTTTTACAAATTGTTGTTTTGTTTGTTCCCACGTATTTAAATCCTGATTATTCATCGTTGTAAGAGTCACATTGTTTTCTTGAATATGGATAGTAATTGTTGCAAGTTCAGCCCTATTATCTAAATATTTCATCCGTCCCAATACTTGTTCAATCTCTTCCTGAACAGTAGCTAAATCATTTGAAATGGTTAACAGGTCTTCAGTCTTTTCTGCTTTCTCCATGAAAGAAAGTAATCGTTCCTCTACTACTCGTTTTGATTTCAAACGGGACTCTAAATCAACATATTCTTCGGTTACATCTTGACCTGAAATAGAATTTTCGATCACTTTGCTGCTACCATCTTCCACTAACTGAATGAACTCTCGAAATTGATCCTGTGGGATACGTACTGTAATAGAACCACTTGCCATGTCATCTTCTTGACCTTTATCCATCGTTGATTCTACAATATACCCACCATAGTCCGAAACCTTCGTTTGGATATGATTTAAAGATTGTTGTATATCTTTTACCTCAATAGCTAAGTTGGCTGTATAGATAATCTTTCGGTCTTTCGCACTTTCCTTAGCATTAGATGAATTGCTTTCTTCCTTATTAGATTCGCCACTGGATTCATCACTAGCAATTTCACTTTCCATCTCATTTGAAAGGTTAGGACTTACTGCCTTCGCTTCACTAGAATCGTAGTCCATAGACTGGTCGGCTGATTCACTACTACCTGAGTCATTGCTACAAGCTATTAATAATAAGCAAATACCGATTACAAGTACAATCAGATATAGCGCCTTTTTCACCTTAACACCCCTTTTTGTTTTTATATCTTTCTTATATGACGTTATGAATTAGTTATATGTTTCAGAATAGGGTGTGGTGGGATAACTCTAATTGTTCTTTAAAAGATTAATTTATGATCGTTACCTCCTCATAACTCTCTAACAGCATCACCCAATAATCATTGGTTACCCCCAAATCTAAATAAGATTGGTAATATCCGACGGGGTGATCCATTACACTAATAGCGAATTTGAATTGGTCTGTTACAGCCATACTATATGATTGAAGTTGCTTTTTCATATGATCTAGATCATTTTTTTGTTGACCGGTTAATAGTATTTCCTCCTTATCTATACTCGCTTGTAAATTAATCATATAGGAGTGAAATTCATAAACGACCGACTGTGCATGGTTGCTTACGTTATCCTTCTCAAGTTCCCCCAATTGGATTGCAAATCCTTCCAAGTCTTGTATTTCTAGATATAGCTCCCAGAAACTTTTCATTAACTCATTTGCTTGAGATTTACTGATTGTCCCATTCTCTAAAACTACCTCGATCATCTCTGACGTATAAGTAGGAAGTGAGGATATAGCGGCTTTATCTGCAATCACACGAGACAAATAATCTTCATAGGTCTTATTTTTACTCTCGGAAAGTACCCACAACGCACAAAAAATGATCAAACCCAAGCTTAACACTATATAAATCAAGTAACGCCCTTTCAATTCATCTCCTCCTTTTACTATTAACGATGAACACCCTCATAAAACCTAGTTATATATAATTAATATGCAGTAGGTTAAAGCAAAATCATGAAACTAAGCTATTCTATGCACTGGCGAGTTTATGGTCTTCATGATAAATTGATTAAGTAGATTATTGCTCGGTTTTTAATAGGAGGTGCCTGCATGGAAATTAAACTAAATCAAAAAATCATCAAAGAACGATGTGGAGCTGTTTCCTATAAAAAGGGGGAAGCCTTTTATCGTCATGAAAGCGTAACTGTTGAGGAGGTCACTTCGGATGCTCTCCATGCTACAGTGAAAGGAATGGAGGATTTTCATGTCCATCTTAAGAAAAGCAGAAATGGATTTACGGCGACTTGCAGTTGCCCGTCATTATCTTCTTTTCAAAAGGATTGCCAGCATATTGCTGCAGTATTAATTACTTGGCAGAACTACCAGCAAGAACAGGCATATGATGAGTCTGTTTCTAATCAGCCAATTGATGGAGAACTTTCGGAAGGTTTATTAGAACTATTCGGTTCGAAACCAAAGCCTAAGAGCGGACAGCAACGCCATTTTGAAAATAGAACGATATTGGAGACTGCTATTCTTTGTCAAGTGCTTTCTACTGAAGAGGAAGATTCGATGTTTGGTATTGGACTTCAGGTTGCTTCCGAGCATATTGACGATATCCGCGGATTTCTCGTGAAAATAAGCGAGGGTAGAAATCATGTTATCTCGAAAGAATTTACGTATGATCCAATTAAATTTTGTTTCGATTCCGATACGGATGCAGTAATTCAACAACTGATTCAACTAGTGGAAGACGAAAAAATGTATTCACAAGCAATGGAAATTAGAAAGGAAAGAAGTGTCCTTCCTGTTCCTGCATCATCTTGGAAAAGACTAGAACCGTTGTTGGTATCTGCACCAAAAGTGAAGTTACTATATGCAAGAAAAACCTATCATGATTTCCATTTATCAGATGAGAAGTTACCATTAACATTTGAATTTAACGGTACCGAGGAAAAGGGATATCGATTGATTATCAGTGGGTTAAGTAGCATGGTGATTTTAAAAGACTATGATACTGTTTTATTTTCAGGGAAAGTTATAGCAGTAAAAAGAGGAGAAACGGAACGACTCTATGAATTAAAGCAAATGCTGGATAAGTCCAGAACAAATGAAATTGCCATACCTCGCCATGGGCTTAAATATTACATGGAAAAACTATTACCACATTTAAGAAAAATGGGGGAGGTTCATTTATCAGGAGAAATTACCGCGGAGATACAAAAAACACCGCTGAAGGCAAAGTTGTATTTGGATCGTGTAAAACATCGCCTACTAGCTGGACTGGAATTTCATTATGAGAATGTGGTCATTAACCCATTGGATAATCAACAACCCAAGGTTGGAGCGATGATTATTCGTGATATGGAGAAGGAAGAAGAAATACTTCAACTGATGATGGATAGCCAATTTAACCAAACAGAAAGTGGTTATTACATTCAAAATGAAGAATTGGAATATAACTTCTTGTACCATGAATTACCTAAATTACAAAACTTAGTTCAAGTGTACGCGACAACCGCTGTGCGAACACGAATTTTACCAAAAACGATAATACCGAAAATCAAAGTGAGGCATTTTCGGGAGAAGAATCACTTTCTTGAATTTACGTTTTCCATCGATGGAATTACAGAAGAAGAGATTAAGGGAATTTTAGCTGCCATGGAGGAAAAGCGTAAATATTTCCGATTACGAAATGGTGTATTATTTTCTTTAGAGACAAAAGAGATGGAGCAAATCAACCGTTTCTTACGTGAAGTTCCTGTTCAAGATGATGAATGGGAGAAGCAGTTCAAAGTACCAGTAGTAGAAGGGCTTAGGTTGCTGAATTATTTTGATGACAGTGATACCGTCTCCATGGAAGCATCTTTTCGAGAGTTTCTAGAGCAGATTCAACAGCCAAAAAAATTAAAGTTTGATGTTCCGGAACAATTAGACGGAATTTTACGGAACTATCAAAAACAGGGCTTTAACTGGATGAAAACACTTGCGAACTTTGGATTTGGTGGAATTCTAGCGGATGATATGGGGCTTGGAAAAACCATTCAAAGTATTGCTTTTATTTTATCTGAGCTTTCTAGTATCCGTGAAAAAAAACAGCCAGCATTAATCGTGTGCCCCTCATCTGTAACGTATAATTGGCAAAGTGAAATTATGCGATTTGCACCAAATATTCAAATGGTGATTATCGACGGAAGCAAGGCAGAACGGATAAAGCTTCAAAGCGAGCTGGATAATATTGATGTAGTTGTTACGAGCTATCCATTACTTCGTAGTGATGTAAAGTGGTATGAGGAAAAGGACTTTCATGTTGTGTTTTTTGATGAAGCCCAAGTATTTAAGAATGCTTTAACTCAGACTGCACGTGTAGTAAAAAAGCTAAAAGCAACCCATCGTTTTGCTTTAACAGGAACACCAATGGAAAATAATTTAGAAGAGCTCTGGTCAATTTTCCACGTAGTTTTCCCAGAGTTGTTCTTAGGATTAAGAGAGTATAGTGAACTAACAAATAAGCAGATTTCCCGAAGAATACGTCCATTTATGCTGCGCAGGATTAAGGAAGATGTTCTTGGTGAATTGCCAGAGAAAAGGGAAACAGTGGATACGACTGAGCTACTGCCAGAGCAGAAGAAATTATATGCTAGTTATTTAGCTAAGCTACGTCATAAAACCTTAAGACATTTAGATAAGGACACCATAAGGAAAAATCGAATTAAAATCCTGGCAGGGTTAACGAGACTGCGTCAAATTTGCTGTCATCCGGCTTTGTTTGTCGATGGGTATGAAGGGACATCGGCAAAGTTTGAACAGTTGATGGGAATTGTGGAAGAAGCAAGACTTTCAGGACGCAGGCTATTGATATTCTCCCAATTTACAAAGATGTTGCATTTGATTGGGCAAGAACTAGCTAGCCGTGGGATTTCGCATTTCTATTTGGATGGACAAACTCCGTCAGAGGAAAGACTGGCATTATGTAACAGATTTAATGGTGGCGAACGCGATATTTTTCTTATTTCTTTAAAAGCAGGGGGAACAGGGCTAAATTTAACTGGCGCAGATACCGTTATTTTTTACGATAGCTGGTGGAACCCTGCAGTTGAAGAACAAGCGGCAGACCGTGCCCATCGCATGGGACAAAAGCACACTGTTCAAGTAATTAAGCTTGTGTCCAAAGGGACAATTGAAGAGAAAATGAATGTGTTACAAGACCGGAAGCGGCATTTGATTGAAGAGGTAATTGATTCAAAAGATGCACAAACAGGTACTCTCACAGATGAGGACATTAAGGATTTATTGAGTTAGCCGTATAAGACGTATTTTAATAAGGCTGTTTTGTAAAAGATTGTTGTTGATTACATAATTTGTATAGACTGTGCGGTGACAATTTTCCTTGATTCTTACTTAGTGAAAGTTTGTGCGATGACATCGCTCCGGCAGAATACTCCGCTTTCCGCGGGCACGGCCTCAGCCTCCTCGCGGAAAAAACGCCGCTGCGGGGTCTTCGGACACGTGCTGTTCCCGCAGGAGTCTACGTATTCTGCCTGCGCTAGTTAGAGTTTCCTAAGTATTTATTGTTTTATCACATGTTTTCAGTAATAAGTGCTGTCAATCTTTTTCAATATACATCATCAGCGAAGTGTATTTCCACCGCGGGTGCGTTGCTCAACCAAAAATAATTAGTTACCGCACAGTTTCCATCAACTGAGAAAGTAATAAAAACAAACTTTACCAAAACAGCCTTTAATAATAGTAAAATTAGGTTTGAGTGTTTTACTTTTCAGTGAAGCGCCAAACCGATCTTGTTTTTCTTGCATCGAATGCACTTTTGTATTCTTCTTCAAATGCATGTTTTACTAGAAAATCTCCTAAGTCTTCCGATAGCCAAAATTCGAAATCACCTATTTCTCTAGTTCCGTCACCAGGATCCTCAATATTCAGTCTCAACTCAAATGGAAATTCAGGTTCGCCGATTGTTTTGACGGGGATAAGAAGAGTTCTATCGTCTATTAGAGGTACAACAGGTTGTAGAGCAACGTTTATTTTTTTCGTGTTTGGCTCGAGTTTTAGACCATACTCTTCCCCTTTCGAAATAGTGATTTCGTCAAATTCTTCCTGTACTTCCTTGCCCTTTCTGCATTCTTTTGATTCCTAAGAACAACGATAATTAGAAAAGCTACCCATTTTTTTACTCTCATAAAACGTATGGATATAGGCATCTCTCCTTTAAAGCAGCGGACTTTTTGGAAAAAAAATCATTAATAATTAAAAATTACTTTGACAGATAGAGTACATTGGAATATAATTACTCTATCAGATAGAACTCTACGTGACAAAGTACTTTAGAGAAAGGAGTAGCAACTTGATTAGAAGTGATATTATTCGCGGGCATTTGGATTCCATTATTCTGCGGTTAATCTTAGAAAAGGATCGTTACGGCTATGATATATCAAAGGAGATTGCCCACCGTACCAATCAGCGATTCGAGATAAAAGAGGCAACATTGTATGCAGTTTTTCAACGATTAGAGAAAAAGGAATTAATTGAATCATACTTTGGTAGTGAATCTAAAGGTGGAAAAAGAAAGTATTACCGCATTACTACATTGGGAAAAGCTTATTTTAAAGAGACGGTTGCTGAATGGGAAGAATTGAAGGATGTAATTAATATTTTTATGGAGGGATTGGATTGAAAAAGCTAACGCAACATGTAAATGATTTGTTTAAGGACATTCCTGCAAGTGAGCGAAAAGAGGTAGTGATGCAAGAGGTTCTACAAAACCTGGAAGAAAAAGTCTGGGATTTAATGGAGCATGGGAAAGAAGAAGAAGATGCAATTAATAAAGCAATTGTTGAATTTGGTGACATTGATGAATTGAAAAATGAACTTGGGGTTTCGCCGGAGGCATCTGAACGACAACCAAGTATGTTAAAAAATAGAAAACTAAACTTGGAATATTCCATTTGGGGCAGCGTGTTGATTATTGGTTTGTTTACTTTTATTAACTTTTACTATACCCCGGAAATAATTTGGTTTGTATATCCTACATTTGCTGTATTATGGTGGCCCTTATCGATGTACTATCGTTGGTTAAAAGTAAAAAGGGGTGAGTAAGATGAAAAGATATCAATGGGGTTTTGTTGCATCTGGATCCGTATTAACGATTCTTTTTTTAATCGTGGTAAATTTTTTAACAAGTGAGGAGTATCCATGGTTTATTTATCCAACAGTTTTACTGTTATTATTGCCACTTGGGCTTTACTGCAGCATGGAGAAAAAACTTACCCTATTTTCAATGGTTAGTAGTTTTATCCTATTAGTCGTTTTAATTATGGAGAATTTTATTAAAACACCAGGCTATCCATGGGTACTTTATGCTGCTGCACCTATTATTCTATGGCCGATACTGTCTATTCTTGGTAAACGGAATTATAATATGTTTGTTGCTAGCATAATTAGCATCTTATTTATTTTTTATTACGCCATCTTAAATATGTATTTAGCCCCGTCAAATCCATGGGCGATTTTCCCAGCATTCGTCATTCTCTGGTGGCCGCTTACTATTTATCATAGTAAGAGAAATACTTTTTTTGCTTATTCCGTGAGTGCGGCACTATTTATCGGTCTGTTTTTCATCTGTATTAATGCTTTCTATTCACCAAATGCAATCTGGGCTGTTTACCCGATATTTGCTGTATTATGGTGGCCGTTGAGTATGTATTATTTCTACCATCGTAGGGCAGTTTGACTTGTGGGATAAACTTTCAATAACATAACTATTTCATTTTCAGAAATACTATAACTGGAGGTGAATAGTGTGTCAAAAAGAAAGGCTAATCCTTTAACAAATGGTTTAAGCTCACCAGAAATCGAAGGCCAAGGTACTACGAATAGGGAAACAGGAAGAAAAATGGTGGATTCTTCAAGGAAGAAGAAAAAGCGAACTTAACTATCATTTTTAAAAACAGGTGGCTAGAGTCTACCTGTTTTTTTAATGCGTTTTTTTCGCCAATCATTCTACGGTGTGTTGTTCATGCATAAAATAATTTGAAAATATAGCAGTGGAAAGGAGAGCGGTATGCTCGATATAACCTCTGAACAATTCATCATAAAGCCAGTATTTGCAACTATAATCTGTGAGCCTAATTGGCAATGGAAACGAAAGGTACCCCTCCCTAATTATGATCTGGTGTATGTTTGGAAAGGGGAAGGGAAGTTAGTTGTAAATGAGAAAGAGTATGTGCTCCAAAGAGGAAGCTGTTTCTTCTTTCTTCCAGGTGACTGGGTAACAGCCACACAGAACTCACAGAATCCCCTTCAATTAACCTATATCCACTTTGACTTAGAGAAAGAACCAAAAGTAAGACCCGTTTCTTTTCGTATCATACAAGAAACAATTATATTTGAGTCTCTTCTAACTAGATATGTTCGTTTGTTTTTAATAGAAACATGTTGGGCAGAAGCGGAGGCGAAATTAATCCTTAAACAATTAATGATCCTGTTATTACGAGAAGAACAGCAGATAGAGAGAAAAGCAGATCACATTCAACATACCATCTTATCAGCTATTAAAGAAGTGGCAAATCACGTGCAACAACATCCAGGAAAAAGTCACACATTGGAAAGTTTAGCAGCTCGTGCAAACTTTTCCCCGCGTTATTTTTCGAGAAAATTTAAGGAGATCATGGGTCAGCCTGTCCGGTCTTATCTTATAGAAGTTCGTATTAAAAGGGCGGAGCATTTGCTTTATTATACCGGTATGACAGTAACTGAAGTATCAGAAGCCCTAGGCTATACAAATCTCCACTTTTTTAGCAGACAGTTTAAACAATATACAGGGAAAAGTCCTTCTGACATTCGTTAATACTCTTATGCAGAACATCAACAACACCTAGCCATATTGGTTAAGGTGTTTTTTTATGTATGAAAAGGATAGGTATAAAAATGCAAATATTGTATTAAAGAGTCTAAATATTTTTCAGGTGCACGATGCTACCATTAAACTACACCCTCAACAAATGAAGTTATAAAATCTTTTAGGAAAGAGTGATAGCTATGTGTGGTATTACAGGATGGGTAGACTGGCAACAAAATATAAAACTGCAAGTATCGACCATTAATAAAATGGCTCAAACATTAGAGAAGCGTGGCCCTGATAGTACGGGAGTTTTTACTGACCAACATGCTGCCCTAGGTCATACGAGGCTTATTGTTGTGGATCCTTCTGGTGGGTCCCAGCCGATGACAAGGAAAACAAAGGAAGGAATAAGCTTTACTATTGTCTATAATGGAGAGCTTTATAATACGGAGGAGTTGCGTAAAGAGTTGTCTAGTCGTGGGTATGTTTTCCATTCCCATTCAGATACAGAGGTACTTCTATTTGCTTACATGGAATGGAGAGAAAGTTGTGTGGAGCGACTAAATGGTATTTTTGCTTTTGCGGTTTGGGAGGAGAGTCAAGAAAGGCTATTTATGGCAAGAGACCGGCTTGGGGTGAAGCCACTATTTTATACGTATCGAAATGGTTCTTTATTATTCGGATCAGAACTAAAAGCAATACTGGCGCATCCATCTGTTAAGGCAGAGGTAGACCGGGAAGGCTTGCAAGAAGTATTTGGATTAGGTCCCTCCCGCACACCAGGTCAAGGTATTTATAGAGGGATAAAGGAGTTAAGACCAGCCCATGTTCTTTTGTTCGATCGGAATGGAATCCGAATAAATAGATATTGGAATGTGGAAAGCCGTAAACATAACCAAACACTTGAAGAAACGGTGGAACAAGTTAAATATCTTGTGGAGGATGCAATTGTGAGGCAGCTAGTTGCAGATGTTCCTGTTAGTACATTTTTATCAGGGGGGCTAGACTCAAGTGCAATTAGTGCTATTGCTGCGAATCATTTTAAACAGCAAGGAAAAGGAAAACTTCATACGTATTCGATTGATTATGAACAAAACAGTGAATTTTTTCAATCAAGTTTATTCCAAATCGATGAAGACCGACCATGGATAGAAAAAATGACGCAACATATAGGGTCTGTTCATCATGCAAAAACTATCTCGCAAGAAGTACTTGCAAATAGGTTGGAAGATGCAGTCAAAGCACGAGACCTACCGGGGATGGCTGACATTGACTCATCACTCCTCTGGTTTTCTGAGGAGATTAAACAAAACTTTACGGTGGCATTATCCGGTGAATGTGCAGATGAAATATTTGGCGGGTATCCTTGGTTTTCTAAAAAAGAATTACTACATGCAGACCACTTTCCATGGATGAAATCAGAACCTGAAAGACATGGACTACTTTTACCACATTGGCAAAAAAAGTTGAAACTAGCAGACTACGTACAACATCGATACCAGGAAACATTACTTGAGGTGCCAAGCTTAGATGGGGAAAGTTCTTCAGAATCGAGGCGCAGAGAATTATTCTATTTAAATATGACTTGGTTCATGGCCACCCTATTAGAGCGAAAGGATCGCATGAGTATGGGGGCTAGTTTAGAAGTGCGGGTTCCATTTGCCGATCATCGGTTGGTTGAATATGTGTGGAATATTCCTTGGGAAATGAAGATGTTAGAAGGAAGGGAGAAGGGGATATTAAGGAAGGCTTTAGAAGGAGTGTTACCTCATTCCGTTTTGTATCGGAAGAAAAATCCTTACCCGAAAACCCATCATTCAGCATATAGGAAACTAGTAAAAAACATGCTTACTAACATAATCGAAAATAAAAACTCTCCAATTCTAGAGTTGGTGTCTAAACAACAGGTAAAGGAAATTATTGATTCAGATGGGTCTTCCTTTAAGGCACCTTGGTTTGGACAGCTAATGACAGGTCCACAGCTCATTGCGCATTTAGCGCAAATAAATATGTGGTTGGAATTATATAACGTGGACATTGTTGACTAAGGTGATAAGTGGATTTTTCAAAATTTAAGGAGGAAATGAAATGGGGAAATCATATACAAAAGAAGAAATCTTAAAAATAGTAGCGGAAGAAGATGTCCGTTATATTCGCTTACAATTTACCGATTTATTCGGCATGATTAAAAATGTGGAAATACCAGTTAGACAGCTGGGAAAAGCGTTGAATAATCAAGTAATGTTTGATGGTTCTTCGATAGAGGGTTTTGTTCGCATTGAGGAGTCTGACATGTATTTATATCCAGACTTAAGTACCTGGCTCATCTTTCCTTGGGAGGCAAAGGAGAGTAAGATTGCGAGACTTATTTGTGATGTATATTTACCAAATGGAAATCCGTTTGCTGGAGATCCTCGGGGAATGTTGAAAAGCGTGTTGGGGGAGGCAAAGATGCTTGGGTTTACAGCCATGAATGTTGGACCAGAGCCGGAATTTTTCTTGTTTAAAACAGATGGAAGTGGCAACCCTACGATGGACCTAAATGATAACGGAGGTTATTTTGACTTAGCTCCGGTAGATCTTGGTGAAAACTGTAGACGGGAAATAGTACTAACGCTAGAGGGAATGGGGTATGAGATAGAGGCCTCCCATCACGAAGTGGCTCCAGGACAGCATGAAATTGACTTTAAGTATGCTAATGCAGTAGAGGCTGCTGACCAAATTCAAACGTTTAAACTGGTAGTGAAAAATATCGCGAGAAAACATGGACTTCACGCGACATTTATGCCGAAGCCACTTCATGGGGTAAATGGTTCAGGAATGCATTGTCATCAGTCACTTTTCCGTGGAAACGAAAACGCCTTTTATGATAAGAAGGATAAACTAGGGATGAGTGAAATAGCGAAGCAGTATTTAGCAGGAATTCTAAAGCATGCCTATAGCTTTGCCGCAATTACGAATCCAACGGTTAACTCCTATAAGCGCTTAGTTCCAGGTTATGAAGCACCAAGTTATATTGCATGGTCTGAGAAAAACCGTAGTCCACTCGTTCGTATCCCAGCTAGTAGAGGTATGAGTACTCGAATCGAATTGAGAAATCCAGATTCGTCTGCCAATCCTTATCTCGCTTTAGCAGTAATGCTTGCGGCGGGGTTAGATGGTATTAAAAGTAAAGCTTCATTGTGTGAACCTATTAATCAAAATATCTATCAAATGACAGATGGGGAAAAAGAGCATGCGGGTATTAAAAGTCTTCCAAAGAATCTGGAAGAAGCTATTACAGCATTTGAAACGAATAAAGTTATCACTAGTGTACTAGGTGAGCATATTAGTAACCACTTTATAGCAGCAAAACGAATCGAGTGGGAATCTTTCCGAACCCAGGTTCATGCATGGGAAAGAGAACAATATATCATGTACTATTAGGTTGAGAGGTGCCTGTTTGGAAGGCACCTCTCGTTAATTCTTGATTGGTGCTTCATTAGCTGGTGTTGCTTCAAAGCCCATTTTGCTAATTCGATTAATAATATCAATCATACTTACTAATTCCTTGTTGAAAGTTACATAGCCATCTTCCGTTTCATACTGCACCTTCACTTCGCTTACTCCAACCAACTTTGTAAGGGATTTTTCAACCTTTTTAGGGCAATCCTTACAATGCATTCCTTTTACTTCTAAGTAAACTGTTTCATTCATTCAGATCTTCACCACCTTAATTTTAATTAACGGTACATTATATGTTTGAGTTTGTTATTTATAATAGAAAACTAATACAAACATATCTTTTTAAACATTTAGTGAATTTTAGCTTGTTTATCACTGTTTTCACATATTATTCACAGAAATTTTATTGATTAGTTTATCGAATCTTGATACATTCTTGTTAGAGATTGTTGTGATTTGTTAAAGTTTAATCATTCGATTGCGGACAGGGGGTGAATGTATTGTTGCCAATTGAGCGACAAAAACGTATTAAAGAATTAATTCTTGATAGACATAACATGAGAATCTCAGAATTAAGCAATGAGATTGGTGTATCAGAAATGACCATCCATCGGGATTTAAAACCTTTAATTGAAGAAGGTATAGTTATTAAGACTTTTGGTGGTGTTACATTAGCTAGCAAACCCACTAGTAAACATAACGCTTCTGATGAGTGTATTTTGTGTAGTCGTAAAGTAAACGAACGTTTAGCTTATCGTCTATTTCTACCAAATAATACAATTGAAATGGCGTGTTGTGCCCACTGTGGACTGCTTCGTTCCCGTCAACTAGGAAACGACCATATTCAAGCAATTTGTCCAGACTTTTTACGGCAAACAACGATTAGTGCGAAAGTAGCTTGGTATGTTATGGATACTTCTATCCATATTGGCTGTTGCCATCCGCAAATATTAACCTTTGAATGGAAAGAACATGCCGACAAATTCGTTAAAGGATTTGGTGGGAAAGTATATAGCTTTAGTGAAGCGATGGAGTCTATTTTTGAAAAGATAAACGGAAAAGATTCATGTTGTAGCAAACAACTTTAAATAAAATTTTGGAGGACTGAAAAATGAGAAGAAAAATTTTGATGGTCATGTTCCTATTACTTCTAACGGTTTTAGCTGCATGTAATAATGATACAGAGAATAAAGCGGAGCAAGACACGGAAGAGGTAAAAACATTAGTAGTTGATTTTGAAGTACCGGAAAAAGCGGATGTTGGTGAGACAGTGGTATTAAAGGCTACTGTAACATATGGTGACGAAGAAGTGAAAGATGCTGACGATGTCAATTTTGAATATTGGCTACAAGGTGACGAAGATAATACGACAACGATCGAATCTACTAATAATGAAGATGGTACATATACTGCGGAGGTTTCCTTTGAATCTGATGGTGTTTATGAAATATATGCTCATACAACTGCAAGAGATTTACACACTATGCCTAAAAAGTCGATTACAGTCGGTGAAGGTGTAAGCACTGATCATGGGGATGGACATGATAATGATGAAGATAGTCACGAACATGGTGGGCATGACCTTGCGGAAGGATTTAGTATGCATTTTGTAAAACCTGAGGATGTAAAAGTAAATCAAGAAATAGAGCTAATGGTACATTTACAATTGGATAATGAGCCACTTGAGCAAGCTCGAGTTCGTTATGAAATCTATCAAGAAGGTTCTGAGAAACATGATTGGATTGATGTGGAGGAATCTGTTGCTGGAGAATACACAAATTCTCATTCCTTTATAGAAGAGGGTATGTATACAATAGTCATTCATGTGGAAAATGATGAAGGTCTTCATGAACATACAGAGCATCAAATGGAAGTAACGAAATAGAGTAGGAAATACCCAATAAACATTGGAAAGTGAATGTTTATTGGGTATTTTTAATAGGTAATAAATTTGTCTCTTTGTTTAATCTTCTAATAGGATACGCTCCTCATCCCGACTATGAATCTCATTTACAATAATTAATGCTAGAAACTTATCTAAAACATTATCGGTATATCCGTCCTGAACCATAATATCTCTAATTTCTTGAGTGATTATACGTAAAATAGTATGATCCCGTTTCAATGCGGTAACTTCATCTTTTAGTTGGGGCTTCCATTCCAAAATTTCCTCGTAAAATCCATCTTCTTCCTCTTCAGCGTCCGCATGACTAATAATTCTTGTTTCCCAATAATCAATTAAGTCATAAACAGCATTCTTAATTTGTTCTTGATTTCTGTCTAGTATAAATTGTTTTAGTTGTTCTGTCTTTGCTATAGCACCCGCTAGTGCTCCTGCATGAATGGCATGGTGGGCATGCAATTGTTTTAATGATGGTCCGCTCATGAATATCCACTCCTTCTACGTATAGCTTATCATAATCTACTAAATTATTAGATTAGGGATTTCCCTTAATTGCATCGACTAATTTCGTAAAGGTAGTATTCTGAAAGATTGTTGTAAATTACAGAATTTGTATAAAGTGTGAAGTAACAAGGACTACGTTTTCATAATTCGGGCCCATGTTTTCCTGAATCGGTCGCATGCTCTGGCTGTGAGGGCTCATGTTTTCCGGAATCGGGCGCATGGCTTCTCGCACCTTGAGGCCTCAACACAGGAAATCTGTAAATTTATACGGAAACCCACGTACTTCATTTAATAATTTAAGTTACTTCACACTTTCCATCAACTGCGCATTATAAAACAACAAAAATAATACAACAAAACACTCTTCGAAAAGATTGATATTTAACGATAATCACATAATGTAGCAGTTGGAAATTAGTTTCAAAATCTAACCAAGGTCAAATTTTGTCATTATTAAACGTGAATATGACAAATCTACTAGGAATAGAGTGGGGAAGAAAAGGGTATTTACCAAGATTAATAGGATTATCCCTAATATAATACAGGATTAAAATTCCTCATAATAGGTTGTAGAACAGTGAATAGCTTCCAAGGTGTATGAATACATGTATAGAAAATGAATTCTGTTCAACAGATACATGTAGGAGTGCAATCATTTTAAGGTGGTGGAACCAATTGAAGCGTAAATTTGGATTGAAGTATTTTAAACCTATAGAACGATATTCCGGAAATTGGTCGCTTCTGGAAGAGAAGAGTCGGGATTGGGAGAATATGTATCGCAATCGTTGGTCACATGATAAAGTAGTTCGGACAACCCACGGTGTCAACTGTACTGGTTCATGTAGTTGGAAAGTATTTGTGAAGAATGGCATTATCACATGGGAAAATCAACAAATTGATTACCCTTCCTGTGGACCTGATATGCCTGAATTCGAACCACGAGGTTGTCCTCGTGGGGCATCTTTTTCCTGGTATGAATATAGTCCACTTCGTGTGAAATATCCTTATATGAGGGGTAAACTATGGCGCCTATGGCGGGAAGCGCTAGCGGAATACAATGATCCAATCAAGGCCTGGGCAAGTATTGTAGAAGATAAGGAAAAGTCTAAGACATATAAAAGCGCCCGCGGTAAAGGGGGGCATGTTCGTGTCCCATGGGACGGGGCATTAGAGCTTATTGCTGCACAGCTTATCTATACGATTAAAAAGTACGGTCCAGATCGAATTGCTGGTTTTACACCAATTCCAGCGATGTCAATGATTAGTTATGCATCGGGGGCTCGCTTTATCAATTTAATTGGTGGAGAGATGTTAAGCTTCTACGATTGGTATGCAGACTTACCGCCATCTTCGCCACAAATATGGGGTGAACAAACCGATGTACCAGAATCGTCTGATTGGTACAACGCACAATACTTAATTATGTGGGGATCCAATGTCCCGCTAACACGTACACCAGACGCACACTTTATGACGGAAGTACGGTATAAAGGTGCGAAAGTTGTATCTGTAGCACCGGATTATGCGGAGAATGTGAAGTTTGCTGATAATTGGTTGGCTCCTAATCCAGGTTCAGATGCAGCAATTGCCCAGGGAATGACACATGTTATTTTAGATGAGTTTTATGAGCAAAGAAAAGAATCTATGTTTATCGATTATGCAAAGCAATATACGGATATGCCATTTCTAATTATGTTGGAAGAAGAAGACACAAGCTATAAGGCCGGACGTTTCTTAAGAGCAAGTGACCTTGGACAAACGGATGAGCATGCGGAATGGAAGCCAGTTATTTTTGATGAAGCTACAAATGAGATTATTGTTCCAAATGGTACGATGGGACAGCGCTGGGAAGAAGAGAAACAGTGGAATTTAATTTTAAAGCGGGAAGACGGGTCTAAAATTACACCTGCATTATCTGTAGTTCCACATGATTCAAATTGGGAAGAGATGGTATTCCCTTATTTCGACCAAAAAGGGAATGGAATATTTAGACGCCCTATTCCCGTTAAATCTATTAAACTAGCAGATGGAACTACGAAGAAAGTAACTACTGTCTATGATTTAATGATTAGCCAATATGGTATAAGGAAAAGCGGAAGTCCTCTAGAGGCTAAGGGGTATGATGATGCAGACTCCCATTACACACCAGCATGGCAGGAAAAGATTACTGGTGTAAAAGCTTCTATAGTTACACAGGTGGCACGCGAATTTGCACAGAATGCAATTGATACGAATGGGCGCTCCATGATTATCATGGGTGCTGGAATTAACCACTGGTTCAATAGTGATACAATTTACCGTGCTATTTTAAATCTTGTAATTTTGACCGGATCACAAGGTAAAAATGGTGGTGGCTGGGCTCACTATGTTGGGCAGGAAAAGTGTCGTCCAATTGAAGGGTGGTCAACTATTGCCTTTGCTAAGGATTGGCAAGGACCAACGCGTTTACAAAATGCAACTTCATTCTTTTATTTTGCTACGGATCAATGGAAATATGAAGAATCAGGAAACGAGTCACTAAAGTCACCAACCGGTGGGGACATTCGTTACAAACACCCAGCAGATTACAATGTATTAGCTGCTCGTTTAGGGTGGTTACCGTCCTACCCGCAATTTAATCAAAATAGCTTAGAGTTAGTAGAAGAGGCTAAAAAACTAGGGAAAACAACGAATGAAGAAATTGTTCAGCATACTGTAGATAAATTAACATCTGGTGAGATGAATTTTGCAATTGAAGATCCAGGTGCAGAAGAGAATTTCCCACGTTCATTATTCGTGTGGCGTTCTAATTTAATCTCCAGTTCAGCAAAGGGTCAAGAGTATTTCATGAAGCATTTACTTGGCACACATAATGGACTCTTATCTACACCAAATGATGAGGAAAAGCCTGAAGAAATTAAGTGGCGGGAAGAAGTCGAAGGAAAGCTAGATTTACTTGTAGCCTTAGACTTTAGAATGACAGCAACACCAATGTATGCGGATGTTGTTTTACCAGCAGCAACTTGGTATGAAAAAACAGACCTTTCATCAACAGATATGCATCCATTTGTTCATCCATTTAACCCAGCGATTGATCCACTATGGGAGTCCCGTTCCGATTGGGATATTTATCGATCACTAGCACGAACCTTTTCAAAAATGGCTGAAGAATATTTACCTGGAACGTATCAAGATATAGTCACTGCCCCACTCGGACATGATTCACCAAATGAAATTGCCCAACCCTTAGGTAAGATTAAGGATTGGAAAAAGGGTGAGATTGATACGATACCAGGAAAAACAATGCCTAACATACAGATTGTCGAGCGAGATTATACGAAAGTTTATGATAAATATGTCACACTAGGTCCGAATTTGAAAGAAGGAAAGACCGGTGCACATGGTGTTAATTTCTCTGTTGCCGAGGAATATGAAGAACTAAAATTAATTAATGGAACCCATTTTGATGAAACGTTTAAAAATGGCTTACCAAAGCTAGATACGGCACGTCAAGCTGCTAATGCAATGTTACATCTCTCATCTGCAACAAATGGTGCCGTATCACAACGTGCATATGAATCATTAGAGAAGGATACAGGTCTCGAACTAAAAGATATTTCTGCAGACCGGGCAGGGGAAAAAATAACGTTTGATCAAATTACCGCACAACCGCGTGAGGTAATCCCAACACCTGTCTTTACTGGGTCCAATAAAGGTAGTAAACGTTATTCACCATTCACTACAAACATCGAGCGATTGGTGCCATTTAGAACATTAACTGGTAGACAACATTTTTATATTGATCATGAAATATTTCTCCAATTTGGTGAGGCTTTACCCATTTATAAACCAACATTACCACCAATGGTATTTGGTACGCGGGATAAAAAGGTAGTCGGTGGAGAGGATGCGCTAGTCCTTCGCTATCTAACACCACATGGAAAATGGAATATTCATAGTACGTATCAGGATAATTTACACATGTTAACGTTATTTAGAGGTGGGCCAACAGTTTGGATTAGTGATGTGGATGCTAAACAACATGATATTCATGATAATGAGTGGGTTGAAGTATTTAATCGTAATGGTGTTGTAACAGCCCGAGCGGTTGTCAGTCACAGAATGCCACAGGGAACGATGTTTATGTACCATGCCCAGGATAAACATATTAATGTTCCTGGTTCAGAAATAACGGGTGAACGTGGTGGAAGTCATAATGCCCCAACTAGAATTCATGTGAAACCAACCCAAATGGTTGGTGGATATGCTCAGTTAAGCTACGGCTTTAACTACTATGGTCCTATAGGAAACCAACGGGATGTATATGTAGCTGTGAGAAAAATGAAGGAGGTAGATTGGCTTGAAGATTAAGGCACAAGTAGCAATGGTAATGAATTTGGACAAATGTATTGGATGTCATACCTGTAGTGTGACATGTAAAAGTACGTGGACAAATCGCCCTGGTGCGGAGTATATGTGGTTTAATAACGTGGAAACGAAGCCTGGTATTGGTTACCCGAAGCGCTGGGAAGACCAAGAGAAATACAAAGGTGGCTGGCAAATGCGTAATGGCAAGCTTGAGCTAAAAGCTGGTTCCAAGCTATCAAAAATCGCATTAGGTAAGATTTTTTATAACCCTGATATGCCAGAAATGAAGGATTATTATGAGCCATGGACATATAATTACGATAATCTCACAAATTCTGGTGAGAAAGAACATCAACCAGTGGCTCGTCCACATTCTGCAGTAACCGGTAAAAAAATGGATTTAGAATGGGGACCGAACTGGGAGGATGATTTGGCTGGTGCTCACGTTACGGGTCCACAGGATCCTAACATTGAGAAGATTGAAGAAGAAATTAAATTTAATTTTGAACAGGCATTTATGATGTACCTTCCACGTTTATGTGAACATTGTCTAAATCCTAGCTGTGTTGCTTCTTGTCCTTCGGGTGCCATGTATAAACGTGATGAAGATGGTATTGTTCTTGTGGATCAGGAGTCATGTCGTGGTTGGCGTTATTGTATGACAGGCTGTCCGTATAAAAAGGTATATTTCAACTGGCAAACAAATAAAGCAGAAAAATGTACATTTTGTTATCCAAGAATTGAATCTGGCTTACCAACTGTTTGTTCAGAAACATGTACTGGTCGTATACGTTACTTAGGTGTATTACTTTATGATGCAGATAAGGTGTTAGAAGCAGCAGCTACACCAGATGAAAAAGATTTATATGAAGCACAATGTAATTTATTCTTAGATCCACATGATCCAGAAGTGATGAAACAAGCAAGAAAAGATGGGATTACAGAGGACTGGATCGAGGCTGCACAGAATTCACCAGTTTATAAATTAGCAATTGAGTATAAATTAGCTTTTCCACTTCACCCAGAATATCGTACACTACCAATGGTTTGGTATGTACCACCACTAAGCCCGATTATGAGCTATTTTGAAGGGAAAGACTCTATTAAGAATCCGGATGCTATTTTTCCAGCAATTGAGGAAATGCGCACACCAATTCAATACTTGGCTAATATGCTAACAGCCGGTGATGCAGAATCAGTGAAAGAGGCATTACAACGAATGGCGATGATGCGGTCGTATATGCGTGCTCTTTCGAGTGGAAAAGATTTTGATGAAACTCGTTTAGAACGCGTTGGGCTTACTGCGCATCAAACTCAATCTATGTATCGCCTATTGTCTATTGCGAAGTATGAGGATCGTTTTGTGATTCCAACTTCTCATAAAGAAGGATATATGAATACGTACCGTGCCCAAGGCTCAGAAGGATTTGGAATGGATTGTGACGGCTGTGGACCTACAGTACCAGCAGGGAAAACAGGTAAAGAAGTTTATGAAGAAAACTTCTACGGAGGGATTTGGCGTGATTGATCTTGCAAAACTCCATGAATATAAACAAGCTTTTAGCTTTTTTACACAGCATCTTTCTTATCCAGAGGCAGTGGATTTTGATTCAGAATACTTGCATGCTTGTTTCGAGAAAGAGTTTCCCGGATATGAACATGTTTTAACGTACTTTGTAACCATGCAGAAATTTGACTTAGATAAAATCCAAGAAGAATATATCGAAACATTTGATTTTCATAAGTCGTCCACTTTATATATGACCTATCCTAAATTTGAGGATAGTAAAGAGCGTGGGCAAATGCTTGCAAGGCTTAAAGTCTGTTATGAAATGTATGGGTTAAATATGCCAAAGAGTGAGCTTTCCGATTATTTACCACTAATGTGTGAGTTTATTTTTGCAGGTGATTGGTTACATGATGACCGGTCACCGCAGAGCTTTTCTTTATTGTTCGCTGTCATGGAGGATGGTACCTATCATCTCGTACAATCATTAGAAAAGCAAAAAAGTCCTTATGTCCATCTTGTTAAGGGACTTCGTGCTATGTTGAAATCCTGTGTGAAAAAGCAGGGGGTAGAGTCAAGTTGATGAACCAATTTTTGTGGATAATATTTCCTTATTTATGTATTGTAGTTTTTATAGTAGGGCATATCTTTCGCTATAAGCATGATCAATTTAGCTGGACAGCAAAGTCAAGCGAGTTTATCGAGAAAAAACAATTGATGATTGGTAGCTTGCTATTTCATATTGGGATTATTCCAGTTATTTTTGGTCATGTTGCTGGTTTAGGAATTCCAAAAGAGTGGATGCGCGCAATTGGTGTAAATGATCATTTGTACCATATCGGGGCAGTATATGTTGGAGGATTATTTGGAATTGTAACGCTTGCAGGAATGTTACTTTTAACTTTGAGACGTGTTACGAAAGAATCAGTACGTAAGCTAAGCTCCATGTCTGATATTATTGTGAATTTTTTATTATTATTTATCGTTTTTATTGGTGTCTATGCTACACTTGTAACCAATAATATCCAACACGACTTCGACTATCGAGACACCATTTCTATTTGGTTTAGAGATTTAATTATTTTAAGACCTGATGCAGCATATATGATGAATGTTCCTTTTACATTTAAAATGCATGTTCTTGCAGGATTTACGATTTTTGCACTTTGGCCATTTACCCGCCTTGTTCATGTTTGGAGTGTTCCATGGAATTATGTTGGTAGGAGCTACATCTTATATAGAAGACACCTTAGAAAAAGATAAGTCTAACTAGTCGCGTATGATAGAGGGGAAGATTCGGGTGGTTTACGCATTTAATTATCAAGAAGCAATCAATGAACTTAGAAGGACATATGAGGTTGATCTTATTGCATTAGCAATTGTTATGCCGGATCAAGAATATGTATTAAAGTGGAAGTATATATCAGGAAACTTGAATGATTTGTATCAGCGTATTACATTACGATCTGGTAAAGGGATTGCAGGACAGGTATTTAAAACTGGAAAATCATTAATTCTAGAAAATGTTCATGATGAAATTAGTATAAATGAGTTATATGAATACCCGATACTACAATTCGAACAGATTAAAAGTTGCGTTTCTATCCCGTTATTTAAACATCATAGGGTTAAGGCGGTTTTAATGTTTGCATCACGTAAACCAAATGGCATCTCGGAAGATTTTTATCAACAAGTTATCTATGATTTAGGTGATAGTTTCGGGCCATTATTTATACGGGAGCTGTTGGCAAATTGAATCAAGTTACCCATTCACAAATAATTGAATTCTTAATGAAAATGTACAAAAACAGCACAGAAGCAATATTCTTCTTAGATAACTCCGCAAAAATCTTATCACTAAACCCTGCCGCGGAGCGAATTATTGATCCAAGTGTAATAGAATCCATAAAGAATGGTAAGGCTCATACATTATGTTCATTATGTCGTGGCTATACAAGCAGTGAAGAGCATATTACCTGCTCCAATTGTTATGTAAATGATAAAGAGGGTAACTTTACATCTTTTCAAGTTTACTTGGATACTCGTGATAAAGGAATTGTCCCGTTTACAGCAACTTATCATACGATTGATAAGGAAAACGGGATCCATGTCTATATGCTTAGAGATTTAACATTACAATATAAACAACAGGAAATGCTCTATCGTAACGAAATGCTAAAGAAAACGTTTGAGGCTGGGGAAAATGAACGTAAGCGAATTTCCCGTGAGCTTCATGATAGTGTTGTACAAGAATTAATTAGTATGTTAGTCGATATGCGTCTATTAAAATACATTCAGAGTCATGAAGAAATCCATTCACGCGTCAAACAGACAGAGGAATCACTTAATAGATTAATAGCTGATATTCGCAATCTTTCTGTATTCCTAAGACCTGCCTCACTAGATGACCTTGGACTGGAAGCTGCCTTTCGTTCGCATTTTAAATGGGTTGAACATAGTTATGGTTTTTATGTTAATTACCAATCAACCATTAATAAAAAACGTTACTCTCAAAATATTGAAACGTCTGTCTACCGAATTTGCCAAGAAGCGGTTTTAAATGCAGTAAAATACGCTCAGGTGTTAGAGGTGAATGTTACCCTTTCAGAGAAAAACGGAAAATTAGAGCTTATTGTGCAAGATCAAGGGAATGGGTTTGACACGGAAAGACCTGACGTAAAAGGATCTGGATTGGGTATTTTTGGGATGAAAGAACGTGCTGATTTAATTGGTGGTAGGCTTCAAATTCATTCTGAGATAGGTAAAGGAACAACGGTCTATCTAACATTACCGACAACACAACTGGAAGAGAAGGAGGTCCCATTATAAATGAAGATTGTGATTGCTGATGACCATGCTGTTGTACGTAGTGGATTTTCGATGATTATAAACTTGCAATCCGATATGGAAGTTGTTGCCACTGCGGCAGATGGGATTGAAGCTTATCAAAAAGTATCACAATTTGGACCAGATATCTTACTACTAGATTTAAGTATGCCACCAGGGGAAAGCGGCTTAACCGCTGTTGGTAGAATACATGAGGATTTCCCAAAAACAAAGATACTGATTTTAACGATGCATGATGATGAAGAATATTTATTTCATGTATTACGAAACGGAGCATCTGGGTATATTTTAAAAAATTCACCTGATGAAGAGTTAATTTTAGCAATTCGCACAATCCATAATAATGGTACATACATCGAACCTAAAATGGCTAGTTCATTGGTACGAGAATTTGTAAAATATGATGGAGAATCCAACCGAACAGACCCACTGAAATTATTAACAAAACGAGAATTAGAGATTTTACCACTAGTTGCAAAAGGGTTTGGCAATAAAGAGATAGCGGAGAAACTTTACATATCCGTAAAAACAGTCGAAGCTCACAAAGCAAAGATCATGGAAAAACTTGAATTGCAAAGTAAACCAGAATTAGTAGAATTTGCACTTAAAAAGAAATTACTAGAATTTTAAAGTAAGCTGTTTACGAAAGCTTTTTTTCTAAGCATAAAACTAACAAATAATAGATGTAAAATTTGCATAGGCAGTTATTATATTCTAAATCTGCACCAGCTCCGGAAATACACGGAGACTCCTATGGGAGGACAGGAATAGGTGAGACCCCGCAGTGCGACAGCACGAGGAGGCTCAACAGCCGCCCATGGAAAGCGCAGTGTATTTCCGGAGCGGGTATGGTGCTCTACTAAAAATTATTAGTTACATCGCAGTCTAACAAAAGTTGCCTTAATGAAAGATGGTGCTTATAAATGTGGACAAAGCAAGATTTCAAAACGAAAAATCGCGCAACACAAATCTTAGAAAACGAACATCGATATTTACAGTATTTAATGGAAGAATGGCACCCTATTGTATTAAAATTTGAAAACGATTCTTTTGAAAATGAGGAAGAAGCGAGAGCTGCATTCATTACCTTACAAGAGAAATTGAAGGCCTTTATTGAACCATTTAAAAACCATACGGATAAGGAAGAAAAGTACTTTTTCCCTATGCTTGGAATGTATATTGGTAAAGAACAAGGGCCAATTGTGGCAATTGAAGAAGAGCACAAGGAAATTGATGGGTATATGGGGCACTTCTTCCATCATTCAAGGGGGAATGTTCAAGACTTTTCCTATCAAGAAATGAAGAAAATTGTCCAAGATGCTGGTGAGACATTTGAAGTAATTATGATTCACTTTGTTAAGGAAGTGACGGTGCTTTTTCCTATGGTTGACCGTGTGATGAGAATAGACGATTTGAATCAATTAATGGAAGAACTAAATACACTTATTACATCATAAAAAATGGGGGAGTCACCTAAGAAATTTGGGGGACTCCCCTATATTATTCATATCGAGCACTAAATAAAATGAAGGTAGTTAGAAGTTAAAACATATAGGAAAAAAAGGGAGAAAGAAACATGAAAAAATTACAATTACCTTTGCAAACTGCGAATCTAGTTATTGGTTTTATGGTGTGGGTTATTATCTCCTCTTTGCTACCATTTATACAAGAAGATATTACAATACAACCAGAAAGCATTGCTATTTTAACTGCTATTCCGGTAGTGCTAGGCTCCATACTACGAATTCCGCTTGGGTATCTTGCTAATTTAGTGGGGGCAAGAATTGTATTTATTATAAGTTTTGTCTTGTTATTGTTTCCGGTCTTCTATATTAGTGAAGCTTCTACATTTACTGATTTAGTTATTGGTGGATTGTTTATAGGTATTGGAGGGGCAGTATTCTCAGTTGGGGTTACCTCTTTACCAAAATACTATTCGAAAGAAAAACACGGCTTGATTAATGGTGTGTATGGTGTTGGTAACATTGGGACGGCAATCACGACGTTTGCTGCTCCAGTTATAGCAACCCAAGTAGGTTGGGAGGTAACGGTAAAACTATATTTACTCCTGTTATTATTATTTATCGTACTTAATATTTTCATAGGGGATCGTCATGAACAAAAGGTGAAAACTCCGATTGTCGAACAAATTAAAGGTGTTTATAAGAATGACAAGCTCTGGCTTTTCTCCATGTTTTATTTTATAACATTTGGATCATTTGTTGCTTTTACAGTATATTTGCCAAATTTTCTCGTGGGAAACTTTGGACTAGATAAGGTTGATGCTGGATTAAGAACGGCAGGATTTATCGCTGTAGCAACCTTACTACGTCCAGTTGGCGGCTGGCTGGGTGACCGTTTTAAACCTCTAACTCTACTAATAGGAGTTTTCGGAATCTATACGATAGCAGCAATTATATTAGCCTTCTCGCCATCAATTGGTCTTTACACCATTGGCTCCATCGCTATTGCTATTTCATCAGGGATTGGAAATGGAGTCATCTTCAAACTAGTACCGATGTATTTTAACAAACAAGCTGGTATTGCAAATGGTATTGTATCTATGATGGGAGGGCTAGGTGGATTCTTCCCTCCGCTAATATTAGCTAGTGTTTATTCGATTACGAGTCATTATGCTATTGGCTTTATGTTGTTATCGCAAATTACGCTGGCAAGTTTAATCTTAGTAATCTGGATTTATTATCAGGATCGATTAAAGATTTCAAATGATGTATTTAGCTCTACAGGGCAAGGAATTATGGTAACGCAAATAGATGGTAAGGTCATAGCAGTTAATCCATCTTTCTCCACATTAACAGGTTACACAGAGGATGAGATTATTGGGCAAACACCAGCTGTGCTGAAATCTGGTAAACAATCAGCTGAATTCTATCAGAAAATGTGGCAAGAGATTCATGCAAATGGGGAGTGGCAAGGTAAGATTTGGAATAAACGAAAAGATGGCACATTATATTTAGAATGGTTAAACATCAGTACTATAAAGGATGAAACAGGAGAACCGATTCGTTATGTTGGAACATTCTCCGATATTACAGAGGTTAAAAAGTAAAATAACAAAAGAATAGGTACCTTAGCTCTAGAGTCGAAACAACCACGGGGACAGGTTCATTGGCTACAGCCAATGAACCTGTCCCCGTGGTTGTTCGTGGTTGTTAATTATTCTCTGCCATTCTCGAAAGCGGCCCATCTTCCTTAATTATATTCTGAATATCATACACAGAAATTGGGAACATTGGAAAGCCAAAAACATATGGTGTAATTTCATATAGTTGGAAATAGATGACTAGGGTTTTATCGGCAATGTAGAAATCTTGGTTAGGACTGATTTCCGTAAAATCCTCAATAAGCCCAATGTCACGTTGTTTAATTTGCTCTTGGATAATTGCTGATAACCGTTCAACGTAATTACTGTCGGGTTTAAATAAATCCTTTAATTCTACTTTCTTTTGGGCTTCTAAATCGAATGTTAACGATTTAATATATGTCATACCATGTGCAGCTTTGTCATGATACGTGTAATTTGTTTGCGTGAGACTTAGGACATTTCGCTGATTATTTTTTATTTCATACGTACCCAGCATCTCCACTACGGTTGTTGGCATTTCCGCAACTTGCTGATTAATTAGTGCTTGAGATTGTTGAATAATGGATTGATTAATATACCTTTCGAGTGATTGATTTTCCATTTGGATTACCTGTGGATAATATATAATCTTATTTGGACCACCACTAACGTTTAATGTAATAAGTTGAACTGGAAAAGTAGGCAATTTGCTCATTCCTTTTTTTACCTTATCTTATTCCTTATAGTATGGTGTGTGAATATAAACTTTAGGAATTTCGTACATAAGAAAGGATCTCACAAATAGTGGGATCCTTTCTAAATATATTAAATTATATCTTTATAAAGATTACCCATTTCAATTGCTGAAATAGCAGCCTCATAGCCTTTATTTCCTGCTTTTGTTCCTGCTCGTTCAATTGCCTGCTCAATAGAGTCAGTCGTAAGGACACCAAATATTATTGGGATATCACTTTGTAATCCGATATTTGCTACGCCTTTTGCAACTTCACTGCTCACAAAATCAAAGTGTGGGGTTGCACCTCTTATAACGGTTCCTAATGTGATGATTGCATCAAATTCACCTTTAGTAGCTAATTTCTTAGCAGCCAGGGGAATCTCGAATGCTCCTGGAACCCATAAAACTGTAAGATCCTCTTCATTTACTCCATGTCTTTTTAACGCATCTTCAGCACCACTAAGTAATTTGGTTGTGATAAACTCATTGAAACGTCCTACTACAATGCCTATTTTAAGTCCCGAGCCTATTAAACTTCCTTCCAATACTCTTTTCATCTTACTCTTTCCTTTCATATCTTCATTTTGTGTTTTAGAAATATAGGGGATAATTTTAGGTTATCTTCCAGTATGATTATGCATATATTGGATGAGATCTTTTATGGTTATTATTTTTAGATTGAATTTTTGAGCTACTTTCTTTAAATCAACGACCCGTGCCATTGTTCCATCTTCGTTCATGATTTCAACAATAACTCCTAAAGGTTTTGCACCTGCTAGTTTGGCTAAATCAACGCAAGCTTCCGTATGTCCTGGTCTTTCCAAAACACCACCATTTCTAGCTATCAGTGGGAAAATGTGGCCAGGCCTTCTGAAATCTTCTGGTGAAGAATGGTCATCACACATTTTTTGAATCGTTAATGCTCGTTCATGAGCACTAATTCCTGTTGTTGTATCTATATGGTCGATACTAACTGTAAAGGCTGTCCCGTGATTGTCTGTGTTATTAGAGACCATGGGATTAAGATTAAGGTTTCTAGCTAATTTATTCGTGATTGGGGTGCAAATGAGTCCTCGCCCCTCCTTTGCCATAAAGTTAATTGTCTGTGGTGTTATATACTCAGCCAACCCTATGAAATCACCTTCGTTCTCTCTGTCTTCATCATCACAAACGATAACTACTTGACCACTTTTTAAATCCTTAATCGCATCTTCAATACTATCAAACATCTAACCATCCTTTCATTACATAAATCCGTTTTCTATAAGTAAATTCTTTGAAATGGTTTGCTTATCTTTCGTTTCTTGTATATTGGCATTTTGGAATGAAAAAAGATATTTACCTACCATGTCAAACTCAATATTCACTTTTTCACCGACCCCCTTGATACCAGGAACTGTCTCTTTAGCCGTATGGGGAATTAGTGATACGGTAACGGTTTGATTACTTTTTTCAAATATTGTTAATGAGACACCGTCGATTGCTATAGAGCCTTTTAGTATGGCCAAGTGGCCATATTCTTTTGGAAATAGTATTTCAATATATAGTGCATTTTCCCTTACTTTCTTTTGGAGAATCTGTCCTACAGTATCCACATGTCCGCTAATAAAATGCCCACCAAAACGTTCCCCAGCTGCAATGGCCCGTTCTAAGTTAACAAGTGATCCTGCCTTTAAGTTAGCTAATGAGGTGCTTTTAAACGTTTCTGGCATTACGTCTGCTATAAAAGAATGGTTGTCATATTCAGTAACCGTCAAACAAACACCATTCACAGCAATGCTGTCACCGAGTTTTAAATCACCCATAACTTTTTTTCCTTTAATTGTTACGTTCATGGAATGGCCATTCTTGGAAATGTTTTTAACGGTGCCAAATTCTTCAACTAATCCAGTAAATATAGGTATCATCCTTTCTATGAAATCATTTTTTAAATAGAATGAAATTCTCTTGGGGGGGTGGGGGATAGGTAAGAAGAAACGGAGAATATATAGAAATAGAAAAATACGCTGACAAATTGTCACTATGGAACAATTACGACTAGATAAGTAAATTTTTCCCATTACTAAAAAATCCCCATCATTATAATAATGATAGGGAGAAAATGCATAACAAATAAAATTCAAAAACTATATTTTTGAATTTACCCGATATCCTTCTCCCATCCAGACTTTAACTGTCGGCTTTGGAATTTAACCAAATCCACCGTTATTAAAAATATAATAACGGGTCACGGGCTTAGAGAAAAAATCTCATCACCGCCGGTTGGGAATTACACCCGACCCCGAAGGAATTCTATTTAATTAAGTTCTATGGTATCATAATACTTTTTAATTACCAAACAAATAAATTCTACAATTAATATAAGATACTATCTCTTGCGGAATTCATTTAGCTTCATTCTTTTAGATAACTAGTAATAAAGATACATAGCTATTCTTATCACTAATCCATCACAATCCTTGTCTCTATCACAATGGCAAAAAGCAATGTAGCTGCTGCTAAGTGTAACACAGCAAATGAAATCGCTATGGTTGAAACAATCGTCATTACCCCAATTATCAACTGAACTAGAATGATAATTAAAGCAAGAATCATCCGAATGTTTAACCTGTTGTTTCCTATAGAAAATACCTTTACGGAAAGGAACAATATATAGATAGTAGATAGGAAAGCGAATAATCGGTGGGATGATTGTAGGAATTCAGGCCAGGTTGTTGGTAGAACCCGATCATTACACTCTAAGTATCCACATGCCATTCCATAATGTTGGTGTTTTATGTAAGCCCCAAGTGCCATGGTGATAAATAATAGAGTAGCAAGAAAGGATAGATGCTTTTTGATACGACTATGGTTTTTAAGCTGAATTCTAGTATATGTAAGACGCCAAAACCAAGTTAGGATACTCATAAATATCATGGCAATTAATAGGTGGATGGTAATGACAATCGAGGGTAGATGATAGAAAACAACAATGGCTCCCGCAATCAATTGCAAAGTAAGTAACCCGATCATCCAATTAGCCACAAGCTTTTCCTGTTTGCTACCCTTTTCCTTTTTAACCTTCACAAATAACACGATTGATAATACAAAAAGGACTGCCCCTATTACTCGATGTCCAAACTCAATCAATGTTTCCCCCTGTAATTCTGGAATCACTTCTCCGTTGCATAGTGGCCATTCTGGTCCACAGCCCATCCCAGATTCTGATGAGGCTACATAACCACCGAAGACAATGAGAAAGTATGTTAAAACAATTGTCACTGCAGCTAACTTCTCCCTAGACATAAAAAACCCCTCCTGTTTTTAAAAGAACAAGAGGAGTATACTAAATTCGGAAAATTCTTACTGTGAGATTTGTCACTAGGTTTGGCACGCTTCATTCGTTGTTTATTTTTCGCTAGAATTCAATCTACTATCTATACTACGCTGTAAGAAAATCATTTCCTCTGCCAAATGATGAATTCGCTTAGAAATACCGTGATCAATTATTTCATCTGTTTCGATATCAAAAAAATCATTATGTACAAATACATTGGTTGATGGTACCAAGCCTCTTAAGTAGGAAAGGACAGGTTTTAAATGATTCTCAGGAACAAGAAAATGTTTCTCAGAAGCTCCTGTAGCAATAATCCCGGTTACCTTATTTTTAAAAGCGTACTCTGGGAAGAAATCTAATAAGTTTTTTAAGACTCCTGAAATGGATGCCTGATAGATAGGCGTACCGAACACGACAAAGTCAGCATCCAACACTTTCTTTACCACTTTCCATGTATCGTCATTATAATAAGTTAATGGTTCGCCCCGACAAAATTCAACTTCATATTCTCTTAAGTCAATTAACTCTGTTTTAATAGTAGAGTCAATGAGAGAAGCTGCTGCTAATACATCATGTACGGCCTGTGATGTTTTATTTCCAGCCAGTGTTCCAGATACTCCGATAAGTTTCAAAATAGATGTCTCCCTTCTTTTCTACCCACCGTTTAGATGTATACAATCCAGTTTGATTACTTTTTAAAAGATTCGTAATGGGTTGAAAATAAATTAACTAATTGTTCATCTGGTAGAATATATTGCTTAGCACTATTCACAGCGATTGGTCCTTCATTAAAGCCACCAGCAATTAAACCTAATTTATGTGGATAGTTTGAAATGTCACCAATTGCAAAAATTCCAGGTATAGAAGTGGACATGGTATGATCGACTTGAATGGTATTATCTAGCATAGCAAGTCCCCAATTAGCTATCTGTCCTAAGTTAATATGGAAACCATGATTAACAATTAGATAATCAATATTCATTTCTCGTTGATTGTCAGTTTCCATATGTTGAATGACTACATTTGATAATTTACCTTCGCTCTTCTGTAGTTCAATCAATTGATACGGGGTAAGGACCTCAACCGATGAGTTCATTAATCTCCTTACATTACTTTCAATTCCGGAAAATGCTTCTTTCCGGTAAATTAATGTTACCTTTTCTGCGATGGATTCAAGTTCATTAGCCCAATCAATCGCACTATTTCCTCCACCAGAAATAAGTACTTTTTTCCCTCGGTAGCGTGCTAGACTTTTAATGGCATAGTGTATGCTTGATTCCTCAAATTCCTCAACGAAAGGAAGATCTAATTTAACGGATTTTAATGTACCAAACCCTGTAGCCAGTATAATTGTTTTTGTATGATGTTTTGCACCATTATGGCTTGTCAGTAGAAATGTCCCATCTTCTAATCTTTCTACATCCAATACTTGTTCATTTAATACGATGGTGGGGTCAAAGGTCATCGCTTGCTCAATTAAGTTTTCGGTTAACTTTTCTCCTGAAATTTGGGGAATACCCCCTATATCACGAATTATTTTTTCAGGATAAAAGTAGGATACTTTTCCACCCAGGTAGGGTAAGTATTCGATAATTTTAGTCTTCATTTCACGCATCCCACTATAAAAAGCAGTAAACAATCCTACCGGTCCACCACCTATTATGGTTACATCAAAAAGGTCGTTATTCATTAACTATTCCTCCTAGAAATTACGCAGATTTCATTAGCAAGTAAATAAAATAAGGAGCACTTAACATGGAAACTACAATTCCAATTGGTATTTCTGTTGGTGCCAAGATTACCTTTCCAACTATATCGGCAGTAATAATTAGCAAGGCACCAATTAACATGGAAAGTGGAATGATATACTGATGTAATGGACCAATAATCTTTCTGGCTATATGTGGAACAATTAAGCCTAAAAAGGCAATTGCCCCTCCTGCAGAAACCGATGCTCCTGCCAATGCAACAGCAAGAATTAGTAAGGTTCGCCTATCCTTTTCTACATTTGCTCCCAATCCAGAAGCTAAGTCATCCCCTAAAGTTAATACGTTTAATGTTTCGAGTTTTCGTAAGACTAGAGGAATCAGAATTAAGATCCATGGCAAAAATGCTATTACCGTATTCCAATTAGCATTCCATATATCACCAGATAGCCAAACCGTTACTTGTCGATAGTCTTGTGGGTCCATTTTTAATTGGAAAATGGTAATGAATGCTGCAAATCCAGCATTAATCCCAATACCCACAAGAATAAGACGAATGGGGTTTACCCCTTTTTTCCATGCTAATATATAAATTAGCAATGCGGCAAATAATGCACCAAGCATTGCAGCTATAGGCATCATCCAGGTGGATAAGGCACTACTAGTAGGTAGCCATGCTCGAGTAAGAAAAAGATACAGGACAATTGCAAGGCCAGCTCCTGTATTAATTCCCATTATACCTGGTTCTGCCAGCTCATTTTGGGTTATACCTTGTAGAATGGCACCAGAAACTGCTAAACCTATCCCGATTAGTATGGCAAGAATGATACCTGGTAATCGAAACTCAAATAGTATAAGTTCATTCTTTTTAGAACCATTTTGGAAAATGGTCTCTATTACCTCTTGAAATGAAATAGAAATGACCCCAGTACGCAAACTAACAAAAATCATTATGATAATAAGAGCAGTCAGTATTAAACTAATTCCAATAAATTTCTTTTTCTTCGACTTACTATTGTGATTCACTTTGTCCCACCTCCACTATTACGTGCTAAATATAGGAAGAATGGAACACCAACTAATGATGTAATAGCTCCTACAGGTGTTTCAAATGGTGCACTAATAAACCTGGATACTAAATCAGACAAAACAAGTAGTAAAGCACCGAATATAGCGGAAGAAGGGATGATCCACTTATAATCTGTACCCATAATAAATCTAGTAATATGAGGCACAATAAGTCCTACAAAACCCACTACTCCAGCAACAGAAACTGCTGCTCCAGTCAGGATGAGAATCGTGAGGATACCAAGCGTTTTAATAAGAATACTGTTTTGTCCTAAGTTTGTTGCCATATCTTCTCCCAAGCTAAGTACGGTAATGGATCTGGCTAAGAAGAAGGCGAGAGGCAGTCCAATAATCCCTGAAATGAATAGAACTTGAACGGATGTCCAACTCGTACCAGATAATTCACCCGCAAGCCAAAATCCTACTTCCTTTTCCAAATTAAAATGTAACGACAGAATGGTAGATAAGGAGCGTAGCATAGTTCCAATGGCCACACCTGCTAATGCAAGCTTAACCGGGGTTAATCCACCTGTTGAAAAGGATCCAATAAAAAATATAAGTGCTACTGCCAATCCAGCACCTAAAAAGGAGGAAAAAGTTAATCCCAAATTAGAGATTGCTGGAAAGAATGCCAACATGATGACCAATGTTAGAGCTGCTCCATCGGTAACACCCATTATAGACGGAGAAGCAAGGGGATTTCGTGTCATCCCTTGCATAATAGCACCAGACACAGCTAGAAAAGCTCCCACAAATGCTGCTGATAAGGTGCGAGGTATTCTAATTTCCTGTATTATTTGATGTGTTGTCATACTACTATCAAATGAAAAAATACCGTTCCAAACGGTTTCAAGTGGTATCGATGTGACACCATAAGAAATAGATAGCGTAATTGATAAAAAGAGTAATAGTATGGCAATACTATTAATGATTGTTTTTAATATGGTTGAGTGTTTAATTGTGTTTAGCATAATTTCCCTCGATTTAATATAAGGTATAATAGATATGTATTGACTTTATAATTGAAAATGATTATCATTTATCATGAATTTTACCATAAAGGGGAGTTAACATGAATAAATTTTTACATAATCATTTATATGTATTAATCGTTACCATTTGCCTTGTTACATTTCTTTCCGCTTGTGGAAGTAATGATAATTCTACCGAATCAGAGAAGAATACAGAATCATCTTCTGAAGCGGTTATAGAATCTGCTAAAGGTGAATTTGCTATCCCTAAAGATACGGAACGAATTCTTGCTCCATTTCATGAAGATGCCTTGCTAGCACTTGATGTAGAGCCAGTAGCAAAATGGGCCATTGGAAATACAATTCAAGATTATCTAGAGCCTGAAATGAAAGATTTACCAAAATTAGAATGGAATCTTCCATTGGAACAAGTTCTTCAGTATGAACCAGATTTAATTATAGTAGAAAACAATTTAGATAGCTATGAAGGAACCTATGATGATTATAACAAAATTGCCCCTACCTATGTAATGACTGAGGAAACAATGACAGATTGGCGTAAGCAACTAGAAGTATTTGGTCAATTAGTAGATAAGGAAGATGCTGCTAAACAAGCATTAGAGGATTATGAAGAAACTGTTGCAAATGCCAGTACACAGTTGAAAGAAGCAATTGGTGAAGACACTGTCGCAGTGATATGGGCCATTGGAAATCAATTCTTTTTATTTGAAAAGAATCGTCACAGTGCGGAAGTGATATATTCTGAATTGGGATTACAGTATCCAGCTTTAATTGAAGAATTAGGAGAAGCGGAAGCACAGTGGAATCCTATTTCAGTTGAGAAGCTTTCTGAACTAGATGCGGACCATGTTTTCTTGCTTGCTACGGAAGATGAGCAGGGGTTAGAAACATTAGAAAATAGTGAAGTATGGAAAAGTACACCAGCAGCTAAAAATGGGCAAGTATATATAGTACACGATGCAAGTAATTGGACAAATAAAGGCCTGATTGCATCAAAACGTACAATTGAATCTATGTTGGATATATTAGTAAAATAATAAAATAGGCTGAAACATACGTAAAATCATTCATTCAACTACATATGTTTCAGCCTCTTCAATTTCACCTAAATGAAAACGATTATCATTGACTTCGGGGGTGAAAGCAAATAGAATGGAAGTAACGATTATGGATGAATCGGTATTACTAAGTTCTTAAGTCGACTATGGTGGAGGTGGATTACATGCAGACATTATCAGCACAAGATTTAACATTAGGGTTTGGAGGGAATGTCATTATTGATGACATTAATCTTGACATACCAAAAGGAAAAGTGTCTGTGTTAATCGGTGCAAATGGTTGTGGAAAGTCAACTATATTGCGTTCCTTAGCACGTTTATTAAAACCAATGGATGGTAACATTGTATTAGATGGTGAGAATATTACTACTATGAAAACGAAAGATATTGCTAAGAAATTGGCTATATTACCTCAAAGTCCGATTACCCCCGAGGGATTAACCGTTCAAGAACTTGTCAATTTAGGAAGACATCCATATAGAGGTTTTACGAAAAAATGGACAACGGAAGATGATGAAGCAGTTCAACATGCACTCGAACTGACTAATATGCTTTCTTTAAAAGATAAACTAGTAGATTCACTATCCGGTGGGCAAAGGCAGCGAGCGTGGATAGCATTAACATTGGCACAGCAAACGGATATTATTCTACTAGATGAACCGACTACGTATTTGGATCTTACACATCAAATTGATGTTCTTGATTTATTATTTGACCTGAATGAGAAAGATGGGCGGACCATTGTTATGGTGCTGCATGATTTGAATTTAGCTAGTAGATATGCCCATCATATTATTGCAGTCAAAGATAAAAAGATTTTTGCACAAGGAAAGCCTGAAGAAATTATTACAAGCGAATTAGTTCATGAAGTATTTCAAATGAAGTGTAGTGTAGCTTGTGATCCACTGTTTGGTACACCAATGTGTATACCATTCGGTAAAGGGCGTTGTGTACTTAATGCTGTTAGATGATAGACAGACTATCAATCCATTAGCATGAAAGTTTATCATGAATAACAATTAATTCCACTCAAGCAGCTTAAAATGTTTGAGTGTTTTTTATTATGGGGTTATCCATATCTTTTGGAAGAAAAGATTATGCTACATTTTGATTCATGATAAAATGGAAGAATGTGTGTAACAATGAATAAGATAATCTGCTTAGGAGTGTTATAAAAGTTGAACAAAAAAGACATAGCAAATTTTAAAAAACAGTTCAAAGTAAATAATGATCTTTTAAAGATACATGAAATTTTCTACGTGTACATCATGAAGGAATCGAGCGATATTTATCATCATCAAAGCTTTCCATTCGAAATGCTAGAACAAGAACAACAAGAGTTGTTTATGGATAACTTTAAAAAAGTACTATCTGGTCAGTTGGATGAGAAGCTATTTGAATTAAAATTCCAACGAGATGTAGAGAATAACAGTCAGCTGATTCTTCACCAAGGTTTATTAAGTAGCGATACAGAAGAATGGAAAGGTCATATGCTTCGTTTAGTGGAGAAGATGCTAACGGATAAGCAATATGAGATGGACATTGTAGTGACCTTTATTCGCGGGGAATATAGGAAGCCAGTGAAACGAAGTAATGCAGAAACGGAAGAAAATGCACGAGACACGGTTTTCTCGAACCCGTTTATTTTGAGTAGTATGAATCGCACACAAGATCCAAAGAAGGAATTACTCTTTGACTATGTAGAAAAACAGTTCAAATATAATATTGTTGTTGATCCTATCATTAATTTAAAAGCACCATTATCAGGTTTTCTTTTCCCATGTTTCAATGATAACGCAGCGGATGTGAATCATGTTTTATATTCTGCTGGGAAAAAGTATGAGTTAAGCTATCATTTTATTGAAGAAGTATTAAATGCTGAAGAAACCATGACTGCTGAAGATGATAAGATAGTCTTTGAAGAAATCGTGAAAAAAGTTGCTGGTGATCAGATTAATACATCAACACTTTCTAATGTTTACGATGAGATTCATCGTGTTATCGAAGAAAATGAAGAGGAAGAAGTTCCTAAACTAGACTACAAGGATGTTGAAAAAGTTTTACGGACGAGTGGTGTAAAAGACGTAGATGTAGAAAAGGTTGAAGATGCATTTAAGACCGTAATCGATGATGGAAATTTCGAATTGAAGGCAAGTAATATTTTACCAAAATATTCATCTAAATCCATTAAAGTAAAAACAAAAGTAGCAGACCTTTCTATCAGTCCACCAGAATTAAGACATGTCCGTCAAGTACACCTTAACGGAAAAATCTACCTCATGATAGAACTAGAGGAAAACACCATGATCGAAGGCTTCGAAATGATACCAGAAGCCCTCTTCCATAAAGCAGAAGATTAATGGTGCCTGTCACTTCCCGAAATATGTCGAACCCGACATATTCCAGGAAGTGACAGCACTTTTATTTACTTTCTTTACAGAGAAGGTAGTATAGAAGCTACATAGTATTCTTTCACAAAGGGAGGAAATTCAAGTGAATCTACCAAATTGCCCAACATGTCATTCTGAGTATACCTATGAAGACGGGACAATGTTAGTTTGTCCAGAATGTGGACATGAGTGGATGTTAAATCAAGAAACAGAGAATGAAGAGGATAGTAAAGTTATAAAGGATGCAAATGGAAATGTATTGAGTGATGGGGATACCATTACCGTCATAAAAGACTTAAAGGTAAAAGGAAGTTCATCAGTCTTAAAACAAGGGACTAGAGTGAAAAACATACGTTTAGTTGAAGGAGACCACAATATCGATTGCAAGATTGATGGATTTGGTCCGATGAAGCTAAAGTCCGAATTTGTTAAAAAACTATAGGAATACATACTGTAAAGCACTCATAGACTTGAGTGCTTTTTATATTGAGATAAAACATACCTCCCATAAAAAGGAAACTAAACGGGCATACTATAACAAAATTATAAACAGGAGGGTATGAAATTGAATAACATGCTATCAGTCTTTGCCCTTGGTGGATTGAATGAAATAGGAAAAAACATGTATGCCATTGAATATGGCGAGGATATTGTTATTATCGATTGTGGAAATAAGTTTCCTGACGAGAGTTTATTAGGTATTGATTTAATCATCCCGGATATTTCCTATCTAGAAGAAAATAAGGATAAGGTCCGAGCATTAATCGTTACGCATGGTCATGAAGACCATATTGGCGGGATTCCGTATTTTTTAAAGAAAATTAATGTGCCAATATATGCAACATGGTTCACACTGGGAGTGATTGAAATTAAATTAAAGGAGCACCGAATCCTAAGAGAAACCGAGCTCAATGGAATCCATTCAGACTCTGAAGTTCAAATTGGAGACATGAATATCAGCTTTTTTAAAGTCAATCATAGCATTCCCGATTGCTTAGGAATTGTTTTTAACACTCCTGATGGAACTATTGTACATACTGGGGACTTCAAGTTTGATTGGACCCCTGCCAACAATGAACGTCCAGAAATTCATAAAATGGCTGAGATTGGAAATAAAGGAGTACTGCTCTTGCTGTCCGAGAGTACCAATGCAGAACGCAAAGGCTATACGCCATCGGAACAAATGGTAGGTGAAAATTTAGAAAGTATAATTATGAAAGCAAAACGGAAAGTTATTGTTTCGACTTTTGCATCTAATGTTAGTCGTGTCCAACAAGTAGTTCAAGCCTCTGAAAAAACAAATCGAAAATTAGTTCTACTTGGTAGATCTATGGTGAATGTTATTGGGGTTGCGATGGAAAGAGGTTATCTAGATGTTCCAAAAGGCATGCTAATTGAACCGAGAGAAGTGGATGACTTTCCACCAGATAAAATAACGATTTTATGTACAGGTAGTCAAGGCGAACCAGGTGCCGCTCTTAGTCGACTTTCCACAGGTAATTTTCGCGATGCTGAAATTTTACCGGAAGATACAGTAATTCTTGCTGCGGGCCCCATACCAGGAAATGAAAAGAATGTTTCTGCTATTGTAGACAATCTATATCAGTTAGGTGCTCATGTGATTTATGGTTCAGGAAGTACTTCTGGTATGCATGTTTCCGGTCATGGGTATCAAGAAGATTTAAAGTTAATGCTGACCCTGATGAAACCTACGTATTTTATTCCTATTCACGGAGAATATCGAATGCTACATCATCATCGTCAACTAGCTGAATCAGTAGGTGTAGAGCAGGGGAATACGTTTATTCTAAAGAATGGTGATGTTGTTGATATTGAAAATTCTATTGCATTAAGTATCAGAACAATTCCAGTTGGAAGCACTTATGTAGATGGTGTGGATGTAGGGAATATTGATTTTGTATTACGTGATCGCAAACAAATTTCAGAGGATGGTATGGTTATGCTTATTCTTCCGATGAGTAAACTGGAAGGAGAAATGGTTGCAGAACCAGAAATAATATCGCGTGGATTTGTAGACAATAATTTTTCCCAGCTACGGAAAGAAATGATTCAGATCATTAATGCCACCGTTGAAGAGCTCCATGAGGCAAATAGGTATTCCTGGAATGTGAAAAAGAAACAAATCAAAAAATTAGTTGGCCAGCATATAAAAGAGAAAACAAGAAAGCGACCGATGATTGTACCTATATTAATTGAAATATGAGAATAGTAGTGGGAAAGGATTTGTTGTCCTTGTAAACCGCCTATTTACAAAATGACAAAAAAATGTAATAATATAAACAATTTCGAAAGGAGTTAGGTAGTAATGATGCCGACAAATTGCTAATTATTAATTGTTAATCAAATTAATAAAGATTTTTAATGTGTATTTGTAAGAATATAACCTAAAAAATAGGTTTATTTGTTATGCCATTAGGAATCAGGCAATTTAGAAGGTTACTTACTATCTGATACGGAGATTATAATGTTAAGGCAAAGAACTGTTACAGGCCCTTGTCTCATACATTTGTATGTGCATAAGAAATGGTGCATATCGATCTATTTATTTTCGCAGATTATATCAGACTGTAAGAAGTGTTTTCTTCTTATGGTCTTTTTTAGTTAACAGCTGAATAGTAAACGACTTAGTTTTGCCTGTCCACTGTTGGTGTAACACACTAATGGATGAAGGAAGAGATTAGTATGTTAGAACTTAAATTGAATAATATTAAAAAGTATTTGGAAGCGACACTTGTGTTAGAGGATGTCAGTTTTGAAGCGTATGATGGTGAAAGATTAGGAATTGTTGGCGTAAACGGAAGTGGGAAAAGTACGATTCTGAAGGTGATTGCTGGGATTGAGCCAATGAATTATTATCCGGGTTATCCGCAAACGACAAGCAATGGATATGATGAAGGCTTAATTCATGTGATACCACGAGGAGCAACAAAAGCTTATCTGGAACAAATGCCTAACTACCCACATGATGTGAAAGTAATCGACATTCTAAATCTTGCCTTTGAAGAAATTGATACGATAGAAAAGAAAATGCGTGAACAAGAAGAAAAAATGAAAAAGTTAGACGGTACTTCCCTTGATAAAGCACTTAATAAATATAGTAGTTTAATGCAATTGTATGAATTAAAAGGTGGTTACGAACGCGAAGAAAAATTAAGCAAGGTTTGTACAGGGTTGAAGTTTAATGAAAGCTTTCTACAAAGGGATTTTGATCACTTAAGTGGCGGTGAGAAAACGACCGTCATACTTGGTAAGCTACTCATTCATAATCCTGACATTTTACTGCTAGATGAGCCTACCAACCATTTGGATATGGAATCCATTGAATGGCTAGAAGGTTATTTGAAAAGTTATAAAGGGATTGTACTCATTGTGTCGCACGACCGCTATTTTCTTGATCATGTCGCTACAAAAATTGTTGAAATTGAAGATATGGAATCTACTAGTTACAAGGGTAACTATTCATCGTTTGTAAAACAAAAGGAAGAAACTATACGAATTCAATTCGAACAATATCGTGTGCAACAGAAGAAGATTAATGCCATGGAGAAAACGGTAAAAGACTTACGAGATTGGGCAATGCGAGCGGATAATAATAAATTTTTTAGAAGAGCTGCTAGTATCGAGAAGAGATTAGATAAGATGGAACGTATAGATAAACCAACACTCCAAAGGAAAAATATGCAACTAGATATGAATGAGTCTGGACAATCTGGAAAAGAAACCATCAAAGCTAATAATTTAACTAAAAGCTATGGAGAAAAATTAATATTTAAGGATGCTGAGGTCTTCGTTCGTTATGGGGAAAGGGTTGGTCTTATTGGCCCAAATGGAAGTGGAAAAACGACACTCTTAAAGATGCTATTTAAAGAAGAATACCCGGATCGTGGAGAAATCGAAATTGGAGCAAATGTGAAAGTAGCTTATTTGCCACAAAAAATCATTTTTCCTAATGAGGAGTTAATGTTAATCGATGCTTTTCGTGAAGATATTTCAATAGTAGAAGGAAAAGCACGAGAATATCTTTCCAAGTTCATGTTTTATAAAGCAAGTGTCTTTAAGAAAGTAAAGCATTTGTCTGGTGGAGAAAGAATCCGACTTAAGCTAGCCATTTTACTTTATCAAGAGGTCAATCTATTAATTCTGGATGAACCAACTAACCATCTGGATATTGATTCGATTGAAACGTTGGAGGAAGCATTAGAAGACTTTGGGGGGACGATTTTCTTTATCTCACATGATCGTTATTTCATTAATAAAATGAGTAATCGTATGATCGCGGTAGAGGAACATTCCTTAAAGAGCTATCTTGGAAATTATGATGATTATAAAAATGAAAAAGAGAAGTTTAGACTCGAGCAAGAAAAGAAAGAACGTATAGTAGTACCGAAGAAGCAGGTACGGGTAGTGAAGCAAGTTAGTGAGGAAAGGATAACTGTCAATCAAGCAAAGCTACTGGAAAAAGTAGAATTTCTTGAAAAGGAATTAAAAGCATTAGAGGAAGCGATGCTAGTAGCATCTATTGATTATATGGAGCTTAATACGTTGCATAATAGAAAAGTAGAACTTAGTGAGGAGCTAGAGGTGGCTACAGATTTGTGGTTGGGTGCTATGGAATAGATAAAATGAAAGATTAACACAAATGATGCTACGGAAGCAAAAAATCTTGAATATGGTGGTACTGTTGCATTAGCAAAGTATGCACTACCAGAAATGGCGTGGTAAGGATATGATATAGATACAGAAGGAAATGTTATCGGTATTCATCAGACAGATGAGAATGCTAAATAAGGATAAATACAAAGGACAGTTTTGTGTTGCATGAAGAGCAACGACAAAACTGCCCTTTGTATTATATTTGAAATTTTTCAATGATTATACCCATTAATTAAGAGAAGTATAGTAAAATTAATACTATAGATATGTTTTAGCAGTTAAAAAGGTATCTAAACTTTCTTATGTAATGAGGAGGATTTAACGTGAATATATGGCTTATTATAGCTATCATTGCTATTTTATGTGTAATTGGGTTAATTGCAACACTTCTAGTTATAAAGCAAGAAGAAAGTAAGATGAAACAATATGAAGAAGATGGAGATACAGCCCAAAATGAGTTGAAAAGGTCCCTTGAATATGAATCCCAATCAATATCTTCCAATGTGAAAAGCTTATCTTGGATCTATATCATAGCCATTTCCCTTTCCTTTATTGCATTTGCTTTGTATTTGTATATGAGATGAAGAAAGTTATTATAGATGACTTCACAATTTTTACTGAGATATTGGGGGATTGTTTTGAAACGAATCAATAAGCAAGTAATAATAGTAGTAATTATCCTACTTATCGTAGCATTTTCCTGGTCAGGGATACGGAAAACTTTCTTTCCTGAATTAGAAGCGGAACGTTTAATTAATAAATATTATCAAGCAATCATAGATGAAGATTATGAGAAGGCTTATCAATATTTGTATATATATGATCAAGAGAAAATCGACAGTGAAGGCAGTAGAAGTGCAGGAACCTCCTTAATAGAAACGGAAGCAAAACAATTCTATCATAGTAAAATTTCATTTTTGAAAGAACAGAATTATCGTGTGAAAGATTATAAGATAGTGGAGGTAGAAAATGAGGATGGGCATTCCTTTTGGCATCACCTAGTATTGGAAGTTGAAATCGATGGGGAGATATACCATAAGAAAGAACTAGCCTTTCTTCAAAATGAACGTTTAATGATAGGAGAGCAAGATGATTTTTTTGCACCCTATCGCGATGGACGAATGAATATAAGTATTGCTGAAGCGGAGTAAAGCTGTAGAAGTGGGGAGTATGAAATGATTAATCTACGAAAGAAACCTACTATTCAAGGTGAAAAAGTAATATTAACCATTTATCTTAGAAGAAGATTTTCCTAGACTAGAAGAATGTCTACAAGATCCTGAAGTTATTAAATTAACAGGGAGTACCCCTGGATATAACGAGAAAGAAGTTAGGGATTGGTATAATACTAGAAATGAGCAGCCTGATCGTTTGGATCTAGCTATTATAGATAAAAAAATGAATTATTTAGTTGGGGAGGTCGTTGCCAATTTATATGAAGAAAAACACAAAAGTATGAACTTCAGAATATTAATTGGACCACGTGGAAGAAATCGCGGATTTGGGACAGAAGCGACCCAACTATTGGTCGATTATCTCTTTACACAAACAGATTTAAATCAATTAACTTTAAGTGTGTTTGCATTTAATCCACGGGCAAAGACTGTTTATGAAAAAGTTGGATTTGTATTCGAACGTGTTGATGAAAATGATTTGGAATATGAAGGGGAATGGATCGATTCGATTAATATGAAATTGACGAAAGAACAATGGATGAAAGATAAATAATGGAGAAGCCGGAGCCCTTGTCAAAATTGCTTCGGCTTTTCTCAATTTAAAACTACAACTGCATCTCTTCTGGGGGCAGAGGTTTGCTAAAATAATAACCTTGCCCAATTATCGGAAAAGACTTTAGTGCATCGAATTGTTCTTTTGTTTCAATACCTTCCACAACGATTCGTTTATGATCTCTTGTTGATTCTAAAACAGCCAATAATATTGCTCTGAATTCAGGTCTTAACCCTTCGTCAATAAGGGATTTATCAAGTTTTAGGGTGTCATATTTGAGGTTCGTAATAACATATAAAGAAGAATAGCCAGTTCCAAAATCATCAATTGCTATTTTTTACCCCGAAATCCCTTAGTTCTTGTATAATTTGAACCGATTCTTCTATATCCATCATGACACTTTCCGTAATTTCAATTTCCAATAAGGAAGGATTAATATGTGCATCTTGAATGATTTGTTTTACTGTTTTAGTAAATTCGGCTTCTTTAAATTGTCTTGCCGAGACATTTAAGGAAACAGGGACTACAGTGGAATAATGGCGTTGCCAACTATTTATTTGCCTACAAACTTCTTCAATTACCCATTCTCCTATTTCGACAATCAATCCGGTGTCTTCAGCAATCGGAATAAATTCACTAGGTGCAACAGAACCAAATATAGGGTTCCATCTTAGTAGTGCTTCCACTCCGACAAGTTTTCCGGTTTGAATTTCTACTAGTGGTTGGTAATGTAACTTTAGCTCCTCCTGTTCAATGGCTCTTCTTAGTGCACTTTCTAGTTTTACTTTTCGAAGGGCTCTCTCATTTAATTCATTGGTGAAAAATTGGTAATTATTTTTCCCTTGGTCCTTCGCGTGATACATCGCTAAATCAGCCTGTTTAATCATCGTATTTACATCAGTGTTTGAATCAGAATTGATACTAATTCCAATGCTCAATGTTACTGTAATGTCGTGACCCTCAATATGAATAGCATGATTCATTACATTAAGAATAGTTCTAGCTATATTCCCTGCTTCATCCTTGGTTACGTCTTCTAATAATATGATGAATTCATCTCCACCAATTCTTGCAATTTTATCCTGTTGGTGAAGGCATTCCCTAAGTCTCTTGGATACACGCTGTAGGTAGAGATCTCCGATATTATGTCCTAAGATATCATTAACATCTTTAAAATTATCAAAATCCAGCATGAGAATCACAATGGAGGTCTTATCTTCTTTTGTTTTTGTTAATACTTCTCTAAAGTAATTGTTAAAAGACGTACGATTAAAAAGGCCGGTAAGTTGATCGGTATATGCGAGTTCCTCTATTCTTTGTAGTGATTCTTTTTCTTTTGTTAAATCTTTAGCAATACAAAATACACCCGTGACATTTTTATCAATAATAATAGGGATAAGCGTTAAGTTTGCTGGTAATTTGTACCCTTTTTTTCCAATTACAACTACCTCATAATTTTGGGGCTTTCCACCGAGAACTTTGTAAAAGATAGATATTGCCAAATCTAAATAACTAGGATCTATCAGGGAATGAAATGACATATTTAACAATTCTTCCTTAGAATAACCCAGAAGATCCCAAACTATAGAATTTACTTCTTTAAAGTTGCCTTGACAATCAACCGATAAAACTGGATCAGGATTATATTCAAAAAGGGACGAGTATCGTTGTTTTTTTTCTTCTAACTCCCTTTTTAACTTATTTTGTTCTGTTATATCTCTCAAAACTAATTGAATTGCAGGCTGATTATCATACATTATTCCAATCCAGGCTATTTCCACATCAACGATTGAATCATCAACAGCAATAATTTTCTGTTGGCTAATTTCTAATCGCCCTTCCATCTCTATGGACTCTATATGTTTTTTTAAAACTTCACGATTTATGGGGTCAATAAAATCTATAACTTGTTTACCAATCAGCTCATTCTTACTAGTTGCATGTGTAATTCTAAGACATGCATCATTTACAAATAAAATAGTTTGTCCATTATGAACAAGAATTGCTTCTGGTGATTGTTCCACCAAACGTCGGTACCGCAATTCACTTTCTTTGAGTTGTTTGATAAGACGTCTCTCCGTAATTAGGATGCGATGGTCATGATAAGCTGTAATTAATGTGGCCATCATAATGAAAATAATACTGTATGAAATAATATTACCTAACACCAGTGCATCAATCATTGAAGAACTTGCATTAGAGTCTGAATCTAGGAAATTTGTTGCTTTCATTCCGGTGTAATGCATGGCTGAAACGGTTACCCCTAAAACAACTGAGTTAATTAGGATGTTAAAATTGGACTTTTGAGGTTTACTTCTCATCGTTACAAACATTTTAATTGCTACGAATGAGAAGGCAAGAGAAATCAAGATAGATAAGGTGAAAAAGATTGATTTAAACTGAATTGCAACTTTTTCATGTACGGCAAAAGTTGCAATATAGTGTAGCAGTACAATACCCAGACCAACCGATAAGCCACTAATAAGAATTTTAGTTCTTGTTAGTGGCTGAGCCTGAAGGAGATAAAAAGCAGCATAAGAAGATAAAAGCGAACTTATGAAAGCTAATACTAGTAGAAATCCATTTACCGTAATGGAATGATTACTATGAAAGGCAATCATGCCAATAAAATGCATAGAAAAAATTCCAGAGCCCATGACAAATGCCCCAGTAAAAAGCCATATCTTTTTCTTTGCCCTTTTACCATCTAATATTCTCCCGACTAAAACTAATGTGGTATAGGATGAGAAAATGGCAATAAGGATAGAAAAGATAATTAAAAATGGGCTATAGGATTCGTTGTACATAATGAACACTCCTAACGAAATACACACAAGGTATAAAAAAGTAAGTGTACTAACATAGTATTTCACTAGGTAGAAAAATTAATCCATTGTAAGAAATGAATTGGCGATAAGAAGGTAATATCATTACAACTATGCTAGAATGGAATGGAAGAATATTTTTTTAAATTTTTAAACAATTTATAAATATGATTAATAGATAAGTATGATATGGGGTGGTCCAATTGGTATTTGATTATAAGCAATACGATGGTCTTGGATTAGCAGATTTAATTAAAAAGAATGAAGTGAAATTGGAAGAAGTACGTTCCATGGCAATTCTGGAAATAGAAAATAAGAATCCAAAGCTTAACGCAATTATTCATAAGATGTATGATGAATCACAACCAAATTTAACTGGTGTATTCGCTGGTGTACCTATCTTAACTAAAAATATTGCTCAGGAGTCAAAAGGACAGCCAATGACAATGGGGTCAAAGGCACTTGCTGAATATAAAGCGGATCATGATAGTGAATTTGTCCGGCAAATCATGACCACTGGGGTAAACATACTTGGACAGACTAATGTTCCAGAATTTGCATTAATGGGTATAACAGAACCAACCTTTTACGGGCCATCTCGAAATCCTTGGAATACGGATTACACACCTGGTGGATCAAGTGGAGGATCTGCAGCTGCTGTAGCATCAGGGATGGTGCCAATTGCAGGTGCAAATGATGGGGGAGGTTCGATTCGAATACCTGCTGCATATTGTGGGTTGTTTGGCTTAAAACCAACTCGAGGACGTACACCTATTGGCCCTGCACGTGGTCGATCATGGCAAGGTGCTTCCGTGGACCATATTTTAACTCGTTCGGTAAGGGACAGTGCGGCAATGCTTGATGAGTATACACCGGACCGTGCGAATGCCTTTATTGCGCCAACTTTTGAGGGCTCATATTTAAAGGCGTCACAGACTCCTATCAACCGACCTTTAAACATTGCTTTTACAACTAGATCACCATTAGGAACACCTGTTGACGAAGAATGCAAAGTGGCAGTACATAAAACGTTGAAGCTGTTGGAAAGCATGGGACATCATGTGGAGGAAAAAGAAGCCCCTATTGACGGCAAACGATTAGCAGAAAGCTATCTCATGATGTATTTTGCTGAGGTTGGCTCAACATTGAGAGAAATTGAGAAAAAAGTTAGTCGTAAAGTAACTTCTAAAGATGTTGAACCTACCACTTGGATTCTTGGTTTGCTTGGAAAAGCAGTAACTGCGAAAGATTTTCTAACTAGTTTAAAGTATTGGGATGAAGTTGCAATTAAAATGGAAGATTTTCATGAAAACTATGACTTTTACATTACACCAACTACAGCTTTTCCACCTTCTAAGATTGGTAAGCTAGATCAAACTAATGCGGAAAAAATATTGATAAAGTTGGTTAGTAGTTTTCGGTTGAATGAATTTCATAATTTTTAGCCCTTGCGTGGCAAGGGATTAAAAACATAAAAAAGGAAGCACCTCCCCAAATCTTGTATAATGGTAGTTGACTAAAACAACCAAAAAGACAGAAGGAGTGCTCCCTTTGACCATTATACGACAAACTAGCTTATTTGGCATTCAAGAATTATACGACATGGAACCTACCCAAAAATATGAAGCGATTATTTCGACGGTAGATTTGGATAAAATCTATCATAAAGTTACCAAGAAATCCCGACTGGGTGCGCCAGAAGATCTGAATTATGCGGCGATGATTATTTCCACCTTAGTAAGGTATGTTGAACGAATTCCAACGATTAAGGATCTGATTAAACGTCTTAAGAATGATATTTCTTTTAAGTTGAACTGTGGGTTCCTCGTATCAGACGTAGTTCCCTCGGAATCCTCCTATTCTCGTCTTATCACAAAATTAGTCGAGTGCAATGTCTTAGAGAAAGAACGAGATAACGTAACCCTTCAAGCCATTGCGGAAGGCTTTATCACGGATGATGCAGCTGCCATTGATGCAACTCATTTTGAAGCACGTGACCAAGCACCTCCTAAAGAGGAAAAGCCAAAACCTGAGCCCAAAAAACGCGGTCGTAAATTAAAAGAAGAGCGTGACGGGTGGCTTAAGGAACAGGCTGAAAAGGAAGCTAATTTGCCTTTATATGACAGAAAAATCGAAGCACAATTGGATGTACCTTTAGCTGAACTACGGGCTGAAGTCCCTCAAGACCCTAAATGGGGCGTGAAAAAGAACGCAGAAGGGCAGAATATTTTTTGGTTTGGATACAAAGGTCATTTTGCCGTTGGAACGTCTAGTCAATATATTCTACATGCCCTTTTTTCATCTGGAAGCCTAAGTGACGCTAAGGCAGCTATCCCTTTACTGAAGGGAATTCATGAACGCCTTCATCTCCCATTACGTTATCAAACAATGGATGCAGGCTATGACTATGAAGCTATATA
>NZ_AXVK01000030.1 GCF_000482485.1 Paucisalibacillus globulus DSM 18846 | reverse complement strand
CCCAAAAAACGCGGTCGTAAATCAAAAGAAGAGCGTGACGGGTGGCTTAAGGAACAGGCTGAAAAGGAAGCTAATTTGCCTTTATATGACAGAAAAATCGAAGCACAATTGGATGTACCTTTAGCTGAACTACGGGCTGAAGTCCCTCAAGACCCTAAATGGGGCGTGAAAAAGAACGCAGAAGGGCAGAATATTTTTTGGTTTGGATACAAAGGTCATTTTGCCGTTGGAACGTCTAGTCAATATATTCTACATGCCCTTTTTTCATCTGGAAGCCTAAGTGACGCTAAGGCAGCTATCCCTTTACTGAAGGGAATTCATGAACGCCTTCATCTCCCATTACGTTATCAAACAATGGATGCAGGCTATGACTATGAAGCTATATACGAACAGGTACATCGAATGGGACAACAATCTGTCATTGCATACAATAAGAAAAACGAAGGGGAGCCTATTGGCTTTGATAAACACTTTGCCCCAACTTGTTTTAGAGAGCATTCTTATCGTTATGATAGTTTTGATGCCAAATATGAAACGTTAAAATACATAAGGCCAAAAGAATGTAGTGACTGTCCTTTGGCTAACGAAGGTATCTGTCAAAAGGTGTACAAAATAAAGATTACAACAGACCTTCGAAAGTATACCGCGCCAGCCCGTGGCTCTCAGGCATGGAAAAACATTTTCAAACGTCGTACCGCTGTTGAACGGGTTAATGCGTATCTTAAGGAATTCTTTCAGCTTAACAATGTTCGTTATCGTACAGGAAAACGAGCAAAAATCCATTTTGACATGGTTACACTTATTTACAATGCTTCAAAACTAGCTGCAGACCGTATAAATGCAAAATTAAATCAGCAACAAGTTGCATGATTTCTGTTTTTAAAATTACAATTTAGAAATTCTGTATGTGTTTGTATTTTTAAAAAGAGCAATTATGAAATTGACTCGGTTAGCTAATATTTTAAAAAAGACAGGATTTGTTGAGCAGCTAGCAAATAAGAGTCTGATGCGAACACCATTTACACAACTAGCTAATTTAACCGGACAACCAGCAATGACATTACCGATGCACGTAACAAAAGAGGGTCTTCCATGTGGTGTACAAGTAATGGCTAGACGGGGGCATGAAAATCTACTGTATCAATTAGCGGGGGAGTTAGAGGGAACGAGTGATTGGATTGACGTGAAAAATAATCCAAACTATTAGGTTGAAATTTAAAAGAAGCTAATCGCAATATAACATCAGCGATTAGCTTCTTTTGTAATTTAGTAGTTTATTGGGTAAAATCTATTTCACTTCTTCTTTAAAAATTGAAACGTCAAAAATAATCCAATGATATATAATCCTAAAGCAACATATGCAGGTAATAAATGGATGAAATTAGTATACCCGATAGCAAAATGTATATAGATTCCTGCCCAAAATGCTGGGAGTCCTCCAATTAAATATGTCCACCATACCCATTTATTGCCTTGTTGAAATCCCCATAAAGACAAGGTCAATACCAGTAAACCAACACTAAGTAATGCACTTCCAAAACCTGCCCTATCATGTGCTAAAACAGGAAGTAGATTCTCATTAAAATCATTCATCATTTCAGGTGACATGCAAATATAGAGTAAATCGGTAGGAACAAAAATAGATGTCATCCCAATAATGGAAATGACAATGCCACCTAAAACAAAGGAAAAGCCTAATAAAACAAAGGCAAGCTGTCCGTAAACACCTCTTTTAAAAATCAAATCATTTACTCGATTCGTTGAAGAAGGGGTGCCTTGAATTCCTTTTGTTTTCATAAATCCATACAAGTAAACAGGAAGTAATATAAGCCAAAATATAAGGTGAAGCCAATCAAAATAGCCATAACCAATAAACCCAAAAATGCCTAAAAAACCGATAATTGCTGCTATGTCAATAGCTTGTTTGGCCCATCTAATCCCTTGTTTCACCCCATGTTTAGATAACATCATATAAACGATTCCACCAGAAATCATTGTTCCAGCAAGTGTCATTCGATCATGAGCCATAAATAACATAATCCGTTCATTAAAAGACCAGATAGCTTGACGGTCCATCTTTAAGAAAGATTCATCATAGGGGAGAATGACCGTTGTCAGACTAAATAGGAAAGCAAGAATCCCGCCGATTAAGATGAATAGTCCAAATAACCAATATGCAAGCCAACCCGACTGTGGGGGAGGACAATATGATAACCGATCTACAAGAGCTTCCTTAATCCTTTTTGGTAGTCCCGGTCCTGAAAAAACATATCCACCTGATAGCATAACTAAGTCAGCACCAACATCTAATAATTGAAGTGCTTGTTCCGGTTCAACAATTCCACCATTTGTAATTATTGTTCCCTGATATCCTTTCCTTCTTAGGGATTTCACCTTTTCGATAGAATTAACTTCCACGTCCAAATGATCCAGAACGATTCCAGCGAATGGACTTTCTTCCAGTATCTCATCTACCTCAGAAGTAGCAACAAAAAGAGGTTTATTCGTTACTTTACTCAATTCAGGAAAATTGGCTTCAATGATATAAGCATCTGCATAATCATCAAGCATTTGTATCATCGTTTCCAGTTCTGTATAGCTACCAACTAGCCGAATAAAAATAGGCTGTTTCTTTTTAACTTTTTTAACTTTTGCTTTGGTCTTTTCGATACCGATAGATTCAGGTTCTGACGGGAATTGTATTTTTGGTTTTTCTGTTTCTATAACCGGGCTTGTGAATTTTTCTGATTCAGTTATTGTAATTGGCCCAATTTCTAAAAAGCCAAAACCTAAATTTGTAAAAGCTTTTGTGCCAGAAAGGAGTGGGTCTATTTTTCCAGATAAACCAACTGGATTAGTGAAATCAATCCCATCCATCTCTTTTTTCAATAAAGGGGAGCTTTCTTCTCTTCCTAGAAAGTTAATTAAGTATGCTCCAAGGCCAAATGGAAGTGATGCAATTCTGTTCATTCCACGGTGGATAAATTCTCTTGATACAGTCGGTGGTAATTTAGTTAATAATGGCTTAAAAATACCGTGGTAAGACCAATCTGGCATAACGAAATCCAACTCCTTTCCCTTTACTTGCTCTTATTGTAGCATGGTTTATCCAGTATTTGGGTAGCGGTCTTGGCAGAAATGAACTTGTATTTACGAAACCATGATGGATTTCATTGCCGATATATACAATCTCAGTCGTGAAAAACAACATGTTATACAAAATTAACGTAAGTACAGGAGGCCTTTTGGAATAATGAAAAAAAGGATGAAAGGGTGGTGTTAAGATTGCTGTTTGTTGATAGCGTTGATAAGTATTATGGTAACAAGCATGTATTGAAGAAAGCTTCACTACAAATCTCAGAAGGAATTTGTTATGGAGTGGTTGGTCCGAATGGGGCAGGGAAATCAACATTAATTAAAATTATTGCTTCCATTATTCAGGATTATAAGGGGAATGTTCAATTTACTGAAGAGAAACTTCGAATAGGCTATGTTCCTCAAGAAATTGCACTAGAAGAAACAGTCACAGCACAAGAGAATCTGATCTTTTTTGGGAAGTTATATGGTTTGCGAGGGGATTTATTAAGAAATCGTGTGAAGGAAGTGTTATCTGAAATAGGCCTTACAGAACGTGGAAAAGATAAGGTTCGTACATTTTCAGGTGGAATGAAAAGGAGAATCAATATAGGGTGCGCCATCATGCATAACCCTAAACTGATCATTATGGATGAGCCAACTGTGGGGATTGATCCGCAATCTCGTCGGTACATTTTTCAAATGATTGAACAGTTTAAAATAGAAGGTCGTACGATTATTTATGCCAGTCACTACATGGAAGAAGTGGAACAATTATGTGATGAGGCAGCATTTATTGATCGTGGCCAAATTATAGAGAGTGGTCCAATTGATATGCTTATTAATCGTCATGCTGTCCCTGCTATATTTGTAAAAGGGCTAAATTCCCTGCCAGATAATATGGAAGGGCTTGGTTCAGTTAAAAATAAAGATGGTGGGAAGTTAGTAACAACGAATCATCCACTTCAAGCTATGGAAATAATTCTTCAACATTGTAAAAAAACAAATGTAGAATTAGAGCGGTTAGAACTAGTAAAACCTCGTTTAGAGGATATTTTCTTTTCGCTAACTGGGAATCAATTACGAGATTAGGAGTTTAATAGAGAGAGGAGAAAGAGCAGATGAATGCCGTTATTAATTTAGAACTTAAAAAAAGTATTCAGGATAAAGGTCTTCTATTTTGGACACTTGCACTACCAATTGTTTTTACTGTCTTATTTATAAGTGTATTTACTTCTGGATTAAATGAGGAAGAAAGTAGGCCAATTATTTTATCCATTGTATCAGGATATACCATCATGTTTGTCTTCTTTATTATGATATCAATGACAGATTCACTTTTAAAAGATAAAAATATTGGGATGGTTTCTAGAATAGCAAGTACACCACTATCTACGTATTCCTATTTATTGGGAAAATGGATTCCATACATGTATATTATATTTATACAGATTGTAATCTTATTATTATTTGGAAAATTCGTTTATGATGTTTCGCTTGAGCAGCCAATACAATTGTTTATGATATCGGTATGTTTGACCTTTATGGTAACCGGACTAGGATTAGCATTATCTGTTATTGTTAAAACACTTAATATGGGGATTGCAATAACACAGATTGTCACACTTGGTGGCGCAGTGCTTAGTGGACTGTGGATGCCAGTGGAAATGTTTCCGGATTTTCTACAAGCAATAAGCAGATTACTTCCGCAGTATTGGGCACATCAAGCTTTTCAAGAAGCTATGGTAGGGACTCTCGGAGGAGGGCAGTTCTTGAAAATACTGCTTATACTCTTTGGGGTTGGTCTGGCAGCATTTTTAGTAGCAATCTTGCGTTACCCAAACTTCTTAAAGCAAGCAAAGGGATAGGACCAAGGGGGGGCTAGCAATTGAAAGTAAATATCGACATTGATGAGAAACATATAGAACCATCGATTACCATACAGACCAACGAATGGTCTGATGAACTAGAGGAAATTATTGCCGTTATTAAACGAAAAAATAGTCAGCGATTATTTGGAGTGGAAGAAGATCAAACGGTTCTACTTGATCCGAATGACATTGATTACGTATATGCAGAAAAAAGGAAAGTCTTTGCCTGTATTGGAAAACGTCATGTTGAAATTCGAATGAAACTGTATGAAATTGAAAAAATACTAGCCCCTTATAATTTTATGCGCTTTTCAAAGTCTGTTATTGGTAATCTTAATTCTATTGAAAGATTTGAGTTATCATTTAATGGGAATCTTTGTGTTTATTTTCGCTCTGGAAATAAAGAATATATTACACGAAATTATGTCGTACCAATCAAAAATAGGTTGGCGTTAGGAGGACAGTCAGATGATAAAGGAAGTAATTAAACGGTGCCTGGTAGGGATAGCAATTGGAGGTCTTTGGACATTTGGGGTCTTAACATTTATGCACGTTGCTAATATCGAGGCTACCGTTTCTGAGATATGGATTAATATGCTATGCTCCTTTATCCTAGGTATCTATTATGGCTTGTCTTCATTTATATTTGAAAGTAATGACTGGAGTATTCTAAAACAAACCGTTATTCATTTTATTATGTCGATAACCATTTTCTCAATCATCGCCACATCTATAGGATGGGTAAAAATTAATATGACATCCATCCTATGGACCAGCATAATATTCATCACAATCTATGCCATAATCGCAATTTGCTTCTATCGACACTATAAGAAAATAGAAGAAAACATGAACGCTAACTTGGAGAAAGAAGAGTAGGGGTGCCTGTCACTTCCCGAAATTTGTCGAATGCGGAGGCACTATTTCTAAATGAACCGTTAAAAGGAGAAAATACGTAGAATAATTAGGAATCAGCTACTACTAGGATGTGATAAAAAAATGAATGCAATCATAGGAATAATCTACGTACTTGTAACTGGTTATCATATTGTGAACTTTGCAAAGGTACTAGGGAGAATGAATGAGAAAACAATGTTTCCAATTGATGATTATGAAGTTTCGGAGATTAGAATAATCCCTGAAAAGCCGTTAGACCCTCCAACTTATAAGGCTCAAAAATGGGGAATCATTGTATATGCAATTATTTTAGTATTTTTGTTAGTAGTATTTTTTATTGCTGCAAGCTTCAAATTGGATCAGTGGTCCGTTCTATTAATTTTGTTACTACCACTCATACACTCCCGAAACCTAATGAATATGTTTGTCCTGTCAGAGGATGGAATTTTAACTGGTGGTGAATTTATCCCTTGGAAAAGTCTAACATCATTCGAGTTTAAACGTATTGATATAAACCATAAATATTATGGTTATTCGAAGGATGTGAATGACACTGGTTATGAACTAGTCATAAAGAAACGTTTCTTCTCGATTAGTTGCATTGTTCTCACTGACGAAATGAAGGAGAAGTTAACTAGAAGGTTAAGCGAACATATAATAAGGCACCCAGTGGATTTGCAATCCTAGTCTGTACATCCCTCTGAATAAAACAGGTTGCATAAATAAACCGAAATGGATATAATGGGAACAAATGTTCTTAGGAGAGATGAAGGTGAAAAGTATCTTCCAACAATCCATTGAAAACAAACAAAAAATTCTTATTTACTATATTGATAGTAAAAATAATCTAACCCAACGAATTATTCAGGTTAGATCCATGAACGATGATTTACTTTTAGCATTTTGTTTTTGGCGTAATAAGGTACGTACATTCAAAGTAGATAATATACTTTCTGCTGGCCCTATCAAGAAAAGAATAGGAGCTTAATAGGAAAAAGATTCCTTCCACTAGGGCTCCTATTTACAAATAATTGTTAGTGACACGAGACCTATTAAGGTCTCTTTTTATTGGGATTAATTATAGACTAGAAAAAGTAAGCATATAGTAAAGCATGTCCACTTTAAAGTTGTATCCCGTTCAAATGGGCAGTATATTGGATTTAAGGTATATGCTTAGGAGGTTGGGAAATGGCAATCCAATTCACAAATGACGAGATAAAAAGAATAATAGAAATGAAAACCGTTGGTGACTTTTATCCATATGATATAGAAGAAAATGATGAAAATGCTATTGACGATTATTTAAAACATGTAGCGGGCTCCTTAGCTAGAGTAAATAATCTTGCCTATGAAGCGGACTTTGAACATTATGGCAGTGGTTATGCCTCATATGTAGATTGTTTCTGTTGGAAAAGAGATGGTAGCTCTACACAGGTGAAAGATCGTGAACAATGGATAGAGGGGATACGAATCTACTTATGTCGTCTTGCTCCGGTTGCAGTGTTCGGTGAAGGAATAGTTACTAAACATATAAATGGGGGAAGCAGTGATTTTATTTCTTACAACACGGTTGATACATTGCCACCAGGGGATTGGGAAATGGAAATTCAAGGAATCAAAAAACAATTAGAAAGCTTTAACTTTCAAATTTTAGAAAGAGAAGATCTTAAGCAATTCCTTCCCTTCAAAGCAGAGATACCAACGATAATGTCAAATCCACCATATAGGCTTTTTGATGCCTTTTTCTACTGGGAAGATTAAACCCATGTTCTGATTATGATGAAGATACTAGGGATTATTTGAATCATTCATGAATACCTACTTGATATCCTAGTTTTTTGTCTAAATCTTGTTAAGATATAAGCACAAGGTTTACAATAAAGTTATACATACAAAATTTACCGTATCATAAATAAAGATGTCCGATAAGGCATCACTCTCAAGGGTGGAATTACCATGCAACTCAAAAAAGCACTACCAATTCTCTTTCTCATCATGTTCCTTGTTATGGTTGGCTTTGGAATTATTATTCCTGTACTTCCATTCTATGCGGAGGACCTTGGTGCCACGCCTACTGAACTAGGATTGTTAATGGCGGTATACTCGCTAATGCAATTTATCTTTGCACCAATGTGGGGAAGAATTTCGGATCGAATTGGCCGTAAGCCGGTTATTATGATTGGGATTTTTGGTCTCTCCTTATCCTTCTTCATGTTAGCTTTATCAACAGAATTATGGATGTTATTTGCAGCAAGAATCGTAGGTGGTGTTTTATCCGCCGCAAACATGCCGACAGTCCAAGCATATGTTGCGGATATTACATCGGAAGAAGACCGTGCAAAAGGAATGGGCATTATTGGAGCTGCAACTGGTCTTGGTTTTATCTGTGGACCAGCAATCGGTGGGATTTTCACAAATATAAATTTACATATGCCGTTTTATATATCAGGAGTTGTTTCATTCTTTACATTAATCTTAGTTGCACTCGTACTTCGAGAATCCGTAAATATCTCTGAAAATAAGCAAATAAAGGTGAAGGTTTCTAGGAGGCAAGCTATTAGCGGTCCAATGGCGATACTTTATTTCTTAAACTTTTTTGTTTCTCTTTCATTAGCAGGTTTAGAAGCGACATTTGCTTATTTTGCTGCTATAAAGGCAGGGATGGATGCTGTCACATTGGGCTATGCTTTCATGATTATGGGGCTAGCTAGTGCGATGGTTCAAGGTTCCATGGGTAAATGGACGAAAAAATACGGGGAAGCACTTATTATTCAAGCTGGGATTTCTATTTCTTTAATTGGTTTTGGATTAATTTTATTTATCCAAGATTTCACAACAGCAGCCATTTTTCTAGCGATTTTTGGCATTGGAAATGGTGTTATTAGACCAAGTGTTTCATCATTATTAACGAAGAAGGCTAAAGCAGGATATGGAGTTGCAACAGGATATTTATCTTCTTCTGATTCACTTGGAAGAATTATTGGACCTATATTAGGAGGAGCCTTATACTCAATAAATATCGGATTTCCTTATATTTCTGGTATGTTGTTATCCGTGATTGCATACCTACTATTTCAAGTTTATACTTCTAGGTCTAACATGACGAATCGCTCTCAATTACCGGGTAACTAACTATTAGGGGAGAACATTATGTGGCACATTACGAAAGAAGCTAGAAAAAAGTTTGAAACTTGTAACTTACTTCCTATTCACGAGTCTGATGAGGAGTGGGAAAGTGCCTTGAAGGAAGCAAAGGAAGAGGGGGAAGACCTCATAGCCTTTCTTCAACAGGAATTAGAAGAAGTGAAGGAGGATCTGATTAAGGTCTTACCAAGTCGCTTCATTCCCTACCTCGAAAATGGGACATTAAATCAACCAACGCTACCAAAAAAAGTTCGGGATGATTATTTAACGTGGATGAGAGAAAAGGATAATGAATTTGTACAAATCTTAGATGCCGCTTATAAGAATACCAATCATGCTGTTACATACCTGCCACAAGCAGTTCAAGAAGTTTTTGAGGAAAGCTTACATGATGCAACGATTGAAAGGATAGAACGGGAGAATCATACACTTCATCTTTATATCAATACAGATGGTGGTTTTACATCTAAATCCATGATTCACCTCATCTTAAAGGATGTTATAACTGAGGAATCAACTGAACCAATTCAGGTTGGCCAATGGTTCATCTACAACGAATTGCAGAAAACAAAAGAAGGCTTTGCTTTCCGTGTCCTGTATGACGTTCCGGATGTCGAATGGACGATTACGATGAAGGATATGGATGCCGAATATTACTATCGCCCAAGCTTATATACAACATTACGTGATGAGGATAAACTCGAGGATACTTCGATAACAGAATACCTTTCCAAGTTAAATACGGATCATCGTTATTGGTTTATAACACCACATACCATTTGTGCGATAGAATCTATTGACGGAGATATCAGATTAGAGAATGGAACAATAGCGTTTGGGACGAATGAATTCACCATTAAAATTGAGAGTGAATGTTACAATTATGATCAGGAGCAAATTAACCCGATAAGTCTCATTTATACGGATACGTTTGAAAATCCGTATAAACAATTTGAGGAGCCTTTGCCTGTTGAAGAATTAGAAACGGCAGCACTTGGTGAGGATTTGGAATTACAGGTTCGTGCCTGGAATACGATGTATGCAAGTCCAACGCAATTAGCAGATATTATCAATCATGTGTTAAGTAGGACAGAGATAACAGAAGAAAACGAAATGATGTTATCTATTTTTGTAGATTTTTTCTATCAAGAAGGTATTTTGACAGACGGTATTATTAAAAAATATCACACGTTATTAGATTAGGGGGAAAAAGATGATACAAATTGGGATTATTGGACTAGGTGCTATTGGACAACGATTGATTAAACAATTTAAAGAACATAAGGAAGTAAGGATTCTAGCAATCTGTGACCGTTTAGAATCACTTGTAACAAAAACGGCAGGTGAACTTAGTGATGTTCATACATACACAGATTATCAGAAATTATTAGAAGATGATCATGTCCATCTTGTTTATGTCGCTGTACCACCTAAATTACATCATCAAATCGTACTGGATGTTATCCAATCTGGAAAGCATGTTCTCTGTGAAAAGCCACTTGCAAACTCAGTTGAAGAAGCAGAAGAAATGCTAAAAGCTGCCGGGGAGGCAAATAGTATACATGCCATGAACTTCCCGCTTAATTATGAGCAAGCTCCAACTAAATTTGCAGAATTGATTAAGCAGGATTATGTGGGAAAACTTCGTAGATTGCAGATTACCATGCACTTCCCAGATTGGCCACGTCTTTGGCAAAAGAATGATTGGGTAGGGGGACGTGAGCAAGGTGGGTTTGTGCTTGAAGTAGGTGTTCATTTTATCCAACAAATCCTGAAAGTATTCGGCAACATCAAAAATATTCAATCTCAATTAGAATTTCCGGATGATCCCCAAAAATGTGAAACTGGGATTATTGCTACAGCTGAACTGGAGGACGGGACACCGATTTTAATTGAAGGACTTAGTCAAATTTCAGGTAATGAATATATTGGATTTACTGCTTATGGTTCAGATGGGGTTCTTACACTTGATAATTGGGGTGAATTAAAAGGTGGAAAGAATGGGGAACCATTAAAAGAAATTCCAATGGAATCTGTACCACAAATTAGTTTAATTAACGAATTGGTAAAAGCGTTAAAAGGAGATCCAGCTGAAATCTATGACTTTGAAGTAGGGTTAAAAGCACAGCTAGTGTTGGAACAGTTAAGAAAAAAATAAGAAGTTAACAATCCTATCGATATTAAATATTGATGGGATTGTTTCATTTCTTTTGGTTATCTTAAATAAAGAGTTCAATATATAGGGAGCGAGCCAAAAATGATAACCAAAAGACATTTACTATTCAATTTAGCCATTATTATTATTCCGTGGTTGTCCTTACTATTTATAGGGAAACAGAATTTAAAACGCTATTCCTTTGCTGGGATTTTTATTGTCGTCTTTGAAATCCTGAATCATGTTTACGGTCATAGACGAAATTGGTGGAAATTTTATGATAAGAAGAAATCATTTTGGAAAGATGAGCTCCCCTTTAGTGTCGGACCATATATGCCGCTTTCACTTTGGATTCTAAAGTATTCCTTTGGTAATTTTAATAAATTCACATCGTTAAATGTAATTTCAGATGGTCTTTTTGCTTTTGTATTCATAGATATTTTTAAGAAAATGAAGATTATCAGCTTAAGGAAATTAGGTCATTTGCAGTTTTTCCTATATTTGCACTACAAATCTTATATTTTATATGGTTTTCAGACACTATATGAGAAGTTTAGAAAAGTTGCTTGATGCAGTAAAACAGAATCTTTTTACATGGACATACATTAAACTATGATTTTGAGAATATAGTATGATGATTATGCCCATCTTTTGATTAAATAGTAGTTCCGTTGTACAATTGTATAGTAGGAATATATAATAGGTTACTGGATTTGCGTAAGAGATTAACATATAAGGTAAGGTGATTACCATAAAAAATATAAAGAGTTTTATTTTTGTTGTACTAGGCTTTATTTCGTTTGGTTTCGGTGTTGCTGGTGTGGTACTTCCTGTCATTCCAGGTGGGCCTTTTTTCTTGTTTGCAGCTTTTTGTTTTGGAAAAAGCTCGAAGCGGGTGGAGAACTGGTTTAAAAGTACCTCCTTCTATAAAGAATACGTAGTTAGAATCCGTGAAAATAAAGGTATGACAAGAAAGGAAAAGATTCGTATTAACCTGATTGCAGATGCCTTTATTTTGTTTTCAGTTATTTATATAGATATTATCTTGGTGAAGGTAATTATGATTATTCTTTGTATTATCAAGCATTGGTACTTCATCAAGAAAATTAAGACGGTTACACCAGAAGAGGCAAAGATTATACGAGCTGCTTTAAGGGAATCGGTGAATTAATATGGAGACTTCACAAGTTTTTTACTTGTGAGGTCTTTTTTTTATAGTTAAGAAAGTAAAAAATTACCGCACGTATAGAAAAACTAACAAAAAGAGTGATCGTCGTCCTTAAGATACTTCGAGAAAGTAATTCTTCTCGCAAAGCTGCATGAAGTCAAATAGGGCAGTCTCTCATGGAAGTATCACAAGTAATTGCTTCACTATAGGACGAGCGAATGTGAATTTTTCTAAAAAGATAAGAAAGTATAAAGTTTTGGCTTTATTAAGTTCTTGTGCAGGAACAGCCACGTCCAGCTCCAGCGCCCAGGGACTAGCGAGACTTCCCTCGCCTTCGTACGATAAGTCAACATCGACTCCCTACGGTCGTCGTGTTTCCTTTATCTCCTACGGCTCAGTCCAGTCCGTAGTCCCTAACCGGGCGCTTGCGCTTTTGTTCATAGGAAATGTTTAGTTTATAGGCTCGTTCTAATCCCTAGGAGTGTTCTTTGTTTTACGAAAAATGAAGTTAATGGTAAGTTTAGTAGTATTAATTAATGCATAAGATGGAGAATTAAAATGGGAATTAACGATATTATTGTATACATTGTAATAGGATTTCTTTGTTTAGGGGCCATAGATAAGCTATTGGGCAACAAATGGGGAATAGGTAATCGTTTTACAGAAGGATTTATGACGATGGGTTCTCTCACGCTGGCTATGGTGGGGATTATTTCATTAGCACCGGTCATAGCTAATATACTAACACCTATTATTACGCCAATCTATGGCTTAATTGGTGCAGACCCTGCCTCATTTCCGAATACCATTCTGGCCTTGGATATGGGTGGTTATTCATTAGCAATAGAGATGTCACAAAGTGAGCAAGCGGAATTATTTGCATGGGTATTCTTAGGGACAATGATGGGTCCGACTATCGCATTTACAATCCCTGTGGGGCTTGGCATTATTGAGAAAGCAGATCATCCATTTTTTGCGAAAGGAATTTTATTAGGCTTAATAACGGTCCCAATTGGTTGTTTAGTTGGAGGGCTAGTGGCTGGATTTGATCTACTAATGATAGTAAAAAACCTTATTCCAACGATTATTTTATCCATACTAATCTCAATTGGATTAGTTAAATATACAGCAAAGATGATTGCTGGATTCTCTATTTTTGCGAAAGGAATTGAAATTATTGCAATCGTTGGACTAGTTGCAATAAGTATAGAAACTATTACGGGTATTGTTGTTATTCCTAATCTCACCCCTCTAAGTGAGGGAGTGGAGATTGTTGCAATGATCGCTGTTTTTCTGGCAGGAGCATTTCCATTAGTATCTGTAATATCTATCATTCTAAAAAAACCACTGAAAAAAATTGGTGAGTTATTAGGAATTAGTGATATTTCAACAGCTGGTATTATAGCAAGCTTGGCACATCATATTCCTATGTTTGCCATATTGAAGGATATGGATCCTAGAGGAAAAGTTATCAATGTTGCCTTTGCGGTAAGTGGAGCATTTGTATTAGGGAGTCATCTAGGATTTGTTGCTGGAATTAACAAAGAAATTGTATTTGCTATGATTATAGGAAAATTAGTTGGAGGCATTAGTGCGGTACTGTTAGCAATTGTGTTGACTAGAAAAGAAATCTAAAAATGGTAAGGACAATCACTCAACTTTAGTACTATTGAGTGATTGTCCTTTTATCATTTAATAAAACTCTTGATCAGCTATGACTAAGTCATACATATTTTCTAAAATCATCGTCCGTAATTCCACCAATTCATCATACTGGTAGAAGAATTCCAATTTCTCGTATTTTATTTCAGTTTTTCCTTCTAGGTCATTAGAATTCATCATGACAAAAATGGTAAATGCTTCGGCAATATCTTCTACTGGGTTTGTGCCTTGATAGCTATTGAAGAACCGGTCCTCATATTTAAAGAAGAAGTTTTTATAGTGATCTTCTGATTCCCAATCGATTTCTTCATATTCCGTATTAATATCTTCCCAGAATGATAAGTAGTATTGATTTAAATAGCTGGATTCTTCCATACAACCCCAAAATAAAATAGTTGGGCATGCTTCCTCAGCTGCTTCCCACTCTGCTTCATTGTCTGAAAAAAACAGGTCTGTATCTACCTTCCCTTGACTATCATTCAAGGTTAACATATGACCAAACTCATGAATTAATGTTTTTTTTAATGCCGTTTTATACTCCCCAAAGTTATGAGAAATTATAAGTTGCAACTCCTGCACATTCTCATGGTCTCTCCCAACTGCAAAGACATAATCGTTACCAGTATCTGCCCAAGCGATGCTTCCTAGATCCTGTCGATATGTTTTGGGGATAATATTAGAAAAGACATACCAATAATTTTCTAATAGTGAAGCACCATACTCAATGTGTGCTTCGGAATTCCCTTTTTCTAGGTAATTTTCATAATTAACAGTATGTCTAATTTCGCTAAGTTCGTCTGCATCATCGATCTCAAAATAGATAACATTTTGCCAATGCTCTTGTTCTCGTTGGAATGGAAAATAGAAGAGTTCTTTTGAATCATCAATATACCAGTTTAGTTGATTGGAGTTGGCAACTTGAAAGCAATCTCCCCGTTCGATTGTATCGTCAACTGTCTTACACTTTTCCCCTTCTTCTTGATAATCCTTAAAGAGTCCTTCTAAGATGCTATTTGAATTTTTTAAATCAGATTCTTCTTCCTTTTGTTCATCCATGATTACGCTGTTTTCATTATTTGCTTCTTCGTTTTCCACATTTTTACTAGCTTTTTCACTATCACTACATCCAGTTAAAACAATAAGTCCCCATATTAACAAGACTAGCCCCAGTTTAAAAATAGTGTGTTTACTCATGTTATATAGCCCCCTATTTGCCCTGCAACCATATGTATTTGTTATTTTTCTATTATAAATTCATACGTAATTGATTCATAAAAGGATTCAGTAACCTCATTATTAATGAACTTTTTCTGAGAGAATGTTTAAGTTGTCCCACTTTTGGAAACATATATAATAGCTTTAAAAAATCTATCACCTTTAGGAGGGAACACTTTATGAGTTTCATTTGGAGCTTAATTGTCGGAGGGATTCTCGGCTGGATTGGTAGTCTAATCGTTGGTAAAGATATCCCAGGTGGGGTTATTGGAAATATTATAGCTGGTATTATTGGAGCTTGGATTGGCTCCATGTTACTTGGCGAGTGGGGGCCAGAAATTGGTGGATATTTCATTATCCCTGCACTTATCGGAGCAATTATTTTAATTTTTGTAGTTAGCTTAATTATGAGGGCAGCAAGGAAGGCAACATAAATGTGAAAATACCCAATTCTTATGCTGAATTGGGTATTTTTCTATACAATTTGCTGAAGATATTGTTCGATATTATTAGCCAGCCTTGTAGATTTCAGGTCCTTTAAGATTTGAATAGCTTGTGTTATTTTGATAGTACCTTCCTCTATGTTTCCAGTTCTGATTTCATAGGCACCTTTAAGCTCTAATAGATTTACTCTTTCTAAGAGATTTCTCTCAGGGAGTGCAATTGCTTCAAGAATAGAAAAAAATTCGCTAATCTCCTTCTGGTATGTAAATTCTTCGTGAAATCGATTAACAGATCCAAGTAAAAATATAATCGTGTTAAAGAGAACAGCGGTGATTTCATCATTTACTCGTTTATAATCCCTAAAACGACTACTTTTCTCATATGCGGTTCTAGAAAGCAGGATAACCATATCTGGTGGAAGTAATAGTAGCGTTCCATTATAAAGCTTTAATTCATAATATCCCCATACCTCAACCCGAAATAAATATTCGGAAAGGAGTCGAATATCATTTTCTTGTACTCCTTCGTCAATATATTTATGATCTACAATACTTTCAAATACTTTAATGAATAAAGCATTATAATGATAAGTTTCCACGCTATATTGCTTCCACTTTTTTAGTTGACTATTTTTTAATTGCTTAAGTTGTCTCACATCTCTATTTAAATAGGCATTCCTGGCAGTTTGAAAAAAATTGTCCAGTTTGTCGTGGTGAAAGTCGTTATGTATATATAAGAATTCATCAAAGTTCATCATTAAGTTTTCAAGTAGTCTTGTCATCAGACCAAGTGTTATATCCGAATCACCTCGTTCAAACTTCGATAGAAAAGAAACAGAACAGACACCATCTGCTAATACTTTTAAGGTTATCCCTTTTTATTTTCGTATCATCCTTAGCGTTTTACCATACTCTACCATCATTTTTATTCCCCCAGAAATATTAAATTCCACTATATGACAATTTTTAAAAGCAATCGTTTTAATCAATATACAATAAAATTAGAATAAAAATACAGTTAAACTACGTTAAGGGGGAAAAGAAAATGAAAAAATTATTAATTAAAAATGGAACAATTATCGATGTGGAGAATGAAGTATCTTTTGTAGGAGCAATTGAAGTAGAAGGAAATAAGATTAAAAGAATGATAAAACAGGATGAAGTTTTGCTAGAGGGAATAGAAACAATCGATGCAGAAGGAAAATATATTATCCCGGGCTTAATCGATATGCATTGTCATATTAATGAGGGCTATGCACCACATTTCGTAGCATCTGGGGTTACGACAGTTCGAAACACGGCAGGGAATGTGTTGGCATTAAAAAGTTTAATTCAGAAACCAGATAATGCACCGACACCTAGGGTATATACCGCTGACAGAATGATTGACGGAACACCTGGACAATGGGGAGAGACAAGCTACGGCAATTTAGTAACAGATAATCCAGAAGAAGCTAGAAAAGAAGTTCGTAGACAAGTGGAAGTTGGGGCGAAATTTATTAAATTATATGGATGGATTAAAAGAGAGGTTATGGAAGCTTCAATTGATGAAGCAAAGAAATATGGCTTGGAATTGTCCATTGATTTAATAAATTCAAAAGAACTAACTGCATTAGATGCTGCTAAAGCAGGAGTTACTTGGTTTGAACATGCATCTGGATTTGCGCAAGAGCTATATAAAGGTTGGAGTCCACTAGTAGACCAAGAAGAGTGGGGTCATATAAATTGGGAAAAACCAGACCAAAAAAAAATTAAAGAACTTTGTGAAAAAATGCTAGAATATAATGTTAAACTTTGCCCAACAATGGTTTTATTCGATCAGGGGATGAGTTTTCCTACTATATGGTCACCGGATAATAAAGTGATAGAGGCTATTGGAAACCTTACGAATCTTGTGGAGCAATGGAAACAGCAAGAGAAACTGGAAAAGGCTATTAAAGGAAGGACTGTTATTATAAATAATCTTACTAAAGCTATTGCAAAGACTTACTTTGACATAGGAGGGACCGTGGTTGCTGGAACGGATACGCCAGCATTGCTTTATACGTACCCAGGGATGGCTTTACATCGAGAACTAGAAATATTTGTAGAAATTGGCTTTACAGAAATGCAAGCTTTACAAGCAGCAACCGTCAATGCAGCGAAGTCCATTCATCTGAATAATATTGGAGTTATTAAAGAGGGAAACATTGCTGATTTCGTTATTTTAAATGAGAATCCATTAGAAAATATTAAACATACTCAAGATATCCATACTATTGTGAAGGGTGGTAAGGTATATAGCCAGGAGGAAATATTAAGTCATGTTCCAAGTGATGCGTATATCCATGAGCAGATAGAACAATTTATGAAAGAATGGGAAACGGTTGAAGTGAGCTAACAAAGAATTTACCAAGCCCCGCAGTTATTAAACTAAATAAGTGCAGGGTTTATCGCAGGTTAACTGGCTGTAAGACCCTAAAAGAGAGGAATTCGAGTGAAATTCAAGAATTATAAGTGGGGGAAGTACAAAAACACCCACTGATTGAAGTTTCACTTTATTGTTGCATTCTAGCGTTTCAGATGTGGTTTCAAAGAAAAGGTTCACGGACATACCTTTATGACAATAAAGTGAAACTTACTCTGCTAATGTTAAGCATGTCACTCCAGGGTGTAAAATGTAAATAAAGCATAAATACATCGTCATGTTGTTTCTTAGAAAAAATGGAGGGTATAACAGATGAAGAAAATAATAATAATCCTAGTATTAGTATTCCTAGCGGGTTGTGGAGGCAGTGACTTAACTTTTACGGTTGAAAATAATCCGACTTATAAAGATGGAGAGGTAACAGAAATTGTTTTAGCCGCTGAAGATAATGAAGAAGTTGTTACTGGGCTAACATTGAGTGGAGAAATTGATTTGGAGGACAGTGAAGTAATCGATGTCCCTTTTACTGACAATGGTGATGGAACCTACTCAGGAGAAGCATCGCTACCAACGAGTGGAGAATGGATATTGTTAGTGAAAAATAAAGATAATGAGAAAGTAGAACACCTTATCAGACTACAAGTCAATGAGGAATGATAGAAAAAGGAGGGAGAGGAAAGATCTCCCTCTAATCATCTTGGTGAAACGAATGGTTCATTCTGGTAGTCAACTTCTTTAGCTAGATGTTCACATTCATGAAAGGCAGCATGCTTACAGCCAAGGCAAGGTGCCTGTCACTTCCCGAAATAACTCGGAATTTGTCGAATGGTCAATTACTGTTGTTCATCTGAAAAGTATGGATAATAACAAATCCACTTCAGTAAATTAGACTGAAGTGGATTTTATGGATACTTTTAAAGTAGTGATAACAATCTATTAACTAAGAATGTACGACTTCAGCCGAGTGAATAATATCAACTTTAACTTTAACATCTTCTGGTAAGACATTCACCATCTTCCATAGTGGGGAAATCATGGTGTCTAAAGTTTTCATTTGTTCATTGGTTAATGGAACATTGTAGAATTTGGTCTCATCCATTTGAAAGTCTCTTCCTGCAACGAGATCGAACTTCATTCCCATTAAATTCTTTACTCCGTTAATCGTGATAAATTTAACCTTATAATTGTAGTTAATTGCTAATTTAATTGCGTCGGTGTTATTGTTTAGTATTAAATCTGTATGATCAAAGGCATCATCAAAGTCGTTTAGTGTTTTAATATCATTTTTTTCAATACAGTTAAGTAATGTAGCATTATCCATTCCTCTTGAGCGTAAAGACTCGATCAAATAAGCTTCCCATAGTGTAATAGATGCTATCATGTAAATTCCCCCTACAGTTTTATTTGTTTAATAGTACCATAGAATAATGTTTCGATTGCAAATTGACTAATAGATTGTAATTGAAAGACTTATATAATCGACAAATAATGACAAAATCCGGGGAGTGACAGGCACCACAAAACAACAGGCACCACAAAACAAACTATTCTCTCATATTTATTCGGACAATCTGTTTAAGCCCAGCATTAATTAGTGTGAAAATAAATACCCATCCAATTACAATTAGAATGATAAACAGTATATTAAATTTATGAAGAAAGTATAATGGCATATCCCAAATTGCATGTAAAACGACTGGGACAGCAAATAGCTTGAGGAACTTTTTATCATAACAATGATTGGACTGAAGTGGGGCATTTCCTTTTACATAAACTAATGCAGCCCCTGCAATTGCTGCCCAGATGGAATGAGTTCCAATAGCTATCCATGCTCTTTTGAAAATCACTTCCAACATTAACGCATCACCATACATAAGGCCAAAACGAAGGGCATAACCCGCCGATTCAAACGCTGCAAAGCCTGCACCAACTGCTGCCCCGATTAACAATCCATTTAAAATAAACTTTGAATTTAATTGTTTAATAAAATATATAATGATTACTAGTTTTCCAACTTCCTCTACTACTCCAACAATAATAGCTCCAAAAAAATCTAGTTCATAGACTGGTAGAAATGAAAAAAGAAATAATGTTACTACTTATGAGCCAGCCCCGCCAATAAGTAGCATTTTTGCTATTTCATAAAAACTAATATTCCGGGGTGCATTTGTTTCCCAAAAGAAGATTAATAAAGAAACGGGAACAGCAAATGAACCAATAATAATCAGACCGGGCAGTGCATTAATATTTTGAAAGGAAAAAGTGGATATATAAAGGAGAACATAGGTAATTACAAAAAATAATAATACGCGGGAAAAAAGCCATGGCTTTGGCCAAGAAGTTGATATTTCATGTTTTTTGGGTGTGGTTTGCTTGGTACCCGTTATAAAAAGTGTTTCTCCTTCTTCCTTTGTATGTTTTTTAAAGACAGCCGAAAAAACATCCCGTAAGTTCAAATCAAAATTACCTTGTTCACCTAACATGGCATTTATTTTTCCAGTCGCATTTAGAAAAGTTCCCTTCATTTGTTCTTGAATGTTTTTGGTAGTAGTTTGTTTTTCCTCAGTAGTAGATTGTTCCGGTGCATCTTCAGTAGCTAGTTGCACTTTCGTATTTTCTTTCTGTGTGATAATCAGATTACCGCAGGAGGAACAAAATCTGCTCTCACTAATTAACTTATTTCCACAATTTGTACAAAACACATAGTTCTCCTCCTAACTAATTAGGCTTAACTCCCTATGTATGGGCTAAGTACATTATATTGGGATTATGAAATGTTTATGTCTGTATTTCGAGTGATCTCAATGAAGGATTCAGATCCAAGGGAGAGGGTTATAGAGATTATTCTCGAACAACTATTGATAGTAATTTCCCAAAAGGTAGTTATAGTATAGAATGAGGAAAAAAGATAAGGTGTTGATATGGTTATGGATACTCAAATAACTACAAAAATGAAAATAAACCAATCTGCTAAAACTGTTTTTGAAGCTTTAATTGACCCAGTTAAAATTGGGAATTACTGGTTTTCTTCTAGTTCGGAAAGATGGGAAGCTGGAAAGAAAATTGTATTGAGATATGAGGAATATGGGGCAGAAGGTGCAATAAATGTGTTAGAAGTTCTAGAAAATAGGAAAATAGTATTTTCTTGGGGAGAAAAAGATAAAGAAACAGTTGTAACAATCAGTCTAGAAGGATCTGACGAAAAAAGTACAATCATTGAAATTAATGAGTCAGGTCTAAAAGAGGAAGACCCTGAAGTCATAAGCAAGATGCTAGGACAAAAAGAAGGATGGGTGTATATGTTATCTTGCCTTAAAAGTTATTTAGAGCACGATGTTAACGATTTGAGAGCGTCGTTAATACATTAATAATCTTTCTTTGTTATTATTCGAAATATTTCATGAAAGTCTTCCCTACATTTACTTAATGCTATATAATTTTCATAATTTATCTTTTTAAGGATGAGAGGATATGGGAGGGGATTACATGGGGAACGATTGTTTCATTTGTAATAAACATGCTGGAGCTATAGAGACTTCAGGAGTAACAATCTATGAAGATGATTATGTGTACGTTGGACATATTGATAAGAATGGAATGCCAAACTATCTAGGTCATGTGATGATTGATTTGAAAAGGCATGCGCCAACCCTCGGTGATATGACAGAAGAAGAAGCAAAAGCATTTGGAGTCATGATGGCTCAAGTTAGTAAAGCCTTAATAGATTCTGAAGGGGCAGAACATGTCTATTCCCTTGTTTCAGGAAATTCAGTTCCACATTTGCACATGCACCTAGTAGCTCGTTATCCGAATACTCCAGAAGAATACTGGGGACCAATGGCTGTTTATGATTGGAAAAATGCGCTGATGGGTGATAACAACGATGTAATTGATCTATGTAATCGTTTGAAAGATTATTTGGAGAATAACCAAAATGGAAAATGCTAATAGTGAATTCTCTTGGGTAGGAAGCCAAGAAAACTTTGTAGACAACATAAGCATTCAACATTTAAACCATATATCTATTGGGCTTTTTGGTGGTAATTCAACTGCTGGTCAATTTAAAAATGAAGATGGTTGTCTGGTGTGGGGTGATAGGGAGCGGAAATGGGAGTTTGCTGTCATTTTGGATGCGCATAATTCCGCAGAGAGTACGGAATTAGTAATACGTCAATTTATGAAATATAAAGAAACAATTGAAAATCTATTATCTTGTACCTGTGCTCATGCCTTGAAAGAAATCCAACAAACTATATTACACCTGTTTCAAGAAAAGAAGTTTCTTTCAGAATGTCGCAAAATTAAGGGTGAGACTGCTTGTTTAATCTTATTAAGAATGGGCAAGTATGTTTGGTGGTTTTCGATAGGAGACTGCATTTCTTATGTGTTTCATCCGGAGCTTGCCAAGCTTGGACAATATCAGTTAAATCAACGGCAATTCTTTGAATGGGTCGGACAAGTTAACACATTTGATCAAGTGGTGCCTTGCTATAGCAGCGGTGTTAGGGAGCTAAGAAATGGTTTGAACCGTATCTTGTTAACGACGGATGGACTGGTGGAGTGTCCAAATGAGCCATTTTCTAACCCTATCGATGTTTACAATGTAATGATGAACCATGAGCTTAGTCATGGAGTTAAGACGTTACTGGGTACTATTAAAGAAAATAATGTCAGAGATAGTACAACAATTATTTCTTGGGATGTGACTATAGATAAGGATGTAACAATACCAAGTAATGATCCAGATTTATTATTAGGTGGGAAAAAATCATGAAGTGGCTTTATAAATTTTTACTATACTTTTTATCTTTTTTCATCATCAATCTAATAGTAAATGCCCTATTCAAACCTGACTTAGATGTTCCTACAGCATTTTCGGTAGCGCTTGGTGTTTCTTTGGGTATTGTAGTAGTTGAAAGATATATTGATAATAAATCTAGAAAAGAGTAAAGTGATATTCACAATGAGAGAGTAGTCCTGTTCATTTGAACTGGACTACTTTTCCATATTCTAAGATGCCACTTTTCTTCCTATATAATCGAATATAGAAGTAGGAAAGTGGCAAATAAAATTACGGTGATTTAGCCTTATCTATCTTTAGTCAAAATACTTGAGATGAATAAGTATAGTCCAATTCCACCAAAGGATATAATCGTACTTAGTATTAGCTGAGTTTCTTGAATTAGGGTTGTTTTCCCCAATAGGTATTCAGGTAATGTTAACAACGTTACAATGGCAATAAGGATTCCTGTTTTTGCCCATAGGGAAATTCCAATAATAAGAAGTAATGTAATTGCTGCAATGGTTAGTGATCCAGTCTGGCCAAATTCAATTATAGGTGTTTCAACCGATTTATTAAGAAAATGTAATCCGAAAAATAATCCAACGGGTACCAATCCTATCAGAGATAAAATTACCACCTGAATCATATTTGAAAAATCATTGCTTGAAATATACTTAAAAACAAGGAAAATCAAGAAAGTAAAAATCCCTGTAATTGCTATATGCCCGATAATTTCCAATATGGAATAAGATAATGTTCCTGCTAAAATATCCTGAAAAATTGAAAAAGAGAAAGCGCCAAAAATAATGATTACAATGTATTGAAACCACGTTCGGAAATCAATTGCCATTTCATTAGAAACCATCTCCATGTATGCTTTCGGTGATTTCCCAATAATTTTCTCAATCGGTTTTCCATGTTGCTCTGCTTCAATTAAATGACTCTCTAGCTCTTCAATAATTTCCTCAATTTCATCTGACTTTTTTCCACTAGAGAAAAGATAAACTCGTAGATTTTCTAAAAAACTTTTACTTTTTTGGGAAAGTTCAACTTGCACCTTTTTCATCTCCTTATGAATGTTTTTCCACTTCATTTGTTAACACCCTGTTAACATTGGTTTGTAAATAATCCCATTGCTTTTTGAATTTTTTAAGTTCAATCTCACCTTTAGGTGTAAGTGAGTAATACTTTCTTCGAGGTCCTGCTGTTGACTTTTTTAATGTCGAAGTAACAAGTTCTTCCTTTTGCATACGCATTAACAATGGGTAGATGGTACCCTCGCTGAATGATTGAAATCCATAGCTTTCTAGTTTTTCTGCGAGCTCATAGCCATAAACTTCTTTGTTTTTGATGATGGCTAAAATACAGCCATTAAGAATACCTTTCAGCATTTGTGTTGTTGACAAATACGTTCACCTCTTTCAGTATCTTGTATTACAAGGGTTATGTTTAAAAGGAATACCTTGCAATGCAAGATATATTGTAAAGGTAACATGCTTTACCTTGTAATGCAAGAGTAATTTTTTCGTTCGACAAATTCAAACAAAATTCGGGGAGTGACAGGCACCAGAAACTTGATCTAGGTCAAGTTTATTCTTGTGATTTTGCTTTATGATTAAGCTATAAGGGTTATATCGTTTTGCAGATCTAAGTAAATCGAAAGAAGGAGTTGGTGGTATGTTTATTCGTTGGATAAATAAAAGGAAAAAGCCAATTACATTCATATCAGGGGGATTATTGATTCTAGCATTTATCGTTAATCTCATGGGCTATTTAGATATTAGGCAAGCAATCTTAATCATAACAACGATAATTGCGGGAATTCCAATCTTCATCAAAGCTTATCAGGCAATACGAATGAAAGCATTCAGTATAGAATTGCTTGTAACCATTGCTGTTATTGGTGCATTGATTATTGGGGAATATGTGGAGTCAGCTGTGGTAACCTTTTTATTTCTTTTCGGGGATTATCTAGAAGCACGCACCTTGGAAAAAACTCGATCTTCACTAAAAGAGTTAACCGAAATGGCACCACAAGAAGCTATTGTAATCCGTAATGGTCAAACAGAAACTATCTCAATTGACGATGTGGAAGTTGGTGATCGTGTCATTATCCGTTCTGGTGGGAAGGTTCCAATAGACGGAAAAATCATTACCGGGAATGCTTCACTTAACGAAGCAGCTGTTACTGGAGAATCTGTACCTGCAATGAAAAAGCTAGACGATAAAGTCTTTAGTGGAACAATTGTAGATAATGGTTATATTGAAATTATAGCTGAAAAAGTTGGAGACGATACAACGTTTGCTAAAATAATTGAGCTAGTTGAGGAAGCACAAGAGTCTAAATCTAAAACGGAAAAATTCTTAAACAAATTTGCGAATTACTACACACCAGCAGTTGTTATAGTATCGGTACTCGTTTTCATCCTAACAAGAGATCTTCATTTAGCAATTACCTTCCTAGTTGTCGCTTGTCCAGGTGCATTAGTCATTGGTGCTCCAGTTTCCAATGTAGCTGGAATTGGAAATGGTGCAAGACATGGGGTTCTTGTTAAAGGTGGAGAAGTGATGGATAAGTTCTCTAAAGTAGACTCATTAGTTTTCGATAAGACTGGAACGTTAACAAAAGGAAAACCAGAAGTAACAGATATTAAAGTTTTCAATAACCAGTCTGAAGAAGAACTTTTACAGCTGGTAGCTCAAGCGGAAACAATCTCAGAACACCACTTAGGGCAAACCATAGTAAAAGAAGCACAAGCGAGAAGCCTAAATCTAGATATGGAACCAGAAGATAGTAAAGTCATTAAAGGTAACGGTATCCGGGTTACATTAGCAGGGAAAATACTAGCCATCGGTAATCGAAAACTGATGAAAGCAGAAAAAGTCAACATCTCAGATGAAGTCAACACATACGCAGTTGAAAGGGAAAAAGCAGGAAACACGGCTATTTTTGCAAGTATAGATGGGGAAATTGCAGGTATCTTCTCGATTGCAGACCAAATCCGAGAGGACGCTTCAAGAGCACTTGCCGAAATGAGGAAGAATGGTATTAAGAAAATTGTTATGTTAACGGGTGATAATAAACACACTGCCGAGCTAGTTGCAAACCAACTAGGTATTGATGAATTCCATGCAGAACTTTTGCCAGAAAATAAAGTAGAGTTTGTAAAGCGGCTGAAGGCTGAGGGCCGAGTAGTCGCTATGGCAGGAGATGGAATCAATGATGCTCCAGCTATTGCAACAGCAGATATCGGTCTCGCAATGGGCGAAGGTGGGACAGATATTTCCATGGAAACGGCAGATGTCGTCCTGATGGCTGATAAATTAATGCAATTCTCCCATGCTTACTCACTATCAAAAGCAACGATTCGAAATATGAAGCAAAATACCTTCTTAGCAGTGGGGATTGTTTTTATCCTATTAGCTGGGGTGCTAGCCGGTACTGTCCATCTTGCATCGGGTATGTTTATCCATGAAGCAAGTGTCCTTCTAGTAATTTTAAATGCGATGAGACTTATAAGATTTAACCATAAAAATATGGAAGCAGAAATGAGCTTAATAGTAAAAACCGTTTAATCCATTGTGTAGGTCTGTAGAGATTATCCTAGACAAGCTTGATTAAGATCAAGGAATTTAGGGTACATGTTTATTATAGTAAAACTATCAAAAGAAAAGGGAGAGATTTATATGACAGCAACACATACTCAAGCACAATATGCTACAACTGAATTTATGGTGAACCACATCGTTGCAAATCTAGGAGTCTTACATGTGAAACTTCATCAGTATCATTGGTATGTACAAGGGCCACACTTCTTTACCCTTCATGAAAAGTTTGAAGCATTATATAACGAAGCAAACCAATATTTCGATGAATTCGCAGAGCGTTTAATAGCAAGAGGGGAGAAGCCATATTCTACTTTGGCTGAATACCTAGAGCATTCCTTTATCACTGAAGAACCATACTATAATAAAATCCCGGCAGAAAAAATGGTTGAAAATCTAGTGAATGATTACCGTACGATTCGCGATGTCACCATTAAATCTATCACTCTAGCAAACGAAGAGGTTGATTCTGTAACGGAGGATATGTTAATTGGTTATAAACATTCTCTAGATCAAACTATTTGGATGCTACAAGCATACCTTGGCAAAGATAGCTTGGATGGGGAAGAAGATTAAGTAGTAAAAACTTGACCTAGGTCAAGGAATGAAACAGAAAAGCATATTAGAATAAAAGTATAATAAAACAAAGGAGAGATGCCATATGGCAACTAAAAAATTCCAATTAGAACCACTTACATGTCCATCTTGTATTAAAAAAATCGAAACTAAATTAAGCAAAATGGATGGTGTAGATGAAGCAAAAGTAATGTTTAACTCTAGCAAGGTGAAAACTACTTTTAACGAGGAGCTAGTAACTGCAGATGAGCTAAAAGATACAATTGAGAAACTGGGTTATCAAGTAATTGCATAAGTTTTCAATTCTCCTTAATTTGAGAAGCATGTGAATCACATAGGTTCACATGCTTCTTCTGATTATCAATCCAACAACTCTAATTTTTAAGCAACATCTTTGAAAATTACTTCCCGATTTGAAACAATGTAGGTATTAACCTAGAAGGGAGAAATCAAAATGAAAGTATTCTTAATCGGTTCAAACGGTCAGGTTGGTAAACATATTGCAAAACTTCTTCAAGAAAGTGATATACATGAATTAACTGCGATGGTACGTAGTAAAGAGCAAGCAGAACAACTTCAACAGTCTGGTATAAATGCGGTAGTTGCCAATTTAGAGGGTAGTGTGGATGATCTTGCTGAGGCAATGAAAGGTACTGATACAGTAATCTTCACCGCTGGATCTGGTGGAAAAACAGGCCCAGACAAAACATTACTAGTTGATTTAGATGGTGCTGTGAAATCAATGGAAGCAGCGGAAAAAGTTGGGGCAAACCGTTATGTGATGGTAAGTGCATTCAAAGCATATGATCGTGAATCATGGAAAGATAGCCCAATCAAGCCATATATGGTTGCAAAACATTATGCAGACCGTATGCTTGTGGAAAGCAACTTAAATTATACAATCTTCGGGCCAGGGCTTTTATTGAATGAACCAGGAACAGGAAAAGTAGCAGTAGAGGAAAAATTCGACAAGACGTCCATTCCTCGTGAAGATGTGGCAAGAGCGGTTGTTGCTTCATTGGATGAAGAGAAGACGTATAAGAAGACAATTGGTTTGATGTCTGGTGAGATTTCAGTTGAAGAAGCACTAAAAAGTGTAAATTGAACTAAAACTAGTAAAGCGAACAGGTAAGGTATCTGTTCGCTTTTCATGCAATTGAATTTTTAGTTTGTGATTATACCTAACATCTAACTACTTTTTGATTCTTTCTCTATCCCTACAAGCCTATCCACAAACCATTTAACTCCAATCCCAACCATTAAATAATATATAATTGAATAAATTGTTCTCCACTCAATCCTTCTATATAAATTTAACAGTTCGGATAATCCCTCTCCGATAATAGCAAAAAATAGTGTCATAATAATTAAACCGGAAATGTACCGTTTCCATTTGGTAAGTTGTTGATACATCATCATATAAGTAACCGTTACAATACCCAAATCAAAGGGTAACGCCCCAGGTCCCTGGCTTATCAGTTCTATGGGATAACCCCAAAAATTCATATCACTTCCTAAGACATCAAAAGTAAGAGTAATAAGAGCTACAATCATTCCAACTAACATGGTAGAAACGATCTTATTCCGATCATATAACAATAGAAATACAATCCATGGACCTATGAGTAAAATTAGCAAGATCCACCATTGCCATGTGAGAAACTCGTTATTATACCAGCCTTCTATATCAACTTTTACTAATTCCATTTGAAGTCGTCTTACTTCATCATAAACTTCCCATTTATCCATTAATAATCCATCTCCATTCGGTTAGTTTATTCCATTCAGTATTGCCATCTAATTAATAAATTAGCCAGTTAACAGAGCGTTACTTGAATGCCTGTATTTTTTAAATTTTCATCATTTCTATTGACAGCTTTATATACACAATGTAATATATAATTAACATAATGACATATATATATTACATAAAGTAATAAATATCTTGCATATTGTAGGTGGATATATGAAAAATAATGTGAAATTAGCAAGGGTGAGCCTGTCGCTGACACAGGAGCAATTAGCAACGAGGGTAGCAGCGACTAGGCAAACAATTGGACTCATTGAGAAAGGCGAATATAATCCAAGTCTTCAACTTTGTATTGCCATAGCGAAGGAATTAAATAAAACGTTAGATGAACTATTTTGGGAGGTAGAGAATAAATGAAATCATGGCTTGCTTTCTTTATACCTAGTGACGAATATAAGGAAAAAAGAATGTTGTATTTTCTATCGGAAGGGGCAATCCTTCTTTTGCTTTCATTAGTTGTAATGGTAATCTGTAATCAGTTCTATCCAATGAATACGGGATTAGCATTACTAATCCCAATAGCTATTTTTCTTTTTTATGTAATGGGAAGGTATATATTATCTGGTATCGAATATACAGATATTGCTACAGAAACAGCATATAAAAAAGAGATAAAACGTATTTTGAACAAAATAGGTGGAATTGTAGTAATTTACGCGTTATTATATCTACTTATTGTTGGATTCCCAGCTAACAATACAGAATGGATAGATTTTATTGGGTTATTACTAGTTGTTGGAGTATTATGGTTTTTTACAAGCTTCATTTCTTTAAAACGTTCCTATAAAAAGAATAGGGAATTATTGTAATCTTGTAGCCTAGTTCGTCATGAACTAGGCTACATTTCTTTAGCAGAGTATATTGTAAGAATTTGTATAGACTTCATTTCCCAGAAAGTCCAAATAGAATGCTATAATAATAGTATAAATTTTTACAAAAATTTAACGGGAGGAAAAATAAAATGAAAAGCAATGTAACCTTATTCAATTTTGATGGGGCTTACAGAACACAAAACTTTTACCAAAACAATCAGTATGAATGGATTGACTATGAATCTATGCCTAATATTAGTCTGTTTTGTGAGAAGGATAGTTTAAGACAAATTGCAGAAAAAATTAACAAGCTAAACGTGAATGGAATTTATTTTTTAGGAAGCGGTAATTACCACTATATGTCCTATGTACTCCAAGCTAAGATCGACAAACCATACACCTTGGTTCTGTTCGACCATCATACTGATACACTTCCAAGTCCGAGTGACAATATTATTTCCTGTGGCTCGTGGGTATTGGAATCACTCCAACATCTTCCCATGCTGAAAAAAGTATTCATTATTGGTGTGAGCGAAGAAGCAATCCACCATATTCCTGACTCGATACATAACAGAGTTGTACTATACACCGAAAACTCGCTACAATCAGATCTGACAACTATCACCAAATCAATTATTAAGAATATCTCCACTGAATCTGTGTATATAAGCATGGATAAAGACGTCCTCAATAAAAAAGACGCTTTAACAGGATGGGACCATGGTTCACTCCAACTAAAACAAATGATGAAAATGGTTAAGGCACTCATTCAATTCAAAGACATTATTGGAGTAGATGTTTGTGGGGAGTACCCGATAAATCCTGCGAATGAGTATCTTGATGACACTAAATTAGCGGTTATAAAGAATAATCGGACTAATGGAGTGATCCTGGAATATGTAAAACTGTGGACTCGTAATGCGGAGAGACGTCGTAAATTACTGCATGCATAAAAGTAATTAGGAAGGTGACATTCATGAACTATCCCATAATGTTAATTAAATGATTAAACTAGAAGCGACAGAGACCGCTACATGGGCTCTGTCACTTTTTTTTATATACATATATTATTAACCATTTGTCCATTATTAAGTAAGTTTTGGAAGCATTCCTCTTATAGCCTTAGCCTATCTTTTGATTATTGATTTTTAAAAGGGCGTCACTACCCAATTCGTAGAAGGGGGTGACGCCGCTAACAAGTTAGTTACTTAATAGTTCGATGAATTTCTTCAATTTTTCTAATGAGGTAAGATTTTGGTTGCAATTATCACTGTCTGCACAAATGTAATTTCCACGATTTGTATACGTTTCTTTTCCCGACCTAACATTAGCAGTAAATAATCCAACTTCTTCATAACTATTACATAATGAGCAGATACCTTTAATGCTTTTCATAAAAGTACCTTGGATTCCTATTAATTCTCCATTGTAGTCTGCTACAAGAAACTTTCTTTCTGAGCGAATATCATACCAACCAATATACGATATTTCCCTAAAATCAATAGTTTTTAGATCCGGGGCTTTTAACTTCTTTACTTTTGGAAAAAGTTTGGTTATTGTTTTTTCTGTTGTATTTCTAAATGGAATTACATAGGATTTTAATTCAGTTAACAAAGAATCCGCCTGATAATGCTCTTCTATATCGACAACCTTTGACAATAGTGCCACTTGACTCTCATTAAGATTTGTAAATAAAGAAAAAATCTTATCCAATGAACTTAACTTAACGGTGTAAATTACCCCTTCATCCTTAGTTGTTGCATAGGCATGAAGAATGTTTTTTATTTGAAATTTAATAAAGTTGTACTGATCATGTCTTAGGAATGGAATGTTTTTTAAAAGTATATTCATCTCTTTTGTCATTTCTGTTAGCTCCTCATTATTTTAATACCGATACGATAACAAGGTATAAAGCCAATTATCAGAAATGAATTAGGCGATTGTATCAAATTATCTCATACAAAGTTTCGCCCTCTAATAACTGGCTTTGCATGAGTCGTTACAATTATTGGCTGATGTGTACACATTTTCGCCATTTCTATCACCTCCAAGCCAACCTACTAGCATTATACAACGGTTATATGGTGCCTGTCACTCCCATGAAATATGCCGAGATTTCGACAAATTTCGGGAAGTGACAGGCACCATTTATATTCCAAACCTTACATCCATGTAAGGTTATTGAAAGGAAAATCGATGGTTCTTCTTAAAGCACTCAGGATATACTGTTACTAGAAGCTGTGGAAGAGAGGAGAACAATTATGCTTAAACTTACAAAGGTTAGTAAAATTTATGAGGGCAAAGTTGCTTACAGAGCCCTAACTGATATTAATTTAGAAATCGATAAAGGTGAATTTGTGGCCATAATGGGACCATCTGGAAGTGGAAAAACTACCTTACTCAATATTATTTCTACCATTGATGCACCAACAACTGGAGAGGTAGAAATGGAAGGGAAAAATCCTCATAAGCTAAAGAAAAATGACTTAGCAAAATTCCGTAGAAATGAGTTAGGTTTTATCTTTCAAGATTTTAATTTATTGCATACATTGACTGTTGAAGAAAACATTGTTTTGCCATTGACATTGGACGGTGCGCGTGTGAAAGAAATGAAAGAGAAGGCAAATAAGCTTGCTAATAGTCTTGGTATTTCTGGGATTATGAATAAACGGACATATGAAATATCCGGTGGTCAAGCACAGCGGGTAGCGATAGCACGTGCGATGATTCATGAACCAAAATTACTCCTAGCTGATGAGCCAACTGGAAACCTGGATTCAAAAGCTTCAAAAGATGTAATGGAAATGCTTGTTACCATTAATCAACAGGAAAAAACAAGCTTATTAATGGTAACCCATGATCCACAAGCAGCAAGCTATTCTGATCGGGTTGTCTTTATTCGTGATGGGAAACTACACTCGGAAATTCATCGTGGTGATAGTAGACAAGCATTTTTCCAGAAAATAATAGATATGCTGTCATTGATGGGAGGAGATGGCAATGACTTTTCGTCAATTCGCGTTTAACAACGTTTTACGTAATAAAAGACTATATATTGCTTACTTCCTAAGCAGTATGTTTACAGTAATGGTATTCTTTACTTTTGCCATTTTTGCTTTTCATCCTGCTTTTTCTGGTGGCTCGATTAATGAAAATGCGCTATTTGGAATGGCTGTAGCTGGTGGAATTATTTATGTGTTCTCTTTCTTTTTTGTTTTGTATTCCATGAGTTCCTTCTTACAATCCAGAAAGAAAGAGTTTGGTTTATTAATGATCCAAGGTGCATCTAGTGGGCAAATTCGTCTCATGGTATTTTTGGAAAATATATTGATTGGTTTTGTTGCGACAGTTGGTGGTATATTAGCCGGATTAGTATTTGCAAAGGCTATTCTATTAATTGCAGAGAATGTATTAATTATCAATGAATCACTTAATTTTTACTTTCCAACATTAGCGATTGTTGTAACCTTTATCAGTTTTATTATCTTATTTTTCTTTATCTCGGTTTTTGTATCATTTATTCTTCGTACGAAAAAACTGATTGATTTAATTAAAGGAGATAAAAAATCTAAAGGGGAGCCAAAAGCTTCTGTTATTTTGGCAGTATTAGCCGCATTATTACTGATTGCGGGATATGGTACTGCTTTGTATGTAAAAGGTGTGCAAGTTGTCTTTGCATTGATACCGGTTATTGTCGTTGTTACACTTGGAACGTACCTGTTATTTACACAATTGAGTGTGTATATCATTCGAAGGTTAAAAAATAATAAGCCAATCTTTTGGCGGAAAACGAATATGCTACTGTTCTCTGACTTATCATTTCGAATGAAGGATAATGCAAGAACATTCTTCATGGTAGCAATTATTTCTACAGTTGCCTTTAGTGCAATTGGGACATTATATGGATTTCAATCTTATCTAACCACAGGAGTTAAGCAAGTCAATGCATATACGTATACGTATCATCCATTCTTAGGAGATAGTGAAGAGGTTATATCACAGGATATTCGTACGATTAATTCTGTCTTAGAGGAAGAAAATGTGGAGACAAAGATGGAAATGATGGATCTTCATTACTTTGATGTCATGGATGATGATAGTGGAATCTTGATCGTCAAAGCATCAGACTACAATCGTTTCGCCGCATTGATTGGTGAAAAGGAAATTCAACCAAATAAAAATGAAGTGATTGTAGTAGAACAGAGTAGTGCAATCCTAATGGATGGGGCAAAGGCTAGTGAAACCTTAATACAGACCCCTATTGCATTAGAGAACGGACAAAAAGTTAAACCAACACAAGTCATTGAATCGGAAGTATTAACAGAAATAAATGGTTATTATATTGTGAATGACACTATCTATGACCAACTTGGCAATCCGATTAGAAGCGATATGAGTGCTGCCTGGCAAGCGGATAATGTGGAAAACGATCCAATCATTGAAGCAGGAAGAAAAATAGAAGAACAGGTCCCACATAAAGTGTTCGCAGTCGATTATACCATTTACGAAATCAATAAAGCCTATGGACCGATTCTATTTATTGGCTTATTCATAGGAATTGTCTTCTTCGTTTCCGCTGGAAGTTTCCTTTATTTCCGTTTGTTTACGGACTTGGATGAGGATAAGCGTAAGTTTCAAGCAATTGCTAAGATAGGTCTCACACAATCTGAATTGAAAAAAGTGGTCAACCGACAAATCGCACTTCTATTTCTATCGCCAATTGTTGTGGCGTTAGTCCATGGAGCTGTCGCACTTACAGCATTATCTCATTTATTTAATTATGACTTAACGATGGAATCTTCACTCGTTTTAGGAAGCTTCGCTGTAATCCAAATTATATACTTTTTAATTGTACGATACTTTTATGTAAAGCAATTAAAGAGTGCAATATCTTAAGAGAGGCGGCTATGTATGGCCGCCTTTTCTGTTTGGTTGTAAGGTGAAGTTGTCGAAAATTGGTAAATTTTGTTACAATGAAGAGGATTTTACTATTAAGGGAGGAGAATGATACATGAAGAAATTACTGTTATTAATTTTACCCTTTCTTCTCATTGTTGGATGTAGTAATGAGGATGCTTCACCAAATAAAGAGGATGTAACAACAGATACGGAAGTAGTGAGTGAAGACAGAGAGAAGGAAGTGGGCTCAGAAGACAGAGAGGACAAGTCTGAGACTGTTGCCAACAAGGATAATGTGGAAGAAACCAGTACTACCACTCTGTCTGAAGATGGGACAGTGAACAAGAAGGAAATTTACATACAGAAATTAAAGGATGTCGAAGCTGATTTAGCAGAGTTAGAGGAAATCGTAGAAAATGGGAACCAATCTGAGATGAATCAAGCCCAAGATGAAATCTACAAAAAATGGGATGCTGCACTGAATGAAGTATACGGTGTACTCGAGGAAGAGTTATCTAAAGAAGAAATGGATACATTACGAGTAGAGCAACGTAAATGGATGGAAGAAAGAGATGCAGCAGCAGATGCGGCCGCAGATGAATATAAAGGTGGATCCATACAGCCATTTGTCTATTCGGCAACACTCACAAAGTGGACGAAAGAAAGAAGTTATGAGCTGGTTGAAAACTACATGGGTTAAAAAAAGGAGATGTTTAGTATGCCAAGAAAAAATAAGGAGTTTACTTACTTTAGAAAATACAAAAAAAGAATTGTCTTTGCCCTTGGCATCCTATTCATCCTTAGTACTGCAGGTAAAGTCATTTATGATACCAACGTTTTCAAAGTAAACAGAGTCGAGTTCCAAACGAACAAAATCCCAACAGGTTCTGAAATTTCTATCTTACAAATTAGTGATGTACATAATAAAGTCTTTGGTGGTAATAATGAAAAATTAATAGAAACGGTTAAGAAGATAGATACTGATTTAATCGTGCTTACAGGAGACTTAGTTGATAGAAAGACAACGGACTTTTCTAATGTTTTTTCACTAGTTGAGGAATTAAAAGTAATAAATCCAAATACCTTTTTCGTCACAGGTAACCATGAGTGGGAAAATATATATATGGAAGAATTATTAGTAGGTCTTGAAGAACGAGGAGTGACCATGTTAAATAATGAGAACACCCAAGTCACGCTAGGAGAAGCTACTATTAATCTAGTTGGAATTGATAATGAATCTACTAATCATGAAAATATGAGTCTAGCATTCGATAATGTGAATAGGGATTTTTATACTGTGCTGCTTTCCCATTCACCTGGTGTAATAGAAAAGTATCAGGATATTCCTGCCGATTTGATATTAAGTGGACATACGCATGGGGGACAGGTGAGGATTCCTTTGATTGGAGCGGTAGTGGCTCCAGATCAAGGATTTTTCCCAGAGTTGGATAAAGGAATATTTAAGATTGGTGGGGAGCAGTATCTTTATATTGATAGTGGATTAGGTACTAGTGTTGCACCGTTAAGGTTCTGGAATCAAAGCCAGATGAGTTTGGTTCAAATAAGGGGGATATAGGGTAGGACCGCTTGAAGTTAATCCACATCGCCTTCTAAGGGATTTGTGGGGCGAATTGGATGAATTAGGCTAAATTTATGAATGACAAGCATTAAAGCGCCACCTAGAATTTGGTCATACTTTGTGCTAAAAAGGGAAGGAAGTAAATTAGTAGTGTCAGCTTGAGGCGGTAAACACATTAGTGCTGTCACCTGATTCATAAAGGGATTCTGTACATTATCAAATATTCCATTCCAAATAAATAATATACATGCAGGCATTAAAATAAACCCATTTAAAAAAAGATACCTTTTTCTTTGTTCATTGTAGAATCTCTGTTTTGGGTCAGGTGAAACAATTGGCCACCATATTTGAATGGATAGAATGAACAATAAAACTAAAAATCCATTGTGCAAGAATGTACTTTGCGAGATACTTCCTAAAATCACCGGTACATGATATAGAAAAAATAATAAGGAAAACAAAAATAAAGCTAACATTGGAGAGAGAAACAGTTTACTTATCTTTTTTACTAAGGGTAACTTAAATGTGAGTTCTAGAAGTACCTTAGGGATTCCTGCCAATAGTAAAGGTGGGATAATAAAGAAAAGAATACTCATTTGTATCATATGAATACTGAAGGAAAGATGGCCAAAAGCTGTAAGTGGGCTACCAATAAGTAGTTGGAGTAAAATCAAGGAAAGAAAAAAGAACAACGGTTTTTTATGGTATATTCTTATATTTGTAAATAGAACAAAAGAATATACAATGGAAATACTAATAAGAAAAACAAGTAATGGAACATTCCATATCAAATTCCCTAAAAGCATTACCTCATAAAACATGGAAATCTCTTTCCAGTTGTAATAAAGCCAAAGATGTACCCATATTTCACATAACTCTATATTATATGTTTCTAATTGTAAATTATAATAAAAAATAATCGATAGTGGATTATTACCGTTATTATTAGCTATTTTAATAGAAGAATGGTTTTTGCGTTTTGTTAAAAGGAACGTATGAACCATTTTTTATTTGGCTGTTTTCATAAAGATATACTCTTTTCACTTTCACAGTTGATGGAAACTGTGCGGTAACTTTATTAATAATATAAGTTGTGAACCTAAATGGCTTCGGTTAAAATGATGTGCAAGATGATCTTATACATCATTTCGAACTAGGTTCTCCGCCAAAATGATGTGAATGATGTTCTTATACATCATTTCGAACCATGTTCTCCGTCAAAATGATGTGAATGATGCTCTTATACATCATTTTGAACCATGTTGGCGTCAAAATGATGTGCAAGATGATCTTATACATCATTTCGAACTAGGTTCTCCGTCAAAATGATGTGAACGATGCTCTTATACATCATTTCGAACCAGCTTCTCCGGCAAAATGATGTGCAAAATGCTCCTATACATCATTTCGAACTAGGTTCTCCGGCAAAATGATGTGCAAGATGCTCCTATACATCATTTCGAACTAGGTTCTCCGATAAAATGATGTGAACGATGCTCCTATATATCATTGCAACCTAGATTTACATTAGAAGCGGTGCGCATCTCAATATTTCTTAACCCTTACCGTACAGTTTATAGAAATAGTGTAATTAACAGAATACAGTTCTTTTGTTAACCCTAATAAAGCGAGCAATAAAATCCCAACAGAATGAAGAGCCACTTTATACAAGCCTTACTCGACGTAAGCCCTAAGCCCTAGTTCAAAATATAGCTGAGGCTCATTATCCAAAACCTCTTTTCTCGGTAAGATGAAATCAAGATAAAGAAAGGAGGCAAAAACATGAGAAAATTTATGTTGTTTGTTGGAGGGTTAATTGCCCTATTTGTATTGTTAGCTAATTTAGGACCGATGGTTTTACTAGGTTTAAGTGGTTGGTTACTTTATGTTGTGTTTAAGAAGTTCGTCAAAAGTGATTCAGTTGCAGCAAAAATTGGCTGGATTATCTTAGGATTATTTATTCTAGGAATTGCATTTTCAAACATCTATGCAGTAATCGGAATCGCAGCTGCATTTGGACTATACTGGATAGTTAAAAACTGGAAAAAAGATGATCATGACCCGATTGTTCCTGAAGATAATGATGATCCATTTGCAAACTTTGAACGCCAGTGGGCAGAGTTGAATAATTAGGGTTGTTGGATCTGGAAAAATGGGCTTGTCAGAACTAGCATGAACCTGAAAGTAGAAACCATGCTACCAAGAATCAAGATTATGAGCCCGAACGCAGTAGGTATGTGCCCACCCTGGGCCACAACCAAAAAAAGGAGAGAATAAAATGACAAACGTATTCACACGTATAAAAGATTCAATCGAAGCGGATTTACATGATTTACTAGACAAAAAGGAACAGAAAAACCCAGTAGGTTCTTTAAATCAATATTTACGTCAAGCTGAACAAGAGGTAGAAAAGGTTCGCAAATTAATTGAGCGTCAATATAAATTGAAGGATGAGTTTTCAAAAGAATATTTAAAAGCAGCGGAAATGGCTGAAAAGCGTCAGAAACAAGCTGCAATTGCTGAAAAAGCTGGTGAAGAGCAAATGCATGCCTTTGCACAAAAAGAGCATGATGAATATCAAGCACGTGCGGAGCGAATGAAAGCTTCCCGTCAAGAAGCAATCGAACAATTGGAAGAATTAGAACAAAAGTATGAAGAAATGAAGCATCGTATTAAAGATATGCGTCTTCGTCGAATGGAATTGATGGGGCGTGAGAATGTACTTCATGCCAATCATCAAATTAATCGTGTGATGGAAGAAGTATCTGATAAACCTTTTTCAAAGTTTGCAGAGATGGAGCGTTACATCGACAATCTGGAATATAAAGTAAACAGTGCATACTATAAGTCCACCTTTGATAGCAAAATTGCTAAATTAGAAAAGGAAATAGATGCGAAAGAAAAAACGAATTAATTGCAATGCGCAAAACTACCTAAAAATGGTATACTCATGTCACGGGCCCAAGGGATTGGGCCTGTATGAGTTCACAAGTATAGGGGGGATTCCTGCTATGTTCAAAAAACTAAAAACAGATACACTCAACTGGATTGTGATCATAGGAGTAATCCTCCTTATTTTTGAAATAATATTTCATTTTGGTGGAGCCATTATCCCGGCATTATTTTCTGCCTTATTTGCTTATATTGGGTGGAAAAATTTCCAGCATTTATGGGGAAAAGTTCTGTTTTGGATCTTTTTAGTCTTTTTCGTTTTTTCTATATTAAATTTATGGGCGGTTCGTTTTCTAATAGTCGTGGTTATTGTGCTATGGCTTAAAGATTATTATGAATCAAAAAATAGTAAACACCTGGAACCAAATCTTCCTCACAACGTCATAAATGATGAAAAAGTAATTAAAGTTAAACCACTTTTTGAGAATACATTTTTCGATGACTTGCAGACAGAGGACACTGCCTATCAATGGCGAGATGTTAATATTCATGGTGCTTTTGGGGACCGGGTGATTGATTTAAGTAATACAGTAATTCCTAATGAGACTGCAGTAATTTCAATTCGCCATCTGGTTGGAAATATCGAAATTTATGTTCCTTATGAAGTAGAAGTCAGTATTCATCATAGTTCCGTATTTGGTAGAGCCTATATCTTTGATGAGAAAGACACGAATCTAATTAATAAATCACTTCTATACCAAACTGAAAACTATGATACAACCTATCCTAGAGTGAAGATTATTACATCATTATTCTCCGGTGATATCGAGGTGAAACGCATATGATGACTGTTCTTCGCCATATGATGATTGGGATAATGTATAGTTTGGTATTAGTTGTTCTATCCGTTGGATTAACTTTTTTCTTGCATGAAGAATTTAGCTGGTCCATGCTTTGGGAAATGAGAATTGGAGATGTTTCCTTTCTAGTAACCGTCCTTGGAATTGCGACTATATCCGGTGCGATTATGGGAAGTGCAATTGGTGGGTATTGGAAGCAGCGAATTAATCATATTGAACGGAAACTAGATAGTTTAGTAAAGGGTCAGAGTATCGACTTAGAAGAGGTTTCTTTTAAAGAATTAAAAACTCTTGAACAGAAAATGAGTCAAATACAAGAAAAGATAAAAAAACAAGCCGAGCATTTCCAAAACCTTGCAACACAGAGGGCGGAAGAGAGGGAGCAAAGCTTACAAGAAATTGTTGTTCAGGAACGTAATCGATTAGCTAGGGAACTACATGATTCGGTTAGTCAGGAATTATTTGCTGCATCCATGATGATGTCGGCTATTAATGAAACTAGCGGTCAAATGAAAGACACTACAAAAAAGCAATTACGACTAGTTGAAAATATGATTCAACAATCACAACTTGAAATGAGGGCATTGCTGCTACATTTGCGCCCGGTGGCACTGAAAGGGAAATCACTTCTTGAAGGTGTGGAAGAATTACTGGTGGAGCTAAAACAGAAGGTTCCTATGGACATCTCTTGGAAGGCAGAGGATTTCAAGCTTGATAAAGGTGTCGAGGATCAATTATTCCGGATTTTACAGGAATCAGTTTCCAATACGCTCCGGCATGCTAAGGCAACTACCCTTCTTGTCATGCTGATAAAACGTGATAATACTGCTATTTTACGCGTAAAGGATAATGGTGTTGGATTTGATTTGAATACGGTGAAAACCGGATCGTATGGTTTGCAGAATATGGAAGAACGTGCATTCGAGGTTGGTGGTACAATCAAGATTATTTCATTACCTAATCAAGGAACGCAGTTAGAAGTAAAGGTCCCTATATTAAAGAAGGATGGTGAACTCGGGTGATTAGAGTACTTTTTGCGGATGATCATGAAATGGTACGTATCGGGGTAACAGCATATCTCTCAGCACAGCCAGATATTGAAGTGATTGCAGAGGCAAGTGATGGTGCTCCTGCTGTTAAGCTCGCATTGGAACTGTGGCCAGATATTATTTTGATGGACCTTGTCATGAAGGAAATGGATGGCATTGAAGCAACTAGACAGATTGTGGATCAATGGCCAGAAGCAAAAATTATTATTGTTACAAGTTTTCTTGATGATGAAAAAGTATATCCAGCTCTTGAAGCAGGGGCTACAAGTTATATGCTTAAAACATCAAAAGCAGAAGAAATTGCAAAAGCTATTCGTTCCACTTACGAGGGTCAATCCGTTTTAGAACCAGAAGTAACTGGGAAGATTATGACCAAAATGCGTGAAAAGCCAGTCGCTCATCTTCATGATCAATTAACTGACCGAGAAATGGAAATTCTTCTATTAGTTGCGCAAGGTAAATCAAATCAGGATATTGCCGATGAATTGTATATTGCATTAAAGACAGTGAAGGTACATGTTAGTAATATTCTAGGAAAACTTGAAGTGCAGGACCGGACACAGGCAGTAATATATGCATTTAAACATGATTTAGTCACATGATGTGAAATAGGGTTACAGGTTATATGTGTTTTAAAATTAAAGCACTATGACCTGTAGCCCTTTTGTATAAAGTAAATCAACTTATGGTTCTTTCTAACAATAAAAGACGCTTAGAATTAGCTAAATAGTTCATACATAATCTCTTTATAATATTCTTCATAACCTACCATCCCTAATGCCTTTGCCGCTTTAAGCTCTGCTTCTCTGTCATAAGGTACACGTACAAAGTTAATGGAATTGGATCCGTATGTACCGTCAACAATTACATAGGTTGCATCAACTACATCTAATCCTACACTTCCTACATTACAAAGTAGGCCGATATCATAGCTTCTTAACCACGTTACATGTATATCCCCATAAAAGACTATATCGGGGGTGCGCGATGAGTGGAGGGAGTTGGTTTCTTCACTATTTTCAAAAAGAGACAAACACTTTTCCTTTGAATGATACTCGGGTGCAATTCGTTCAAAAACACTCCTTGGTGAAGCATGAAAACAACGAATAAGCTTATCATTTAATTCAAATTCGATATGAAAAGGTAAGGAAGCTAAATACTTAAAATCCTCGGCTGTCAACCGACTTTGAATCCACTTTAGATGTTCATTATCTGTCTCTTCTTGGATAAACACATCCCAATTCCCACGAATAACCTTATCACAATGCTTTTTTACAAGTTCAATACACGCAGAGCCACGGGGACCTTTTCCGACTAAATCACCTAAACAAAAAATCTGGTCGACACCACGTTTTCCAATGTCCTCAAGTACAGCTTCTAATGCAGTTAAATTGCCATGAATATCAGATATAATTGCTGTTTTTGACAAACCTACTTCCCCCTTTTTAGTAGTACAAAGTAAGTATATCCTAATTTTTACAATAATTAATAACCTTTTCGTTTAATCTATTTCTATAAAGTCCTTTACTCGTTTGACAAACGGTTCTTTATCATACGTATAATACAACTGGCTAGACAACCTCACCGGATCACCGTAAAAATATCGCTCATATTGGACTTCACGTGTACCATAAGCACTCATGGTTAAATCCCAAGCCAGGCGGAATAGCTTTACACGTGTTTCGGCATCATCCGATTTTGACTGTAAATAATGATCCAAATCCTTTTTCAATTCGGATTGAAATGCATTCTCTGTAGGAATAGACATTATTCCACTGGCACTTATCTGCTGAATAATTTCACTAAATCTTGCATAAACCTTTGGAAAAATATTACTCGCTACATGTAATGTTCGTTGATCTGGTCGCATAAATCCCCACTCATCTAACTTTGCTTCCACTTCAGACTTAATAACCAATGCCTTTAAAGTTTCTAAAGCAATAATAATCTCAGATGCCTTTTCTTGAACGTGGAGATAATCCGAAATATTAATCGAATCGATAATTGACTGGACGACCCCTAAAATAAACTCCGTCTTAATAATTTGTCTAGAGATAGCTTGATGTAAGGAGAATGGATGGAATGAACTACTAGTTGCAAACGTGTTAGAAACTGGTAAATTATCATAATAAAAAACTCGTTCCCAAGGTACAAGGCATTCGTCGAAAACAACAATAGTATCCATTTCTTCGTAACGTGAACTTAATGGATAATTAAAGGTGGAGTCGCCACCAACAAAAGATTCTCTGCTTATAAATTTCAATCCCTTTTGATTACTTGGAATAGAAAATGCAAATCCATTTGCTTTGTCTTGTATACCACCTGCTGAAAATACAGCAATTTCATCGGTAATCCCACCTCTTGTCGCTAATAATCTTGCACCTTTTACAATGATTCCCTCTTCATTTTTGGCGACGATCTTAGCAGCAATCGGTTCATCGGAATCTTCAAAGTAAAATTGCGCACGGTTTACTTGAGGATTAACAAATGAATGTGTCAGAGATAAATCGTTTTCTCTAGCATACTCATAAAAAGCGACTAACCGTTCTGGAAAACAGTTCTCTTTTCCTTTTAGAAACCCGGAAGATGATGCAAGGGCCATTAAGACCGTGTTCATATAGTCCGGACTCCTACCCATCATGCCGTTACTTGCAATCGCCCATTGTTGGGTCATCTTTCTCCTTTTCACAAGGTCCTCTTTCGTTTTCGGTTGTAAATAGGACATTCCTACAGGTTCTCCAGTTATGGGAGATGAGTATGTCATTATATGATTTACAGTTGTATCATGCTGTAAATCATATAATGCCGCTTGGCTCCTCAGAATTCCTTTAAATGCAGTATGTTCAGATATTCTTCCCTGTACTGGTTTACCATCCACCCATACATTCGCTTGAAGTTTATCAATCCGTTCGATATATTTTTTTCCAGTAATGGCTGGCATATGCTCACTCCTCAAACTATAGTAATCCCGAATTACTTATTGGGCTACGTGATATTTTATTAGGATTTTCAATTGGTTGTTACATTTTTTAGAAAGAAGTATAAGTAACGCTTAGCTAGGTAATGATAGATTCATTTATTTGTAAAATCATGTAAACTATTAGTAAAAGCTAAAGCTTGTAAGAGGAGATGATCCATTGCTTAAATATTACCTGGCAGTTACATTTGATGTTTGTGAACATAACAATTTGTACCAAGACATGAATGAATACCTGGTTGATTCATCTGATAATCTAGTGGAGAAGGTTAAAGAATTTGCTCAACAGGATATTGCACCAGTGGTTAAGGTGTATGAATCTGATTCTAAAGATTTTAGTAAAGGACAACTTTACAAAGAATATAAATTCAAAGAGTTTGAGTGTAATTGTAAGGATGAGGAGAGTATGTGAACATGCTGTTAAACAATGATAACCAATACCTAAAAAGTATTGATTTAAAACAAGAAACGATAGATTCCTATAATAGGTTTCCTTTGAATCTTCCTGTGATTAGGAATTTCCGTAAAATAGCATTTCATCCGAATGTAACGTATATTATCGGAGAAAATGGAATGGGGAAATCCACTTTATTAGAAGCGATTGCCATTGGATTAGGATTTAATCCTGAGGGTGGTACCCTTAATTTTAATTTTTCTAGTTATGATTCACATTCAGACCTACATGAGTATATTCGTTTAGCGAAGGGAGCGTATCGACCAAAGGATAGTTTTTTCTTCCGGGCGGAGTCCTATTATAATTTGGCTACCAATATCGAGGAATTAGGTGGTAATATTGTTGATTCATATGGTGGAACTTCTCTTCATGAGCTTTCACATGGGGAATCATTTTTTGCTACATTTATTCATCGGTTTGGGGAGGATGGACTTTACATATTGGATGAACCGGAAGCAGCATTATCACCCTTGAGACAAATATCAATGCTTGCTAGGATCCATGATTTAGCGAATGACGGATCACAATTTATTATTTCAACTCACTCCCCTATTATAATGGCCTACCCCAAGGCGAAAATCATACAGCTGACAGAAGAGGGAATGGAGGAAACAAGTTTAGAAGATACGGGTCACTATAAGATTATGAAACAATTTTTTGAGGACAGGGATCGACTCTTTCATCATTTATTTGATTAGCGATAAGAGAAATACGAGAAGTCAATTTGCCAGGTAAAAGAGGTTTAGCTATATGAAACAATCTGTAACGGTATATACATCAGCGCTTTGCCCAGTGTGTGGAATGGTCAAAACTTTTCTAGACTCCTTTGATATTACGTATAAGGAAGTTATAATTGACCTAAATCCAGTCGAGAGAATTAAGTTGATAGGAAGGACAAAGAGACTAACTGTCCCACAAACCAATATTAATGGTCAGTGGATTTCTGGATTTAATCCAGAGAGAATGTTAAAAGCAATGAATGCAAATTAAAACACTGAAAAAGGCTGACTTGTTAAAAGTCAGCCTTAAAAGCCATAGGGGTAAACCTTTTCGGTGGGACGAGTAATCGCTGTCCCAGGTTCCTTGGCTCTACATTCAATAAATTATCTTCCCTGTGCAGCTTGTAATTTCGCCATATTAGCAGTCGTTCCACCATCCACACGAAGATCCGTACCAGTAATGTATGACGCTGCATCACTAATTAGAAACTGTACTGCTGTTGCACTTTCCATGGATTCCCCTTCACGGCCGAGTGGTGTATTATCCAACATCACTTTCATTTGAGGTTGTCCAGCTGCCTCTTTTCGTCCCATTGGAGTATTAATAGTTCCTGGAGATACGGAAACGATACGTGCCCCTTTTTGTCCCCATGCCCATGCTTGGTCTTCCACGATTAACAGAACGCCCAACTTGGACAAGCTGTAGGCTGCCCCTGGATCGCCTTTAGCCATTTGTTCCATTGTTTCTACAAGATTTTCTGCTAAAGGATTTTTCAACACTTCTGTATATAGTCCTTGTTTCGGAACAAAATGACCGCTCATGGATGAAATACATACTGCCACTGTTCCTGGTTCTGCTAGCGTGATAAACTCGTCTAACACTATTCCAGTTCCTACTAAATTCACTTCTGTAATTCGTTTGGAATCACTCATCGTAGGGGATAGTCCCGCTGTATGGATGATAGATTTTAATTTACCAAGAGAAGCGGCTTTTTCTGCTAAAGCTTTTACATTTTCTCTGTCTGTAATGTCCACTGTTTGATAATGTACATCGGTAATTCCTTTTGTATTTAGTTCTTCTTTTGATTGAGCTAAACGTTCCTCGCTCACATCCGCTAAAAGCACGGTTCCATTTTTGCCAACTAATTCTGCAATCGCTTTCCCCATTCCACCAGAACCGCCAGTAATCACATAAACTTCTGCCATTGTTTTTTACCCCCTAAATAGTTAAGTTACATTATTAGCGTATGGTATAATTTAACTAAATTCAAACGACATTTTGCCTGTAAATGTCCATTCTCTTAGGGGGATTCGTATCATGTATGTACTAGATGAAAATGTATCAGCAAAAGAGTATATCATTCAAGCCTTTATCAAACTGCTTGAGTCAAAAGCGTTTGAAGAAATCTCCGTCAAAGAAATTGTGAATAAAGCAGGAATTAGTCGTTCAACATTTTACATCCACTTTCAGGATAAATACGAACTGATGGATTTCATACGTGTGACAATCACTTCCAAATTCTTAGCTTTTTATGAAAATGTGCCAACGGAGGGGATAACTACATCCACTTTAAGAAAAGTGACGACATTGGAAATCTGTCAGCACATATATGAATACCGATATTATTACCAGCATGAATTCAAAAATCCAGTATATGTCCAGTATCTATCCAATGCACTAGCGGAAAAATTAGGAAAGGTATATGGAGATAATAGCTACGGGATTTTTGCTAGCTATGGATCAATAGGATACTTAGCACACTGGGTGAGGGGGAAGTTTTCAATTAGTCCAGAAGAGGCTGCTGAAGAGTTAGAGAAAATCAGTGTGACAGATTGGTCTGTACTTCGTTACTAATTTGTCATTTGAAAAATCACTATTTTACGGTTGACAAATTACCCTATGGGGTATATTATTTAAATTGTCATTAGGACTTATTTTTTTAATTTAAAATATACCTATGGGGGTAAAAAGGAGAAGTAATATGAATACTATTACAGCAAAAGAACTAGAAGAAAAGTTAATGAATAAAGAAGTGTTGAATATAATTGATGTTCGGGAGGATGTGGAAGTAGCAATGGGAATAATCCCTGGGGCAAAACATATTCCATTAGGTGATTTACCATATTCTTTGGAAGAACTTGATAAAGACAAACACTATTACATGGTTTGCCAATCTGGTGGAAGAAGTTCATCAGCATGTGAATTTTTACTAGAAGAAGGGTTTGATGTTACGAATATGAACGGAGGGATGATGGCTTGGCAGGGAGAAATAGAATGAACAAAGGAGTGTCACAGATGGGAAAAAAAGTACTGATTGTTGGTGGAGTTGCTGGTGGGGCTTCTGTTGCCGCAAGAGTTAGAAGGCTGGATGAATCTGCAGAAATTATTATGTTTGATAGAGGTCCTCATGTATCGTTTTCAAACTGCTCCTTACCATATCATTTAAGTGGAATTGTAGAAGATAGTCAAAAGCTTGTTTTAATGAACCCTGAAATATTTAAAAAGCGATATAACATTGAAGCTCGAGTAAATCAGGAAGTACAGAAAATTAACCGTGATAAGAAAACAATCATGGTGAAAGATTTAACAACAAATCAAACCTATGAGGAAACGTATGATACATTAGTTCTTTCCCCAGGGGCAATACCAATTCGTCCAACTATAGAGGGAATTCATAATGACAATGTATTCACCGTGAGAAATGTGGAAGATATTGAGAAAATCAACACATTTGTAAAACAAGAGGGTGTTAGTAAAATCACCGTTATCGGTGGCGGATTTATTGGTGTGGAAGTTGCTGAGAACTTGAAACTAGCGGGACTAGAAGTTTCCTTAGTCGAATTTGCTAATCAAGTCATGGCACCTTTTGACTATGATATGGCACAAATTCTTCATAAAGAAATGGTGGATCATGGCATTGAGCTTATTTTGGATGATGGTTTAGCCAAGATTGCAGATGGCTATGTAGAAACGAATTCTGGCAGGAAAGTAGAGGCAGATGCAGTAGTATTAGCAATTGGAGTAAGACCGGAAACCACCTTAGCAGAAGAAGCTGGATTAGCAATTGGCGAAACAAGAGCGATTAAGGTGGATCATAATTATGTAACAAGTGATAAAGCAATTTATGCTGTAGGAGATGCAATCGAGGTTTATCATCGCCTATTGCATAAGCCAACAAGATTAGCATTAGCAGGACCTGCTCAAAAACAAGCAAGGGCTGCTGCAGACCATATGTATGGTATTGCAACTAGAAATCAAGGTATTATTGGCTCATCATCCATTCATTTATTTGACCTAAATGCAGCGTCAACTGGTTTAAATGCGAGAACGGCAGAACTTGCAGGAATGAACTACGATTCTGTTTATATAATGCCTGGAGATAAGGTTGGGTTGATGCCAAATAGTAATCCAATGCATTTTAAATTGGTTTACGAATACCCAACTGGTAGAATCCTAGGTGCACAGGCTATTGGTAAGGGGAATGTTGATAAACGAATCGACGTCATTGCAACAATGATTACTATGAATGGTACGCTGGAAGACTTAAAAGACTTGGAATTAACCTATTCACCAATGTTAGGAACAGCAAAAGATGTAGTGAATCATGCCGCATTAGTAGCATTGAACCAATTGGAAGGGCGTTATAAAGAAGTAAAGGTTTCTGATGTTCGTAAACTAGTAGAAAACAATGCTTTTATCATTGATGCCCGTGAAAAAGGGGAATACGCTCAAGGTCATTTAAGAAACGCCGTCAATATTCCATTGAGTGAATTTCGGGAAAGATTAAATGATATTCCAACAGATCAACCTGTCTATATTCACTGTCGTTCTGGTCAACGAAGTTATAATATGGTGATGGCATTAAATAATTTAGGCTATGAAAATATCTATAATATTTCAGGTTCGTATTTAGGAATTAACTTATACGAATACTACAATGATATAGTTACTGGAAGAGAGAAAATTGTTACAGCATATAATTTTAAATAAAAATAACTGACTATTATACCATTTGGGGTATAATAGTCAGTATATGTTTTTATCTTTACTAAAGGAGGGAAAATAGGTGGAATATGATAAATCCGTGGTGAATCGCTTAAAACGAATTGAAGGTCAGATTAAAGGTGTTTTAAGTATGATTGAACAGAATAAAGATTGCCGTGATGTAATCACCCAATTATCAGCTACCCGAAGTGCCATTGACCGTACAATAGGATTAATAGTTAGCATGAACCTAGAGCAATGTGTACGTGAAAATATGGAAAAAGGGGAAAGCACGGGAGAACTAGTAAAAGAAGCAGTAAATTTATTAGTGAAAAGTAGATAAGGTTCAATTGACTTTGGAAAAAGTTATTGGACTTTTTCTTTTAAATATAAATATACCCATACAGGTATATAAAGGAGAGTTAATAAGAATATGGAATGGATTATATTACTAGTTATAGCAGCATTTGCCGTTAATCGTTTTATTCCAACAAAAGGTATCACAAATATAACGGTCCAGGAAACAAAAAATAAATTTAATGACAAAAATGTTCAATTCATCGATGTCCGTACACCGAATGAATTTAAGGCGAACCACTGTCCACCATTTAAAAATATTCCAGTATCTAATTTAATTAATAAAGTTAATCAATTAGATAAAGAAAAAGAGATTGTTGTGATTTGTCAAAGTGGTATGAGAAGTGCTAGAGCAGCAAAGTTATTAAAAAAGCAGGGCTTTGAAAAGATTTATAATGTTAAGGGCGGAATGGGTGCTTGGTATTAATAGGGATCAGCTATGGAATCCAAGCTTTTCAAAAAAAGTTCGATCCTTTCATCAAATTTTCACAATAGATGTCCATTATAGGTAATGTAAACGTCAGAACGGGGGAAATATCTTATGGCGATAGCAAGTAAATTAATAATGATTGGTATAGTTGCGATAAGTGTATTAGCCGGACTTATTTCCTTTTATATCATGACCGACTTACCAAAGGATGCAAAGAAAAGACAAATAGGGGAATTAACGTCAAGTTTGATAAATTTCATCCTCTTTATTTGGCTTGGAAAAATTTTTGCAAATTGGCAGATCTTTATTAGTGATCCATTAGCAGTATTAGCCTATCCAAGTAATTCCGTTGCATTTTATGTAGCAGTTCTATTTAGCGGAGCTGTTCATGTATATAAGTCGAAATATAAAAAAATGAAAGTCCTACACTTTATGGATACTTTCATCCATGTATTTTTAATGGCATCCTTTGTCTATGAATTTATCCAATTAGTTTGGAATAATAATCCTTTCAGTTTAGGATATTTAGTTTTATTCACAATGCTACTTATATCATACTTTTTACTTCAAGAGCGCCTAACAACTACTAAATTAATTATCGTTATGCTAGTTGGATGGTCATTTGGAATGGTAGGGATATCCTTATACCATCCATATATAACCGTATTTGGTTATATGATATCACCTTGGTTTATAGGGGTGTTCTTCCTGATTGGAACTTTTATGATTATTACTAACTATAGAAAGAGGGGGATATAGTGAGTGGTATTGAAGCAGATACGATGTTAATGGTAGGTACGCTATTAGCGATAGGGGCAGGAGCGTTATCTTTTTTATCCCCTTGTGTATTACCAATTTTTCCTGCGTATATGTCGTATATTACAGGGATTAGTGTGAAAGAATTACAAGGAAAGAAAAACACACAGATACGTCGCCAGTTATTAAGTCATTCACTTTTTTTCTTACTAGGTGTATCTCTCGTATTTATTAGCTTAGGTGCTGGTGCTTCCTTTCTAGGACAATGGGTACAGCATTTATTGATAGGGAATTCCGGAATATTCATTCAACGTATTGCGGGAATTTTCATTATCATAATGGGGCTGTTTATTGCAGGGTGGATAACTATACCAACGTTAATGAAGGAAAAACGAGTTCATTATTCAAAGAAACCAGTAGGATTCTTGGGAACGTTCTTTATCGGTCTTGGATTTGCTGCAGGCTGGACGCCATGTATAGGTCCTATCTTTGGTTCCATCCTACTACTTGCTGCAAGTAATCCTGGTCAAGGGATGTATTACACGTTTTTCTATGTGATTGGGTTTGCATTACCATTTATTGTGCTAACCTTCTACCTTGGTTCTACAAGGTGGATTGTACGGCATAGTCAACTGATTATGAAAATAGGTGGCGTCATCATGATCATAATGGGACTTGTATTGTTTTTTGGATTGCTGCCACGTATTTCAGGATTTCTTCTTGATTTAGTTCAAGATACATGGTTGTCAAAATTAGGATGAGTAAGTGGAGGGAATATTTCATGAAAAAAAGTATTCTTATCGTCGTCATATTGGGAATGTTAGGTTGGGCTGTCTATGATTTTATTGATTCAAATGAAAAAATGGATACTAGTGAATCTTCAATAGAGGCCGAAGAACAATCTAGCTCCAAGGGGAAAGAGGATACTGTAATCGGCTTAAATGTTGGTAATATTGCTCCTGATTTTCAGTTGCAAACATTAGAAGGTGACAATGTAAAACTATCCGACTTTCGCGGGGAGCGCGTGATGTTAAATTTCTGGGCAACATGGTGTCCACCATGTCGGGCAGAGATGCCAGATATGAAACAGTTTCATCAGGATAAAGATGTTGTTATTTTAGCAGTAAATTTAACAGATGCAGAAAAGGATTTACAGCAAGTCGAGGATTTTGTGAATGAATATGAATTAACATTTCCTATTCTGTTAGATGAGAATATTGAGGTGGCGGAGCTATATATGATTCAACCCATACCTACTAGTTTTATGATTGACTCCAATGGTTTGATTCACTATAAGGCATTTGGTGCAATGAATTATGAGCTAATGGTTCAAGAATTGGAAAAAATGGATTAATCCTCTACTATAGTTGTAAAGAGGTGACTTGAGTGAAGCCAGTAATTTTAGTAGTTGAAGATGATAAGATGATTCGGGAGCTTGTCCGAATTTATTTATCAAGAGCAGGTTATGAAGTAGTAGAAGCGAGTGATGGGGAAGAAGCAAAGGAAATCTTCCTATCCGAGCATCCATGCCTTATTATCCTAGATTTAATGCTACCAAAACTAAGCGGAGAGGAATTCTGTAAATGGGTTCGAGAAGATGAGCGGAATGAGGTTTCTATTATTATGCTCTCTGCCAAGTCACGAACAGATGACAAAATAAAGGGCTTGAAAATGGGGGCCGATGATTATATGGTGAAGCCATTTGATCCGGATGAATTACTTGCCCATGTGGAGGCTGTATTACGGCGAACTGGTCAGTTCTGTCAAAAGATTACATATGATGGGTTATGCATTAAACCACGAAAAGGTGAGGTATTGCTATTTGAAAAAAGTTTGAATTTAACAAAGCATGAGTTCAACCTTCTTTATTATTTCATGGAGAATCCAAATGTTGTTATTTCTCGGGAAAGTCTTGTGGAACAGCTGTACCCATTAGCAGAAAAAATAGTGCTGGAGAGAACCATTGATGCCCATATTAAAAAGCTTCGAAAAAAAATCGAGGAAAACCCTGCTTTCCCCCTACGCCTACAAACCGTTCGAGGAATGGGGTATAAATTTGTTCCATAAAAAGAATGGTAAATCACTTGTTCCAAAACAATTTTTAATTCGATTAACGTTTATTAATATTATTGTTATTACTTCCTTTGTGGTAATTAGTAGTTTTGCAATCTATAATACAGCATGTATTTTGGCAGATGGCTTGGTAATAATGAGTAGCCATAGACAGGCCCATTTTGAATCAACACTTCTTCAGTATTTGTGGATATTTAGTATTATTACGATTGTAATTGGAAGTCTTATTCAATTTTATTTTACAAGAAAGCTACTTAACCCGTTACGAGCATTAATTCATTCAACAAAGCTCATGAAAAAAGGTCATTATCCTTCCTCCATTAACGTAAAATCTAAAGATGAAATTGGAGAATTAATTGATCATTTCAATGGATTGGTGGCGCAATTAAAAGAAAATGAGACTCATAGACAAAAACTTGTATCAGACCTATCTCATGAATTTCGCACACCATTGTCCAATTTAAGTGGTTATTTAAATGCGTTAAAGAATGGTGTGGTGGAAGCGGATGAAGAATTGTATCAATCTCTATATGGAGAATCGAAGCGACTTATTAAGTTAGTGGAACAGATGGAGCAACTTAAGGAATGGGATTATGTATCCAAACAAACTTTTTCCGAAAGAACTCAAGAAGATATGGCTGTACTAGTTAGTCAATCAATTGATATGTTTCGTTGGACATTAAAGAAAACAACTATCTCCGTAGATTTAAAATTGGACTCTGGAATAGTCAATGTATCAAATGGTGGAATCTCACAAGTTATTAGTAATCTAATCGATAATGCCATTCGTTATTATGATGGAAATAGTCCAATCATGATCACAGGTGAAAAACGTAAGAATGACTATAAGCTGTCAATAAGTGGGCCAGGTCAAACTATCCCAATATATAAACACAATAGGATCTTTGAGAGGTTCTATCGTATAGAACACTTACATTCAAATGATTATGAGGGAACGGGACTTGGATTAGCAATCTCCAAAGAAATTATTGAACACCATCATGGTAGTATAGGAATAGAATCGATAGGAAACTATCATACGTTTTGGTTTGTGTTACCTTTAGTGGACTAAAATATAGGGAAATAGATAGTTTTAAATTATTGGAAAAGTCTTTATGCATTATAAACTACTAAAAAAACTACGACAAAGTATATGTCGTAGCTCTTTTGAATTATTTGTTATTCTGCTGTAAATCATTTTGAGTCTTCTCATCCAAGTCTTGTGGCACTGCTCGGTATACTAAGAATGCTAAGATAACGGCAACAATTGATATAGCAAATGCGATAAAATACACAAGCTCCACGCCTGATACCATTGCTAGATTCTTGGTGATAGGATCTGTTGGATTACTAGCATCTTCCAAATAGTGAAGCTGCTTTGCATTCATGATACTGATAAATACGGAAACCCCAATTGCACCACCAACCGGCTGTAAGGTTGTCATAACAGCTGTCCCATGTGGATACAACTGTTTTGGGAGTTGATTTAATCCATTGGTTTCCGCAGGCATCATTATTGCAGAAACAGATATCATTAATAAGATATAACCAACAATTACAACCCATAAAGGCGTATCTATAGTTAACCTACTCATCATAAATAAGGTCCCACTTAAAACAAGGGTTGCAGGAATCATCAATAAACGTGGTCCAAATTTATCAAACAAATATCCCATAAACGGAGACATTGCCCCATTTAGAATACTCCCAGGCAATAAAATTAATCCTGCTGCAGCTGGAGCTAAAGCCAAAGGTCCCTGCATATAGATAGGCAAAATAAGTTCTGAGGCAAACATGGACATGATAATGATTAAAAACATGATAACCGCATGCGTATACATTGGATATTTAAATACTCTTAAATCCATCACGGGTTCTTCTAACTTAAATTGCCTAATAGAAAATAATACAATTCCAATGATCCCAGCAATAATTGGAAAATATACATTCGTACTTAAGAAGCCTTCCTTACTTTCTCCGACGGCACTGAAGCCATATATAATAGCTCCAAACCCAATTGTAGAAAAGAATAATGACAAGATATCAATTTTAGGTTTGGTAACCTCTGAAACATTAATTAAATATTTATATGCAAATCCGATTGAAAATAGCGCAAACGGAATTACAGTAATAAATAAATATCGCCATCCTAAATATTCAACAATCACCCCGGACAAAGTAGGTCCAATAGCTGGAGCAAACATGATGACTAGACCAATGATTCCCATGATTTTCCCACGTCGGTGTGGCGGATAAATCAATAAGAAAACATTAAATATGATTGGCATTAGAAGTCCTGTTCCAGCTGCCTGTATTAGTCGTCCAACTAATAATATTGAAAAAGTTGGAGCAAACGCGCTTATCGTAGTCCCAATGGTGAAAATGATCATGGTTCCCAGAAAAAGTTGCCTTGTGGTAAACCATTGAAGTAACAAAGCGGATACTGGTATGACAATTCCCATCACCAGCATAAAACCTGTTGCCATCCATTGAACAGTTGGTAAGGTTATATTAAATTCACCCATTAATGTAGTAAGTGCAATATTTAACAATGTTTCATTTAATACAGCGAAAAAAGCACCAATAATTAATGAAAGCATGATTGGCAATACCTTTACATTTGGGTCATCTACTAAAAATTCATATTTTTTTGGTTCGTTGTTATTATTCATAAATGTCTCCTTTTTTTTAAGACCCATTCTAATGTAGGTGGAAAGCAGGAATGGAGATGAGGAAAGCGCAAGCACTCCTTTTTAATCAGGTCTTAAGAACACAAAAAAGGAGACAAGTCTCCTTTTTTAATCGTACTTATAGAGTTTTTAAAAAGACAGACGCATTCCGAACACCCTACCACTTAGTAGAGTCTTATTATTATTTAATTGTTAAATAAGCTAATCGGAATTTAATGAATGCCATTTTAAAAACCCCCCTAAAATAATAGAACAATAATAACACTGCTAAGCTGTTATTGCAATGGGCGTTCTAGAGTAGAGTAAAATCACTTGTGATCTTATTTTGGCTCGCATGATAATTAGCCCTTCATCTTCTCTAACTGAACTTCAACGATATCTCCAATCATAGGCAATTTAAATAGTTTTCCTTGATAAGCTTGAATCATTAACACGATCCATAGAACTAATGAAAGAGGTGCTAATAATGCAGTAATTGCAAAACCAAGGAGTGGGATAAGACCAATTACGATATTGAGAACGAATAAAGCAGCAAAAACAATAATGGATTGTAAAGCATGAAAACGAACGAAGTGGTTATCTTTCTCAATAAGTAAAAAGATTAGTCCGGTAACAAATCCAAGCAAATAACATAGTAAACCTGCTACGTTTTCCTCTATCCCTGATGATGTTTTGTTTTTACTTTCATTTGTTTTCTTATTTTTTTCTGATTGCTCATTGTTATCATTTTGCAAATCAGACATGTTCTCATCTCCTTTACATCATTATTTAGTCCTGTTATTTACTAAGCATAATTGCTCATAATATTACCCTATGATGATTCTTTAGAATAATGTACATAACTTTATTTCTGTCAAGAGCAGTAATAAAGTACTTCTATTTTAAAATTATTTCTTGGGAGCAAAAAAGATGACCATTCCAGAACTTGCCTCCATGCTTATTTGAAAACCATTTTCCTCTGTACCAGCATTGAGTAAAAAGTACTTCTCTCCGTCCATTTCACTTTGTTGTTCCAAATTAATCGGTAATCCATTATCCGTAGCATAATTTTTCATCGCTTCAAATATTTCATCAGCCTCTTCTTCAAAGTTGAATAGGACAGTATGTGTTTCTGTACTTTCATCTGAATGGGATTGAGTTACTTCGATGATCATATTTTTGGGCCAAGGAAAATCTGCTGGTAAAGCTTCAGGTATTTTAGCACTACTACCAGTTTCGGAAACAATTTCTCCTTCTTCTGTTTCAACTTTTATGGTTGAATTTCCTTCCTCATCTGTTTCGACTTCATATTCACTACTCGTTTCCTTATCCTTGAATTTTATGCTAGTGTCATCTCCACAACCGGCTAATAGGAGGGGTAATACAGTTAACCCCATCAAGCTGAATAGTAATTTTCTTTTCAATATCAAATTCCTCTCTATAAGTATTAATGCCTACCGATTATCCATATGCTGGAAGTAACGGAAAAATACATTGTCCCTGAAATTGAGTTGAAAGATAACAACAAAATGAAAACCTTTTGTCTATTATTTCGTATAACCTATAGATGAATAATATATTTGGAGGAAATCGCCCATGAATGACATAAAACTAGAAAACTCGTTATCTCCTTCTTTTCCAAAAATACGAAGAATCTCAGAAACTATTGGGAATATTATTGGACTTTTGGTTATAGGGATACTGTTTTGGTTACAATCCTTTTTTGATTGGCCGATATGGACTTTCTGGATTTTAGTTGGTTTAACCGTGTTAACTATATTAGGAATAATCTGGTCTATATTTGAACCTACTTATTTATATCGAAGTTGGAGTTATCAGTATGATGATGAATACCTTCAATTGAGCTATGGAATCCTTCAGAAAGAATGGGTGACCGTTCCAATGACTAAAATACAATCGGTCACAACGAGTCAAGGGCCGATTTTAAAGCGATACAGGGCTCGTTCGATTAAAGTAGAGACAGTTGGTTCCTCCCATGCGATTCCAGCATTGGAAGAAGAAGTAGCATTCGCGTTAAGGGAAAAAATAGCTGAGTTTGCAAAACTGAAGGAAGTGGATGAATAATGCGTTATCATCCGTTAACCATTGCATTTCGAATCTATCAATTGGTGAAAAGTAATTTTTTTATTGCAATTTTATTGTTTGTACTAAATAGGGAATCTGAATTCTGGATTTGGAAGTATGGAAGATATGTATTTTTGCTTTATATTATCGTACGATTAATTTCCATTGTCCTCTCGTGGTTTGTTGAAAAGTATGAGTGGAAAGACCGAGTTTTTCATATACATAAGGGGATATTTGTCAAACAATCTAGCACGATTCCTTTTAATAAAGTTCAAAATGTGACCCGAAAGACAACTGTTTTTCATAAGATTGTAGGCTTGACTTCTTTAACCTTTGAAACAGCAATGGATGGGGTAGAGGATGGGATTCATTTCGAGGTAATATCTAAGAAACATGCTGATGAATTAATTGATTTAGTAAAGGCTAATCAAGTAAAAGTAAGTGAGCCTGAACTAGTATCGACTATGGAATTGGAAGAAGAGGTGGAACAGGAACCAGTTCAAGATTCTTATCGAACGGTTCATTTCACACCGAAGAAGAAGGATTTATGGAAGGCTAGTTTTACATCATTAAGCTTCCTTGCTATTATTCCAATTGTTGCTGGATTACTCGATAATATACAACCATTTTTGGAGGGTCGATTTGAAGGGATACTTCAAATGCTATTGGATAGTTCATGGTTGTTCGGTATTATGATTGCGATTGCTGTTATTGTTGCGGTTTCATTTGGTATTGGAAGAACATTTATCCGCTATGGTAAGTATGAAATTTCCTCAGATGCTACCCATATCTATATTGATCGCGGGATACTGAATGAAAGTTATTTTGCAATTGAAAAGAAGAAAATTCAAGGGTTGGAAATGGAACAGTCGTTTTTGAAACGATTATTAGGATTAGCAGAAGTGAAATTAATTAGTTCCGCCAAACCGAATCAGGAGGATGGTTCCGTAAATGTTAATTCTTTATATCCTTTTTTACCATTGGAAAGTGCCTATAAGCTAATAGAAGAAATATTGCCTATCTACCAGGTGAATAGTCAGTTGGAAAGGTTGCCACGCATTGCTTTATGGCTTAAGTTGTTTCGGCTGAATTGGATGTGGATTATCGTAACGGCTGTTTTGTTTTATTTTAAACCAGATTTTCTCCATATTGCTTGGTGGGGATGGAGTCTTCTATTATTAGGTATTATTTTATTGAATAGGATATTGAATTATATCCATACCAGGTATGTCGTAACAGATGATCAGGTCCAATGGTGGGAGGGTGGTCTAACGAGTCGTATGTTTATTACAAAGCGGAAAAACATAGTCGAGATGAGCTATTCACAATCCAGACTTCAAAGCCATTTTCAAGTCGCGACTGTTTCAACTACCAATCGTTCTACTCCTGTACATGTGGAAACGATCCAAGATCTTCCTCTAGACTTTGCGCTCGAGATGAAAAATTGGTATTTCAAACGTGTGGAGGATGTAGAATTCGAAAATAAAAAGTAGTTTAAACGGTACCGTCTCATCAAACGCTTATCCTGTTTTTAAAGCAAAGGGGGGGGAAGATAATTGGGCTCCAGAATTATGCATTACTGTATATCTTCTCTACACGCTTTGGTGGAGCTCTAAGCAATTTGGCAGGAATTGGGGGACTGGTTGTTTTCTTTTCTGTTAAATAGCTCTCAGGTTTAGAACCTGAACCAGAAGGAAGAAGGGTGAACTATGGACTTAATCATTTTAAGAACTAAAAAAGAGGAAGCCTCTAAGCTTTTGGTAATACAGAAGAAAGCTTTCAAAGACGACTTAGAGAAGTACCAGGACCACGAAAGCAGTCCTGTAAACGAGCCAATTGAGAGATTACGAATGAAGATAGAATTATTCTTTCATTACACGATTTGGCTTAATGATGAAATTATCGGTGGCATAGATGTCCGGGATTTAGGCGATGGTAAATACCGTCTTAATCGAATTTTTATATCACCTGATTTTCAGGGGCTAGGATTAGGGACTAGGATTATGCAAGTGATGGAAAGTGAATTTTCCCAAGCAAAGGAGTGGAGTTTAGATACACCCCACTTGAATAGTAAAAATCATCATTTCTATGAGAAATTGGGTTATATAAAAGTTGGAGAACATGTTATTACAGAAAAACTAAGACTAGTAGATTATGTGAAAACTATTTATAACGGGTAAGAGGGGATTATATTGAATTTAAACCATGTATTAGTTTTTGGTGGAACAGGAATGCTTGCTAAGGCAACTGGGTGGGTTGCGGAACATGCCAATCATACTGTTGCTTTTGGTAGTTTAGACTACGATTAGAACGACTGGGCGAAAAATATGGTAAACATGGACTCAAGGCAGAAGAAATGGATTATTCCAATATAGATGATTTAATGCATAAGATAGAAGTTGCATATGAAGAATACGGTGAGATAGATTTAGTAGTCGCTTGGATTCATAGCACTGCACCAGATGCTATCCCGACAATTAAGAAACAAATTTCTGAACTGCAGAAGAACCATACGTGGACTTTAGTGATTGTAAAGGGCAGTAGTAGTCATTTAGCTAGTATTACTGCCTATGAAGCGGATGTCCCGGATAATTGTATTGTAAAAGAGGTACAGTTAGGTTTTATTTACAATGGAGTGTCTTCTAGATGGTTAACACATCAAGAAATATCAGAGGGAGTTATTGAAGCAATTAAAAGTAGAGAGAGAAAAACTATTGTAGGTACGTTGGAGCCATGGGAAAAAAGACCATGATAAGTAAAATGAAAGAATAAAATCTGAATATTTGGTATAATACGCTTGAATATCCTACACACCCTTGATATAATTGGTGTGTAGGAGGGAAATAATATGGAAAAACCAATGAAACGAAAACAATTTCATCTGACCAATGAAGATGAAGAAATTTTAAAGTATATAGCGAAAACAAAGAGAATGTCTGAAGCAGAAATTGTAAGAGAAGCTATTAGGGAGTACGCTGCAAAAAACGCTGAGGAGAAAAATCCTTTATTTGATATGGCAATAGGGGCTGAACGAGATTTTGCTGATACACCTGTGGATCTCTCAGTAAACCATGACAACTATCTACTGGAGAAATATACAGATGGAAAAAAGTAGGTGTTTTGTAGATACTAGTGCCTTGATTGCCTTAAATAATGTTAATGACCAATACCACACCAAGGCACGGGACATCGCTTCAAAGTTAACTAACATAGAGTTTATTATTTCTGATGCCATTATTAATGAGACCTATAACATCTTAAGATACCGTATAGGTTATCACAGAGCTTCTTTTTTCCTTAAGACAGTACTAGCAGGTCCCCCCTTTATTATTGCTGATATAGATGTGTTAATTAGAAAAACAGCCTCTCAGATACTTGAACAATACAGTGATCAAAAAATCTCATATTGTGATGCTATAAGTGTATCCCTAATGAAAGAACAAAAAATCCAAAAAATCTTTGCATTTGACCACCATTTTGAGGTAATGGGAGTTGAACTTTATCTATAATGATTATTGGGTATTAAAAAAACAGACCATATTAGTAGGGGATTAAAAAATAATAATGGATTATTCCACGCTAATAATGGAGAAGAGGGTACAAATGAATATCAGATTAGCTGAAATGAAAGACATAAAGCAATTAATAAAAATGAGATGGGATTTCACCATCGAACATGATGAGAGTAAAGCGAACGAATCATACGATGACTTCGAAAAGGAGTGCCAAACCTTTTTAAAAAATGCCTTAAATGGGCGTGATTGGTTTATCTGGGTTGCGGAAGAAAATGATAGAGTTGTGTCTCATATTTACATAGAATTAATACAAAAGGTGCCACGTCCTGGCAGAATAACGCATCCATTCGCATATATGACAAATGTTTTTACAATTCCGGAATACAGAAATAAAGGCATTGGTAGTAAATTACTACGTTCTATTAATAAATGGATTGAAGAAAATAATTACGAGTTTGTAATTGTTTGGCCAAGTGATGATGCTATTAATTATTATGAGAAGAATGGGTATGTTCGTTGCACAGAGCCGATGGAGTATTTTTCTTCATGAGTTTCTAGAAGGTCATCAAATAGCAAGGAGGTGGAATAAAAATGATTCATGCTAAAACGGTATTGTTAGACCAGTTGTTAGCCAATGCAAATGACCGCAGCTGGTATGTATCTTTTCAAGAAGCTGTGGAAGGAATCTCAGAAGAAGAAGCAAATTGGAAGCCAGATAAGAAGAGTCATAGTATCGCAGAGATTGTACAACATCTTATCTATTGGAATGAGGTGTGGCAATTACGGTATGAAAAATCAAATGTTCATGCTGTGGAACCTATTAATGATAATGCAGATAGCTTTCTAGTCCCAGGAGATAAAAGCTTCCCGGAGCTTAAGGAACAATTACTTGAGGTGCTATTACGCTGGCAAAAATTGATTTCAAAAGAGAAGCTAGAATCACAGGTTATTGGTTTCCCAGTGGAAGCAGAATGGTGGGCATTAATTGGAAATGCTACCACACATAATGCCTACCATATTGGTCAAATAACCTATATTCGTAAAATGGAAAAGAACATTTCCTAAGGGACTAGAAACCATAGTAGTAATTAATTCAAGGGGGATTATCATGTTCATCGTAAATGTAGAAGGTGCCATTCACCGGGAGGGAAAATGGCTATTAATCCGTAGAAGTGAAAAAGAAGAACATGCAGGGGGCTCTCTTTCACTTGTTGGTGGTAAGTGTGAGATAGAGGGAAATTCCACGGATATTTTGGAAAGAACATTACATAGAGAAATTCTTGAAGAAGTGGGAATTGAGGTAACTATTCTTGGGTATGTAAATAGCTCTTCATTTGTATCTGATTCTGGTATGAATGTTGTTGATATTGTTTTCCTGTGTCAACATAAATCAGGGGAACCTTATGCTAAAAGTACGGAAGAGGTTGATGAGGTTATTTGGAAGACAACGGAGGAAATTATATCGCATGTTGATTTGCCAGACTATTTAATAGAAAATGTAAAGCTAGCGGATGGATTATTAAGAGAATATCTGTAGTTATATAAATATAGTTAGTTCCTTATAACACCACTAAGTCAGGGCAGGAAATCCTGAATTTATAAAATGGCCCAAATATATGGCGGAAAGCTATTATACTTTCCGCCCATCATAACCACGGTAAACAGAAAAATTATTACCCCATATAAACACTCTCACATGTATTTGCAGCTGGTTCATAATAGCAATGTTGTTTAAACTGTCCTGCAAATGGTTGATCATACCATGTAGGAGGACATGGAGCGTAAGGATTAAAATACCAAAGTGCATACTTAGAGGGATGTTCCCGCCAAAAATCTAAGGTTTGTTTAGCCAACCTCTTTTCTACACCTCTTGCTCTATTGTAAAAGACATTCCCTTTTTGTACTGCTTCAAAGGAATAATTACCACCTTGAACTTGATAAATTACATCCGATATCGACCTTAATCCAACGAAGTCCAAACAATTTGCTGCTAGTCGATTGACAATGACATTACCAACCATTAACATCCCTAATTGCCCTTCACCTTCAGCTTCTGCCCTCATCATCCTAGCAACTAAAGCTACGTCACTATCTGTATATTTTACCCTCGCCATTTTTATCACCTCTATAAAAAGTGTATGAAAAAAGTCCATTAAAGGTTTCTTTTTAATACGTGTGTCCCATTAATTCAATATATAGTATTAATTTTCGGGTGTTTTCTAAAAGATTGTTGTTAATTACACAATTTCTGTAGACTGTGCGGTAACTAATAATTTTTGGTAGCGCATCGTACCCGCTCCGGAAATACACTTCGCTTTCCGTGGGCGGCTGGTGAGCCTCCTCACTCCTTCGTCGTTGCGGGGTCTCACCTATGCCTATCCTCCCACAGGAGTCTCCGTGTATTTCCGGAGCTGGTTTAGCTTGAATTTGATTAAAAGTGATTTTTAATGAAAATATGTGATAAAACAATTTTTATTTAGAAAGCCAATACTAGCGCAGGCAGAATACGGAGACTCCTACGGGAACAGCACGAGTCCGAAGACCCCGCAGCGGTGGTCTTTCCGTGAGGAGGCTGAGGCCGTGCCCGTGGAAAGCGGAGTATTCTGTCGGAGCGGGATTTTAGCACTACACCTACTCATTCCTAGGAGTGAGGAAATGTTTACAGTAGTTACCGCACATTTTCCATCAACTGCGAAAGTGATAAGCAACAAACTTTACGAAAACAGCCTAATTTTTAATATGAGTATTTGGAATATTATGCTAACATAATATGTAAGTTACTTTCCGAGTAACAGCTAAACGTGAATGAAATTTAGGAGAGAATTACCAATGAAACTAGTAAACTTCAGAACCTCGGGTGCTTATGTATTATATCAAGGTCGATTTGTGTTTCAGGTTGGTCCGAACAAAGCCGGTAACGTACTGGGAATAGTGAGACTAGGTGGACATAGAGAAAAAAGTGAAACAGCTATAGAAACAGCTAAGCGGGAGGTATTAGAGGAAGCAGGAGTACACATTAATATATTGGACGCATTAAAAACGTACCACATTCTTGAATGGGACGATGAGCCAATTGACGTATTAATGAAAGATCCAATTAGGCCTATTCTAATAAAAGGAAGAGAAGGTACTGCGGAAACAGTTATGTACCTTTCCTATACAGATACAGCTCCTAGACCGGCTGCAGAAACAAAAGGGCTTCTATTACTTTCACCCCAAGATATTCATAAACTATGCTGCAACAAACTTACTCTGAATGATTTTGAAAGAAATAATGGATTATCGATTATTAAGTCTGAAATGAATAAGAATTTAGTGTTGCAGCCATTCCCACAATTACTATTTTTATCGAGATTGCTAAGAGAGGATATATTTCGCCATAATGTGAAAGAATTTTTACCGTTATGAAGAAGGAGAAAGCGTAATGATTAGAAAAGCTGTAGGAGCAATCGTTTATCAAGGAGATAAATTATTAATTGTACATAAAACCAATATCAATACGGGAAAAGGAAAACAAACCATTGAAGGGGAATGGGATTTTGTAAAAGGCGGAGTAGAGGAAGAAGATCAAGATTTGCAGCATTCTATATTACGAGAATTGCAGGAAGAAACGGGTTCAATTGAATTTAAGATTATTAAAGTATTAAAGGAAAAAATATGCTTTGATTTTCCGGATAAAATTAGTAATCAGATTGGCTTTAAGAGCCAGGAAACAACCATGTTTCTTGTGAAGTTTTTTGGAGATATAAATTCGCTTCGGTCAATTGATAGTGAAATCAGTCAGATTATCTTCTTAGATATGGATGAAGCAGCAGAAATACTAACCCATCGGGATACGGTAAATTACTTTATTAAAAATTATAAAGAAATAGCCAATGTAAAAAAAGATAGGACGTAAGAAATCCTACCTGTTTCCATTGGAGACATACCATTACTTTTCGTTTGTTTCTTTTATTTCCTTTAATTCTTTTTCAATACGGTCTAGACGTTCAACGATAGGTTGTAATGCTTTTTCCAGCATTACTTTCAATCGGTCTGCTTTTTCATTTTCCATTTTGAAATCCCTCCATGTATAAGGTGGTTTGAATGTATTGTATCCACTATGTCTTCATGATACCAGAAAAAGTCTAGAAATTAGGTGATTGTAGTCTTGAAGGATCACTTTTTAGTAAGTGAAACCTAAAAAACATAATCAACGTAAAATATAAAGAGAGGAGAAATAGATTGAGCTATCACATTAGACCTGTCAGATTAAATTGGTTCATAACTTTCTTTTAAGTTATCTTTTGGATTGTATTAGCTGAACAATTTGGACCATCAATCCCAGCATTTTTAGTAGTATTGATATTGGCAATCGGACTTGTTACTATTCGTTTTAGAATTAAAATACAGGATGATTATCTTACTCATCAAGTTTCATTTCTGAATCTATCCCTCATTAATAGAAACGTTTATCCTAAAGAAATTAGTGAGATTAAATTCTTCCGGATTGGTTGGGCTAAGAAAGCGGCGAAAATAGGATTAAACAATGGAGTAAGTATTCGATTAGCTGTCATCGACAATTCAGAGGCATATGGGCATCTATTGGATTTTGCTGAAAAAAATAATATTTCTATCAGAAAGACAAAGGATTATTTAATTTTGGAGAGAATGTAGTTGATTAATAGTTAGAAAACGTGAATAGAGATGGTGATTAATATTGCAATGGAGTAAGACAAAAACAACACTAGAAGGTTTTCTATGTGACAAGTTAAAAGGAAGGATACAAATTCATGCTACAGTATACCGTAAATTTCATGATAGTCCAGGTAGAGTGTGGATTATTTTTGACAAAAAGGAAATCATTACTGCCTCCGATGTGACTTATACTACTCAATATGAAAAGTTATATAAGCAAACGAAAGAGAATAAAAAGTTAACATCCATACCCTATGACGAAAACTGGGAAAACATGTTTAACTCAGTGGAAAGGGAAGAGTTAATAAAAGCTTCTGATGAAGTGGAAACAACGTTGGTTAACCAAAATATTTTTGAAAGCTTTCATTTCTATGAATCGTTCATGAAATATGCCACTTTATCCATTGAAGAGGCAATGACATCTGAAAATGTCATTATCAAGGCCTATTCCATGTTTGATAGAAGATTAGGAAAGAGAAGAATAGAAAAATTAGCTGTTAATCAGGAAGTTCATTCGTTAATACGAAAGTTTTACCAAATTAGATGTGAGGTGGAAGGAATACATGAGTACGAGACGGTTTCGGATGGAACTTAAGTATTTTCTTATGCGGCTTTTAAATGCGCTAGTAATTTCGATTGGTCTTATATTAAATTTTAATGAACATTACTTTTTTGGATATGTATTGTTAGCTTTAGGGCTAGTTCTTCTCTTTGTTTTCACTCACTTTGAAGTTAAGGCAAGAAAGGAATTTAAGAAGTTGATTGGAAAAGCATAGTTTTCTAATTAGAACTCGGATAGGTAAGAAAATTATATGAAAATCGGACTTTCTTTGTATTATGAGGGGGATGAATATGCAACTGGAATTTAAAAAGATTGATAAAAATAACTATGAAGCGTGTGTAGAATTGACTGTTCATAAAGAACAGGAAGATTTTGTCGCACCAAACTGGTGGTCATTGCTTGAGGATAAATACGAAGAGGGGGAAAGATATCCTTTGGGAATTTATGATGGTGAAACAATAATCGGTTTCCTTATGTACACCTTCTATCCCGCTGATGCGGATTATCCCTTAGATTCATGGTGGTTAGAGAGATTTATGATAGATAAGGCGTATCAGAATAAAGGTTACGGAAAGGCTGCGCTGAAAAAGTTCCTCGATTACTTTCAAACTAGCTATGGAAATATCGATTTACGACTAGCAACAGAACCTGAAAATGACGTTGCAATAAAATTATATGAGAATGTTGGTTTTGCTAAAACAGGCGAAGTAGCGGCAGATGAAATTGTGTTTCATATAAAGCTGTAAGTAAGGGAGATAAGCGTATGCTGGGATATTATAGTAATCTTTCATCGGAAGTATATGACTTAGATAAATATGTGGGTCTATCCTTTGGAGATGTTGAATTCTATCAATCTAGATTAGCGGATTGTCAGGGGCGTATTTTAGAGCCAGCAGTTGGAACAGGGCGTATTCTAATTCCACTTTTGGAGAAAGGTTTGAAGGTTGATGGCTTTGATGTATCAGAAGAAATGTTGTCGATATGCCGTCAAAATTGTGAAAATAGAGGATTAAATCCTAAACTATTTATAGGTGAAATGGAGTCCGTTTCTTTAGAAGATAAATATGATGCTATTATTATACCAACTGGATCATTCTTACTCCTATATAGAAGAGCAGATTCTATTAAAGCATTAAAGAATTTCTTTAACCAACTGACTAATGGGGGAAGATTGATTGTAGATATATTTTTACAAACTGATTATTCGACGGAAAAAGTTTCAACAAGAACTTGGGAAACTGAAAATGGCAACATTCTTACACTAGAAAGCAAGGTGGTTGAGGTTGACCATATTAACCAACACACCGTCTCGCATCATCGATATGAGAAATGGCGTAATGGGGAATTAATCCAAACGGAATTAGAACGCTTTCCACTTCGTTGGTATGGTGTTGAAGAGTTTAAACTGATTTTGGAACAAGTCGGATTTGTGGATATAACGATATCAGCAGATTATCAATACGGAGAATATCCGACAAAGACAAATGAAATCATTACCTTTGAAGCTGTTGCTGATAAGAATTGATGTTTGATATCGGGGGATGATTATGAAGAAAATAATGATATTCTCACTTATTTTATTTCTTTCCATCTGTCTTTCTGCATGTTCTGAGCAAGCATCTGAAAAGTTGACCAGAGTAGATGTCCAAGTGGCTGATGATCAAGAGATATACGTGGAGGAAAAAATCATTCAAGATGAAGAAACACTGAACACAATAAAAAACGTTTTTCAAAAGATAAAATGGGAACCTAATACTATAGCAGATATGGCTAGAAAAGAGGATGTTTTTGTTACATTATTTTATTTTATAGAAGAAAATATGCCGGAAAGACTATATGAATATAGAATTTGGTTTAATGGGGATGGGACTGCCACGATCATTAGTAACAATGAAAATGAAGGATATGGGTTTTTAGATGAGGCTAAAGCGTTGGAGAAAATCTTGATTAACAAAAATAAATAAAAAGGATTGAAATATTTACATGGATCACAACTTACATACAATTCATTTCGAATACAAGTTTACTAGTGATAAAGCAATTTTCTCAAATAAGAAAAGTAGAGATGTACCAGCCATATTAGCTGTAGATGCCTTATTTTCTATTTATATTAATGAAAAGATATATTTTCAGGCAGAACTTCCTATCTTAGAGTTTTATAAATCACTTTTTAGGTGGAAGGAAAAGTTTACAGAGAATAATGTACCGCAATTCCGCTATTATACGATTGAATATGATGAGTACGATGATGGGGCTATTCTTTCATTAGTACCATTCTCTAATAAGGCGAGGCTTAAATCAATCTGGGCAGAAGTGGATAATGATTATGTCTTTGATTTGGATTATATTATAACTGAATTTATTAATTTGGAACAAAAGCTAATGGATGATATTGAAGCGTTCTATGATATAAAATTAAATGAATTTATAACTCACATTCCGTATCAGTCGAGGCCTTAAAAGGGAAAACCGAGCTAAGTAGAACGGGTAGAAATCACTTATATAGATTTTTCTTTCCTAATTGTATAAAAGTACACATACATATATTTAGTGAGAACGTTATTAAATGGAGGAAGCAATAATGGAATGGGTTTTCTTTTATATTTCGCCAATCATTGCAATTATCTTCTTCATCAATTGTGTTTCTATTGGCAAGAAAATTGTTAAAGGCCAGGATGTGCATAATCAAACGTTCTTCACTGCGATTATGTTTGGATTTATTGTGCTTTCGATTATTTGGTCTGTTTTTCTAGCTCTTTAACATTAATTGGAGGGGATCTAGATTAGAAAATTTCTCTATTATTTGTTTTGGACAATTGGCATCGGGTTGGTTTTGTATTTTGGAATGAAATATCGTTTACATTTAGCAGAAGTAAGTAACATGGAATTTAATATTGTTCCAATTACTATCTTTGTTGCGGTATTCCCTGTAGTGATCGGACTGTTACTAAGATTACCTTTGTTCATTATGGAAATAAAAGAAAGAAAGCAATGGACATTCGATTGGATAAAGTTTGTTGTAGTTGGATTACCATCCTTATACATTGTAGTGATGTCCATTATTCCATACACAATGGGTGAAGGAAAGATTCGAATACCAGAAATAATTTTAATTGGTGGTCCGACAATGACGACAATTGCTGGGATTATTTTTGGTTATGTATTGTTGGATAGTTTAAAGAAATAGAAGAGAAATTCAAGGAGATACACGGAGTGAAACAAGCATTAGATTTTTTAAATTCAAATGAGTATGATCAGGCTTTACAACGAATGGAAGACTTAGTGAAACAGAATCGTTCGATTGAAAATCTCCATAATTTAGCATGGATGTTTGTAAACGAAGAAGAGGATTTGGATGCGGGTCTTACGTTAGCAGAAGAATCTGTAAAACTAGTACCAGAGCATCCTTTTCCGTATGCTCTATTAGCGGAAGTCTATATGAGGAAGAATGATTTAGATAAAGCAGAACCACTTCTATACAGTGTTTTAGAAATGGACCGCATTCCTAATGTCCTACATAATCTAGGAGTTCTTCATGTGAGGAAAAAAGAGTGGAAAAAGGCTGCACAATGTTTTCATGAAATTGCTAGACCATCTAGCTATGTGCAAATGCTTGAAGTCTATTGTCTGATTCAAGCTGGGGATGCTATGGCCAAGGAATTATTACTTCAATGGGATGAAAAACAAGATGATTTTGTTGGTTGGATGGAAGCGGCTGATTTATGGATTGAAATGGGGGAATTCATAAAGGCTAAGGAGTGCTATGAAAAGGAATGGGATACGACGATATCCTCTCCTTATCCAGTAGAACGTTTTGGCTATGTCCTATATCAATTAGGATTTGAAGAGCAACTAATAGGAATTCAGGAGCAAACTTTACGGCAAATAGAAGAAGAGTTGGAAGAAGTACAAAGTGAAGAGGATTGGACGGAAGAAGAACGTACGGAACTGATTCAGGATTTAGAAGAACAGCTACAACAAGTAAGGGGCCTTCCTGAAAAATTAAAATCAGGCTTTGTACCACTGATTGAAATTGATTTTTACATTGAAGGAGGCTGCTACTTGTTTGGTTGCAAGCAGCATAACCATCCTTTTTACTAACATAGTGGCTAAAGGGTGCCTAAAGTGTCGTAGTTCTCCAATGATGAGTATAAAAAATCTCCAACAGGAGGGTATTATGGTGCTGAAAATTCTACGGATTGTATTTTCTATTGTAACGATGGGATTAGCTGTTTATGGATTAACTACTCAAAACTTTGAGTATGGGCATGTTATGATTCTATTCTTGGGGTTAATGATGCTAGTTTTAGGGATAGAAGAATTTCAAAAAGGGAAGAAAAGATCTGGTTGGTTAAGTATAATTGTGTCCTTATTTGCGATAATTGTATCTATCCAAGGGTTTTTTATGGCATAAAATTAAACCTCATTTAGTTATATTCATGAACCAGAGATAAGCGATAAAAATAACGTAGAATTTTTAATGTTGGAGGATTAATAGTGAAGGTGAGTATCAAAAGGGGTCTAATCAGTGTTGTTGCCATTATTTCTATATTTATTTTAATTATGACTTGGTGTTATCCGTATTCGAACTTTAGTATTTATAAAAGTTATGCTTATACACCAGACCCTATGATGGTTGACGGATACATAAAGGATTTAGATGAATTTAAAGCTTTGTTTGAAGAAGAGTTAGAGCAGAATTATTCGAAAGATGGAATAATGGATTATACAATTGACCGCACACAATATGTACTACCATTGTTTGAGCAAGATTGGATAGTTAGCAAGGATACCGTTAAGTTTGATATGGATGATTTGGATATCATATTATTTGAGACTAGGAATGTTAGACAGACGTTGCTTGATCTTATTGTTCGAGAGGATTATACAAGTGAGCAAAGACAGTATTTAGTAGATAGTATCGGGAGTTTACTTATTTTAGAAGAATCTATCATTGAGATACAAACTGGTAAAGCGAAGTCAAGATCGACTTTAAATAGGCAACTTCATAATCTTCATGGGGACTTCATGACTAATTTCATACTGTATGAGATTTTTTATGATCTGGCAAGAAATAATAGTTAGACTTTGGAGCAGCAAATAAAAGATACAAGGAGAATACAATGCCTATTATCATCCATAAGCAATTAATCAATGCACCGATAAGGATATGCTTTGACCTTGCAAGAAATGTTGAAGTACATACAAAAACGACAACCGATACGAAGGAAAAAGCAGTGGCAGGGATTACGCAAGGATTATTAGAAGAAGGCGATATCGTTACGTGGCAAGCTACTCATTTTGGGATTAAACAAAAGCTAACCGCTAAGGTCATTTTCATGGACGAGCCTATAATGTTCATCGATGTCATGGTGACTGGAGTCTTTCATTCATTTACCCATACGCATGAGTTTTTAGAAGAAAATGACGGGACTTTCATGGTTGATACATTTGAGTACAAGTCACCCCTGGGGCCACTAGGAAAAATTGCTGATAAGTTATTTTTAGAGAAATATATGACTAGATTTCTAGCTAACAGAGCTAATGAATTAAAGAAGATTGCTGAAAAAGAGTTTGAACCTAACTTGGAGGGATAATGATGGAATATAAAAAGGTGAAACAAGCTTTTAAAGTAGTAGTTATGAAAGGTAGAGGAGCGTTTAAAAACTTTGATAAAGAGGTTCCTGCACTTGCCCAGCAAGTATTACTTCGAGCTAATGAAATCCCAAGCAGGACGGAAATAGAAATAGCTTTTTATGAACCGAAAAAAGATGAAAATCATCTGGAAGGTCACTACTATGTAGGATTAATCGTTAACAACTTTATTAATGAAGTACCAGCTGGAATGGATTATATGGATACGGAACAAGACTATGTAACCACAAGAGGGAGCATTACTAGGATTGGGGAGCTTCATTCAAGTTTAGTAGAATGGGCAAATGAACAGGGTTACAATAGAAATCTTGAAGCTTATATCATTGAAACCTATCATCCAATGGAGAATGGCGAAGAAGAGGTAGAGATTTACTTGCCAATTTATTCATAGGGAAGAATAGTATTGGAGGATAGTAGATGGAACATTCCTGGGAGTAGTTATTACACACTGGTTAAATCATTAATCTAGTAAAGAGAAAAAATATACATCAAAAATATAGTCAGTTGAAATCGTAATTATAATAATGAAATAAGAAAGGAGCTACCTAATGGAATTCAATTTGGGCATTGGCACACTTGTCCTACCACCATTACATATATCGGTTATCATACTTATTATAATCTTCCTATTGGTAAGGTGGAGCAAACAGTTAGAAACTCGACGTTTTACAGTTTTCTTTTACTTCATAATTAGCATGTACATAACGCCTATATATTCTCATAGTACACGAGAAGGGGTCTTTCAGCTTTGGATTCCATTGGGTTTTATTTTTGTCTGCTTTTATGCGCTTGGAAATAAAAGAAATCATCCTTCTAAAATGAAGGCGAGTATATTAGGTTTTAGCATAGCAATATATTTGATAATCCTTCAATATGTCTAATAACTATTGGTATTTTAATGCCGGGGACATCCTTCCTGAGAATATTTCTCAGGAGGGATGTCTTTTTCTATTGAGGAAAAAACAATAAGGAAATAATATAAAACAATAATCTTTTATTGTAAAACGATAAAAAATATTTTATAATCAATATGAGAATGCTATTAAACTATCAATATCGAAGCAAAAAAGACCAAGTGTAAAAAAGTATAGTTAAAACTTGAAATTAATTAAAGGAGCGTTACTAATGAATGTCTACATCCAAAATGATTCCCAGACTGGGAAGAAGATATTTCCGGGAACACTTAAACAACTCATTCATTTTGGATGGGAACAAGCACTTTCATGTGTATTTCCAGTCGTAATTTTTATTTCTTTAGCAGTTACGCAAATCCTACCACTTCCATTACTTCCAAGGTATGATTGGTTGTTAATTATTTTCCTTCTCATGCAGTGGTGGATGGTTCGTTCTGGTCTGGAGACGAAGGATGAACTAAAGGTCATTACTTTGTTTCACTTGATTGGGCTAGCTCTAGAAATCTTTAAGGTGCACATGGGATCCTGGTCTTATCCAGAGGAAGGGTTTTTTAAAGTTTTTGGAGTGCCATTATACAGTGGCTTCATGTATGCCAGTGTAGCTAGTTTTCTATGCCAAGCCTGGAGAAGACTAAAAGTCGAACTAATTAAATGGCCACCATTTTGGTTAGTTGTTCCTCTTGCAGTTTCCATCTATTTGAATTTTTTCACGCACCATTATTGGATAGACGTTCGTTATTGGTTAGCTGGACTTGTCATAATAGTCTTCTGGAAATCATGGGTTACATATGATGTTAATGGAACACGTTACCGAATGCCACTTGCACTTTCTTTTGTACTCATCGGATTTTTTATTTGGATTGCTGAAAACATCGCAACATTTTTTGGTGCTTGGAAATATCCAAACCAAACTGAAGCATGGAGCTTGGTTCATCTTGGTAAGGTCAGTTCGTGGGTCTTATTAGTAATTGTTAGTTTCCTAATCGTAGCGACATTAAAGAGGGTTAAGGGAGGTTATTCTAGTAAGAGGGAAGTCAATTCTTAACGTTAACTATAATCATTGAGAAAGGAGCATGAAGTAATACCAATTTTCATGCTCCTTATCTCATGGAGTGGTTTCTTTCAGGATCTTCTTATAAAAAATTAGGGTCGCATGGTCATTTAATTTCTTGCTAACTCCTGTTTTGTTGTAGCCCATTTTTTCATATAAATAGCAATTGCCTTTTTCCTCCAAGATGGTGGCTAATTCCCATGTAACAGCTTGTGGGAACATTTTTTCTATTTCTGTTATCGCCTTTTGTGCTATTCCTTTTCCTTGATAGGAAGGAAGAATGAACATCGGGCTTATCCAAAACTGTACGCCTTCTTTCCAAAAGACACAGATTGCACCAACTAAGATATTGTCCGCTATTATTTTATAAAAACCTCCATGAGGATTATTTATTCTAATTAAAACTCTATCAATCGTTTCATTTGCTGGGTTAGAATCGTCGTCTTTATATTTATCCAACAGTGGTTGAAACGCCTTAACTTGAATATCAAAAATAGATTGTGCGTCCTTTTCTGTTGCTCTTTCTAATCGAAGTTCCATTGCTACACCTCTTCATAATTTCTTTGTGAAACGGATATACTTTTTCTAGGTATTCCTTAGTGTACGTTTCCTATGGAAGCTTGGCTTCAATTCCGCAATGAAAATAGCCATCAGAATTAATATAGCTCCTGTTATCATTCGTCCAGTTAAGATTTCATGTAAGAATAAAACGGATAAAACCATTCCAAAAAAGGATTCCAAGGAAAGGATAATTGCCCCTTTTGTTGCTGTCGTATACCGGAAAGCTACATTCTGGCAAACATATGCAATCGTTGTAGAAAACACTGCTAAATAGACAATGGAATAAACCGCTTCTTTCTCAAATGTTGTTGGGATATCACCTTGAATCAATACAGCAATAATTCCAATGGACGATGCAGTAATAAATTGCATGATGGTAAGAGAAATTGCATCTTCTTTTTTGACAAAATGATTGGTGTAAAAGATATCGAATGCGAAGGCTACCGCACAGGCTAAAGACAGTGCATCACCTATATTGATGGTTAGAGAACCTTGTAAGGACAAAAAGCCAATTCCAACAATGGCTATGACGGATCCGAATATTTCATATCGATCTATTTTTCTTTTATAAATAAGGTAGGCAATAATCGGTACAATGACAACATTTACCGCTGTTAAGAAGGCATTTTTAGATGGTGTTGTGTATTCTAAACCAACCGTTTGTAAGGCAAAACCAATATAAAGAATGGTTCCTAGAATGGCACCTTTCCAAATGATGGATTTCGAGAACGTTTTAAACCTTTTTCTAAATAGTAATATAAGAATAATAGTAGCTAAAACAAATCTCCCAGCCATCACTTGATATGCTGATAAATATTCTAATGCAATGGCAGTGACGACAAATCCACTACCCCAGACAATAGCAGTAATAAGTAGCATCCCGTCCCCAATGTATTGTTTCATTTCTTTTCTCCTACTCTAAATATAATCTCTGCTTTTATAAAATTAGTTAATATGATTATAAGATATAATTGTAAGTTTTAGGTATTTTTTATTAAATTTTGCATTTGATTGCCAGAATGAAATAAAGAGCTGCAATGCAGTTCTTTATAACAAGTAAAATAATTATTTTGTAGAAAGACTAAATCAGTGGGGTGCTGTTCCTCAAAAATCAGGATTGTTATAAGTAACGTAGGTCCCTGCTATAAAATCATGGATCGAACGTTTATCTTCCCGAAGACCGACCATAAACGCACGAACAATGATTCCTATACCTAATGTTAGTGTATATACTAGCCCAGCGACTAGATCCCGGAGAAGCATAGTACCAAGGCCCACTTTTTCACCATCAATCCGAGCGATGCGAATACCTAATAATCTTTTCCCGACAGTGTAGCCATACCAAAAAACAGGTAGCAACAAATAATACAACATGTCCATAATATCTATGAAAGAAAAGCCATCAATTAAAAATTGATTATACAACATTAGACCTACAATTCCGGACACTATCATTAGCAGTATTCCATCTAGAATAGATGCTCCAAACCTTACCTAAAATCCTGCTGGGTTATCATTCATTTAAACCACTCCTTATATTTTTCATAACTTCTGCTAGTTTATGAAATTGTAAGTCTTCTTTATACAGCTTTTCAATGATGTTATGATAATCCTCGTCATTTCGATTTTGACTTAATTTATATGTGGCTTGGAATTCTTGTATTTTAATTTTAAATCCAACAATACCTTTGATTTGTTTTTTTGTTTGTGAGGAAAGGTTTTCCCATAAAGCTGCATTTTTACGATTCCTCTCATATTTTTGTAACAACAGAATAAGGTCTACCTCTAGTTCTTGCTCACTCATAATACTGGCTGTTCCATATATGTGAACGGATTGATAGTTCCAAGTAGGTACATTTTCATGGTTATACCAAGATGATGAAATATAAGCATGTGGACCTTGATACATAACAAGGACATTGTCTTGATTTTCCTTGAGAATCTTCCACTGAGGATTTGCATATGCCATATGTCCAGTGATGTAGTAATCATTTCCAACTTTGTGTAATTCTAATGGTAAATGAGTAGCAATCGGTTTTCCTTCTTTTGCAGTTACAATTGTTCCAAAGGAATTCTTCTGGATAAAATCAGTGATTTCTTCAAAGTCCTCTACTTTAAAATGTCTCGGTATATACATGATAATCCACCTTTCATTAGAAACTAAAACTTATATAACAAAGAGCAACGTAGATAATCTTCGTTGCTCTTTTAAGAGTGTCATTGTTAGTGAAAGAATATTTATTTTTGGTTCGAAGATAAGTAAGTATGAAAACCTTCCGCTGACATAAGAAAAACTAACACATTCGCTAAATGACGAACGAATTTTAGTTTTTCTAATCTTCTATTTTATTATAAACTGATAAAGTATTTTTCACCAAGTATTTCTTTTTCTTTGTATGTTCCACCAGCTAAGTTTTCTTTTATAAAATTAGCTAGATTGGCTGGCTCAATATCGTACATGACTTCCAACTCTTTAGCAAATAGAAGTTTTTCATCTTTAAGCAATTTAGGAAGGGGTGGCTGCTTTTTTGGATCAGGAGTTTCTTCTAAGACTTGAGCTAATCCTGAAACATAATATTCAAATGGTCGCCCACCAACTATTTTTACCCCTTTATTTTCTTCGTTAACGATGATGATGGTTGGGAATCCTCTAGCACCAAGGTTTTTTGTAAGTGTAAAATCTTCTAGTAGTAAATCTTGTCCGGATTGTTCATTTGCTTCGTTAACAATTACTTCTCCGTTTAAGCCCATCTGATTAACGATTTCAATTAGTTCTGCATTCTCACCAATATTTTCATTAAAAGCAAAAAGTGATTCTCTCGCACGACGTAAGTATTCAAATGCTTTATCATCACCATGGTGTTTTTGAATAATTTTAAATACACGTGATGGTGGGAATGATGACTGAACCGGATTGTCAATCATTAGTGAGCCATCAATAGGCATTCGTGTGTGTTCGCCTACTTCACGCCAGTGTCCAGCAACATCTGCTGGTTTATAAATACCATTTGCAGGGTCGATTGGCCCATCATGCCATTTTTCCAATAATCCGCCCATGACAGTATGGAAGTTGAAGTAATGCCCATATTGTTCTTTAAAACGACGAAGTGTTGGTTCAATAGCCCAACAATGGGAACAGATTGGGTCGGTAACATAGTATAAGTCTATTTTTTTTGTTGGTTTGTTAAAGTCAATAAACTCCATTTCTTCATCACCAGATTCACCACAAATTCCAGTTTCTAAATCACAAATCATATTTTTGTTGCTCATACGGAAACTTCCTCCTTAACCCGAATCGTTTATAATGCAGTAGCCCAAGCAATAACTTCATCTAGTAATGTATTCACTGTATCTTGATGGAACGATACTGGCTTAAAATTTGCTCTTATTCTCAAAGTCTGTGAATAGGCTCATTCCTACATGTGTTCCGACAGTGGCTACCTTTGAAATTCCTCCAATAGATGTTTAAAATTAATCCTTCTATTTGATTCCTAAGTCTAGTCTATAAGATAATAACAATAAGGAACACCAATAGTTAAGCGAAAATGTTGGATATCCAACACATCAAGGAAAGTGTCGGAAAAGTAGGGGGATTAAAGTGTCTGAGGCAAAAACAGATCCGCGAATTCTTCGCACTAGAAAATTAATCATGGACTCTTTCATTAATCTGTCTAGTAAAAAGGAATTTAAGGATATTACAGTTAAAGATATCACAACAGAAGCGATGATTAATCGGGCAACATTTTATTATCATTTTAAGGGTATTTATGACTTATTAGATAAAGCCTTAACAGAGGTTTTATTTGTGAATTTGAATTGTAGAGACTATGAGAACAGTGATCTTACCAAAGAAAATCTGGTTAGCTTATTCATTGCCATTACAGATTTTCAAGTTTCATTATCCAATCGTTGTCATCGTGGTTATGAAGAAACGATTGCACGGATTATTCGTGATCAACTAGAGGTTATTTTATTCAGAATGCTAGTACGTCAGCATCCAGATGAAGTAGAAGAAGGATTAAAACTTAATGCAACCATGTTAAGTTGGGGACTTTATGGGGCTTCCATGGAATGGAGAAGAAATAGAAGTTCTGTTTCTCCTGAGAAATTTATAAAAACAGCGATTCCTTATATTCAGAATGGGATAGGAAACTAAGCTATCTAATAATTCATGAAGAATTTATCCCCCGAGATAGATGGATGCCTTAATCTGATTGGGGGTATTTTCATGTTTAATGATTTGGATGGGTATAAAATCAATAACCGTTTTCGTTTCTTCTAAATATGTAATGTGATACCAACTTCCTACTCTAGCAGTTCCTCTATATAACACTAAATCACCATCCTCAGTTGTAATAAGTGTGATAGGAGATACGGATGATTGCGACGTCCCTTCATATACCCTTGTAACCTGTAAGTCTTTTACAATCCACTCTTTTTTTGAATAAGCTTTAATATCAATAGCTCCCTTGCTTATTTCACTAATGCCAACATCTACAAACCATATGGTGAACAATAAAATAATAATTCCCGCCGTAGCAAATCCCAATACGACTGACTTTTTCTTCTTCTGGGGATTTTTAAAGGTAATAATAGTAATAGGATAAAGGAAAAAAATACACAAAAATAAAAATCCAGTGTATATAAAAATTTGACTAATATAACTATATAAAAAGGATAGGTAATGGTCCCTGATAAAAAATTCATAGTATGAAAATAACGCGACACCAATTATAATATTGAAAACAGCAATCGCTAATAGAATCATGAGGATTCGAAATCTTTTTTTGTTTTGATGATCATCTTTCGTTATTTGTTTCTTCTTCAATTTTTCACCTGCTATTCTCTAATCTGTTAAAACGGATTACTAACTTCTTCATCCTAGTTATATCTTATCTGTTATACGATGTTACAATAAAAAAGTTTCCCTATGATAATGAAAATGAAGCAGATTGCCCGAAAAGCGTTGTTATAGTTCGATTTTATTTATCGCAGGTTAACTGGCTGTAAGACCCTAAACGAGAGGAATTCGAGTGAAATTCAAGAATATAAGTGGGGGATCAACAGCCAGTCAAAAGCTAAGGTTCGTTCAACTAACAATCAGTGGGGGAAGTACAAAAACCCCCACTGATTGAAGTTTCACTTTATAAATAAAGGTTCTAAGTCAAATGTTGGGGTGGTGATTTTATTTCGCCACCCTAACCTATTTGTAACCCAATTCCTTTATACTGACGATTCAATAAGATTTTTGCTCTGAATCGCCTAAAGTTCCTAAACCCGTAAGCATTTCTTTTTAGAACTTTAGTGGTATTATTTATACCTTCTAAAAAGCCATTGGAATAATTATAAGTGAAGCTGTTCAGCACTTCTATTTGCCAGTTTATAAACGTTTTAATCGCTTCTTTCATTTCGGGAATACCAGCGTCTTCCACCATTTCATAAAACGAGAATAACCCTTCCTTAACCTCCATAATATTATCCTCGCCAATACTTTTAGCGTTTTCAAACCATTCCTTATAGGCTTCTTTTAGGTGATATGCCTTACAGAGTTCCTCCGACATATCCAAATATCTATCTAAATACCACCTTTGTTCATCCGTTAGTT
>NZ_AXVK01000029.1 GCF_000482485.1 Paucisalibacillus globulus DSM 18846 | reverse complement strand
CAGATTACCTCCTTGAAACACAATACCTATCTGGTCGGACAAAGGGAGACCTCTGTGGGTCACATCGCTTCCTTTCCCCCTAGCCCAGCCCTCTTAACATTTCGAGCTACGTCAGTTATTGGGACTTCCTGTTTTCTTGCACAGTCACCCTACTCTCATGCCAACATGGGATACTGGCTCTGGTCAGGGGTTTGCCTTCAGACCCTCCGCACGGCTCCTCACGGTCTCCGCACTGTCTGTTAGCTAATACTTACCGACTGAACGGCGGTCGTATTCGGGACTTTCACCCTATAGTGAAGCGTGCTGCCACACGCACAAAAAGCTACTGAACCTTTTGATTCAGTAGCTTTTCCATTCTAAACTAATTCAATTTCTCCACATCTGTCACTGTAAAATTATTCTTATCTAGATCAATTTGAATTTTCTCTGCTAGTGCTTCATCTACATCTTCCGGAAGTACGATAACAACTCTTCTAACATAATTAGAATTATTATTCAACGAAATAACACTTTGCACATTACAATGCTTGTTAACAACCTTCAACATTTTCTGTAATGCACCAGCATATTCAATCGTTCCAATGGTAAACGAATAACTTCCATTATGGACTCCCCATGCATTTTCTAAAACTTGAATAACATTTCCATTTGTTAGTATCCCTAAAAATTCCATGGAGTCATTTACAACGGCTAGATAAGGTAGCTGCTTTATCGATGAGAATACTTTAAAGAATGGAGCATCTTCCTTTATGTAACCTTCGCGGTCAGAAATCAACTCCGATAATGTACCGACCAATGAATGATCAATCTCGTACTCAAGTATATCAACTTTGTAAATGTTGCCTACATACTTCTCACCAGTCTCATCAAGAACTGGAATACAGCGATAACCTGATTCTTCAATCGTATTCATCACGGATTCTAAGCTATCATTTTCCCTTACATGGACAACTTCTTTTTTGTTCACATAATCATTTTTAACTAGCATATTTATCTCCTCCATGACAATGTTTTTGGGATGACTAATCCCTATCCCTTACCTCTATTTTCCTACATTACCAGTCAAATAGCAACATTGACACGTCGACAAATATCTTTATTTTCCTATGTCAGTGGAAGATTAATAAACTATCCTAACTAAAAAACAAGACTGCTAGGTCAGCTATTTAGCTAAATTCTAACAGTCTCATTTTCAAGTACTATTCTATTCTTCTTCCTCAATAAAATCATATTCTTCTTTTAATGATTCCCAACTATCCGTAACAGCTTCATCCGCATCAGTTGCAATCGTATTCAATTCTACTAACTCTGCCTCAAGCGCTAAAAGCTCTTCTTCAGTTACACTTTCACTAATAAATGCTTCAACGAATTCTTTCTCTTTTGCCACAGCATCATACATCGCATTAGCCAATTCTACATGAAGATTATGATATTCTTTTGCTACATCATATTCTAATGATTGGGTATCATAGTATTCTTTTATTTCTGTAAGTAATGGAAGTAGTTCGTTATCATATACTTCTATTGCTTCTTGATCTGTTGCTAAAGAATCAATTTTTGAATAAAGACCGTCAATTTGTTCTAATTTAGGATTAATTTCATCCACCATCTCATTATGATAGTCTAATACTTCATCTGCCTCAGGTGAACTACAAGCTACTAACATCATTAAAGCAAAACCAGTTAATAATAATAAAACTTTTTTCATCAAACTTTTCCCCTTTTTTGTAATCTAAGAAAGTATAAAAACCTTCCACTACATACAAAAACAAACACATTCGATAAAAAACGAGCGAATGTGAGTTTTTTATGTACTCTTAGCAATTTTAAATCAAATCTATAAACTGTCAATTAGGTGGAAATTGCTAAAACTATTTTAATAGTCGTTTAGTCTTATAGCAGGCATACTGTAGTCACTATTCGCCACCTAACTTTCTGCCTATAAGAGGTTATAAAGTCCATACCATTTCCATTTTATGTAAATTAAGTAGTTCCAAATATTCGTTTTTGTATTTTTTTAAAATAAATAAGTCCTTCACTCAAAACGAGTAAAGGACTAACTAAGCTTTTATGCGACGTCACGCTGTCTTTTCCCATGATAATTAACGATGATTATACCAATTGCAACTAATGCAATAGCTACGTAAATAAATATATTCAATTTCTCTCCTGGTATAAATATTGCTGACATTACCACTCCTGAAACAGGTACAATGAACTTATACATACTGAGTTCACCCGCATTATTGAATTTTAATAACGAATACCATAGAGTAAAAGCAATCGATGATAGTAAAGCAGAGTAAATAAACAATCCCCACCCTAACGGTGTGAAGGTAATGGCTCCTTCTTCTAAAAATGGTAACCCAATAATCAGCAAAATGACGCCACCTAATGATAGTTGCCAACCAGTTATTGCAAAAGGATGAATCCCAGCTGCAAGTTCCTTGGCAAGGATGGTTGCAACTGCAGCAGTTAAACCGGAAAGAATCATGTATCCTTCCCCGTCCCATTGGAAAGAAATTTTAAATTCTTGCCCCCAATTGGCTACAACAATTCCTGTAAACCCTGCAATTAGCCCTAGTGTTTTTTTCCAGTTCATCCGATCACTCTTATAGTAAAAGTGAGCAAGTATGACTGTGAAAAATGTGCCTGCTGAACTCAGAATGGCACCTTGCATTCCAGAAACATTTGCAAGTCCATTATAAAAGAAAAAGTATTGTAATGATGTTTGAACAACACCTAATATAATAAGCGTAAATAACTGCCTTTTTGTAACTAAAATCCGCTTCCAGTTTTTCGCCACAATAAAGAGAAGTACAATCAAACCAGCTAGAAAAAAGCGAGCACCTGCAAAAACAATCTTAGCAATCACATCATCCGATGCCATTTGCAGCTCCTCATAACTTACCTTTAATACTGGAAAAGCGCTACCCCATAACAACGAACAAAAAACCGCAATTAAAACAACGGACCATTTATGTTGAAAAAGTCCTTTCAAAATATTCATCTCCTAGTTTGTATCATTATAATGTCCAAATGAATATCATACGCCAAAAATACTAACCTAGCAAGAATGGAATGTTATCTGTTCACCCTATTTCTCCTAGTGAATTCCAAAGACCAGTATTACTTAGGTTCCACCATATCAGGTCGTGTGGCAGTCCCGCGTAAGATTAGAGTTGCTCATTTTTAACGGAGTTGCTATAGTGGTGGAAAATACTGTTAATCAATGCAGCATTGGGGGAGATTTCTTTGAAACGGATCTTACGTTTTGGTTTACTACTAACGTTTCTTTTATTGCTGGCTTCTTGTCAGTTGAATAAAGAAGCAGAAGTTGTTTATTTCACTGATTATCAACTAGAGCAAATCATTCGCGAAGAACTTAGACTACCAGAGGGAGATATTTTGCCAGAAGATTTAAAGACCATTACAGAATTGGATTTATCTAGTCAACGAATTAAATCAATCGATGGCATCGAGTATCTTGATCATGTAAAGACTCTTAATCTACAAAACAATAAAATCGCAGACTTTTCCCCATTGGAGGGAATGGATAGTCTAGAAGAAGTTAATATTGGTGGAAATCCATACGAAACTGAAATCATTGAAAAACTAGAGAATAAAAATATCGTGGTACTAACAAAGGTAGAAGTTGAAGTAAGAGGAAATGAAGATGGTCCAGGAGGGTTCCTTTGGAAGGTAGAGAACGGGGATACTACTGTCTATTTACAAGGAACGATTCATCTCGCTACAGAAGAATTCTATCCCTTAAATCGAAAAATTGAAGAGGCATATGCCAAGTCAGATATTATTGTTCCAGAAATTGATATGAACAATATCAATATGCTAGACATGCAGGCAATGACTATGGAATTAGCAACCTACACAGATGGAAGTTCTATCGAAGACCATCTTGCACCAGAACTCTATGAAAAGTTGACAAGTAGCTACACAGACCTAGGCTATTCTATTACCATGTTTGCAAACTATAAACCTTGGTTCCACTCTACATTAATTCAAAATTTAATGACGGAAGAGCTCGGGTTCATTGAAGGGGTAGACTTTTACTTTTTAGACCGCGCGGAAGAAGATCAAAAACAAGTCATTGGGTTAGAAACTGTCGAAGAACAACTATCTATTTTCGCTGATACAACACCAGAATACCAATCCGAAATGCTGGAAGAATCATTAATTGAACTAGATGAATTCGAAAGTCAAATGCACGATATGTTTAACTTATATTTAGAAGGAAATCCAGACAAGCTTATCGAATACTTAATCGTTGAAGATGCGGAAACAACAGCTGAAGAAGAAGCATATATGCAAGCACTCAACGATGACAGAAATTACAACATGGCCGAACAAATCGCAAAATTCCTTGAAGAAGACAGTGGGGATACCTATTTCGTTATCGTAGGAAGTCTACATTTACTGTTAGAGCCACATATCCGCTCTATCCTAGAGGAAAAGGGATATACAATCGAACAAGTATTATGAAAAAAAACTGTACGGGATAACCATAATCCCGTACAGTTTTTTTTAAACCATCCCAGATAATAAATTACCATACACATTTAGCATATTAAGATCGTCTGCCCCAAACTCCTTAACTCTTGTTGGAGCTGATAGATAAATCGCCCCTCGGACTATTCCTTCTATCGTAATAGGAACAGCTAAAATTGAATCCCAATCTGGTAAACCATTCATTTTATTTTTCTTATCTGCTACATCCCAATTAATGGTATATATACCACGTTCCTCTAGTAGTACGGAATTCAAAATCTCTTTATCAACCAAAATATCCTGGCACCACTCATTAACATACGCTTTTCTACCATAGTACTTTTGTCCATTTGCATGATAAAGTAAAATATAGCCATACTCTGCTTGACTAATTTCGATAACCCTACCTAAAAATTGATACAGTTTCTCCTCTAGAGTTAATAGGGAATTGTTTAACTGGATAAGTTCAACCATTGCCAGCACATTTCGAGAATCTTTTATATCATCACCACTTAAGATACCTGAAAGCTTATTTTGTGGCTTAAATTTGGCGATAAATTCCCTCTGCCAAAGTTTGACTTTATTTCTACCAGTTTCTTTTGCCATGTATAATGCTTGGTCAGCCTTTTCTATTAATTCTTTAACATGTTGTCCATGGTTTGGATAAGTAGCAATTCCCATACTTAACGTTACTTCAAACTTATCACCTAACAATCTTTTAGACGTAACCGTTTTCCGAATGACATCACCAATTTCTAAAGCTTCATCCTGTCCAACAGAAGGTAAGATTATAATAAATTCTTCCCCTCCATAACGCCCTAGAATATAGTTTTCCTCTAAAGATTCCATGACTGTATGGGAAACCTTCTGTAACACATTGTCCCCAACTTGGTGTCCATATCGGTCATTAACTTGTTTAAATCGATCCAAGTCAAGCATAATGATACTGAAAGTTTCCCCAGAGTTCCTAGAAAATTCAGCATGATATTGTAACGCATCATCCAAATACTTTCGTGTTAGTGCACCAGTTAATCTATCGATTGTCGCGGACAGCTTCAACTGATGCTTTTCTACCATTGCAGCTAAAAAGCCCATCAACTCGTTACACTTTTCTAGACCCGCTTCATTAAAATTATTCACGAACATGTCCGTTTCTAAGTAAACATATCCAAGAATCAGACCCTGCTTATTAGCCGTTCCTTGCTTCTGAATAATGGGAATATATAATGCACCATGTATACCCTTAGGTAAAAGCGTTCCATCAACAGTGTGCTCTTTATCATCCACCAAGAATGCTTCCTTTGTAACACGAGCCTTACTAATCATATATTGATTGATAGGTACTTCATAGCTGTCATTTATGGAACACAGAACGGTTAATTCCTCATGCTGATTTTCCGTTATGATAAGACCCCTTGTTGCCAATGTCACCCCAGCAAAAAACTTCAGAACCATAGTCATATTATTTATCGTATTGGCACTCACATTTCGGAGTATATCGAATGGACTTTGAATATCTTTAGAAACTCTAGTCATATGTTCTTCACTAATCTCTGTTATAAAGTCTTGGTGCTCAATAAACGAACTCACATAATCCTCTTCTAAAATTTGTTTTAATTTTCCCAGTGTTAACTCCGTAGTACCTGAAACCTCTTTATTCACAAAAGTAACTTGTTCCCCTGTTAACCATTCATAAATATGTTCAATTCTAATAAATCCTCTCGCAAAGTTATGACTATTAACATATAGTAGCTGATATTTTTCAGGAAGATCCTTCGTAATGCTTTTTATGATTTCAGTACCTTCTAAATAATAATGTGCAGCGCGATACCATTTGTTATTTTGCAATGCATAGTCTCCTAGTAACAGCAAAATTTTACCAACTGTCTCACTATGCTTTGCTTTTTTTGCATACTCTAATCCACGGATTAAGTAACCAATCGACTTAGCTGAGTCATCTTTCAATCCAAGTAGATAATAGTAACTCGCCCATAGTGTATCAGGAGTTTGGTCAGAAAGATATCCTTCTAGTACTTGTACTAAGGGCTTTGCTAAAACATGTTTGCCTCGTTTGTATAATATAATTGCGGCATGGGTCAATACCTTAACATTAAATTGTTCTCTCGGTATTTTTTCCACTGAAGAAAGAATTTCTGTAATTAAATCTATTAAATGAATATCCTGTGTCGTTCTTAGCATATTCATATTTTTATAGATTATCGCGGAATAGGAATAAATATTTTCCCTACCTTTATTATATGCTACAACGTAATCACTATATTTATTTGCCAGCTTAAAGTCACCAATTTGCTGGTAAAAATTCATGCTTGTATTGTGAAAATCAAAGGTCTGTAAATCACTAAGATTACCCTTTTCATAAAGGTCAACAACAAGATCATAATACCAAATCGCATGCTGGTAATCACCCAGTTCTGCACAGGTTAGACACATCAAATTGTACAAATGATACATGACCCATTTAGAACCACCTATTTCGGCCTTTTGTAATGCATGTTGAAAATGTTTATATGCCTCTTCGAAATTGTGTCCATTGGCGTATATATTACCGATACTTGCTAATGCACGGATTTCAGTTTCAAAAATACCGTATTCCTCACTTAAATCACGAACCTTAATAAAATACTTCATTGCTGTATCTAGTTCATCCATAAAGGCTTGATGAATAACACCAATATTATTAACTGCACCTAAGTACCCTTTTGTATACCCTGCTTCATTTAGCAAATTCATTGCCACAAGATAATAATCAATAGCTTCCTTAACACGATTATGCTGCACACTTGTAAATCCAAGTAATAAATACGCATTACCAGTAATTCGCGGAAATTCATCTCCACTTTCCTCAATAATACTGTGTAAGATTTCTGCTGCTTCATCAATCTGATTTTCCAACTCTAACAAAAAGGCTTGAAGTCGTTTAAACTCTAATCTGGGTTCCATATCTTCAATCACAGGAAAATGCTCTTCTACCTTTTGCAAATATTTCTTTACCTTTTCAGCCTGGTATAACGTTGCATATAGATTTGCTAGTGCAAGATAGATTGCTAATCTATCTTCCTGATGATTGGTTTCCTTTGCAAGGTCTAATGCTCTATTTAAGTATTCCAATGCCATTTCAGTTAAATTTACTTGAAGACTTAAATCACCAATTTCCATATATAATTTTGTTTTTACAAATGCATCATCAATCATGGTAACAGCCTTTTCAAGATACTGAATTTCAGCTTTTATCTCATGTTGTTCATGTAATTGATTGGCAATTTCTAAATAAGATTTAATACTTTTTTCTAGGTTCTGTGCACCTTCATAATGAAATATTAGCTCTTCCATTTGGGGTTCCTGATTTTTCTCTAGAAAAGATACAACTTGGACATGCATCTCTTTTTTCACTTCTAGGTCGATAGCATTATACACAATCCGCTTCAGTACTTTATTATCAAATTCAAATAAATACCCTTCATCGGAAACTAGTTCCTGAAGAATACCTCTCCATAACAATTCTTGGAGATTTTTAGTAACTGTGGTTTCTTTTTCTTGAAGAACAGCATTAATAGCTCGTACAGATATAGGCTTATTATAAACGGCTACTGTATTTAAAATAGCTAACTTTTCATTGGTAAGGTCCTGTAGCTGATTTGACAATACTTGTTCAATGCTCTCAGGAATTTGTAAGGAATTATAATCATTTGTAGGTAAATGAATACTCCACACTCCATTTTCACGAGAAACCTGAATTTGCTTACGACTATACAAATCCTTCAATACTTCATGGATAAACAACGGATTTCCATACGAACGTGAAAAAATCCTTTCCGTTAATTTAACCGGTTGATAAGGGATAGATAGAATTTGCTTAATCAATTGTGCTGATTGTTCTTTCGATAATGGATCTAATCGAATAAAACTTGAGTCGGTTCGCTTTTTAAGTGTTTCTAGGCTTTCCAAAAATATATGATTCTCACTATCTTCCCTAACCTCGCCAGACAAGATAAACATGAGATTATTTTGATTTATCACATTAGAACTTAAATAGTTAAGTAAATCCAATGTAAACTTATCAGCAAAATGAAGGTCATCAATGATAAAAATTGCAGTTTTCCCCTGAAGGCTTTCATTTATAAAAGAACCCATTCTATTTAATAATCGATATTTACTGTTTCCATCCAGTAACATTTCTATGGAAGTTGAAGCTACTCGTCTTTCTAATTCTGGTAAATATTTTACCAATTCAGCACGATATTTTCGTAATACATTTTTATCTGTTTGACTAATAAGCTTTTGTAAAATTTCAATCCATAGATTCTTACTACTTTTGCATTCTAACTGAAAGCTTGCGTAGACATTTAACTTTTGTAAAGCTAATAAAAAGTTAAGCTCTTGCAGAAGGCGTGTCTTTCCAATTCCATTATCACCTTGTATAAAAAAGATTCGCTTACTTCGCTTATACCCCTTCATCCGTTCAACGTTTTTTAAGATTAGCTCCATCTCCAAATCTCTTCCTACAATTTCGGTATCGAAATGAAGCTTTTCAATTTCTTCTTTATGAATGATAGGAAATTCTCTGTCAAGCTCTCTACCAAGTTCATTAACGATTGCTTGTACATTTTCATATGGGTAACCCTCTTCAAACATTAATAAATTCCCTACAATTGGTAGTATCTTTTTTAATACTAGCTGCTCAGTAATACTGTAGTTATTCAGATTTTCCTTCAGCTTTTTCAACTCTATTTTTGGATTTGCTATATAGCTTTTTTGCAGAATCATTGCTAACCAAATAACACCAAGGGAGTACATATCTGATTCCATGCTGGCATCTTTTCCAGCTAATACACTTGGTGATTGAAAATATGTGTCTTCTAATTCATGACGGCTATATCTTTCTATTGTAATTGTTGCAAGATCCTTAAGCTTTATGGAAACTCCATCACCTGATTTTACTACTTGAATTGCATGTGGATTTAAAGAACCATAAACAAATCCATTTATATGGATGTAATGAAGTATGGAGCAAATCTCTACAAAACAATCAATCGTTTCATCTATTGTTAGCTTCGGTAAATACTCTACAAAAGCCTCTGTTTTTCTGTCATAATCAGATGTAAAATAATATATTTTATCCGTTTGTGCTCTGTTGTCAATGAAAGAGACCACACCAAATTCATAGTTTCTTACTATCTTCTTATGGCTTACGTTCTTCATCGAAATAAATTTCTTAACAAAAATATCAACTAACGATTTTGGTGTGTATTCCGAGTTTAATAGGTTTACTTTGATGTAACGATTCTCTTTTAGTATATCAATTGCAGAGTACGTTGATACGAACTTGCCTTGGTCTAGGAGTTCAATAAGTCTATAACGATTGTTTATCATTTCCACGGACCTCACCTCATTTTCGGTTAGTTGTAGTTTATTGGCTTATATTAAAAGATTGTTAATTACACAGAATCTATAGACTGTGCGGTAACTTTTTTAGGATAGTGCTATCATACCGCTCCGGCAGAATACTCCGCTTTCCACGGGCACGGCCTCAGCCTCCTCGCGCAAAAGTCACCGCTGCGGGGTCTTCGGACACGTGCTGTTCCCGCAGGAGTCTCCGTATTCTGCCTGCGCTAGTATTGGTTCTCTAATTAAAGTTAGTTTAATGACGTGATAAGTGAAGTTAATGAATTCAATCTAAACTAGCTCCGGAAATACACGGAGACTCCTATGGGAGGACAGGCATAGGTGAGACCCCGCAGTGCGAAGCGCGAGGAGGCTCAACAGCCGCCCATGGAAAGCGCAGTGTATTTCCGGAGCGGGTTTGATGCACTACCAAAAATAATTAGTTACCGCACAGTTTCCATCAATCATGCCATAAAAAGTAACTAACATTACGAAAACAGGCTATTCGTTAGAACGAATAGCCAAATTTTCTTGTTGGTTAAAATTTATCGGTTTTTATTGGCAGTCAGACTATCATGGACAATCGAATACTTTTATACCTTGTTTGTCAAAGTCCTTTACTTAAAACAGTTTGCCTTTTCTACTTTTCCCCGGTAATACTATCTAAACACCTTTACTAGTTCACGAATAATATTTTTATTATTCTAATAGTTGATAACTCCATTATATAATATTTGCCATTAATTCACTATATACATTTAGTACATTTAGCTCATCAGCACCAAATTCCTTTAATCTAGCTGGTACTGATAGGTAGATTACTCCTTTTACCCAACCATTTGAAATGATTGGTACAGAAATGATAGAATCCCAGTCAGGTAACCCATTCACGTTATTGATTTTTTCTGTCTCTTCCCAGTCAATGGTGTATAGACCAAGTCGATCGGTAATGACAGTAGAAACTATTTCTTCATTATAAGTATTCTGTTCTAGCCATTCTTCCTCTTGAGATTTCCTACCAAAGAAATCGATAACGGAATTGCCATCTGAAATAAGTATATATCCATATTGGGCCTCAACAATTTCAATCATTCTTCCAAGGAATTGATAAAGTTTATCTTCTAGTGATATATCTAAATTCGTTAGTTTTACTAGCTCTACAAGTGCTAATACGTTTCTCGCATCCCTAATCTCATCGCCAGAAATAATACCAATTAATTTATTAGCTGGCTTTACTTTATTCTCAAAATCCTTATGCCATACTTGTGAATTATTTCTACCATTTTCCTTGGCGATATATAATGCCTGGTCTGCCTTCAAAATAAGTTCTCTAACCGTTTGTCCCTGTACAGGGTATGATGCAAGACCCATACTTATTGTAACCTCATGTTTCTCACCAAGAAGCCTTTGATCTTGTACTTTTTTACGAAGTGTTTCAGCAATACGCTTCGCATCGTCTAGTTTTACAGAAGGTAGAATGATGACAAATTCTTCGCCACCATATCGACCAACCATACTTGTTTGATCTAGGTTATTAATAATAACCTGTGAAACTTCCCTTAGGACTCGATCACCAATTTGATGTCCATAACGATCATTAACACCTTTAAATTTATCTAAATCAAACATGATAATACTAAATTCTTTACCACTCTTTCTGGAAAAATCGAGTGTGTTTTGTAAAGCATCCTCTAAATACTTTCTAGTTAACGTACCTGTCAATTTATCAATTGACGCGGTGATCATTAATTGACGTTTTTCTAGTAGTAATACAAGAAAGTTCACCATTTCCATACATTTTTCTAAACCACGTTGATTAAAATTATTCACAATCTTGTCTGTTTCTAAATAGATATATCCAAGAACTTGGTTATTTTCACCAAAAGACACCTTTGATTCTAGCCTTTTAATTATTGGAATACACATAACACCCTTTAAATCATCCAATAAGAGAGAGTAATTTCCCATTTCTTCATTAGTCCACTCGGATAGAAGAACAGGTTTCATCGTTGATCTAACTCGATTATATAACGATGCATTTCCGGGTACATTGAGATTTCCATTAATGGAAGAAAGAACGGTTAATTCTTGTCCTTTTTCTTCTGCTAGAATATATCCCTTTGTTGCAAGCAATTTACCTGATAGGAATTTACCAATATAATCTAAGTTCTTCGTTACATCGCTATCCAGATGCTGTAAGAGGATTTCTCCCTTGTGAAAAATTCCTCCTGATAGTTTCTCCATATATTGATTGCTCACATATTGCATAAACTTTTGATTGTTAATAAAACTATCCACATCATTAGCTTGTAACAGCGCTTGTAAATCGTCATTGGAAGAAACTCGTTGTGGTAAACGATCCTGGTTCCATTCATGTGAGGTCATCCAACCTCTTATTTCTGTTAATCGATAAAATTCCTTAGAGAATTTTCTTCCATTGATATAATTCAGTTTATACGCATCAGGGATTTGTCTAATTAAGCCTTTAATGCCTTCACTGCTTTCTAGATAATAATTAGCAGCTTCATAATACTTACCCATTGCATAATAAGCATTCCCTAAATCTGCTTGAATCCGAGAAATAAGTTCCTTACTTCTCGTATTTTTAGCTAATTCTAAGCTTTCTTCCAAATAACCAATTGATTGATTCGGATTCACATGAAATTCTATAGCACCCTTTGCATGTAAATAAATAGACTTAAGTCTTTCTGGAGTATCTTCTTGAATATATTGCTCAACCCTACTAAATATTTGATATGCAAGCTTGTATTCATTTTTTGCACAGAGATGATGTATAGCCTGACACAAGCTATCAATATTAGTATTTTTATTGGTTATCTTTTCCGAAATCTTTATAATCTGATTCGTCAAAAACTCCTCTTCAGAATGAATATGTTGTATTTGATTAATCAATACATTTACAGTAGCTGTATATTTGAGTATATTCTCATGTTCACTATGGAACTGAATCGTTTTTTGATTATAATTGTCAGCTTGGTCATAGTTACCTAGCAATTGATGCAACATTGCACTGGTTTGATAATAATCACCAATATCAAACCCCTTATTAGGATTATCCTTAATATCTTTTTTCAACTGTCGATATAATTCTAGGGCCTCTGGATAATTATTCATTTCAAGAGTTACTCTTGTTAAAAAGTTTAGAATCATGTATTTTTCCATTGACATATTATATCGTTCAGCTTTGGTCAAAGCATGGCTAAAATGGTCATATGCTGTATCAAAATCATATTTTTTCAGATGTGATTCAGCAATATTAATAAGCGAATATACTTCACTTGTGAATATACCATATTCTTCACTTAGATTTTTAACCTTTAGGTGGTACTCCATTGCCTTATCTTGATCTTCATAAATCTCCGCATATACGTGGCCAATATTATTTAATGATAATAATGCACCTCTCGCGTAATCAATTTCTTCTAGAAGATTTACCGATTTATGATAGGACTCTAAAGCCATCTCAATTTTACCAATATGGAGGTAAATAAATCCTAAGGTACGATAAGCGTTCCCTTTAATTTTTTTAAAGTGTTCACCACATTCCTCAATTACCTCTATAAATAGATCAGCAGCTTCTGTTAACTGGTTCTCCTCCAAAATTAATGAGGCCCTGATTCTCTTAATTTCAAGTCGTGCCTCTTCATCTGGTCTAAGTTCCATTTCCTTCTCTGCTTTAGCAATATAATCTAGTACGCTTCCATTAAAACGTAGAAGTAAAAACGCATTTGCTAAATTCACATAAGTTCTTATTTTATGCTGAGTATGATTGTCTTCAATTGCGAGACTCTCAGCATTTTCTAAGTACTCAAGTGCTAATGTAAAATCACCTGCATCCGATAATAATGCGCCAATTTCTAGATACAATCCTGTCCTTTCTGTAAGTAATTCAGTATGTTCAAGGGCATGCTTCAAATTTTCAATTTGAGCCTTTGTATTTCGAGCTGCTTGCAACTTCTTGGCATTTTCAAGGTAATATGTTTTAGCTTTTTCATGATTGTTTGACCGAACAAATTGGAAAATTAATTCATCTAAATTCATCGCATAAGAAACATCCATATGTTCTTCTATAATAGAAGCAGCTAGCTTGTGATTTTCCAGTCTTTTATCCGGCTGTATTTTATCATACACAATGTTTTTCAGTACTTTACTACGGAAGTCATACAGGTACGAATTATCACCGATTAGGCGCTGTAAAACTCCCTTTTTCACCAAATCTTCCAAACTACTTTCCAATTTATCCAATGTTAAAAAGTTCTCCATCATTCTCATAGAAATAGGCTTTGGAAAAAGTGAGATGGTCATAAGAATTTCCATACTAGATGGATATAAATCCTTCAACTGATTAACAAGTGCATGTTCCACACTATCTGGGAGATCCAGCTTGTTATAGTCGTTGTCATCTGGTAAATCTATTTGCCATTTACCAGTATCCTCACCAACATAAATAATTTGTCGACTATACAAGTCCTTCATTATTTCGGTGATGAATAACGGATTACCATAAGATTGGGAATAGATCCTCCTTGAAATATTTCTCGGTTTAAACGATATCGACAAAATACTTTGAATCATTTTGCCTGTTTGCTTTTCATCCAGTGGTTCCAAACGAATCGTTTCAGAATCCATCCTTTTCTTCATATTCTTAATAAAATCTGAGGCAACTGGATTATGGGAAACATCACTATCTTCACAAGAGAAAATTAACGTTAAATTCGTATTCTCTAATACTTCCGTACATAAATAGTTAAATGTATCAATCGTAAAGTCATCTGCAAGATGAATATTATCAATAATGAATGCAGTCGGACGATTTTGGATACTCTCACTAATAAACCCTGCAATTCGATTAAGGAGGCGATATTTTGTATTATGCTCATTGGAATAATTCAGTGATGTGGCGTAGTTTTTATCTACTAATTCAGGGAAATATTCCATTAGTTCGATGTTGTATTTTTCTACTGTATGTTGACTCGTTTCCATAATAAGTTCCCTTAAAATGTCTATCCACATTTTCTTACTATCATCTGAAATACTATTTAAGCTATAACTTGCATATACACTCGCTTTACTTAAATCTAATAAAAAATTAACCTCCTGAAGTAAACGTGTCTTCCCAATTCCATTCGCTCCTTGAACAAAGAAGATTCGTTTACCTCTCTGATAGGAAATCATCTTGTCATTGGCTTTTATTATTTTCTGTATATGCTCATTACGACCAACAAGCTTGGTGTGAAGATTAAGTCCCTTAAATTCTTCCATTTTAACGATCGTGTAATTTTCTTCTAAAGCAGCATTAAGATCCATAATCAGATCATATAAATTGCTATACGTTTGTTCATTCTCTGTGTCTAGTATCTTACTAAGGATGGGAACAATCTTTCTGACATCCGAATCAACCGAATTTTTCATGATGGAAGCTAATTCTTCCTTAGGGTTATTAAGGGAGGGACGATTTGTTAACATCGCTAATAAGATTACACCCAGTGAATAAAGATCTGACTCAACATTCTCTATTCTTCCAGCTAAAACTTTTGGAGATTTATAGGCTGAATCCCCAATTTGTTCTGCATTGGTCATTCTTTGGATTTGAACTGTTGCCACATCATCTAGTAGAATAGGGAATTCTTCATTCCCTGTGTTAACAAATACAGCATTACGATTCAAGGAACCATGAACAAACCCCTTCAAATGTAGGTAATGGACGGCGGTACAAATCTCCACAAAATAATCTATAATCTGTTTAAACGTTAAATTCCCTATTATATTAAAAAGGTTTTTCCGACCCGTTATATATTCTGACGTATAAAAGTATTGCGGATCAGATTGTAGTTTATTATCAATAAATGAAACCGTATTAAAGTTATAATTTTGAATGATGTTATTACTAGTTAATCCTTTTATTTCAATAAAACGATTAACGTAAAAACCAATCAATGTCTTCGGTAAATACTCGGAATTTAACAAGTTTAATAGAACAACTTTATTATCATTTCGCATATCAAATGCCAAATAAACGGTAACATGCTTCTCTTGACTAAATAGTTCTTTTAGCCTATATCTGTTATTGATGATCTCCATTTCCTTCACTCCTGCGAAAAATCATGCCCCATCTGACAGATGTTTCTAATAATCAAAATTTGCAAAACACTGGTTTCACTAGAAATTCAACTTAAAAATAATTACTTTCGAATATTCTTACAAATAAAATTAAAATATTGAATATAGGCGTCAAAAGCCGTACTTGTCCAGGCTAGAGGTTTATCCATTCCTAACTACAAAAATGGCTATCCATAAACATGAATAGCCAAAATAAAATTTGGTAGCCAGGCGATCATAGTCAACTTGTACGTTAGACCCTAAGCTTTGCGTCCTACCCTTTCGAATAGTTTGCCTTTTTTCAAATTTTCCAGTATTTAGTTACTATTACTTAATACCTATTCTACACCAATCTTAAGATAATTCAATAATTTAAGAGAACAAATTTCAGTTTCTTTTAATAACTACTTATTATTTCAGACAACCTCAAAATTGTATTACCCAAATTGGATGAAACTCAAACCTACATAGGGGATCTTATTGCGGAAATTTCTAATCTTCCTAGTGAGATTTTTACTAAACATTTCGAAATAGGATAAAAAAAGAAAGACCAGTGCTCGAATCGCACAGGTCCTCCCTATTAATCGGTATTTGACTAATTTACCTAAATTAGTTTTTTTGCTTTCTATCTAAAACAACAATAATCCAATCGAGATTGGAATAAAGCTCCATAGTAATACCATTACACAGAATCCCATAATATCACGAACTTTCAATCCGGCAATTGCAAGTAATGGCAATGCCCAGAATGGTTGAATCATGTTTGTCCAGGCATCTCCCCATGCAACCGCCAAGGCAGTTTTAGCAGTATCAGCACCAATGCTCATCGCTGTCTCCATCATGATTGGCCCCTGAATAGCCCATTGTCCTCCACCAGAAGGGACGAAGAAGTTTAGAATACCAGCACTAATGAAGGTCAACCAAGGGAATGTGAATTCATTAGAGATGCTAACAAACCACAATGATAATTGATCACCAAGACCCGAATCAAGCATCATTCCCATAATTCCAGCATAAAAAGGGAATTGAATAATTATTCCTCCTGCATTTTTTACCCCTCCGGATACACTATTCAAGAAGCGTCTTGGCGTTCCATGAAAAATAACTCCTAGAAATAAGAAGATAAAGTTTACGATATTAATATTTAAATCAAAACCATTCGTAATAAAATGATAAAGTACAAAAACAAGTCCAAATATACCTATTAAATAGGAAACTATTTTGCTGTTCTCTAATCGGTCTGCAGGTGTCATTTCTTCCTTTGGAGTGACTTCTTCAACCTTTTCTTCTATTACATTTTGCTGAAGATTTAATAGTTCAGGGTCAATTTGCCCAACACTTCGATGTGATTTCATCAATAAACGATTTAATAGTGGTAATGTCACCAGTAGCGAACCAACGATAAACAAATTGGGTCCGCCAAATAAAGTTTCCGTAACTGGGATTGTCCCCATAACGTCTTCTAGAAAATGTCCTTCTGTTGCAATAGTTAATGGAATTGATCCAGAAAGACCACCATGCCAAACTAAGAAACCACTATAGGCACTCGCCATCAGTAAACGGTAATCCGCAGATGGTACACGCTTTGCTACGTGTACAGCAAGTAAAGCACCTACCACAAGACCAAATCCATAGTTAATTAAACATGCGATTGTAGCAACTAATGTAACAAGTACTACAGCTTGTCCAGGTGTATTTGCTAGATTACTGATTTTTCCAAGTAACCTTTTTACTACTGGACTATTTGCTAGAATATAACCTGTAACAACAATGAGAGACATTTGCATCGCAAATTCTAATAGCCCCCAGAAGCCCCCACCCCAATGTTGAACCATCTCAATAGGCGTATTACTTGTAAAAACAATACCAAGTATAAAAACAACAAAAGTTAGAATAATAGCAAATAAAAATGCATCTGGAAGATATCTACGAACGATTCGATCAAAAAAATTAGTAATAGAACCAAGCATCTTTTCCCCTCCTTTTAACTGTGAGCTTAGTATATGTTATTCTTTGATACTCATTTTATTCTAGTCATTACCATTACTATAGTTTATTCGTTTTTAACTAAAAATCCAACTTTCAAAGGAAAAAATGCTTTTATTTTTATTTTTAAAATCGTTTGGAAAATGCGATAATATGAAGTTATATAATAAAATGGGACACGAGGGTTTGCTTGATTACAATGTCTTGTTACTACTACTTTTCTTTCATGGAGGTAAAAATTAGCTCATCTAATTCCTTACTTTTTTTCAAGACTTGCCAACTAGTTATACCGTGTTTTTTTGCTTCTTCTATCATTTCATATCTTTTTTCTTCGATGCGACGAGAGTAATCATTCTTTTTTGGTTTCATGACTTACCTCCTATATTCCTGTACACGAAGACAGAACCTTGTTGTTTATATACCTTATTTCTAAATGTATTAAACTGGTAAAATATACAAATGCCAGGTACCAGCACAATTTCGGTGAATTTGCTGGTACCTGGCACAACATATTTTTCAACACTTTTATTCTATTTAGGATTGGATAAATGCTTGGATTTGTTCTAAGCTAGGCATGCCTGAAATAGCACCTTTCTTGGTTGCTACATAACCGCCCATAGCATTCCCAAATTTAAGGATTTTAGCCATTTCTTCTTTTTTTAATTGTTTTCCTAGTGCATCCATTTTAATAATCTGATACAGTACTCCCGCAAAAAATGCATCGCCACAACCAGTTGTGTCAATCGCATGTACAATCTGGCCAGGTACCATGACAGATTCTCCATTGGCAAATAAGTAACTTCCTTTTTCCCCTAGCGTTACAAATAGAAGTGGCATATTATATTGCTGGTTTAACTTTTCCACACCAGTTTGAATATCCTGTTCACCAGTTAGAAATTCTAATTCATCTTCTGATAACTTAACAATATCTGCAAATGACATGATTTCTAACATCCACTTGTTAGCTTCGTGCAAGCTTTCCCAAAGAGCTGGTCGTAAATTAGGATCATAGGAAATTGCTATATTGTTTTCCTTTGCATGCTTTAAAGCTACAAGAGTCGCTTCCCGTACAGGATTATCCGTCATGGAAATAGAACCAACATGAAAGACTTTCGACTTAGAAATCAAATCAAGATTTAAGTCATTTTTGGTAAGCATCATATCAGCACCTGGCTTACGGTAGAAGCTAAAGGAACGTTCCCCGCCTTCAGCTATATGCACAAAGGCAAGTGTGGTAGGAATACCAACTTGAACGATTCCCTCTACATTAACACCATTGTTTCTTAATGTTTCCTTTAACATGTCACCGAACTGGTCCTGCCCCACACTACCAATAAAACCAGACTTAATTCCTAAAGAAGATAATCCAACCATCACATTTCCAGGTGCCCCTCCTGGATTGGCCACGAAGCTTGGATTTCCGTCATCATTATGCCCCTGTGGTGTAAAGTCAATTAATATCTCACCTAATGCAGTAACATCTGTCATTTTGCTCACCTACTTTAATCTTCAAAATTAGTACGAGGTTATTCGCTTTATATCCCATTTGCTCATATTTAATGCTATCCTACCATCAGCCTTGAAAACAATTTCCTGTCCCCGGTCAAATATCCGTGAAGTAAAGACCGCCTCGCCATCATTAACAAAGACTTCCACGGATGATGTATCCTTAAAAATTTGGAGTGTATGGAGTTCATCCAAGGAATAATGCCTTTGTTCAAGCTCTTTTCCATTAAAGTTAACCCGTTCGAATGAAAATACTTGTGTGGTTTGATCAAACATTATCGATGTCGAAGAACCAAGTTGAATAAGAAGGTTTTTAGCATTCCATTCTTTGATTTCAATTAATAGCTCATAAACGAGACCATTAATAACCTGAAAGGACTTACCTTGTGAACCAAGTATAATGTCAGAATAACTTATTTCATTTTCACGTAGATTTTTCAGTTCAAGAGCTGGTCGCTGCAAAAGAGCACCATCTTTCCATTCCAATTCTCTTGGGATTGTTAAAGCATGAATCCATTCATTGCGAATAGTCGGTTGAATAATATCCTCTTCTTCAGCATTTCCCATCCAGCCAAATAATAGATACCGGCCGTTATCATCCATTGTTGTTTGTGGAGCATAAAAGTCAAAACCGCGATCTAGTTCAACAAATTCTCCATGGTCAAATGTTGGCTTTTCTAAATTCACTTTCCCGGCAAAATAACCAGACTGGAATATGTTTTGAAATTCAAATCCTCTCGCAGGGATACCCTGTGGACAAACTAATAATATGTCCTTCCCATTCACTTCAAGTAAATCCGGGCATTCCCACATATAACCGAAATCACCAAGACCGTGCTGTCCGCTTCCTGTTAAAGTACCACGAAAATTCCAACTTTCAAGGTCTGAAGAGGAATATAGTACAGCTTCCCCTTTTTCTGCTTCCGTTTGAGCACCAAGAACCATATACCATTTCTTATCCTGATAAAACACCTTTGGATCACGAAAATGTGCCGTATACCCTTTTGGCACCTCAATAACTGGACCTTTTTTTTCAAATGTTAAGCCATCTTCTGAAACAGCTAGACACTGATACGACTTACGATTTCCTTCGTCATCTTTCACATTCCCAGTATAGAAAACGTACATCTTGTCTTCATGGACGATTGTACTGCCAGAATAACAGCCATCCTTATCAAACCAACTGTCTGGGGCTAGTGCAATGGATGCTTCCTCCCACCTAACTAAATCATCGGAAATATAATGTCCCCAGAATTTCGCACCATGTGCTGTTTCAAAAGGATTCCATTGATAAAAAACATGATATTCCCCTTTATAAAAAACAAATCCATTCGGATCATTTAATAATCCAACAGGGGGCATCAAATGGTAATGCAAGCGATAAGGATCGCTTGCAACCACTTGTTTTATGTCAGCTACTCGACGATAAACTTTTTTCTGTAATTCTGAAGATGATTGTATCATAACGATCTCCTAATCCTATTTTTCTATTCTCTCTGCTTCCTTATCGGAATAGCCAAACATCCATGTTAACAGAAAAGCAACACCGATGGCTACAACGTTAGCAAGGATATAAAGCGGTAATTGAGAGTTTAGATATAATAATGTACCTGGAATAACCGTAATTGCCATACCCGTACCTGCTAAATTCAATACAGAAGCTAAAAATCCACCAGCTGCACCACCGATTAAGCCCATTATAAATGGTTTACCATAACGAAGGTTTACTCCAAAAATTGCTGGCTCAGTAATACCTAAAAAGGCTGACAAAGAAGAAGGCATCGCTAATGCTTTTAGTTTTTTCTTTTTCGTTTTCAATCCGACAGCTAACGTTGCACCACCTTGTGCTGCAACCGCACTTGTTACAATCGCGTTATAAGGGTTATTCCCTAAGTTCTCTAATAATTGAACCTCAAGTAAGTTAAAAATATGATGGACACCTGTAATGACAATAATTTGATTTAGGCCACCAAGTAAAATACCTGCTAATCCTAATGGTAAATCAAGTACCCATAATGCTGCGTCTAAAATATAGCCTTCCACTGTATGGAAAACAGGACCAATAATAAATAATGCTGCAACACTCATAACTAATAACGTTAAAAATGGGGTTAGGATTAAATCCAACGCTTCCGGAACACGTTTACGAATAGCTCGCTCTAACTTTGCCCCAATGATACCAGCAATAAAAGCTGGTAATACAGCACCTTGATAGCCTACAACTGGAATAAAATCAAAGAAATATAGTGGATCAGCACCTGAAGCTACACCCCAAGCATTCGGTAGGGCTGGACTAACTAACATTAGGCCAAGAACTAAACCGATAATTGGTGTTCCGCCAAATACACGGAACGTAGACCAAGCAATTAATGCTGGTAAAAAGATAAATGCCGTATCCGTTAGAATTTCTGTATAGAGAAGAAAGTTACTAGAAATATCCTCTGGTGCAAGGCCAAATAAGCCTAATATTTCCTCTTGCATGAGTAGTCCGCGTAGCCCCATAAAGAGACCTGTCGCAACTAGAACCGGAATAATTGGAACAAATACATCCCCAAATGTTCGAATCGCACGTTGGAACGTGTTTCTTTGTTTAGATGCTTCCTCTTTCTGATCCTCTTTTGTCATTTTGCTCAAATCGAATTTTTCTACTTCTTCATAGACCTTGTTAACTGTTCCAGTTCCTAAAATCACTTGATATTGACCTGAGTTGAAAAATGCCCCTTTTACTTTATCAATGTTCTCAACCTGATCTTTGTTCACTTTGTCCTCATCATTAATAATGAAACGAAGTCTTGTTGCACAATGTGTGACCGATTTAATATTATCTGGCCCACCAATAGCATCAATAATTTCTTTTGCTATTCTTTTGTTTTCCGACATACAAACCCCTCCAATTTGTTTTAGGGAATCGATTCCACGTCATGGAAAGAAAAAGGTAGAAGTGCTGAAACAGAAGTATAACTTTGCTCACTATTTTTCCCTGATAGGTTCATCCCTTTTATATTTTGTACAATCTATGATGTTATACGTATCTTTCAAGGAATCGATTCCAGATAGATTAGCTCAATATGGAATCGATTACATTTAAAATCATACACTTTTTCGAATGATAAGTCTATAGTCTAAAATAATTTGTTTTTGGTACTTCTTGGCGTTAATTTTGGCAAGTAGTTGCTTTGCTGCCTCTTCTCCTGCTTTTTCATTTTGATAATCAACTGTTGTTAAGGGCGGATCAAGATACTTTGCCAATTCAGATGCGCCAAAACCAGCCAATGCCATTTGTTCTGGTATACGAATTCCTTTTTCCTTTAAATAACTAATTGCACCAATTGCCAGTCTATCCGTAACTGCAATGGTAGCAGTAGGTATACTCGTTGTCTTTGTAAGAATATTTTTCATTGCTTCATAACCAGATTCAATATCAAAAATACCAGTTTCAACCCAGTTAGACTCCACTGCTAATTCACTGGATTTCATTGCATCCAGGTAACCCTTCTTTCGCAAATAACCTACCGAATGGTCTGCTTCATCTACCCCAATAAAAGCAATATTAGTATGTCCCTTCTCTATGAAAAAGGTGGTTAAATCACGTGCTGCATGGTAATCATCATAGGTCACGTACATTAAGTCATCTGCCTCTTGTCCGACGATCACTATGGGAATATTCATTCCCTTTATCTTTTCCATTAATTTAGGCTCGGTATTAGTTGCAATTAATATAATTCCATCAACTTGACGCAGTCTTAATACATCAAGGTACTCCAATTCTTTATCCTTATCTAAGTTGGTATTGGCAAGTATAATCTGATACCCATTTTCTGCTAATTCCTTACCAACTCCAGTCACAATCCTACTTGGTGTTTCGGTTTGAATCGTTGGAAGAATCACACCAATAACCTTTGTTTTCTTTGTACGAAGGGATTTCGCTTGCTCACTAGGTACATAACCAGTTTCCTTAATAACCATCTCCACTCGCTTCCGAGCATCTTCACTTACATAACCTGAATTATTTAATACTCGTGATACCGTAGTGCGTGAAACTCCTGCCATCTCCGCAATATGTTTAATCGTTACCAATCGGAACGCCCCTCCTTCATTTCAAACAACAAAAAAATACTATTTCAATCAAAACTCATGGTTACCATGTACCATAGTATACAGATTAATTTATCTTCAAAAAAATAGCAATGCATCCACCAAAAGATACATTACTAGTATAAAAGACATTTAGTAAAAATCCACTCATTATTAAAAATGGTGGATGATATTTAATTTATTTTTTTTTTCGAAACAACAGTGCTGCAGCGAGAACAGCTCCGGCTGCACCAATATATTTTACACCAGTTAACGACTTTTGAAACCAATACCTACCAATGGACTTCATATCATCGATGAGTTCAGCCATTTCTTCATAAATATACCGCTTTTCCATTGGTGTTAGATTTTTTGATTTTAAATTATCATTTAAATGTTCTATTTTCAAACTATGTTTCTGCTTATCTTTTTCTACAATCTTTGGGCTTTCCTCATTCATCATTTCGAGGTGTTGAAGAATATTCTTAGCAAATGAAACGGAGTCCGTCCGCTTAATCAAATTACTAATACACTTTTCTAATTCTAAATCCCTTAATTCACCTAACTGATGGATAACCTCAACAATTTCATCCGTAAAGCCCTCAGTATGAAAATCAATTTTTTTCCGATACTCCACTACGATCACCCTATGCAAGTAATAAACTGAAGCGAAACTAACACTAATCATACTACATTTTTCCTATGAAATGGATTACATTTATGTTTCAAATAATGTACCTTTTAAAGCCTTAATATAACGGTTAGCAGATCTTTCCACAACTGCTATTCCATCACTTTTAACCATTCGATGAAAAGCATTATAAATCCTATCAAACTTCATGGTTTTAACTCTCTCCGCCATTTCACTTACTTTGTTTGCTGGTAACGGGATTAAATTAGGGTAACTATACATAAAACTAACCCAATGTTGGTCCGGTACAATTTGAATGACGTCACCTGATAAAAGTACTCCAAGACCTTGATTACCATGTTGCCACTCTAATACCGTTGCCCCCTTAAAATGTCCACCCAAACGATGCAAATTTAAACCATAATTCAGTTCATGGTTTTCACCAGACCAAAAAACGATGCGTTCACTAGGTCTAGTTATCCATCCCTTATCATCTTCATGAATATATATTAGTGCATCAAAAGCCTCAGCCCACTCCACTTGAGTGGAGTAATAATGAGGGTGTGAAAGTGCAATTACATCAATACCACCAAGTTCTTCTACTACCTGGATAGTGGTTCTATCTAAGTAAGTGATACAATCCCAAAGAATATTAAATCCTTGGTTTTGTACTAAATATGCAAATTGACTGATTCCGTAGTTCGGATTGGTGTGGATACTATAAAGGTTTTCTTCTTCCTGGATAATATCATTTCTGTATATCTTTTCTTGTCTCATTTTTTCTAGGGTTGTCCAGGATTGACCTTCGGGGTGTATGTACTGCCTTTCTTCATTACAAATCAAACAGGAATCAGGTGGCAAAGTTGATTGTTCATATTGTACTCCACAAGTCACACAGATAAAATGATTCATATTAATCTTCCGACCCTTCCTACATTCCCTATATTTTCCATTTTATCTTAATTCTAGTAATTATCAAACGGGTATTTAGTCCTGAATATTTTTCGACTGTTTTTGACAAGTGCCAGGCACTAAGTAAAATTCGACACATATTCTCTTTTAAATTGCACATGAATAACTAGAGGTGAATTTATGTTGAATCGTGCGTTAGTTACGGGATTAATTGGGATTGGTGCTGCTCAATTTATGAAGGTACCACTACATTTTAAAGAAACTGGAATTTGGGATTGGAAAAAGATGGTTAGTTCTGGTGATATGCCCAGCTCGCATTCTGCTGCAGTTACTTCTCTTACTAGTTATGTTGGATTCAAAAGTGGTTTTTCATCAATGGATTTTGGAATTAGTAGTATTTTTAGCTTAATTGTCATGTATGACGCAATGGGCATCCGCTGGCAAGCTGGTCAAACCGCGATAGCAGTAAATGATATGTATGAAGAATTAGAGAAATTTGCTGAGAAACATCCAGATGTTTCATACCGCAAACGGGAAAAGGAATTAAAAGAAATGCTTGGCCATATGCCAATAGAAGTAATAGGCGGAGCAGCAGTTGGATTATTAATTGGCGCAGTAAGTCATCTATTAGAAAAGGATGATTAAGGGACTGTCCCTCATGATGTAAACTAGAATTTGAGGGACTCCCTGTTGATTTCCTTTATAGAGTGAATCATAATCTTTGGGATAGCATTCATTGGTAATGTTTTTTCGTTCGTTTCTCTCTCCCATTTATTCCTTAACCAATTTAAGCTCTCTTTCATTCCAATTCGTTTGGGGATGTCTGCGTGTTTCATACCATCAGGCATCTTTTGATAAATAAGTACAGACAAAATTCCCAGTTTATTCGCTAGTACAACATCATGATCCAAACGGTCACCGATATGTGCAATTATTTCATTATCTGCTTCAAGTAAACCTTTTACCATTTCTACCTGTGGCTTACCAAATCCCACTTTTTCTGGTGTAATAATAGCATCAAAGGCATGTGTCAACCTAAGCACATCCATTACCGGCTTTTGGTATTTTTCGAACCCATTAGTAATCACTGCCAAACTAAATCCGCTATCTCTTAATCCATACAAGATTTCCAATATTCCTTCTTCCAACAAATAGACTTTAGAAGGAATTGAATGTTTTATAACCATTTCCCCCACATCTATCGTAATAGGTACCCCACTAATTGCGAAGACTTTCTGTACAATATCATCCCAATCATAAGCATTTACAATATCACCCGATTCCATCCTTTTTTGGTGTTCTTGTACTAGTTCAGAAATAATCTCATTATCATCTCCAAGAAAGCTTTCTGCCATCTTCGCAATTTCGGGAAAAACCCAATTTCCAAACGGATTTTGCATTAATGTTCCATCTAAATCAAAAGTAATCCATTTCTTATCCATGTCTTCATTACCTCCTTTAAATCTTAATTGAATTTCAAGCGTCATGTTGGATAATTGTCTGCTAAATTAAATTATATTTCTATTTTACCCCTAATAGAATCAACATTTCTATTAGGTTATTAAAATTTTCTTTTAATTTACAGTTATTAAAATAAGATTTATACTAATTGCATTCGTGTTTTAAATAGGAGAATATTACCACTAAATGCTGACAGACTTACAGCAGAAAAACTTATAAATAGAATAAACCAAACAGTGAAGACAGAGCTTAGTAAAACTTTTAGTGAAAGTGATGTCAATTTATCAATGGGTCAATCTATTTTTCCAGAAGATGGGCAAACATTTGATAAATTGGTAACAATTGCCGATAATAAAATGTATCAAGTAAAAACATTGTCTAAGAATGGCGAATAATTGACTTTACTAGTTTATAAGGATACATTTTTCGTTGATACATATATAAGAAAATATTAATAGAGGGGTTACATAATGAAGAAACCACTTCAATTATCTCTAATACAAGAAGAAAAACAAGCCACTAAATGGTTTTTAGGTTTGTTTTATGGGATTTTTATAATTTATGAGGTTATTTATTCATTTATATTATCCACGTTACCTTGGGTAATTGAAGATGTTAATAACAATAACTTTTTTGACTATTTAATTTATCTAGTGTTAATCGCTATAATACCTTTGTTCTTTTATTTAATGAAAGTAGATAAACCAGGGCCAATAAAATACATACTTTTCATAAGTTATGCAACCATTAATCTAGCTTATGAAATTTGGTTCTATAGCCAAAATGAAATTACTTATAGCAGTGGTAATCTTGTTGAGTTAGTAACTATCTTATTTTCTCCTATTTTTGTAAATAAGAATTTCTTTTATATAGTATTTCTGTTATCTACTATAAAGTACTTAATCATTGGATATCTATTGCAATTCAATGCCGTAGTAGGGCCATTATTACTAATAATTGTATTTTCTGTCATTGCTTTTATTATTTTAATGAGAATTACTAGTTATGTAGATACAGTTAAAGATTCTTATGATAAACAAATTGAAGGAATTGTAAAGGGTGTCATTGCGACATTAGAACTTAAGGATCCTTATACAAGGGGGCATAGTGAACGTGTTGCTGAATATGCAATGGCCTTGGCGACAAAAACTGGAAAATTTGGTAAAAATGAGTTAAAATATTTCTATTATGCTTGTCTTCTTCATGATATTGGAAAGATCCATATTCCAGACGCCATACTAACAAAACCCGGTAAACTAACAAAAGAGGAATTTGATATTATAAAAATGCACCCACTTGTTGGAGCGAAAGCTGTGCAGGAAGTGGAAGGTATTTCAGCAAATATTGACGTGATTCGCAACCACCATGAACGATGGGATGGGAAAGGCTATCCTGACCAATTAGAAGGGGAAGAAACGACAATTTTAGCTAGAATTACGGCAATAGCAGATGCATTTGATGCGATGACTTCTTCTAGGTCGTATCGTTCTGCTTTAACATTAGAAGAGGCATATTCTCGTATTCTTGATGGAAAAGGTTCACAATTTGATCCTAAATTAGTAGAATTGTTTCAAGATGTTTATCCGGACTGGAAAAAAATTCATGAACAGTATAATAATAATAGAAAGGAGGTGCACCAACATGAAAGTACGTAAACTAAAAAAGATCAAAACAACTTGCTGGTGGTGTTTTATCCTACCTCCATGGAACTAATAATCCAACGGATGCTAGTATTCTAGCATCCTATTATTTTGAAAAAATGGCGGTGTTTAAATGAAACTAACGCTTGATTCAAGGTTAAACCTGTACTATTTACAAATACGCCCTGACAAAAAGCACTTCATCGTTGAAGATAGTGCATCAGGCGAATTTTATGAGATGCCAAAGATTTGTATCGACGCCATTGAATTGATAAAAAAAGGAAAAAACTTAGGTGAGATTGAAGTCTTACTAAAAGAAGAATATCTAGAAGAAGAGGTTGAAATTATTTCCTTTGCAGAGCAATTAGTAGAATTTGGCTTAGTGAAAGAAATAGATGGTGAGAGAGTTACTGTAACGAAACAAAGCCGTACTTCGAATGGATTTAATTGGATTTCCCCTAAGTTGGCGAAAATATTTTTCAACAAAATAACAAATAAATTTTACATTATTTTGTTTTTCATAAATGTACTTCTAATTATCCTTAATCCCACACTTTTACCCAATTATAAAGATGTATTCTTATTCGACTCGATGATGTTCAATATGTTAATGTATATGTCCATCTCATTAGTGTTGATATTAATACATGAATTTGGTCATATTCTAGCGATTCGTTCGTATAATTTACCAGCAAAGCTAGATATAGGGAATCGTTTATTTTTAGTCGTTTTCGAGGCAGATTTAACATCAGCATGGAAACTACCATCTAAACAAAGAAATCCGCTATATTTTGCAGGAATGTCATTTGAACAAGTTATTATTTTTATTTCCTTTATCCTTACCCTGTATTTTGCTGAAGGAAATTCGCTAATAACAGGAATCCTTGGGATAGTGATCTTTGATATTTTCATTAAAACTCTTTATCAATTTTTCTTTTATATGAAAACAGATATGTATTATGTTATCGAAAATATTACTGGGCACTATAACTTAATGGAGAATGGTAAGCAGTATTTAAGAAAATGGCTACCATTTTTGAAAAAGGATTCTACAACTCAAGCTTATCAAAATGAATTATTAGGTATACGTATTTATAGTACTTTTTACATCATTGGAATACTGACTACCTTTGTGTTGATCGGAATCTATGTCCTACCACAAGCAATCTTTGCTTACTCCCAGTCCGTTTCGTACCTGTGGGATTCACCTAGTAACCCACTATTTTGGGATTCCATTGTCTTCCTAGGACTAACCATCCTAATGCTAGGATTACTAGCCTATGCTAGACTGAAAAAGAATAAAGAATAAACTTGGTAGGTGCCTGTCACTTCCCGATATATGTCATTTTTTGTCGAACAGTTGCTGAGTAGATTTTATTTTTTGCATAGAAATACCCCCTAGCACACTATGTTTGCCAGGGGGGAATCTTGAACTGTAGTAGTTTAGTATCTTCCGTTTGCTGTATTACTCTTCTTTTCTCCTTATGGAAAGCTCTTCATGAACTAGTCCATACATTGCATCTACACCTCTATCAGTTGCTTCGAATGAAAAGGAATTCTCTACATTGATTCCAAGATTTCCTCCTTCTGCAGCAGCATCAATATTAGCCCCAAGGAAAATGAATTCCCAGCCTTGATTTTCCTGTTGATCCATAATCATTTTTTTCACTTGTTTATAGCTATAATGGGAACTTGAATTCTCAAAACCGTCTGTTGTTATTACAAAAAGAACATTATCTGGTCTTTTTTCTAGTGAGGTGTTCGATAATCGAAAACTCACATCCATTATTGCCTTTCCAATTGCGTCCAAAAGTGCCGTAGAACCTTTTACAAAATAATCCTCTTCCGTCAATCTTACGTCTCTTGCATCTATGCCATTCCACAATAATTCATACTGATGATCAAACAACACGGTTGTTAAAATCGTCTCTCCTTCTAACTTGCACTGTTTCTGAACTAAAGCATTAAATCCACCTATTGTATCCTTCTCAAGTCCGCCCATCGAACCGCTTCGATCCAGTAAAAAGATAATTTCCGTTTTCATTTAATCATCCTCCTAAGTTAACCATGCTATAATAATAAATAAAATTACGGTTAAATTGGTCGCCTGTGAAGCGACATTTAGGAGGGATATACTTGCTAAAGCAGAATCTGTTACAAGAATTAATGGAGTATATTAAAGAACATTTAAATGAAAGTAAACGCTATGAAAGTTTGATAGTTTATAACCAATCGGATATCCTTGAGAGTCAGGTTGACCTTGAAAACTTCATTGGCAAAAAAAGAAAGGCTTCCTTTCAAAAGTTGCTATTAACATACATAGACAAATCCGGAGCTACTGATTCTGAGGTCTATAAAAAAGCAGGAATTGACAGAAGACTTTTCTCAAAAATACGTTCAAAAACAGACTATCAGCCTAGCAAGCCTACTGTTCTTTCATTAGCATTAGCCCTTGAACTTCCCAAGGAAAAGACAGATAAACTACTAAACGCAGCTGGCTTTTCGTTATCAGACAGCGATACATTTGATCTAATTATTCAATTTTGCCTTGAAAAAGAGATATATGACCGATTTGAAGTAAATAATATGTTGGATTATTTTAAAGTGAAGACATTGGAGTGAGAATTGGGGTTTTAGGGTGCCTGTCACTTCCCGATTTTTGTCAATAATTGTCGATAAAGCCGCTTCTAAAATGTACTTAGGGAAGAAATACTTGTATAGACTTTTTCCAAATCATCCAAAATACACTCTTACACTACCTTCTTTTTGGGCGGTTGTTAAACAATTATGGATGAATTTATAGATTTGTTTTTCATCCCAATTCTCTAACTCATCCTCTGAATGGAAAGAAACATCTTTATTGTATTCCTTAAAAATCTTCCAAGCCTCCTCCATTTGTTGCAAAGAAAAACTTGCCATCTCTCCTGTTCCACTTACCCCTGCAAAATATTCATATGCATCTAATAACCTATACAATAAAGTAGCATTTGGATTTCCCATACTAAACCTAGCATAAGCGATTTCTTCCCTATTCTTATTAATACCGTAAATATCGTGCCCCACAAAATTGCCTCCTTTTAGATAAATTTAAGATTACTAGTTAGATGAAACAAAGAACTATCCATAAAATAGAGTATCCAAAAAATAAAGTCAAAACTGCAAAAGAAAATAATAACGAATGATTTAACTTATGAAATGATATTTTCTAGCTGGGAAATGTTGAAAATGAAGCCTCTCAATCAAACTATAATAGAATTTTACTAGTCCCCCAGTTTTTTCTAACAAAATAAAAAAGCTATTTGATTTAGCCCCCGGATTAACGGGTAGACTAAAACAAATAGCTTTTATAAATTCGACATTATTCGATAAATTTCGGGAAGTGACAGGCACCTAAACACTAGCCCAAAACTCTAAACCAAGACTAATTCTTTAATTGATTCTACTATATTTAGTTGTTTGGATTTATCGTCGATGACTAGTGATTGTGTTGTTGCGTTTGAAGAGTTTTCCTGTATTCCCTTCAAAAATTCTGTATCTGTAATAGCTGTCGCAACGAACAGACCTTGATCAGACCCTGCTAGTTGGTCATGACGTAACACTGCTTTAGGATTTTCCAATCCCATCCGCATACAGCGATCGTATTCTTCTTTGTTACGAAAAGCAAGACGCGCTTGCATTTCTCCTCCTAGACATTTAATTGCTACCGCTGATAAAACACCCTCAGGTGCACCACCAATATTATAAAGCATATCGTATTCATCTGGTTTTACACATGGTAACAAGGACTTTAATACATCCCCGTCTTGAAACAACTCCACTGTAACTCCATTTTCTCGCATAATACGAACTGCATCATCATGTCTTGGCCGATCCTGAATTATGACACATAGTTCACTTACTTTTTTATTCTTCGCTTTAGCAACTGCAATCAGGTTGTCTAATAGAGGTGCATCCAAATCAATCACACCAGCTGCTTCTTTCCCTACAATCATCTTTTCCATATACATATCTGGAGCATGTAAAAGCGTTCCTTTTGGTGCTGCAGCAATAACGCAAATTGCATTATCCTTTCCCTTAGCCGCAGGAGTTGTCCCATCAATTGGGTCCACAGCAATATCTAACTTGCTGCCAGTTCCTGTTCCGACTTGTTCATCAATATAAAGCATTGGGGCCTCGTCAATTTCACCCTCACCAATTACAATAACACCTTGCATTTCAATTTGATTTAAGTTATTCCGCATCGATGTTGTAGCTGCTTGATCGGCGCCATTTTTATTTCCGCTACCAACCCAAGGCAATGTTTGAATGGCAGCTTCTTCTGTTACTTTTAGAAAATCTTTTATTAAATGGTTCATCATAGCGCCTCCTCATTGATTCATAGAAAGAGCCTATTTGACTGGAATAAAATCGAACCCCCACCAAATAGGCATAATAACAACATTTAATATTCTACACCACTTTTAGGTGCCTGTCACTTCCCGATTTTTGTCATTTAATGTCGTTTTTTATTAAAACTATAAAAAGACATCAACTAACCATGTGGAGTGGTCAATTCATGTCTCTTTATTAAAAATAGGGGGTATATATAAGTGAACCTGAAAAATAGCATCATTAATTACTTTCACATTTATTATAAGGATAGTTTGTAATGTCTGTATGAATCTAATGTAAATTCTCTGTAAAACATCGTCTCTTTTTCCAAAGAAACAATGATAAAATAGACATAAAGAAGAAAGTCACAGGAGGCATTAAATTGGATTATTCATTCAAATTAGCTGGAGATCAATCCGTTGTCGTTAAATTTGGCAACCAAATGAACGAGCATACTAGTCAAACTGTACAAAAACTTTCTAAAGTAATTGAAGCCAAAGCCATAATTGGAATAGAAGAAGTCATCCTTGGCTATACAACGCTTCTAATCCACTATAATCCCTTAAAGATTACATATAGAGACCTACTTACCACTGTTGATCTTTTAATAAAGGAAATGGATTTATCTAAGTTCAAAGGAAATAACACCATTGAGATACCAGTTTTATATGGAAATGACACAGGTCCAGATTTAGCTGATGTAGCCAGAATCAATAACCTTACTCCAGATGAAGTAATAGACCTTCATACAGCTCCATTTTACTCCGTTTACTTCCTAGGATTTAGTCCTGGATTTCCTTTTTTGGGAGGATTAAACGATAAAATTGCAACCGAAAGGCTAGATAGCCCCCGAAATAGGGTCTATGCGGGTAGTGTAGGAATCGCAAATAACCAAACCGGGATTTATCCTGTAACTAGTCCAGGAGGTTGGCGAATAATTGGACGTACACCAATTTCACTGTTTAATCCAAACAGTGCGAAACCCTTCTTACTCTCTCCTGGTGATACCATAAAATTTAAATCGGTCACGAAAAAAGAGTATGATGAAATTATCGTTAAACAGGATTAAGGATGGTGATTGTTATTTTCGACGTAATAAAACCTGGATTGCTCACAACCATTCAAGACCTTGGCAGAAAAGGTTATCAAAAGTATGGCCTGGCTGTATCGGGTGCAGTGGACCATTACGCGCATCGGATGGCCAATATTCTTGTGGGAAATCAGGAAAATGCAGCAACACTCGAGGTAACGCTAATCGGTCCAACACTACATGTAAATGAAACTAGAACTATCGCCATCGCAGGTGCAGATTTAACCCCATATGTTAATAACACCCCTGTCCCACTCTGGCATTCTTTTACTGTCAATAAAGGAGATACTCTTTCTTTCAAAGGCTATCGTTCTGGTTGCAGAGCATATATAGCAGTTGCTGGAGGCATTAAGGTTGAGGATACACTTGGAAGTAAATCAACTGACCTCATTAGTGGAGTTGGGGGCTATTTTGGTAGAGGGCTTGTGAAAAGTGATACGATACATGCATATGAATGGCGGCCTTACAAGAAATACTTTCCCAGAAAGCTTTCACCGGAACTTGTACCTACATACTCTAGAAAAGTTAACTTAAGAATCATCTTAGGTCCACAAGACGATGCTTTCACCAAGGAAGGTATTGATACATTGCTTTCAGCTGAATATTCCGTTACAAAGGATGCAGACCGAATGGCATGTCGTTTAGATGGACCGAGGATAGAACATAAAATTGGAGCTGATATCCTTTCTGAGGGAATGTTTATGGGAGCCATTCAAGTACCAAAAAGTGGCAAGCCAATTCTTTTTCAAGCAGGAAGGCCAAGTGTTGGAGGGTATACAAAAGTTGGCGGGGTAATAACCGTTGACCTTCCAAAGGTTGCACAATTAAAACCAAATGACTGTGTTATGTTTGAACAAGTTACACTTCAGGAAGCACAGGAATGGTTACAAGTACAGGAAAAGATGTTTAAAATTTTGCAAGCTAATTGTTAACGAAAGGAGGAATTACGATGCAGACGATTGATTTGAATTGTGACTTGGGGGAAAGTTTCGGAGCATTTACTATAGGTAAAGATGATGAGGTCATAAAATTTATTTCCTCTGTTAATATCGCATGTGGTTTTCATGGTGGTGACCCAGATGTTATGGACCATACTGTAGCAATGGCCAAGAAATATAATGTCGGGGTCGGAGCTCATCCTGGTTTCCCTAATCTATTGGGTTTTGGCCGGTGGAATATGGACATCCCATCAAAAACCTTAACCAATATCATTCTCTATCAAATTGGTGCCCTGGACATATTTTGTAAAAAGCATGGCGTTCGGATGCAGCATGTAAAGCCACATGGAAATTTAAATAATATGGCGGATACGGATACTGGCATCGCAACTAGTATTGTAGAGGCCGTTCACACCGTTAATCCTGAACTACCCCTTTTCGTTAAGCCTAACTCTGAACTGGAGAGAGTCGCAAAGGAAAAAGGTCAGCCATATGTTTTGGAATTATTTGCAGATCGGGCTTATAACAAGGATATGACTTTAGTTTCAAGAAGTCACGATGGTGCAATAATTACAAATCCGCAACAAGTGGCTAAAAATGTTGTCAGGATGGTTAAAGAAAACCGAATCACCTCTATTACAGGCGAAGAATTAAAGGTAGAGGGACAAACTATCTGTGTGCATGGAGACACCCAAAGCGCCTTGGAAATGATTAAAGTAATACGGAATACCTTAGCAAAAGAGAGAATTAGAATTAGCTCGTTGTAATGGTGCCTGTTGTAATGGTGCCTGTCACTTCCCGAATTTTGTTTCTTTTTGTCGAAATATAAAGGCTTTTTTAAATTCAACATCCCTTTACTAAATAAATTTGAAAAGCTATTCACTACTTTTAATATTTACAAATTGATGATGTAGGAATAGCTTTTCTCATGTTTATTTATTTTTTCGAGGCATCCACATAACAAAATCCCTTTCATAATTACTTTTTAACGAAATCATCCCAGTTATAGGCTTCTAATATATTATTTTCACTCATTCTTCTCTTATGTTAATCAAAGGTTACATACTTTTTTTGTCATTACTTAACTGCTCCTTCTGTTAATCCATCCATAAATTGTCTTGAAGCAAATAAGAATGCAATCAGCATTGGTAATGATGAAATAGTTAATCCAGCAAATAATAGATTCCATTGAGTATCAAATTCACCAAACAGAGTTAACATGCCAAGAGGAATCGTTTTCAAAGCATCCGTACGAATAAAGATTAGTGGGTAGAAGAAGTCATTCCAAACATTCAGCAAGTTAACAATTGCAACAATGGATATTGCTGGTTTCATTAAAGGCAATACAATCTTGTAATAAATTTGGAAATCATTACACCCGTCTAAGCGTGCCGAATCCTCCAACGCCTGTGGAACGGTACGAAAAAATCCATAAAATAGAAATACTGCAAAGGGAATTCCACCTGCAACATAAACAAATATTAATGAGAATAGAGTATCCAACAATCCTAAATTCATCATCATCATGTAAAGTGGAATCACTGCAAGTCTCATAGGTAGCATTAAACCAATCATAAAGAACAATAAGATAAATGAATTCCATTTAAATCTGTATCTAGCTAAATAGTAACCCGCCATAGAGGAAACAAATAGCACGATGAATACCGATGCAGCACTTACGATAACGCTATTCCATATATAACTAGAAAAATCCACTACTTCCCAAACTTCTAGATAATTTTCAAATAAAAATGAACTTGGCAAACTTAACGGAGATGTAAATATCTCCATGTTTGATTTTAACGATGACGTAATCATTAAGAATATTGGGTACCCAAATATAAACGTAAATAAGGCTAGTACCACATATTTCAGTATCTGAATATACCACTTTGTTTTCATCTCAACTCCCCCTATCTATCGAAGTCTTTACGTCTGAAGATTAGTAGCATTATTGTTGTTGCCAATCCAATTATGATAAATAAAATAACTGCGATTGCAGAACCAAGGCCGATAGATTGCCCACCATCCGTAGTTCCAAATGCTAATCGATAAAAAAATGTCGTTAATACATCCGTTGAATAATAGGGCCCCCCTGAAGAGCCTTGCATAGCATAGACGTATTCGAATGTCTCAAAAGAACCGATAAACACCAACACGGACATAACTAATAAGGACGGTCCTAACATCGGGATGGTAATTTTTCTTAGTACAGTAAACCAATTAGCACCATCTATTTTTGCAGCCTCAAATATTTCTGGTTCAATTGCCTGTAACCCAGCTAAGAAAATTAACATGGAGAAACCGATTGAGGCCCAACTATCAACGAAAATAACACTAAATAAAGCAGTATCCATACTACCTAACCAGGGCCTAGTTAATTCCTCGAACCCAATGGCTTCTAATAAATTATTTAGCGCCCCTCTTGTAGGATTTAGAATAAGACTATAAAGAAAACCGATTACGATTACAGATAATAATTTAGGTAGAAAGAAAATACTTTTGAAAAGTTCTTTTCCTTTAATTTTGCTATGTATAATTAACGCAAGAAGCAAGGAAATCATTAACTGTGTCAAAACCGTAACACCAAAATATATCCAATTATGTTTAAATGCATTAAAGAAAGTACTTTTATAAGGTTCCTCCGTAAATAGTACGATAAAGTTCTTTAACCCTATAAATTGATCTTTGTCGAATCCATTAAAGGAATAAAAGCTATTCAACGCAGCAGAAATCAAAGGATATAACTGGAAAACTCCATATAATACTGCTGCAGGCAGTAAAAACAAATGAACCATATGTTTTCTTAATTTTCTTTTTTGAAAATAACCGTTGTCATTTATTTGAGAAGACATTGCTACCCCTCCAAAAATTGGAATACACAATCAAGTCAAGTTGATTGTGTATTCACTTATTCACTATGAAAATGTTATTCTACTTCTGTCGCTACTCTTTCAACATTTTTCTGTGCATCTTCTAAAACTTGTTCCTTTGTAATTTCTCCTAGATACATTCCTTGCAGCGAGTCTTCAAAAACCGTTTTGGTTGTTGGTGACCCCTCACCAAAATATACTAATAATAAGTATGGAGTAGTATTTGCTTCAGATGCTTTTGTAATTTGCTGTACCAATTCATGTTTCGGTTCCACACCATTAATGGCACTTAAGCGATTAAGCTCATCACTAAATAGTTGACCGAATTCCTTTGTAGCCATAAACTCTATGAATTTCAACGCTTCTTCTTTATGTTCCGAATGTTCCACAACACCGTAAGACCCGTCTACCCAATTCATAACTAGCGGATTATTTGGGCCATCTGCTTTTAAACCAGGTACTACGCCAATATTCATGTCCGGTGCATTCGTTTCAAATGTTCCTAACCGATAGTCTCCATTGATATACATAGCTGCTTCCCCTGCATAAAATAGTGCTTGAACATCATTATCATCTAAAGCAATAAAATCTTCTGGAAAATATTGTTCTATTTCTTGCATTCTTTCCAGTGTTTCTAGCATTTTGGGATCTGTTAGGTCTGTATTACCCGCAATAATTTCATCGACATAGTCATTACCACCATATGCAGATGGACTGATTACACCATGTAACATAGATAATAGATATGCAGCACGCCCTGCCTGAGCAATTGGAATAATTCCGTTGTTCTTCAATTCCTTACTCACTTGAAGTAAATCATCCCAGGTTTCAGGGGCTTCTAACCCATATTCCTCAAAAATATCTTTGTTATAGAAAATGACGCCAGCATTAAGTGTAGTTGGTACACCATATACTTGCCCGTCACTACCCTTCGCAGCTTCTAAGAAGGATTCTTCAATTTCCATTACACCAGGCACATCATTTAATGGTGTAAGATACCCATTGTCTGCAATTGATTTCGTTCCAGAATAAGGACGTAATTGTACAATATCTGGACCAGAACCAGACACCAATGAATTCGTTAATATCGTGTTATATTCCGTAGACTCAAATGGCTGAAAGTTAATCTTGATACCAGGATTCTCAGATTCAAATACCTCAATAAATTTTTCATATGCCTTTCTATCCTCTGGTCTCCAACTATACAAATTCAACTCTATTACATCCACATTTTCCTCTGAACTACTGCTTTTTGAATCTTTGTCACTACAAGCAAATAACATCCCACTGGCTATTAACAAAATCATAAACAAAATAAGCTTTTTATATTTCATGATAACTTCCTCCTTCATTTTTTTTGTGATTCTTCTATCCCTGTCCAAACACAAAATAATCGACCACCCTTATTAGGGATTTAGAAATTTAATCAGAATCTTAAATTGTAAAATACTTCGTTAATATTTTATTTGAAAATTCGTAACAATATTCCAGTTAGGTATCAGGGGGCCTAAATAACAAAGAAGAAAGATTTTTTTCCTATCTACAAAAAATAAAAAGCTATTCGATTACTTGAGTAGTATTTTAATAAACTCAAGTAATTGAATAGCTTTTTTCCATCTGACAAAATTCGAGTTATTTCGGGAAGTGACAGGCACCTTCTCCCGCTTCATATGCCGCTAATGCTACTTCCAATGCCTTTAATCCATCATGTCCTGTAATTGAAGGCTCACGACCTTTTTCTATGCAGTCAACGAAATCGTTAATTAGACCGAGATCCATATCACTTCCATATAAAACATGGCTCAAGGATTTTCTTCCACTAGTAAACATACGTAAGTATTCCCCAAAACTGTCTACCTTTATAGTCCGCTTCGTTCCAATAACTTCAAGGCAAGCATCCCCCCAGGTTGGGTATTCCGTAAAACGAGACCAACTGGAATCATGGGAAGCAATAACGCCATTTTCAAATTCCAATGTGAGCAATCCGGCATCATCAATAGTTACACCATGAAAATAAGAATCAACAATCGCATCCACTTTTACAACTTCTTCCCCTAAATACCAGCGCATGATATCCACCATATGTACCGTGTGGTCAAGAACAGCACCTCCACCACTTTGTTTTTCATCTACAAACCAATCACCAGGATTTTGTCCACGATTTGTGGAACGAAATGCAATAATTTCTCCAATCTCCCCATCATCAATTAACTGCTTGACGTGTTGAATAGCAGGACTAAAACGTACTGGAAAGGCAATTTGTAAAATCACATCACTTTCCTCACAGACGTCTATCATCTCTTGTGCATCTCGAGCTGTAGTCGCTATCGGCTTTTCACATAAAATATGCTTACCAGCTCTAGCAGCATTGAACACCATTTCTTTATGACGAACATTCTCGCTACAAATTATTACCGCATCCATTTCAAGTTCAAGAAATGCTTGCTGTTCAGCATAATGTGTTGTCTGAAATTTCTCAGCTACTTTCTCACCTCGGGAAACATCATCGTCAAATATGCCAACCAACTCAACATTCTCTAATCCCATTAAACATTCCGCATAACTATATGCATGCATGTGTGCAAAGCTCATCATCCCTATTTTCACTCATCAGCACCTCCAACTAATTGTTGAAATCTCTGGAAATCTTTCCAAACGGAATTCTGATTCATTGAAGTCTCTAAAATAGATTCCACATGATATTGTAAAGTCAGTGGTAAATTTACCACTAAATTCATTGGGTTCATTTCAGCACTGTTGAACTCAATAATCTGCCCAATTCCGCTCCATTCAAGCTCGATATATTCTTTGCCAGTAAAGGTATAATCCACATGTGCCATCGTTCCCCCATTAAAACTTATCATGACAATAACATGAGCTGGTTGCATCTCCATTGGACTATGTTTAATAACAATTCTTTCTGGTTCGCCAAATACCGTAGAAAGCACAACAAGATCACTCGCAATAACAGATCTATTTTTCTTACTTTCTATTATTCTACGTAATCGAAAGACCCCTTTCGGTACACCGGACTCCAATATTATCTTTTTCGCTTTTTGGAAAAAAGGATACAGCCCTAACTCGTGATAAACAAAAACATTCTCCCCTTGTACAGAACCAATCATAGTAGCTGGAATATATATTCTATGATCCCCTTGGCCGCCAACAAAGTCTATTTTTTCCAAATCAAACAACACCGTTCTATCTCTCACCCGTTCAAATGAATCCACTACTTCAACATTACCAACAACCTTACCCACATTCGCATAAACAATATTACCCATATTACCCCTCCTATTTTTGTTAATGGTGCCTGTCACTACCCGAATTTTGTATAATAATGTCGAAAAAAAGTCCATTTCAATACATCTGCTGAAATGGACTTTTTTATTTGTATTCCTAGAAGTCTAATTCCTCTACCGCTCGACAATTTTCGAGTTATTTCGAGAAGTGACAGGCACCCAAATCAGGCTGTTTTCTCTTTTCTCTGTAAAAGTACTGCGACAATTACGATGACGCCTTTAAAGGCTTCTCGGAGGAATGGGGGTACGCCGAATAGATTTAATAGATTATTCATTACGGCTATGATTAGCATACCGTATACTGTACCGAGGATGTAGCCGCGGCCACCAAGCATGTTTGTCCCACCAACAACAGCTGCGGCAATTGCATCCATCTCCATACCACGTCCAGCATTTGAAAAGTCCATCGAACCAATACGAGAAACCTGAATAATCGCAGCAATAGATACTAACAGACCCATTAAGGCATACACGCGAAGCTTCACTTTATTAATATTAACTCCGGAAAGCTTTGCCGCTCTTTCATTCGATCCAACCGCAATAATCTGCCTACCAAAAGTTGTTCGTTTCGATACGTAATACAGAATTAATGCGATAATTGCCCAATAGATAATCGGCATAATCATAAGGTTGCCAATTTTAAAGCTAGAAATTTGCAGAAATTCAACTGGAACCTTTGTATTATATCCTTGTGCAAAATGTTGGGTCACACTCCGGAATATCATCATAGCACCAAGTGTTGCGATAAATGGTGGTACCATCCCTTTTGTAATGGAAACACCAATTAGTGCACCCAATAGATATCCAAATACTAGTACTAAAACAATCGTTAGAATGATAGCAGGAACACCAGTAATTCCTACTGCACCTAGTATCCCCTGTGCTCCAGTATCTAATAGATACATAGCAAAAGCTCCAGTAATGACTAAGGTTGAACCAACAGATAAGTCAATTCCCCCTGTCATAATAACAAAGGTCATACCTAAAGCAACGATTCCTATACCTGCATTATTTCGTAAAATATTAATCCAGTTATTACTCCAGGATTGGAACCATTCACCAAATGACTGATAATCAAAGCCCAAGGTTAACGTTTGTAAGATGACCATAATAATCAGGGCAATTAGAATACTAAAAAGTGGATCATTGGACCATTTATGTTTAAACCACCCTATGAACGTCTTTTTTCCTTGACCTGAATCTGCTAAACTAGATTTCTTATTTGGTATCATAGTTGGTGTACTCCTTTCTCTTCGCCAATTTCCCCACCTGTAGCTAAATTCATGATGGTTTGTTCATTCATCATTTCATCACAAACCTCACCTTGAATTACCCCATGATACATGACAAGTGCTCTATCACAAACACGGGTAATTTCTTGTGCCTCGCTAGATAACACAACAATGGCAATATTTTCTTCCGCTAGTTTTAGAATAATATCGTAAATATCTTCCTTTGCACCAACATCAACACCTTGGGTCGGGTTATCCAGAATCAATACTTTAGGGTTAGCTGCTAACCATTTTGATAAAACAACCTTTTGCTGATTTCCCCCTGAAAGGCTTGTAATACTATCTGTCATTTCACCCATTTTAATCCGTAGGGAATCCCGTTGCTCTTCAAATAGCTTCTGGTGTCTAGAAGTGTTGATCACACCACGTTTTGAAAACATGGACCATGTTACAATAGAAGCATTTTCAATGATGTCCATATCTTTAAGAATGGCATTTTCCTTTCGATTACGCGGTAGGTAGGCTATCCCCTTTTTAATTGCTTGAGAAGTACTTTTAATCGTTACCTCTTGTCCTTCTAACAATATTTTTCCTGAATTATAATGGTCCGCACCGAAGATTGCTTGAAAGAGTTCACTTCGTCCATCACCAAGTAGCCCGGTTATTCCGACAATTTCACCAGCTCTAATGGTAAAATGAATATCCCGAAAATGGCGATTATCTGTTAAACCTTCCACACGTAAAACTTCTTTTCCAACTTTTTCATCACTTGACTCTCTACGTAATGACTCGGTTCGTACATCAAAACCCACCATATAACTAGCTAAATCTTTTTTCGTAACATTATTTACATCCCCATTTGATATTAAGTTCCCATCCCGTAAAACAATGTACTTATTACAAATTTCTTTTACTTCATTTAATTTATGAGAAATAAAAATAATCCCAACATTGTTCTCTTTTAACGTCCTCACCATTTCAAAAACGCGTTCAATCTCTGTATCTGTTAAAGAAGTGGTTGGCTCATCCATGATAATAATAGATGCATTCATCATCATCGCACGGCAGATTTCCACAATCTGTTTGTAAGATGCATCCAAATCCCGAACCATTTTTCCTGGATCTAAATTCACGTTCATCTGGTCAAAAATCTCTGCAGTTTTATTGTACATTTGCTTTAAATCAAGACTTCCTCTCTTTGTCTTGCGTTCACGACCGAGAAACATATTTTCATAGATAGGAAGATCATTTATTAAATTTAGTTCTTGATGGATAAATGCAATGCCAGCTTCCTGTGAATCAGCAGGTGTTTCAAATTTCACTTCTTTTTCATCGATTAAAATAGTTCCTAAATCCGTTGGTAAAACTCCACCAAGAATGTTCATTAATGTAGATTTACCTGCACCATTCTCTCCAAGTAATGCACATATTTCTCCGCCTTGAACAGATAAGGTAACATCCTTTAAAACATCATTATTACCAAAGGATTTTCGTATATTTTTCATTTCGATTTTCATGTAATCACCCAAGCTTTTTAAAGTGAATTCATTCTTAATAACTAGTTTTAAAAATTCCATTTGTCTATTGATGGAAAATGCGACGTAACTTGAGCCCTGTCAACCAGAGCATGTGCCCTAATCAAGAAGCTAAGGAACTTGTTACTTCGTATTTTAAACATACTTTTCATGAGTAAAACCCTTAAATGCAACAAACTATTAAACTACAGACTTTTGCAAAAAGGGGCTATAGCTAAGCCATAACCCCCCCTTATTTTTTCTTACTTGTTCAGGGAAATATCTCCCATATATCCATTTTAGTATGGAGACCCAGAGTCAAGGAACTCTTCATAATTGTCTCTATCAACTACAGTTGTAGGGATGATAGTTTCCATTTCAACAGATTCGCCCTTTAGAATCTTAACAGCTGTATCCACTGCGTCTTTTACCATTGCTGGGCTGTAAAGTGCGGATTGAATCCAAATATCTTCGTTTTCTGGCATCATTTCAAAGTATTCTTGCATACCTCCACCACCAGTTACCACTTGAATATCTGTTCTTCCAGCTTCGCTAATTGCCTGCAAGACACCGATTGATGTTTCATCATCTAATGAGAATACAGCATCAATTTTATCTAAGCTTGTAAGAATATCTGCAAAATCCTTCAATCCGTCTTCTCTTGTAAACTGTGTAGCGTACGTATGAATATTCATATCTGGAGCAATTTCCTCGATGGTTTCTAGGAACCCGCTTTTACGTAATTCGGATACAGAACCAGATGAAGGTACTTCTAATAGAACCACTTCCCCTTCTGTCCCAATCTTGTCTACTACATAATTAGCACCTTGGACACCCATGTCATAGTTGTCACCAGCAACACGATATACACCTTCAACATCAATGACAATATCAAAGTTAACCACTTCAATTCCTTCATCTAATGCACGCTGAATTGGAACTTCCATTCCTTCCCATTGCGGAAACGCTACAATAGCATCCGCTCCCCATGTAATTAGGTCATCTAATTGAGAAGTCATTTCTGATGCATCGCTACTTGTGTGGATTTTGTAGTCAATTTCTTCAGATAATTCCTTAGCACGAGCTTCTGCATGATACGCAACTGCAGCTACCCAACCATGTGTTACAGCCGGTGCCAAAATACCAATCTTATACTTGTCTCCGGAGTCACCGGAATCACCAGAATCTCCTCCATTACTTGAAGTATCTTCTGATCCACATGCTGCGAGTGCTGGCACCATAATTAATACAAATAAAGCAAACACTTTTAAAAACTTACTCATTGCTAAAACCCCCTTAGATTTGATTTTGGTATATAGTAAAAATAATGAATCCAATATTTAAATATGTACCTCATGACCAGTTTCAAGTGATAGATTAATAGCTTCCAATAATCGGATAACATATAGAACGTCATCTAATGGCACTATTTTATCCTCCTGGTTAAGTTCTACACATGTTACAAAATGGGAAAGTTCATTTTGAAAGGCATCTGCCTCATCAACATCCACTTCAGTAAGCTTTTCATTTTCATATAAAACCATACTACTGTTATGGACACTTTCAATATTTTCCCCAGCTATTAACCGAAAATCTAAGGTGCTTTTACCTGATTGCGCACGAAACGTCATGGTAAAAGGATATCCTACCTGCATTCGATGGGAAGCTTCAACAAAGGCTATTGCCCCACTTTTAAAAGTAAGCGTTGTCATAATATGATTCCAAGCACCATGCAGATTCTGAGAACCTTGAGCGTAGACATACTTTACTTCTCCCAAAAGATAATGAGCAAAATCAATATCATGAAGGTGAAGATCAAATAACGCACCTCCGCTTTTCTCAGGGTGTTGAAACCAAGTACTCCATGTTGGTAGTTGTCCTAATCGCTGTGCATGCACAATTTCAATATCCTTTAACTTCTCTGTCTGACTATATTCCTTAATTGCTTGGTATTCTGGCCAAAAACGGAGAATATGCCCAACAAACAATTTCACTCCACACTTCTCTACCTCATCAACGATTCGTTTTACTGATTCCACCGATAAAGCTAGTGGCTTTTCACAAATAATATGTTTCTTAGCTCGTGCAGCTTTAATAATATACTCTTCGTGTAAATAGGTTGGAAGACAAATATCAACTATATCAATATCATCTCGCATTAGCAGCTCTTCATAATTTGAAATAAAGTTGTAGTCGGATAGGTTCTCTACCTCACGATCTCCATTACGTGTGCAAATCGCAACCACTTCCGCATAAGCTATATTCCGGTAAGCTTCTAAATGGGCTCTTCCCATATAACCTAATCCAACTAGCCCTACTCTCTGCATGACATCCTCCCCAATGCTTTTATAATTGGTTTTTCTAGGATTGTTACTATGTAAACCATTATATTTTTATCGATGTGCAAGTATTTTTTCCACTACTCGCAAAGAAGCAATGGCCTCAGCACTTGTAACTAATGATGGTTTTCCATCAATAATACAGTCAATAAAAGCATCAATGACACCTGTACTAGTCTGATTATCATTTGTTTGGATTTGTTCAAGTTCATACTTTATGACGGATCCATCATTCATCTCCACAATGAGCTGTGAATCTGGATGGTGATACAGCTTTAAAATTCCTTTTTGGCAATAAATCGTTGTCGTATTATCCTCGGCACCGTAATACGTCCAGGAAAATGAGGCAGTACCTAAGCAGCCTTTCTTTGTTCGGAATGCACAAACCACATTATCTGGCACTTCAATTGGATTACCATGTTCATTTACTTTATCAAGTGCTCCATGAAATGCATGAACATCCACTATTTCGTCCTCCAAAAGCCAATGAATTAAATCAATTTTATGGATACCAAGATCCCCTGCAACCCCTGAGTGTGAACGCTCCTTTTTGAAAAACCACGTTGCATTAGACTTTGTTGTACCCCAACTCTCTGGTCCTTCATGTCCAAAAGTTGTTTTAAAAGTAAGAACTTCACCCAGTTCTTTTTTCTTAATAATTTCTTTTGCTTTTTGATGTGCTTTTGTAAAGCGTTGATTATGATCCACCATTAGTATTTTTCCTGACTTTTGCTCGACTTCAGCCATTTCCTCTGCATGTTTTACACTAATTGCCAATGGTTTTTCACAAAGAACATGCTTCCCCTTTTGTAATGCTTTAGTTGTATTGATGTGATGAGCATCATTGGATGAGCAATCACTTATCGCAACGACAGAAGGGTCATTCAACAAGTCCTCTAATGTTATCGCAACCCGTCCACCAAATTCTCGAGCCAACCTTTCAGCCCTTCTAACATTTCGGTCAAAGAAGACAATTCCCTCTACATGTGGATTTGCTTTATATTCTGGAGCATGACGGAATCTGGTAATCGAGCCACAACCAATAATCCCAACATGAAATCCCATTATGAAAGACCCCCTTTATACCTGTAATTTTTTCTACAACATGGTGGACTCACGTATGATTAATTCATGGTCCAATACGATATTTTCAACTTTTTCTTTTTTTATTCTGCTAAGAAGCATCTCGGTAGCTCGACATCCCATCGTATACATTGGCTGCGAAATCGTTGTCAATGTGGGATTGGTCATACTGGCAAAACTTATATTATCAAAACCTACAACTGCAATAGGTTCTTGGTCACGTGCTTCCATATTGATAGCCTTTAACGCTCCTATTGCTAATGTATCGGAAATTGCAAATACTGCTGTTGGTTCAATTTCCTGCTGTAGCAAAATTCTCATCGCATGAACACCGTATTGGAACTCCAATCCTTTCGTATGATATATCCACTCTTCACGAATTGGTATATTGAATTCCTCCAGTGCCCTTTCGTATCCTGCTCGACGTAATCTTGCATACAAATACTTTTCATCCGAAGTAATAAGAGCGATTTTTTCATTCCCTAATTTTATTAAATGTTTAACTGCCTGGTATGCAGCCAACTCACTATCTACTGTTATGTATGGTATATCACCGTTCTCTTCATATTCACTGCATAGAATGACTGGATAATGTTCTGCAAGTTCATTAAGCTTTTGCATATTAACAGTTGGATCCATAGAAATAACACCATCTGCAAGTTTGTTCTTTACCATGTTAAAATAAATATTTTCCCGTTCAGGCTTAGAGTCTGTTTCACAAAGGAGAATATTATAGTCCCTTGCAATTGCTGTATCCTGAATTCCGTTAATTATTTCTGTGTAAAACGGATTTGCAATGTTTGGTAGAAGGACCAGTAAAAGGCGGCTTTCTGAATTTCTCAAGTTACGACCTAGCATACTAGGTTCATAATTCAGTTCTTTTATTGCAACTTCGACCTTATTCCTAGTTTTTGGGCTTACAGTGGTAGATTTATTAAGCACCCTAGAAACCGTTGCAACCGACACACCCGCCCGTTTCGCAATTTGTTGTATATTAGCCATGAAGATTCCTACCTTTTGTATATAATGTAATCGATTACAATTTGATTGTAGAGTTTTACAAATTGTTTGTCAATAATAAATTTACTTTTTATTTAGAATATAATAAATTAAATATATTGTTTTTATTGTACTTTATGTATAATATATGTAACGGTTTACATTTTAGGGGGGATTTTGATGAAATTAGGGGTTTTTACTGTTTTATTTGCCGACAAAGATCTCGATGAAATGCTTGATCATGTAGTAGCAAAAGGAATAGAGGCTGTTGAATTAGGTACTGGTGGATATCCAGGAAACGCACATTGTCAAGTTGATGATTTATTAAATAATGAGGAAAAACAGAAAGAGTTTAAGACCAAAATCGAAAGTCGTGGATTAATGGTAAGTGCCTTAAGTTGTCATTCCAATCCATTACATCCGCAAAAAAAGATAGCACAAGACGCTGATGAATTGATTGTAAAGACAATTAAATTAGCAAGACAACTTGGTATTCCTGTCGTTAATACCTTTTCCGGGTGCCCAGGAGATCATGAACATGCAAAATATCCTAACTGGCCAGTTGCACCTTGGCCAAATGATTACCAAGAAATACTAACATGGCAATGGGAAGAAAGAGTAATTCCTTATTGGAAAGAAAAAACTGCTCTTGCGGAAAAATACAATGTAAAAATTGGACTGGAGCTTCATGGTGGTTTTTCGGTACATACACCTGCAACATTATTACGTTTGCGTGAAGCTTGCGGACCTGCAATTGGTGCCAATTTAGATCCTAGTCATATGTGGTGGCAAGGAATTGACCCGGTTGAATCTATTAAAATACTAGGAAGAGAAAATGCCATCCATCACTTCCATGCAAAGGATACCATTATCGATCAACCAAATATGAATAGGAATGGGTTAACAGATATGACTGCTTATTCTGATATGCAAAATCGCGCATGGTATTTCCGCACCGTAGGATTTGGCCATGACTCAAAAGATTGGGCGGATATGATCAGTACATTAAGACTCTATGGATATGACTACGTAGTAAGCATCGAACACGAAGACGGACTAATGTCCATAGATGAAGGATTCACAAAAGCAGTGGAAACATTAAAACCTGTCATGGTGAAAGAATCTATTGGGGATATGTGGTGGGCATAGATTTTGCAGTAAAAGAAAATCCATTTCAATAATTGCTATTGAAATGGATTTTTGAAATAATACTCACTCCAAAGAATTTTGCTAGACAGGAATGTAGTTACAACATCGAATCTAATAATTCTCCCAAGAACGGTCATATATCTCTATCAAATGAGGATCGATTAGTGTATTTGGCTTTATTTCAACTATTTCGCCTTTTTTGTTCCGAATCTCCCCATCTTCATCTTTTCCAAAAATACCTAGTGCTGGAAGCATGTCCGTTGTTAAAAATTCCGTCTCTACTAAGATGTTTACACTAGACAAATTAATCTCATTCCGGCTTGCCATGACATATCCCCAATTCCCAAAGCTCGGTACATCAACGTGCAAATTCTCTACAAATAGACCGGTATCAGCAATCGTCTCCGAAATGGTCCAGTATACCTCTGTAGCAAATACAGGGCTTGTTGCCTGAATCATCACTGCTCCTCCAGGTTTTAAATGATTCCGTACCAATGAATAGAATTCCCGCGTATATAACTTATTCAAGCTTTCATTATTCGGATCAGGTAAATCTACAATAATGACATCAAACCATTCATCTGTTCCTTCCAAAAACTTAAAAGCATCTGTATTTTTTACATGAACTTTTTCATGCATCAAAGCCCCTTCATTCACCTCTAATAACCATTCATTCGTATTGGCTAATTCAATAACTGCTGGGTCTAGATCCACTAACGTTATTTTTTTCACCTCATCGTATTTTAGGATTTCATTTACAGCAATCCCATCGCCGCCGCCTAGTACCAATACATTCTGAGGACTTTCTGCATAAGCCATTGTAGGGTGTATAAGCACCTCATGATAGCGATGCTCATCAGTAGAACTAAATTGTAGTTGCCCATCTAAATACAGCCGCACATCTTCCTGATCTTTTGTCATTGTAATTTTTTGATAGCTCGAATCCTCCATATGAATAATGGGATCCTTATAAAGTTTTTGTTCAAAACTAAACGCCATCTCTTCCCCAAAAAATAATCCAACTAACAGGAGGATTCCTATCAATCCCCCGATACAAGCATGTACCATAACATGTCGGATTTCTTTACGAAATAAATACAATACGATCAAAGCGACTAATAGATTAATACATCCAACTAAAAATGCTGTTTTCACCATTCCAAAATAGGGACGGAAGAAAAATACAAATAGGACCCCACCTATTAATCCACCAGCATAATCAGAAAATAAAACCCTTGCTGTACTTTTATTTAAGGTTACTCCAATTTCATTTGCTTTTCTGATTAGAATTGGTAATTCTACCCCAGTTAATGCCCCAACAATCAATGTTATGGAATAGAGGAATAGGGCATCCGTTCCCTCAGGAGCAAAGGCTGTTATGCCAAACATGGTAAAACTGGAAAATCCACCAATTATTGCTACACCAAACTCAATCCATACAAACGTTATAATAAGATTCTTCAAGAATTTCTCGCTTAAACTAGCCCCAATTCCCATCCCTGTTAGGAATAAAGAAATCGTTAGCGTGTACTGCTTCACACCGTCACCTAGTATGTATGACCCTAGGGCCCCAAATAACACTTCAAAGACAATCCCACAAATGGATACAATCCCCGAAGACCAATAAATAATTTTACTCTGTCTTACTGCTGCATCATTCAAACTCCACGCCCTCCACTAACTTAGATTAGAAAAACTAACACATTCGCTCGCACTTTAGCGAATGTGTTAGTTTTTCTTATGTCGGCGGAAAGTTTTTATGCTTTCCTAACTACTAAGAACAAAAGCGCAAGCGCCCGGTTAGGGACTACGGACTGGACTGAGCCGTAGGAGATAAAGGAAACACGACGACCGTAGGGAGTCGATGTTGACTTATCGTACGAAGGCGAGGGAAGTCTCGCTAGTCCCTGGGCGCTGGAGCTGGACGTGACTGTTCCTGCGCAAGAACTTAACAAAGCCAAAACTTTATACCTTTCTTATCTGTAAATAAACGACCAAGCAATAGCCTGGTCGCATGAGCTGATTTTACGTAATAGATGCACCAATTACTAAAGCCAATCCAACCGATACACCCAAGGACATCAGTCCAACTGCTATATTATTTTTGGCCAATTGTTCTTCAACGGAGAAATTCCTTGTGAACAGGTCAAAAAGAAAATAAGCAATCATTTGTAAAATGACACCGAACACACCCCAAATAATCGTTTCCAAAATCACATCACTGCTGTAAATCGCAAAGGCTAAGATAATACAGATCCCAATTATTTCTCCAATAATCGATAAGGAAACCGCTACATTCCCGTTCTTCACTTCTTCCATATCCTTATATTTGCGAGTCAAATTTTCAAAAATGAATAAACCAATTAGTACAATTACGATAGAAATTACAAAGTAAATTAGCGTTGAGATAAATGGTTCCAAACGTTTCGCCTCCCTTAAAATTATTTACCTGAACCAGGGCCGCCGCCTCTGAATGTTGTATTTCCACGACTAGGTGCATCTATACCACCCATTCCCGAGTAGGAACCACGATGGTTTTTTCCCCAGTCATCAACATCTAGCATGTCATTCAACAACCGAATCGTAAAGTATGTACTTAAGAAATTAGGTGAATAGTTTCTTCTAACAAACTCATCACTTGCAACTTCAATCAATAACACACTAGAGTCCGCTTCACTTTCACGTAATGTAATGAAATCATCTGGATAAATTAATATCTGCTGATTACCTTTTACATCACTTACCTCAGAAGGTTTAATAGTATCTGCTAGAATGGTGCTCAGTTCTGTTAAATTAAAACGAGTAGTTGCAAAGATTTCTGCATTACTAGAGTCGCCCTCCACGGTTGTTATCATTGGAAAGTTAGCCTCGATGATATCGTCCATCTCATAGTTGGAAGAATTTTGGATTGTTGTAATGATCTCGTCTTTTGAAGGCTCATCGGGAATATCCTGTGCTGTGATAGCCTCTCCACTCATCCCCCTTGAAGAACATGCGGATAAAAGAATGACTAGGAACAATAAACCCATTAGTAACATTTGTTTTCTACACAAATCAATCCCCCTCTCATTAGAAGTAGCAGCCTATGATAGCACTGCTCTACTAATGTTTACCTTACTATTTACCCATTTTTTCTTTTAATTTCGCTAATTCATCGTCAACTCCAGTAGTTTTGCTTAACGCATCAAACTCATCATCTAGCGTTCGGCTAGAAAAGGCTAAATCCTCACTTGTTTCCGCCTCTGCCTCAAAACGCAACACCTTCTCTTCCATGCGATCGAAGCCTTGGCGAGAATGATCATTTCCGATATTAGACATCGTACGATTAATTTTCGTGCGGGTTTTCGCAGATTCAGCGCGAGCTTTTAACGAATCCTTTTTAAGATTCATTTCTTGATATTCTTTTTTCATTTCATCCAATTTAGTCTTTAACACGTCAGAATCCTGATTCGCTCTTTCCCATGACTCTGTTAATGTTGCACTAGTGGACTCATGTTGTTTCTTGTCTTCTAGGGCACGACGAGCTAAATCATCATTTCCAGCAATAATCGCTTGTTCCGCTTGTTTCTGTCTTTTTTCAACCATTGCCTTAGCGTCTTCCATTTTTCGCTTCAACATTTTTTCATTCGCAATTTGTTTTGCAACAGCTGCTTCAACTTCACGAATATCCTCTGCCATATCACGCATAAATTGATCTAGCATTTTCACCGGATCTTCTGCTTTATCTAATAAAGAATTTAATTCTGAACTCACAACTGTTTTTACTCGTTTGAAAAATTTAAACATTTCTATTCCTCCTGTTTTTAGGCCTTCCTGTACTACCTGAATATGTTACAGAATACTACTAATTCGAGCCTGCCATTATTTTAATTTCATAATTTTCAATTGGATAACCAATACTTACTTCAATCTCAGTTCCCCAGCCTTCGATACTTAAGAAACTCTCTTCGTCCTCATCCGAATAGTCTGCATAATCCACTAAAGAATCATGTATATTCTTACTTCTACCTTCACCAATTACTCGAGCAGTACCAGATTCCTCTAGATAATAAGTCTTACCCTCAAAATTAAGCTGCTTCTGATATGGTTTTGACACGGCTAATTGGACTTTTTTATAAATCCCTAACTCTAACTCATCATCCATTTCTGCTGCCAACCAAATTGTATCATGACCTTCTAGTAGTTGGTAACCGTACCATTCATAATTCCCATCTCGATAGGTGATTTTTCCAACCACCTCATAATCAACGAGATCATAATTGATAATATCACCAACTTCAATGGATAATACTGTTCTCTCCTTTGGTGCAGGTTTTGTATTTTTATTTTTAGTAAAAATCTTAGATAAAAGTCCCATTACTTCACCTCACATCATGAAAAAGTCTTTCTAAAATTAATTGTAACACAAGCACCCTGTATTGATGCTAGCCTCAACTACTTATACGAGTATTCCCTATAATTAGTTTCATGTTTTTATTCCAATTACTCACATTTGATTCAACTAAATTCAACCTTATGCACATAACTATATGGTATGCTAAAATTATCGGTAACAGTATACCTTTAAGGAGTTTTTATCATGGAAGTATTGGGAAGACAAATTATAGCAGAACTATGGGATTGTAACATAAGTACATTAAATAATATTGAATTAATCAAACAAGTTTTTATAGATGCGGCACTGCAGGCAGGTGCAGAAATTCGGGAAGTTGTCTTCCATCAGTTTTCACCATATGGAATTAGTGGGGTGGTAATTATTTCCGAATCACATTTAACCATCCACAGCTTCCCAGAAAAAGGATATGCAAGTATTGATGTGTATACATGTGGCAAAAAAGTAGATCCAACCATTGCAGTAAAATATATTACCGAAGCATTAGAAGCAAAAAAAAGTGAAATAATTGAAATCCCCCGCGGCATGGGCACAGTTCAACCAATCTTATTAGAAATAGAATAGAAATGTAGTTTTGAGGTGCCTGTCACTCCCCGGATTTTGTAATATTTTGTCGAAACAGAAGTCCATTTCCATACATTTTATGGAAATGGACTTCTGGTTTTTCGTTAAATTCGGGTTTCTTTTTAATGACATATTCCTACTAAATATTACAACTGAAAATATTTCCCCGGAAATATTCGACAATTTTGCATGGTAAATAAGCTTATTCATCACACATTCTGAAACCCACTCTCTTCCTCTTTTGTCTCCATGAATTCCTTGTATCGCATACGCTTGCCTACTTCATCTCCTGTAAAATACGCTAATACTTCATCCATTACTAACATGCCATTTCCCAAGGTATGCAAATAATACCGATAACTACTCCATGGATATTGTTCTGGCCGTTCTACCATTTCAGCTTTAACTGGATTCAAATGTATATACCGGCTTACTTTTATCATCCCGGTACCTGGTTCAATTATTTCATCAAAATACCTTTTCTCAAAAACATGCCCTGTAAATTTATATTTTGTGTTGTAATAGTCAGCATATCGCTTATTTATGAGCGACATCACTTTGGAAATCGGTTGTTCTTTGGAGCGCAATTGTAAGTGAAAGTGGTTTGTCATGAGGCAGTATGAAGCTAGTTCGAAAGGGGTTTTCTCGTGGACCTTGCGAAGCAAATATAGAAACGTTTTATAATCACCGGCATCGATAAAGAGTGGTTCACGTCTATTTCCCCTACATACAACATGGTAAAATGCATTGGGCATCCAAATTCTTTTCTTTCTTGCCATTATAGGACCATCTCCTACTCTATTGTTTAGTTTTACACTTACCACTAAAATAGACTACTTCTAATTTAGTGTCAAAACTATAAAAATAGGAAATTACTTGTAGAAAAAGCAATTTCATCTTATAAAACATAATTTTTAGATTAGTAATTAAAATTATAGCTCAAAATCAAGCACGAAAATCAATTTTTAGTAATTTTAAAAGCTATTCACCACCTTGAGAATTTCTCAACACAGGGGTAAATAGCTTTTATTTCTTTCGACAAAATTCGAGTTACTTCGGGAAGTGACAGGCACCCAAAACTACCTTTCTATTCCAAAAATAATCCCGTTTGTTTTCCTTGCTTTTTCTGTTATTTCAAGTATATCCGTACTGATTTTACGGAATTGGTTATATTTCTCTTGATCGTTTGACTCCATAATATTTACAAAGCTTTCTATTTCATAGGACATAGGATGCTGGGATTGTTCTTCATAAATAATAGTTTCTCCTGCTGATTGGATAAATCGCACATTTGCTAAAGTACCGATATCATCAATCGTAAATGTTCCTTCTTCCCCTTGAATTTCAGAATGATTATAGGATGTAGAGATTTTTGAGCATAAAATAGTACAAATGAAATCAGGGTATCGCAGAATAAGTGTACCACTGCCATCAACACCAGTTTCAATAATAGTAGGTGAATATGTTATATCCTCCGGTTTACCAAAAATATCGAGAGCAATTGCCAATGGGTATACACCCAAATCTACTAGCGCTCCTCCTGAAAATTTCAGTGAAAAGATATTCGGTACTTCACCATTTTTGACTTTATCATAGCGAGAAGAGTAGCTTGAATAATCCAATACTGCACTTCTTATTCTACCAGCTCCACTCAGTTTTTCCTTAAGTGCTAAGTGCCCCGGCATATGTAAATTACGCATCGCTTCAAATAAGAAAACGCCATTTTCATCAGCTGTTTGAAATGCTTTATCTAGTTCATTTCTATTGGAAAATATAGGTTTTTCACAGATAACATGTTTTTTATGCTTTAAAAACAACGTTACTTGTTCAAAATGCATGGAATTCGGTGATGCAATATAGACACATTCAATATCACTTTTAGCTAACTCTTCAAGTTCTGTATAAAATTGTGGTGCCCCGTGCATTTTTGCAAAATCCTTTGCTTGCTCTTCTGTCCTTGAATATACTGCTTGTAAGGTTAACTTCCCCTGTTCCTTTGCAGCATTTATAAATTCATTCGTAATCATGCTTGTACCAATCGTTGCATATTTCATAACGACACCTCTTCCAAGTTGTGTTGCGAGGATATAGTTCGTAAACTTCCCCCTAGTCTCAACTGTACCAAAGATGAAAGGTTCTTTCCATTGAAAAAAAAAACATACTAGTCTCCCGTTCTTGCTTGCAACTCACGGGTACATGTATACTTTAAAATAATTCAAATCATAGTAAAGAGTGATTCGATTGGATACTGACTATAAATCTATTAAAGATTCATTAAACCGAAATTACCGTAATATGCGGATTGTGTACGGGGTGGTGATCTTAATTACCATCCTCCTAGGTTTAGCAAGTAGGAAATACGGCTATCTTCTTCCTGCATTTGTATCCCAGCATGCCGGTGACGCGCTGTGGGCCATGATGGTCTATTTTGGATTTCGTTTTTTACTAGTTCGTGGAAGTATAATGAATGCCTTCCTACTTGGTCTCCTGTTTAGTTTTGGAATTGAGTTTAGTCAATTGTATCAAGCGGCATGGATTAACGAGATTCGAAGTCACATTCTAGGTGGATTAATTTTAGGGAAAGGGTTTCTAGTCCTTGATCTTGTCCGGTATACTTTTGGAATGATAATTGCTGTTATCTTGGATATGATTGCTAGATTGTGGTCGGCAAAATGGTAAAAAACGAAATCTAAACAAGACTCCTTACTATTATGAATAGGGAGTCTTGTTTTAATGGGGCAAGTATTATAATCTTTATTACCTATTGTATCGACAATAAACGACAAACTTCGGGAAGTGACAGGCACCCCCAGCCAGGCACCGCTCTACCTGAAGATTGCTTTTGGCAAGAATGCGGATACTAGCCAGTTTGGTGCGTCTACGATTTCACTTATTCTTAAGTCTACTGTAATACTACATAGCATGTATGCTTCTTGTTTACTCATTCCATAGGTATATATTAAATGTTCAATCATATATCGGATGGCGTTTCGTGAAGCTTCCATCAAGTCTTCACCGTGTCCGGTAGTTACATAGTATCCCTTACTATCTGCTTCTGGTGTTGGAGGTCCTGGTATGTCATATTGGGGTTCTGCGATGGACTTCCCTTTGTGCAATTTAAAACGCACCGTAGTTTCCATAGATGCTTCAATTGCTGTTCCACATACTTCCCCATCACCTTGTGCAGCATGTGTATCTCCAATTGAAAACAGTGCACCCTCTACCCAAACAGGCAAATAAAGCTTTGTTCCCCTAGTCAAATGACGAATATCCATATTCCCACCATTCTTCCCCGGAGGAACAACACTATGATTACCAGGCTCAGGTAATGCAACACCAATTGTTCCTGGGAATGGCTTGATAAAAAGATCAATCCCATCCAAAAACTCCGTAGTATTCCGTCGGGTTAGATCAAATGTCTTTATAGCAGGCTCTTTAAAATCATCAGCAAGCAGTCCAAATCCGGGAATAATCGCTGTCCAGCCCCAATCTAGCTGGCGAAAATCTAGCATTTCAATTTCTAATGTATCCCCAGGCTCAGCACCTTTAATATAAATTGGTCCGGACACTGGATTAACCTTTCCAAAATCAAGTCCTAGAACATCTTCACTTGTTGAGTTTTTAGTAAACTGTCCCCCAGAAGATTCCGTTATCTCATACGTAATCGTCTGTCCAGAATCCACTTCTGCTATTGGTTTTAATGAATTATCCCATCCTAAATGACTATGAGATTTAAAATCATGGATTGTCATATACGGATGATGGTGGTGATGAATCGTCATTATCTTACACTCCCTTTTTAGATATTAATAGAATAATAGCTTTAATCAGAATTCTAATCAAGGTTTCCGATTATTTTCTAAAGAGTCAGCAGTATTCTTCACACGGAACATAGTCTCACTTTATATTAATCCATATCAATAGAAGCATCTTTCTTCTTAACAGCGAAGTAAATAGCAACAATAATACCAACAGCTAACCAGGAAAGCCCTAGTACTTTAGCTTGTGTGGCTAGATTAATCCATACATAAGCGATAATAATAAAGCCAATTAGCGGTAATACTAGATGACTCCAATAATTTTTACTTTTATTTTTATAAATATAATGCACAAAAACTGAAACATGCAGGAACAAGAATGCTGTTAACGCACCAAAGTTAATAAAGGATGTTAATATCCCAATGTCACCCATGAAAGCCAAGCCAATAATAAATGAAATTACAGCAACAAATAAAATACTAGAGTACGGCGTTTTATATTTCGGATGTACCTTAGACAAGAACTTCGGCAATTTACGGTCACGCCCCATACTAAATAGAACTCTTGATATAGCAACTTGGGCAACAAGTGCATCAGCAATCCCCCACGCAAGTGCTGTTGCAATTGCGGTCAAGACACCAAGCCACTCTCCCCCAGCCATTGCAGCAGTTTCATAGAATGCTGTACCAATATCATCAAAGCTATTAAAATCTGGGAAAATTAATGCAGCAACCCACGTTTGGGCCATAAATAGCACACCAACAATTAACAAGGAAAGAATCGTTGCCTTCCCAATAGCTTTTGGCCCACCAGCAGATTCCTCTGATAATGTTGAAATCGCATCAAATCCTAAAAAACTAAGCACTGCGATAGACACCGCGCCCATTACAACACTCATACTAAATGTATCTGGGTTATATATTGGGTCAAATGAGAACGTTGCACCATTCACACCATTTGCAATTGCAGTTATTCCAACAACAAGGAAAATTAGTAAGACAGCTAATTCAAAAAATAAGAATATCCAGTTGGTCCGAGCGGTAAATTTAATTCCAAAATAATTGATAACCGTATTAATAACAATAAAGAATAATAACCAAAACCAACCTGGAATTGCTGGCCACATACCAGTAAGTGCAGTTGCACTTACAACGTATAGTAGGGCTGGAACTAAGATATAATCGAGTAGAATAGCCCAACCTGCAATAAATCCAACATATTGGTTTATCCCTCGTCCAGCATAAGAATAAACAGAACCAGCCATCGGAAAGGCTTCTGACATTCTAGCATAGCTTAATGCGGTAAAAATCATGCCCACCATACCAATTAAATAGGCTAAGGCAACCATTCCCTGGGAACCAAGCATCACCTCGCCATAAATACCAAACGGGGCAATTGGAACCATGAAAATAAGTCCATAAACTAGTAAGTCTTTGGTTGATAATGTACGGTGTAACTCTTGCTTGTACCCAAACTTACTTAATGATGTACTCCCATTGTCTTTAGACATTTTCCCCACTCCCTTTATATTTTTCAAAAATATTGGTATTACTCTTATAGAACATGCTATGTTGGCCTAATTTAAATATGATTAAATTGACACTTCATTCAGTAGCAATCCTACAGTCCATTAACCTGTGATAAATTTGGCTAGAAAAAACGCCGTATGAAGTATTTAAAAAATACCTCATACGGCGTTTCACTATTAACTTATAGTTCCAAGTTCTTAAACAGAAAGTCACAAACTACAAATTTTCCAATACTTCCCCTGTCTCTCCATCCTCGATTTTTCCTTCTATCATTTTCCCGTTATTTGCATTAATGGTTAATAAAGCCCTATCTTCCTCTTTATTTTCTAGCTGGATGATCCATATATCTGCTCCAATTTCAGTTTCGTTCATTGGAGTAAACTGCGTAGAATAAACTTCATCGAATTCCTCAGGTACTAATTCCTTTGCAATTTCAATCGCTTCATCTTCAGACATCGGTTGATTAAGTATTAGACCAACAACTAAAATTACGGATAATACAAGAACAATAATCCACGGTGTTTTACTTGATTCAGTTTTCAATATATCTCCCTCAATTTTCCTAGTGTTTAATCCATTTTAACATAGGATGAAATTGTGGAAAAATAAAAAAGAATAAGATTGCGCTGACTACCATAACTTTTTATTAAGTAAGACATAGAAACGGAAATCAATACCGACAAAATTCGATTTTTTTCGGGAAGTGACAGGCACCATAAAGGAGGGGGAGGATATCTGTGTGCAGGGTTTGCAAAATAGTAAGCTTATTCAGGTTTGCCGTTCGGTGTATAGTAAAGAGGAGTTGCTTGAGATTACGTCTCATGCAGAGCGTGGGGGTGCTCGGATTATTAGAACAACTAAAACATGTGATAGTGGTAGAATGACGGTTTTGATGGAATTGGATTTAGGAAAAAGACAGTTTTAAACAAATAGTTGGAGGTTTCCTTAGCATAAGAAATCTCCTTCACTTATTACGCTAAAATTTCTTATTTTGGTCTTACTACAGGTTCGTGTTCCCATACGAGTTGAAATGAAAATCACTCTATCGAATAGAATGTTAATAGATATTGCCTCGTCTAAAACTTCGAGCCATGAAACAGCATCCGCTTCTGAAGCTTTATTCTGTACTCTGGACATAAACAATCCTTACTTAACGTTGAATAATACGAATATAAAAATCTATGTACGAGCTTCATGAAAATACCCCATTTCATTTTAAGTCGTATAGAAACATTAATCGAAAGCAGACTAACATCGTTTAAACTTTTTGTGTTGCAGTATTGTGGTTCCAATAGCTCACCAGTAATTGTAAATTTCCGCTATTATTCCTGTTATTATTGTATCTGCTTACACAAGTACATACAAGAAGGCATGATGCCTATATCTCGGACATTATACGACAAGCTTTATATAGGTCAATGAACCTATCCATTTCGCTTTCATTATGAATACAGATTATTATGGTACAAATTCGAATTTGAAAAAGGGAGTTGCACTTTGGCAACTCCCTTTCTCTTGCAATCAATTTTCATACTCTTAACTAACATTCACAACACAAGTACATGTTCATCTTTCTAATTCAAAGCATACCGAGAAAGGTGATGTCAATTGTGAATAAACTTTCCGATAATAAGTTGGTTCTTACCCAACTTTATCTTCCAATTCCACTTCTTCACTAACACCATTATCTTTCTTTCTGTATAGGAAGAATGCAGCAAGTGCTACACCAACGACACCTACTCCTCCTAGTGAACCGATAAATAATGGTTTATTATTATACCAACGAACTAACAGATTAGTTGTGACAAGAAAATCTTTCACTTCAGCTGTTAATTCATTTCCTGCAGCGTCCGTTGCTTGAATACTTACTTCTTGCGTCGAGTTCGCGTTTGGAATGATAAATGTATAATTTTCCCCATCTTCCTCAAAATTAATTTCTTCATTATTTAGGTTAATCTTTACATGGTCTAGAACAAGATTATCCTTGACCGATATAGTAGCTTTTTTGCTATCTACTGCATATTGCTCTCCATCCTCAATGTCAATCGGAACAATAACTGGATTAGTCTTATCAATTCCAAATGAAATTTCAGCTTTTTTCGCTTCATCGATATTCTCATTTGTATTACCAGCTGCATCTTCTGAATAGAGGGCAATGGTATATCTACCGTCGCCAACAAAAAGATCCTTATGAATCTTGTATGTGTATTGACTCCACTTATCTTCTCCGCCAGTTTCATTAACCGTAAAATCTTCTCCAGCCACCAAATCCGTAGGTGAACCATTATGAGTCATTTTTAGCATTATGGAATCTTTGTTTAGACTATTTACGTTGGTTTCCGTAATGATGATATCCTGCTCACTTTGGACATATTTACCAATAAGCGCATCTAATGAATCATCGAATGTATAGACTGAACCAAAACGGTTTACAGAGAATCGAACCTCTTCTGTTATTTCATTTCCTGCAAGGTCAACTAGAGATGCTGTTAACGTATACAGATCATCGTTTTCCTTCGTTTTTCCAAAATCATCAAAGATAAACACCTGGCCATTATTTCGTTCTGAGTATTTTCCTTCTAATTCAACTTCCCCACGGTTAGAACCAGTTAGTTCTATCTTCACCGAATTTTGATCAAAGTTCGTATCAGAATACCTAATAATTGGAGCAACTTTTCCATTATTAGCTGACATATCTTCTACACCAGTTATCGTTAATGTCGGTTCTGTTTGATCAATATGGAACTCTTGTGGTGAAAAATCATCAGTGATATTCCCAGCCATATCCGTAAAGTCAATATCAAAGCTATACAATGCATCCGTATTATAGACGATGGATGCAGTATGAACATCACCGTTTCTAGTCCAACCACTTAAAGATGGAAAGTCGACTACTTCTCCGTCATGGAATGCCGTACCAGTAATTTCAATACGACTTGGATCAAAGTTATGCTCTGTAACGGAAATAGTTGCTGTTCTTGCTGTATTAAAGAAATTTTCGTTCAAGGCATCATTTGTATTGTAAGATACATTAATAATCGGTTTTGTTTTATCAATCGTAAAGGAATCTTGCGCTACAGGAGCTGCTTTATTTCCTGCGTTATCCTTATATTGAATATCAAATGTATAGTCTCCATCTGCACTATAAGTTATCGTTGCAGTATGCGTGGTTAGGTCTGGATTATTACTGTTTCTATTACTTGACCAACCATTGATAACTGGAATAATATTATCCGTGTTCGTCACCACATAGACAACATCTTCTGGTTTAAAATTACGTTCTGTAATTGTAATCGTTGCCGTTCTATTTTCTTTATAATAATCTTGGTGCTCTGGATCCGGCGAATTATTGTCATACGAGACATTAATCGAAGGAGATGTCTTATCTATACTAAATGTAATTTCCTCTTCTGACGTATGACCTGCCCTATCCGTCATTTTCACCTTAACTTTAATATTATTACTATTATGATTGACCGTTAAGGTTTTCTTCATTTCTGTAACAAGGTTTAATTGTGATCTAGTCTGTTTCCACCCTTGTGCATTACTATCCTCTGTGTATGTTTTATCATTATTCAGCTTTAGTTTACCACCCTGATTGTTAGCCATATCATATGGGGCAACAACTGACCATTCAATTTCTTCAATTCCAGAATACGTATCCGTAACCGTTAATTCAACATTTACATTGTTCGCATAAAGATCTCCACCATTCGTATCCTTAAATGGCGCATCTGCTCTTTTAAGTTTGATATGTGTCTCTTTTTTATGCTGTGCTTCATTTTCTACTACCATACCGTTCGGTGCAATATAAGGACCTGTATTTTGAACATAGTCTGTAGCCTGTGCAAAGATTTGTCCCTTAAATGCTTTCGGAACATTAACGGTTACACTGTCTTTTGTTGTGATAGGAGTAATGCTAACAATCTCTGATTCTTTTATTTCCTTCAATGAACCATTTTTAAGTGCAGCATAATATTTCCCATTTTCATGATCACGCAAGTAAACCGTAATCGACTTCAAGTTACTTGTAAATTCATGATCCACTTTTGGATCTTCCCCGCTAATTTTCACCTGAGTTGGTTCTTTAAAATAATAGCCATACTCGGTTAACTCAAGAGATTTCTTAAATTTATCTGTTTCGTCAACTTTTTTACCTTTTACCGAGAATTCGTACTTCGTTATAATTGGATTCGTTTTATCGATATATATTTTTGTTTCTGCTTCATTCTCATTTCCTGCGTTATCAACGACATGGACAGATACAATATAAGATCCATCTTCATTTCCTACAATATCTTTATGGTTCGTACTTATACGATAAGCATCCGGTTTTATCTGCATCTCTTCTAGGTCCGAATAATCATATTCATACTTCTTACCATTTACATCGATGACAACCGTATTGATTCCAGAGCCTTTATCTTCTGCTATAATGCTAAAGGTCACATCACCATTGTATTGGTACTTGTATTGTTTAACACCCTCATTTGGTATTACATCGATGGATACTTTCGGCTTATCCTTTTCTACAACAATATTCGAGTTATCTGACACAATGTTTGAGTTTTCTTCTGTAACTGGATACGTTCCAATATTATGGGCTAAGTCCTTAACATCTACCTCAAAGGCAGCATCAAAACGATCCACATCAAGAATAAAAACTGCTTCTCCAGTTAATTCATCTTGATTAATAGTAATATCATCTTGGTCGATAATCTGCCCGTCTATCGTTTTAAGTACTATATCTTCAATACCAGAGGTTTCATCTAAGGTCTGAACCTTAATATGAACTTCCTTGTTAAAGAACGTACCAAATGTTAGGAAGTTTAATACTTTCGCGAAATTATTATCATTTACTTGTTCAAATGTTACAGCTTCCCCATCAATTAATACAGCCTCTGTTTGATCCATATAGAATTCATCTTCAAAGTCGTCAAATGTATTTCCCGCTTTATCGCTTACCACAATATTGTATTGATACAAGGCATCTTCCTCAAAATCTATCGTTGCTTCATAAACGCCTTCCTCAGTTTCCACCCATGCACTTAAAGCTGGGAAATCCTTTTCTCCTTTGCCAATTATTGTCGTAGAGCCATTAATCTTCACACGTTTCGGGTCAAAATTATGCTCTTCCACAGTAATTGTTGCTGTTCTTTTTTGTTTATAATACTTTTCATTTGCTGCATCCTTATTATCATAAGACACCTTTACCTCAGGTGCAGTTCTGTCAATGATAAATTCGTGTTTTTCCACATCCGGTCCAGGGTTTTCTGCATTATCCATATAGGAAACATCAAATGTGTACTCCCCATCTTCTTCAAAAACAATGTTTGTTGTATGGGTGGTTAAATCTGAGTGTTTCCCTTCTTCAGGTTGGATTGTAGTCCATTCTACAACTACTGGGTGTTCCTTATTATCTTTCGTAATATGAAGTAAAACATTATCTGGATTAAAGTTACGCTCTGTAATGGTAATGGTTGCAATTCGCTTCTCACTATAAATATTTCCGTTTTCTTCATCGGGAGAATTATTATCAAATTCAACCTCAAGATTTGGAGATGTTTTATCAATACTAAACTTGATCTGTTCCTCAGACATATTGCCCGATCTATCTGTCATTTTTACGTTGACCACAATATCATTACTATTATGGTTAACGGTTATCATTTTCTTCATTTCTGTTACAAGGTTTTCGCTGGTTTGTGTTTTTTCCCAGTTTTCATCACTACCATCAGTAATCTCGCCATCATGATTAACAGTTAAGCTACCGTACTGGTTATTTTCTGTATCATTCGGTGCAACTACTGACCATTCAATCGTTTCAATTCCTGAGTACGTATCTGTAACAGTTAATTCAACGTCTAGATTATCAGCATATAAACCTCCACCATTACTATCCGTGTATGGAGCATCATCTTTTTCAAATGCAACATGTTCTTCCAGTTTATGTTGGTCTGGTGTTTCAAGAATGGCACCTTTTGGTGATTCAAATGGACCCGTATTCTTAACCTTATCTGTTGCTTTTGCAATAATTTGCCCTTTAAAGGAATGAGGGATGTTAAACGTTAATTCTCTATCGGTCTCTATTGGCTCAATCGTATCAATCATCGTTTCATCAATTTGTTTTAACTTTCCATCCTCTAACACTGCATAATATTCATCTTTGGCATGGTCTTTTAAATAAACAACCATAGACTCCACACCAGTTCCAGATCCACCGCCTAAGAATTCATCTACTGCAACAACCGTTACCTCAAGTGGCTTTTTAAAGAAATAACCATATTCCGTTAATTCTACATATTCCTCCAGAATTTCTTCGTCGTCAATATCTTCTCTATTATCTGCTGATTCTATATATATCCCCTTAATAGTTGGACTTGAATGATCAATATTTACTTTTACCGTTTCAACATCGGAAGCATTTCCAGCTTTATCAACAGCCCAAATTTTATAATCCCCACTGTAATCTTCTTCAGGTAAAGTAAATTCAAACGTATCGTCTTCTTTATTATATGTTTCTATTTTAACTTTTTCTGATGAACCTTCTTTTTGATAATATACACTATCAATTTCTGTCGAGTAAGGAGTACCTTCGTGTTTATCCTCTACATTATCAATACTTCCTTTTATAACCCCACCGCTGTACCAATCAGTGCCTTTAATTTTAACTTTATCGTCACCCTCAAATACTACTTCGTTTATTTCAGGTTTTTTTGTATCGAAGAGAATTTTAAGTGTAGGATTCAACCTTGCAATCTTCTGGTCCCATATTATACCATATCGAATTCTCTCAATAGTTGTATTTTTATTGATAGTAAAATCTGTTTTCCTCCAATGATCGTTAATCCCAAACCATGGCCAACCATCTAAAATTTTAATCTTAACCTTAGCATCATTGGAATAAATTAATATATTTTCTTCAGTATTTAAATCAACCGCTTTACCTTCAGTAGGTTTAATCGATATAAGTTCTTCCCAAGTTTTTTCAGAATTCGGAACCTCTTTAAATTCAACATTTATATTATGATTTTCAGTGATATCATTAAGCACATACATAAACGAACCACCATCTTGCTGTACTTCACTCTTTACAGGTTTATCATTATCCGTTAAAGATTTAATTTGATAATCATCTTCAGGGATAATCGTGATGATGGTACTACCGTTATGTTCAACCTCCGTACTTTGCGAAATTATACCATTTTCACCAGTTACACTAGTATTAATTTCATAAGTATTGATGGCAAATGTAATGGATACTGTATGATTCTCTGTTATCGGTTCAAAGACATGCTTATAACTATCGCCGTTTTTAAGAGATGATAAATCAATAGCCGTATTATCAATGGTAATTTCAGATAAATGGTATCCTACTTCAGGTGTTGCAGTAAACGAAGGGGTTGATCCTTGACTAGCAATAATCTGTCCTTCCATTGCATTAATCTCTTGGTAACCGTCACCTTCAATATCTCCATTTTTGTTACTTGAAAATTTAATCGTATAAACTTTCGTAAATTCAACATCAATCTCGGTTTCCTTGTTAATTTGAATAGTTTTAGTAAAATTTTCATCTTCAATTTCTATATCTTCATTGTTAATTTTCAATGATTTAATCTTTGCATCAGAATCTGGTGTTACTTCAATTTCCACTTCTTCCCCATCCTCAATTTGAAGTGGATTCTCATAATTCTCGTTATTGATCTTCACTTTACCTAAATCAGGATTTGTTACATTCACTGTAACTTTATGTTTCTCTGGTTCTACAGGTTCAGTTGGTATAGTAGCTAGGTCAAATACATACGGATCTGAAAATCCATTCTTAACCTCCAAACTAAATTCCTTCTTTTCCCCATCCTGTAATTCTACATCAAAATTAAATGTATACTTCTCTTGTAACTCCTCAATAGTAACTTCCTCAAACTGCACAATACCACTACTATCTGTCGTACCGTTTACGTTAATAACCCCATTTGTTCCTTTAACAAGTGCTCCTTCGACGGGTTCCCCATTATCAACAATCTGTAAAGTAAATATATCTTCTTCTGCCCCCTCAGCAGTCGCAACTAACAATCCGATTGGAACATAGTATGATAGCAGCATAAATACTAGAAAAATAGACATCAAGCGATTTAACCTAATTTTAATCTGTTCTTTCATTTGTTTTCCCTCCCCATTACGTAAAAGCTTGTGATAACAAACATGATTCCACCCCATTTACTGCAAACATCTAACTCCTTACTTCATCCTTAATCGTTTCATCTGCATGAGTAATCGTCATGTCCTTAATAACATTGAAACTAATTTTTGGTTTTACAGGTCGATCCTCAGGATACAATTCATCTGTATCCCCTAACTTAGTTGTTCTTGTTCCTTCTTCCTCTTCTAATAATTGTGTCGTATCATCTAATACCTGGGTCTCATTTACTAGCAGCTCGGTTTCATCCGTTAAAACTTGTGTTCCATTTACTAACAGCTCCGTTTCATCCGTTACTATCTCTGTTTCATTTACTAATAGTTCGGTCTCATCTACTAGCAACTCTGTTTTATCTAAATCATTAAAAGTAACAATTTGCTTTGATTGTGTAGCGGCATTATCGAGTTTACCCGATACGGACATGTTTCCAGTTAGTCTCTTGGAGAATGGTCTCCCATCCCCGATTGGACCAGTTTTTCTCATTTTCCCTGTTTTCCATAGTCTTTTAGATTTTGGTATTGGTTCAGTCAAATCTAGTTCCCTATTATACGGAATAGGTTCGTAGCGACGACCTTTTGAATTGCTAGACTGTTCTCGAATTGCCTGTATATGTTTTTCTGCAGTTTTTCCAGACAAGTATCCATAGATGGCTGGGATATTCATTTTGAAAAACATGATAATAACAACAATAAACAGTACTACTGAAAGGGAATAGCCGATAATGGAAATCATTTGCCATGTCGCTGCATCCATACATATTCCTCCTCTTAACTTCTATATGCATTTTCAATGGCTTTTTCAATTGCTGGTATACGATTTATAATGTTAATTTTTATTGCTTCCATTTTGTCATTATTGGTCGAGATACGTTCAGTGCTTTCTTTTACTGATTCAAACACCGAGCGGATTTCTGTTTCTTCTATTCCATCTGCTTTAAACTTTCTAGCATACATTTCAATGGAATTCATAGTTGTTTTATAGAGTTCTAATTTTACAATTTCACCTTCATCCGGATTATCTGTAACTTCTTCTTTTAGTAATCTTTGCAAATTGTCCCAATAGATTTTATATGTACCACTATCAGATGCCTCTACAATATTTTGGTCTATATTCTGATGAAATTCCCCTATTTTCCCATAAACAGCGGCCATTTCACGTTCCCCTGAAGTTAAACCATATTTAACGGCATCGTTAAACCATGTGACAGAGCTTTTCATTCTTGTCGTTTCATTGTCTGTAGATGCTGTTTTACCATAGTCGTAATAGTACCAATAGATTTTCCCTATTTCGAATGCAAGATCAGCATAATTCTTATTTTTCCTAAGGTCTGTTAGGTGAGGTTTTAACTTTTTCGTCAACTCTTCTTCCTCTTCTGTGGTGAATGCTGTATCACTTTTAAAAGTTTCAATTAGGCCTAAATAGGCTTCATTTTCTTCCGGCTTAATATCGATAGCGTTTAGATAATAATCAATTTTACTTACATCTGACGTAGTAGCTTTAGCCAGTTCCAAATTCGTTTCATAATCCGAATTATTGGTACGAACCTTCATTCCCTGCCCAAATACACCTACAAATAAACATAAACATGCTAACCCTGTAACCACGCTGAAACTCCGCAGCTTTCTTTTTTGTTTTGTCCGATAGGTGTCATCTACTTCTTCATAATGGTTCAGTGCATATAATAATTCAGCACAGGATTGATAGCGGTCATCCGGATTGAGCTGTGTACACTTCTCAATAATTCTCTCTAGTCCGCCAGATAAATTGGGATTCCAATCTCTAATAGGGTATATCTCATATGGGGGATCACTTGGGTTTTGACCTGTAACAAGATGGTACAGGGTAACACCAAGACAATAGACATCGGTACGCGCATCGGTTTGTCCTTTCCCACCAAACTGCTCTGGGGCAGCATATCCTTTCGTTCCAAGACTAACCGTATCTTCTATATTTTCTTCTTTAAATTCCCTTGCAATACCAAAGTCAATTAACTTCAGGCTACCATCTGGCCTAAGCATGACATTAGCTGGCTTCATATCGCGGTAAATAATCGGAGGGTTAGAAGTATGTAAATAATCAAGTACGTCACATAATTGCATTGCCCAGTCAATCACAACATCTTGAGGCTGTGCACCATACTCATCAATGATTTTATTTAAAGGTTCTCCTTCGATATAGTCCATAACGACATAAATAATATCGTCATTTTCAATAATATCCACGATGCGCGGTAGAGCTGGATGGTCTAATCGTTTAATCAAGTGCGCTTCCGCAATTGCACTTTGAATAACAACTTCATTGTTTCTTTTGTCCCTTCCGCTTTTTTCAATCTCTTTAACTGCCCATTGTTTATTGAGACGCTTATCCATCGCAAGATATACTTTCGACATACCGCCTTTTCCAATCAACTTCAATATTTCATATTTACCATCTATTACTGAACCGATATCTGCCAAAATAGATTCCCCATTCTTATTGTATTTTGACAATTACAACAGAAATATTATCTGTCTCTTGTCTTTCTTTGTTTAGCTCAACCAACCTTTTAGCTTGTTTTTCCATTTCCATTTCATTCTGCGAAGTTCCAGGCAAGAAGGCTGTATATATTTCTTCTTCAGTAACTTTATGACGAAAACCATCCGAACAAAGTAAATATACTTCTCCGATTTTAGCCTTTCCTTGTATAAAATCAGCTTCTACCCGCTTGGAAGCTCCTATACATTGTAGGAGGACATGTCGACGTGGATCTGTTTTCGCCTCTTCTGTAGTTAATCGACCTAGCCTAACTTCCTTGGCAACCAATGTCTGGTCCTCAGTTAATTGATGAATACCTGAATCCAAACGATATAATCTTGTATCACCAACATGAGCAACAAGCATATAATCTGAGTCTACTATTAGCATTGCTGTTAAAGTTGTTCCAAGCTGACTACTTGTATTTCTTCCATATGTAGCAATACGATGATTCTGCTCCTTAATAATCCTATCCCAGCGATATTGAATTTCACTCCAATTTTCTTGGGCAAGCTGGAAAGGCAATTCTTGTTCAAACCAATCGGAAAATGCTTCAATAACATTGCTACTTGCCACTTCTCCTTTGGATAGACCACCCATTCCGTCACAAATGATAGCTAAAACAACCTTTCCTATGGATGTATCAGCAACTTTTAAACATATACTGTCTTGATTTGTTTGTTTCTTTAGACCAGTGTCCGTATGTACTGCCGTTAATATTTCCATAACAGAAGCCTCCTTGCTATATGTAAAATACAAAATCTTAATCGGCTGGACATTACCAATTACGTGATTATTCAAAATAAAATAATTGCCATATTTTTCTTTCCTCATTCGTAAAGAAGACATATCAATTGTTTATATCAATAACGCTTTCTCAAAAAGATAAGCTGCATAATTAGATAGTTTTATTGGGATAATGTGTAATATCTTAGGGGATTCATTTCGTGTATATAGTTTTTCTTGTATGGTATTGTTCACAATAAGGATTACTTACTTAAATTATTAATGATTTTTTTTCAGTTTTACTGACCGTGATGCTACCTAATAGACGGGTAGTAAGCTCTTCCGAATAACCAATATTAATAACATGTATATGTATGTGGAAAATCCCTTTTATATATCTTGAAATATTAATTTCAATTTAGTTTCAAATTAGTTCCATAGCAATACACAGTGTAAATGTAATATTACGCTAATTCACAAATAAATTTCATAGTAAAATTCTACCATGTCCATTCAAAATTTGTCACTGAGGCTAAAGCCCTCATTAACGGTACTACAAACCATGTCCTTGTCACTATAAATCCTATAAATTCGTCTAATTTAAGTCGAAAGTCATGCGCAACTTTTGTCCTAGAAAGAACCCCATCAATCGAAAAAGACTGTCCTCAAATCAATTGTTTCATACAAAGTGAAACTTCCTTGTTTATGGGGTTCCAATTAGTTAACCTACAATAAAATTGGCTCATTTTTAGGATTAATGTTACAGTTAGAAAGATTATTAATAGTAAGTAGGTGAACAACAACATGATAGAAGTAAAAACATCTTCAATTAGCGACGGGGAATTTAATAGAGGAGTATTTGCTACTCGTGATATAAAAAAAGGGGAACTTTTTCATGAAGCTCCTGTCATTTCCTATCCAAATGACCAACATGAACACATTGAGAAAACACTCCTAGCTGATTACACTTTTGAATATGGAATCAATCACTCTGCAATCCTACTTGGATATGGAATGTTATTTAACCATTCTTATGAGCCTAATGCAGATTATGAAATCAATTTTGATAATCACACCTTTGATTTTTATGCGTTTAAAGATATAAAAGCAGGGGAAGAGATTCTGATCAATTATAATGGAGACGTTGATAACAAAGATCCACTGTGGTTTGATCAGGATTAAAAATCCATCCACATTTCTAATCAAAATTAAGAGAAGCTACCAATTACGGCAACTTCTCTTAATTTAAATCATTTATTTCGCTTCAAAGTTTACCTCATTTAACCCACTTATCGAGATTCGCTGTCCTTCTTTCAGTGTAACCGTAATCGTCTTTACACCCATGTCACCAGATGCATCAAGAATCTCATTCGTGTTAGGTAATCCCATATCATTATAAATAACAAAATTCCCCATTCCATTTTCAGTAGTTGCATCATATCTACCTGGTTCAATATCTAAACCAACTTCCCATGTACCAGCAGAAAGCTTGTTTGACATTTTTGTTTCAGCAGGCTTAAATGTTACAGCATCCATACCAGATATCTCAATTTCCTGTCCATCTTCAAGATCTGTAGTAACACTAGACACTCCCATATCTGTACTAGTATCCAGAATTTCATTTACTACTGGTAGTCCAGCCTCATCATAAACAAACAGATTTCCCATTCCATCTCCTGTTATAACATAACGCCCACTTGGGATATCCGTTCCAACTGTGAATGTACCAGCATTAAGAGTTGTCTCCTTTGCTGAAGAATTGTCACGGGTATTCGGTTCTTCAGCTGGTTCCTTTTCAGCAGATTCTTCTTCTGCCACATCATTATCTGCATCATCTTTAGTTGTCTCACCTTCCTTATTCTGGGTGTCTTCCGTGCCTGTATCATTGTCTTGTGGTTCTTCCTCATCACCACCACCGAAGATCGCAAACAATAGAATGATAATAACAATTAACCAGAACCACCATTTTTTATAAAAGGGCTTTTTATCATTTTCAGCCATACTAAATCCCTCCTTTTCTGTATTTAGTATGGACATGATTAATTAGAGATATTCTAGGGGTACTTGGCTTCATGAATTTACTATCCACTCTTTACATAGTGTTGGTTAGATTTTTATAAACAAAAAAGCCACCACCTCCTTTAACTAGGAGGAAAGTAGCTTTTATCATTTTATTTTCGCGACCTTGGATCACTAATATCCCTTATCGCATTACTCAACAAATAGAATCCGAGTACCATTAGTGTAATCACAATACCCGGAGCATAGGTATACCAAGGTGCACTGACTAAATATCCTTGAGAATCCTTTAACATTCTTCCCCAGCTTGGATCTGGTGGTTGGACACCCAATCCGAGGTAACTCAAGCCTGCCTCTGCTAACATGGCAACTGCAAAGGCAATGGAAGCAGCAACTATTATTGGTGATATGACATTTGGCAAAATATGCTTTGTCATAATTCTCAGAGGTGTTTGCCCCATCAACTTGGCAGCCTGGACGTATTCTGCGTCTTTGCTTTGCAAAAAGCCACTCCTTGCAATTCTTGCAATCCCTGGAATGGCCATCAGCCCTAAAGCAATCGATGTATTCACCATACCAGAACCAAATACAGCAACAAGCATCAAGGCAAGTATTATACCTGGAAATGCCATGAGTGCATCAATAATCCGCATGATAATTTCATCTATCCACCCGCCAAAGTAACCAGAAACTCCACCAATGAGCACACCAAAAATCAAACCAATACTAACAGATACCGTACCGACAAAAAATGCTGTTTGGGTACCAACCATAATCCTACTAAAAATATCCCGACCAAACTCATCTGTTCCAAACCAGTGTACTAAACTTGGCGGCTGCAGTTTATTTGCTATATCCATTTCGTTTACATCATAAGGCGTGTAAAAGAAACTCACTATCATCATGATTAGAACAGCAAATAAGATCAAACTTCCTATAATAAGATTAATATTTTTTCCATAATTTCGTATTCGTTTCATTCCCCTGTTCTCCCTAACCGAATGCGAGGATCCAAGACAGCATAAAGTATATCAATAATAAAATTGATGATCACTACAACAATCGTGATATACATGACTATCCCTTGTACTAAAGGAAAATCACGATAACTGATAGAAGTAATGAGAAGACTGCCAAATCCCGGAAGCCCAAAAACCTGCTCCACGATAATTGTTCCAGCAACTACTTCTGCAAAAATCAATCCAAACACGGTAAGAATTGGAATCATTGCGTTGCGTAACACATGCTTATACATGACCACACGTTCCGTGATTCCTTTGCTTCGAATCGTCCTTACATAATCCAATTGCATCTGCTCCAAAATGGTATTTCGGATATAGCGAAAGGAAATAGCAATCTGTGGAATGGCAATCGTAATCGCCGGTAATAGTAATGATCCTAATGCACCGATAATACTTTCCGACCATGGAACATAGCCACTAATGGAAAAGAACTGAAACGTCATCCCCAAACCGAGCATTAATAGCATTCCTAACCAAAAAGAAGGAATAGCCATACCGACCTGTGTAACAGACGAGAAAACAAGATCACTTAAGGTATTTGGTCTTTTGGCAACATATATCCCTAAAGAAATAGCTATTAAAATCACAATTGCTATCGACAGGAACGCTAAAGAAAGTGTAACAGGTAACCGATCAGCAATTAACTCTGAAACTGGTCGTGAAAAGCGAATGGAATCTCCTAAATCCCCTGTAAAAACACCACTAATCCAGTTTACATACTGCATAGGAAGTGGCTGATCCAATCCAAGTTGTTTTTCTAAGGTTTCAACCCTAGCTTCATCCGCTTCCGGACCTAACATAATCCGAATCGGATCACCAGGTATAATTTGAAAAACGGCAAAAGTAATCAGTGATACAAGTACCACTGTTACTAAAAGCAATATAATCCTTCGAACGAAATAGGCCATAGTTGAAAGTCCTCTCTACTCGGTGTACCTCACTTCGGCGAGATCATGGAAGAAATAAGGGTACAGCTTATATCCTTCCAGTTTCGGGTTTAAAGCCCAGATAATTTGATAATCAGCTAAGTACACTGCAGCCGCTTCTTCACTTAAAATTTCCTGTAAACGTTGATAAATTTCTTTCTGACGGTCTGTATTTGATTCCACTAGTACCTCACTCATCAACTGATCAAATTCTTCATTTTTAAAGTTAAAGAAATTGTTATCAGCATCACTCACATAGCGATTTATCGTTTCATATGGTGATAGCACACCCGTAAAGTCAATAATGGTCATGTCGTAGTCTCTACCCTGGTAAATTCTTTCCAACCAAACGCCCCACTCAACCACTTCAATCTCCGCATGAATACCAATTTCTTTTAAATTTTCTACGACTACTTGTGCCACATTCGTATACAGTGCTGCATGTGATGAAATGGAAATAGTAGTACTAAAACCATCCGCATAGCCTGCTTCAGCTAGTAGTTCTTTTGCTTTATCCACATCTTGTTTGTATGTATCTTCCATGCCTTCTTTAAAGACATCCCCCATTGCGGGACTCATATTAGATCCAAGCTTTGTAGCATAACCAGAAAAAGCAGCTTCAATAATATCATCCTTATTCACCGCATAATTGATTGCTTGACGGACACGAATATCAGTAAATAGTTCTCTCTCTTGGTTATACCCCATAAGTAATACAGAGTTACTATCTTGATACTCTAAATTAAATTGTTCTTCCACCTCTGACACACGGTGTGAGCCAACTGAAACAATATCCATTTCACCAGCCTGCAGGGATAGTAATGCCGTTTGGTCATCCGGTTGGAATGTGAATGTCACCTTATCTAAATAAGGCAAGCCTTCTTTCCAATAGTTTTCATTTTTTTCTAAGACAAGATTGTTTTCAGGGCTATAGCTGTTAAATTTAAATGCCCCAGTCCCAATTGGATTTTCATTATGTTTACCATCATTACTCTTTGGCACAATGGCAGAATTAAGTGCTGTTAAATAAGTAAGAAAAGCAGAATTCGGTTCTTGTAACGTGATTACAAAAGTCTTGTCATCCGGTGTGTTTAATGAAGCAATATTGTCAAAATCGGATGATAATGGCTCACCAGTCGTTGTACCCATCAAACGGTCAAAACTGTACTGAACATCCTCTACTGTCAATGGTTCTCCATTATGAAACGTCACACCTTCACGAATAGTAAATGTATACGTTAGCCCATCATCAGAAATACGATAATCTTCAGCGAGAGAAGGTTTCAAAGAACCATCCGTATCTCCGATTAATAGCCCATCATAAATATTAAGCAGCATTTGGAAAGTAATCGACGCCTCTGCCATATGCGGGTCCAGAAAATCCGGGTCATTATTAATACGGATATTGATTTTGTTGGTGTCATTAGCCGTATCTTCTCCCTCTTTCCCAGAACAAGCACTTATAAAAATAGCAACTACTAACAAGATACTAATCACACAAAAATTCTTATAAATAGTTCGCATACTAAAACCCCTTTGTTAACAATGTTCAAATCTCACATACTAAGAAACTATCAAACCCCGCCCAAACATAATTATAACCTTGTTTGTGGGTGCCTGTCACTCCCCGGTTTTTGTACGTTGATGTCGAAAGCATTAGGAGCAGCGCTTTCTTCTATCCGGTCGACAAAATGCGACATAACTCGGGGAGTGACAGGCACCCCAATCCCAAGTATAATCTTCCTAGGGGATTTATTCTCTTTATATTACATAGAAGGATAGGGAATAGGATGGAAGAAAAGTTACTGTTTCGTTTAGAGGAGTTTATTGCTGCGCCTATTGATGTTGTGTTTGATTATTTGGATGATGATGAAAAGATTAGACTTTGGAATGAATTTTTTGTGGAGAATATTTATGAAAGTGGAAAGCAGGAGAATATTCCTGGTACCAAATTCACGTCCGTTCAACACATTGAGAAGAAAACAATTAAAGTGGACATTGTTTTAACAGAGTATGATCCTCCAAATAAAATTATAATGGAAGGATACTCAAAAGAAGGGAAAGCTTTTACTAGATACTACTTATATAGGGAATATGACGGAACTAGATTAGTTATGGAATCTAGCATTATTCCTAGTAACCTATTCTATCGAATTATTACCAAGCTATTTGGTGGTTTGGGTAAATTCATGTATAAGGAACAGGTGGAGAAGTTAAAAGAATACTTGGAAATGAGAGATTTTGATTAAAACTAGGGCAGTCCCTCACTACTTTAAAGTGGTGAGGGACTGTCTCCTATTTAAATGTGATATTCGCGCTATAGCCAAGACTAGTGAAGAACTCTTCCAATACTTTGCTTGCATTTTGCTCAGCAGATTCTAATAAACCAATTTCAATCGACTCTTCCTTCGCTTTCATCTGTGCTTCTGCAGCTAGATCAAAGCCTTCCACCCATTTAACATCACCACGAAATAACCCTTCATCTGAAAAAGCTCGTACATTTTCCATTTGAATGGCCGGTTCCTGTACAAGAGCTGCCTTCGGTAAAGTGATATCTATCTCATTATTCTTTTCATTCATCTTAATATCTGTAGAATCTACTTCTTTCAAATTAACTCCGGCCGTAACTGCAACTGGAACAATTAATAATACCTCTCTCTTCGTACCAGGAAAATTAACTGAAATATCCTGTCCAAATATCTTATTATCTTCTTGCTCAATAACCACCTTCAAATGTGCTTCAGCCGTTGCTAGCGTCGCAAGTTCTTGAACCTGCTCGACAAATGTTGTTGTTTCCTTTTTGAACGTACTTCCAGAAAATGCCCAAATACTTCCGGCAGTAACTGCAATTAGAAGCAGTACGATTAACAGAATCTTAATACCCCAGTATTTAAAAAACAGCTTAAATATCGTCCCTGAAATATGACGTTTTTCTTTTTTCTGGCCCATTACTGCTGTAGCAGCACTTTCTTCCCTGCCACTTTTAAGTTCTGCTATTATATTTTCCATTTCCTTTAATGCATTATCTTTCTTATTCATAAATTTCCCCCTAACTTTAATCCTCTATTCGGAAAATAAAAAAACTACACTTCTTGTGTAGAACTAATATCTGTATTCAAAAATTTCTTCTATTAAACATACTTTGTCTTGGTAATTTATCTTTTAGTAGTTTTCTCTACAAGCTTACTAATTCGAAGTCTTTAGGATACATATACTATTTTACTAAATAATTGTCGTTTTGTCTGCAGAATATGTCGAATTTACTTGTAGAACTCACTTAATAAATCGAGAACCATTATTTGGTCAAAAGTTGAATGCATTATTAGAGATTGAAACGCTTCTTCCAAGCACACATTCGACAATATTCGAGTTATTTCGGGAAGTGACAGGCACCCACTAAACCGGCAGACCAAAAAGACAGTCCCTCAAGGGAGACTGTCCTTTTAGTCTGCAATCATATCCAACCATTTAATATCTGCTTCTAAATGGAGTAATGCTCCTTCTATTAGCATTTTCATTGTTTTATTATCTGATAAAACCATTTGTTTTCGTAAATGTGTTAGATGGAGAATATCTTTTAACATCGTTTCTTTTTGATTTCTAATCATGCTTTGCCTATTTTCATAGGTTACATGACTAGCACAAAGAAACTTGAAGTAAAATTCATCCTTGAATAAGGATCTACCGACTGGCTTTTCCAACCAAGCCCAAAGCTCCTCCTTACCAGCTTGGGTAATCGTATATAGCTTCCGGTCCTTCTTATCATGACCAGGTGATTCTACTAATAAATCTCGCTCCAATCGGTCAAGCGTAGTATAGACTTGACCTGCATTTAATGGCCACATCCCTTGAACTAATTCTTCAAATCCTGTTTTCAATTCATAACCGTGTCTTGGTTTTTCGTATAATAAGGCAAGTAATGAATGTTTTACCGACATGTTAATCCCCACTTACTCATAATTTATCGCCTCTTTTATGGAAATTCGTGATGCTGAATTACTTGGCAGCCATGATGCAAGAATTGTAAATATAATCCCACCTGCTACAGCTATGAGTAAACTAACCCAAGGTATGATAAAGCTTAATAACCCTTGAGCGGACACGGAAATAGAATTTAAATATATTACTAAAATTCCATATAGCACTCCAACTACAACACCAGCAATACCAATGAATAGACCTTCCGCCATAATCATAAATTGGACTTGTCGTTTTGTAAATCCTATTGCTCGCATTGTTCCAATTTCCTTCACACGTTCCATCGTATTCATAAATAATGTATTGCTAATCCCAATTGCCGAAATTGCAATGATTAACAATAGCAACCCTTGCATTAAGTCATCCATACCTGTTAAAGCACTTGTTGATTGTTCTATTGTCACCGTAATCGGAATTGCACTTGTAATCGTTTCTCCCATACTATTCCACAGTGTAAGTAAGACATTGTAAATTGCATTTTCGTCAACTACGTCAATCATTACATGATAATCATGTGGCCAATTAAGTTCATCTTTTATACTATTTTCATCCATAAAAGCAACGTAATTGGAATAATGAGAAGTTTGGACACTACCTTTTACATAAAACTGTTGCTCACCAGCTGGAGTATTCAACGTCAAAATATCCCCAACATCTCCGCCCCATTCTATTAATGCACGCTCCCCAACATAAATAGACGGATATTCCACATTTTCTTCTACTTCTTCTATTACTTCAAATGCCTCGGCTCGTTCACTAGCCGTAAAAGACATGATGGAAAATTCCCTTAAGTCACCTGATTTCGTATGCCATGTTATATGAGGTACTTCAGTAAATGGGCTAATAGCACTTACACCTTCTATATTCTTCACAGCAGCTAAATCTGAATCTGTCCATGGCGTTTCTTTCTCCACTTGGATATCGCCACCAAAGGTTGCCCGGATTTCTTCTTCCTTCCCATCAGGTAGGGATTGCAATGCAGCACTCATAAACAGGGCTAAGCTCACACCAATTGCAAGCATTGCTGCTGTACTCGCATTTCTCCGCTCCGATTGTTTGAGCGAATGGACTGCTTGTTTCCCTGAAAAACCAAACAAAGCTGTCAGAATTGGGCTTATAATTATTTGCATCAATCGCATCCATAGCGGGAATAACAGCACAAGTCCAATGAATAAAAATAGAAATGCCCATATATTATCAATTAAACCAATTCCTGTGCAAACCATACCTGCTATTATTCGAACGATATTTAATCGCGTCCTACTTGTAGCAGTATTTTTTTCAAACATCCCTGCTAAAATCGGTGTCTTTCCTGCCCTTCTTAAAGGGAATATTGCTGCTAAAAATGGGAAGAGGAAGCCAATAATAGCTGAAATGATTAACGGTTTGATGATTACTACATCATAAACTACTTTTTGACTACTAATTGCACCTATCAATATATCTTGAATAAGGATTCCTAGCCAAACACCAATGCTTAAGCCAAAAATGGTTCCCATGAATGCCAGAAATCCGATTTCCTTACTAACCAGTCGTATGACATTACCACTTGTATATCCCAAGCTTTTCATGATGGCAATTTCTTTTTTTCTTTCTACAATACTAGTATGAATCATATTGAATGCAATAAAAGCACTAATGAAAATAGCCAGTATTGCAATAAGATCAAAAACATAATATATTCCTTCAACATCATTATTTTGCTTGCTATCGACAACAATTGGTTGAACAAATAAATCTGAACCTGAAAGTTCTGACTGATAGCTTTCAAATAATTTATCCTTATTGGAATCTGGTTGTAATTTGAATCTGAAGTTGGAGATTTGGTTTTCCATTCCAGTCCATTCCTGCAATATTTCCATTGGAACCATCACTTGAACATCACGAATCATTGCTGCATCCATCGTTTTCGGACTAGTTAACATTGCCCCTTCATGAACAATAGCAGTAATTTCTAATTTACCCATATGTTGAAATGAAAGGAGATCTCCCACCTTTTTCTCTAGTAACTTTGCGGCATTTTCCGTGATAATAAGTCCTTCTTTTGTTACATCACCATCTTTTACAGGTAAATCGATTAGATTAGTTTGAAAATCTGTTACACCTGTAAATCGTACAGAGGCCTGTTGGGGAAATTCTGTTTCCATCTCTAGAAAGCCTTTTTGGAATAATAAACCCACTCCCTCTTCCATTTCCTCACTTTCTTCAAGCCACATTAGCTCATTCTCAGGAAAAAAGCCCGCATTACTCTGTACCCAAAAGTCTGCCTCTCCTGCATATAACCGTTCCTGTTCATCCATTAAGTTGGAAAAAGTATACTTGGCAATTAACATACTCGTCATTACTGCAACACCAAGGACAACGGCCATCAAGGTAAAAAAGAAGCGTTTTTTATGACGGGTTACATTACGCCATGAAACGAGCAAGGAACTTAGCATAATCGTCATCCTCTCTTTTCACTTCTGCTTCAATAACACCATCTTTAAATAAAATAATCCGATCAGCATATCCTGCTGCAAACATATCATGGGTAACCATGACAATTGTTTGTTTCCTTTCATAATGAAACTTCGCCAATAAATCTAAAATATCACTGGAGCGCTGTCTGTCTAAATTTCCTGTTGGCTCATCAGCTAATAAAAGATTTGGCTTGTGAATTAACGCTCTAGCTATCGCCACACGTTGTTGCTGCCCACCACTTAATTCATGGGGAAATCTTTTTTCATAACCAACTAAGTCTACCGCTTCTAATAACATTTGAACATCCTTTGGAGAAGCTTTTTTTCCATCTGCATGTAATGGAAAAATAATATTTTCATAGACAGTTAGAGTTGGCAATAATTGATAGTTTTGAAATACGAACCCAATCTCCCTTCTCCGTATGATGGTTCGTTGTTTTTCCGTCTTGGATGTTAATTCCGAACCATCCAATGAAATAGTTCCCGTCGTTGGAGTATCCAACCCACCTAGTAGATGAAGCAATGTCGTTTTTCCGGAACCACTTGGTCCGATAATACAAACGAATTCCCCCTCCTCTATGGTAAGGTCAACTCCCTTTAAAATTGGTACAACTTCTTTTCCTGTTTTGTATTCCTTTTTCAAATCGACAACATTAATCATGTATTCACCTCATTATTTTGATGGAAAAATGGTATAGGACCATGAATAAATAAAATCAATAATAAAAACTAATCCCCAAACAATGGAAATTCGATAGATGGCTTCGTTTGGATAGGGAGTTTCAGAGACATTATCTGTTCCGATCCAAGATAAATCCTGTAAATAATCAAATACTTGATGGAAGTGGCTTAAACCATAGCCCCAAAAGATCCCTTGGACGACAACAAATACAAGCAAATGGATAAGCGAACTATACCGATATTTTTTTGCTATATATTTAGGATCATTTTTCTTTTTCATGATGAGCCTATCGTTTTCTGTCAGTAAATCAATTCCACGCCAATCTCCAATCTTCAAACGCATCCAGCGGTCTAGCTTTTTAAAATCGCTAATTCCAAATGTACAAGCATAGACTAGAAATACAATAATCACAATTTGAAATGTTGATATTTCGCTTGTCTCTTGATAAATGACAAGTGCCAAAACAGCTTCCATCAGGAGTAGTAGTAAAAACAAAAATATAAATATAAAACTTAGCTTTCGTTTACCAAAAAAATAACGCACAACACCAAATAACAACAAAGCAACAAGTGACATAACCTCTGCAAAAATAAACAGTTCCCATTGATATTCCACTAGAAAGTCCATATGTTCCTCCATTCATTTTATATACTGAGTATCTATATACCGAGTATATGTATACTCGGTATATATGTCAATACTTATTTTAAAAATGAGTAGATATTTTGTTTGAACTATCCAATATAAGCACTGCATTGTTGGTATAACCGCAATTTGAAATAAAATGGTGCCAGTCCGGATTCATGTAATTTGTTCACATGAATCCGGACTGGCACCTTTATTTTTGATTATCTAGTTTTCAAATAGAACATTCATGCAAAAACACTTGCGTTGACCAAAGATCTACAGCATCTTCTCAATAACAGCTTTTGCTGTAGATTCTTTATTAACAATGGATGCGTGATTTGTACGCTTGAAGTATTCTGCGTATAGTACGTCTAGTAGATAAAGTTGTGAAATTTTTGCTGATAAGCTTCCTCCTTGAAGTGGGCCTTCATTTGCTCCACATAGAAGCGTGATATCAGAGTAGCCAGCCAAAGGAGACTTCGCAAACCTTGTTAATACAATTACTTTTGCTTTCCGTTCTCTTACGACTTTTGCCAATTCAATCATATCTTTTGTTGATCCCGAGTAAGAAATTAATACAGCTACTTCATCTTTTGTCATTAAGGCAGCCGACATAATTTGTAGATGGCTATCAAATGAACACTCTGTTTTATTCGTAATTCTCATAAATTTATTTTTAGCTTCCATTGCAGTCATTAATGATGCTCCAACACCAAAGAAATGAATTCGGTTAGCATCTACTAGCAAATCAATTGCTTTAGAGATTTCATGGTGGTTTATTAAATGATGTGTTTCTGTAAGAGCACTCATCGTTGCTGTTAGAACCTTTGAAGAAATTTCCTCAATCGTATCTTGCATCGTAATCTCACTTGATAGTTGCGGGGTTTCATTTTCTAGTGCTGTACTATGTGCAAGTGCTATTTTAAACTCTTGGTATCCCTTAAGATCCATTGACTTACAAAAACGAAAAATACTCGATTCCCCCACATTACAAGCATCTGCAAGATCCGTGATGGACATATAAACTACCCTATCTTTATTCTCTAGAATAAAATCGGCAACCTTTTTCTCCGTATTTGTAAATTCCTTATATTTAGAATGAATAATCGAAAATATATCCTTAGCCATAGTTACCCCTAACTTTCCTTTAACATTATTTAATTCTACCACCTTACATATTCATACATAAAGCATTTCCTAGCAAGCCATGGGGACAGGTTCATTGGCTCTATTTGTTGAGCATCGAGCCAATGGACCTGTCCCCACGGCTCTTTTATAAGTGTAAGGATACTGCTCCTAATAATCCTGCTTTGTTTCCAAGGGATGCTTTTAGAATCTGAACGTCTGAGAAGCTTTTCATTATAAGACTTTGAGTCTTTTTAGCGACAGTTTGGACGAGTTCGTCTTGTTCCATTATGCCACCACCTAGTATGATAGCTGGCGGGTTAAAAATATGAATTAATGTCACTAATCCTAAGGCAACCTCATTAACCCATTCATTCACAATAGGCTCGAGCTTAGAATAGTCATGATATTTTTCGAATATTACTCTACCATTATGGAATGCTTCATCAATTTCTTTTGCACTTCTAATTAATGCTGTCGTGGAAGCATACATTTCATAGCATCCTTTATTCCCACAATTACATGGTAGCCCAGAGGGATGTGTAATCATATGACCAAATTCAGCAGCGATCCCACTTTTACCTTTGTAAATCTTAGAATCAATGATGACAGATCCACCAATACCTGTTCCATATGTTAGACAAAGAAAATCCTGATAATCTTTCCCTATACCAAAGTATTTTTCTCCCAAAGCTGCTGCATTTACATCATTTTCAACCTTTACAGGAACCCGAAACTCTTCTTCTAGAATACCTTTTATATTCATTCCAGTATAATTTGGTATATTATTATTCGCATATAAAATCGTACCTGTATCAGCATTCACCTGTCCAGCAGTACTAATACCAATACCATCGAAGTTATTATACCTCTTCATCAAATGAATGACTTTCTCAATAACATAATTCCCGCCCTTTTTAGCATCCGAATCAATTTCTTCAAATACATCAATCATTCCATTTTCATCAGATAAACCAAGTTTAATAGAAGTACCACCAATATCCGCAGCTAAGATCCTCACTTCATTCACCTACTTATCAAGCCATGGGGACAAATCATTTATGCGCGACGACTAATCGCAGTCCCAGGTTCATTGGCCCATACTTAGAGCCAATGAACCTGTCCCCACGGCACTTTATTTCAAGACGTCAACAAATCTTTTGGTAATTTCCATTGGTCTTGTTATTGCAGTTCCAACGACAGCAGTATGCACACCTAGGTTAAATACTTCTGCCAATTCTGTTGGACTCCATATGCCACCCTCTGCTATGACGGGAATAGGGAAGTTTTTTACCAACCTTGCAATCAAGTCCATATTTGGTAATGTGACTCCTTTTGTGTAGTCGGTATAGCCACTTAATGTTGATCCAAGACAATCGAAGCCTAACCTATAAGCATTCACTGCTTCCTCATAGGTAGAACAATCCGCCATGAACAATTGATTTGGATATTTATTTCTTACGATAGGAAATAATTCATTAATTGTCTTCCCATCAGGCCTTACGCGTTTTGTTGCATCAAGGGCAATAATTTCTACACGTTCTGCTGCTAACATATCAATTTCTTTCATTGTTGGTGTAATAAAAACATCTGAACCTTCAGACACACTTTTAATAATACCAATGATAGGCAAATCTACGGTTCTCTTAATTTCCTGTATATCTTCAATACTATTTGCTCGAATACCTACAGCCCCTCCAAGCTTAGCTGCATAAGCCATCCTTCCCATAATAAACGGACTGTGTAGGGGTTCATCCGGAAGTGCCTGGCATGAAACGATCAGTTTACCTTTAATAGATTCAAGTATTTCTGCATTAGTTGTCATTAAAAACATCCCCACATATTTTTTTAACCTTTCTCTGCCCCACTAGTTAATCCACTTGTAAAATAGCGTTGGAAGAAAACAAAAATTACTAACAGCGGAATTGCTGCCACCGTAGCACCAGCCATCTTATAAGCAAAGTTTGGATTTAAATCTTGCATTAAGGTTGCTGTACCTACCATCAACGTCTTAACGCCCTCTTCTTGACCAATAACTAATTGCCATACATAGTCATTCCATACTTGAACAAAATAAAGAATAAACAATGCGCCAATACCAGGCTTCACAAGCGGCAACATGATTTTAAAAAATGTTCTAAGTTCACTTGCCCCATCCATTTTTGCTGATTCTCTCAATGAATCTGGTATACTATCAAAAAATCCTTTTAATAAAAACACCCCAAAAGCAGTAGCTACATTCGGCCAAATCATTCCATGAAGTGTATTAACCATTTCTAGATTATCAACAATCCGATATAACGGAACAATCAATACTTCTTTTGGTACCATCAGACTGGAAATAAATAGAATGAAAATAATATTCTTCCCTTTAAATTGTAGTTTAGAAAAAGCGTACGCTGCTAAGGAACTAACAATAATTAAAGCAATGGTTGAAACTAAAGAGACAGTAATACTATTTAACGCCCACTTAAGTGCAGGTTGATTACTAAAAACTTCGATGTAATTATCAATGTTAAACGTTTTCGGAAACCAATCAGGTGGCATTTTTACAACAGCAGCACTATTTTTTAATGAACTTGTAATTAGCCAGTACAGAGGAAATAAACTTAAAAGGGCAAATAGGAAAACAACCACATTAGAAATTACGTCAAATAGATCCCTTTTTCGTTTGTTTTTTCTTTTAAACATTTATTTCACCTCTATTTCTTAAACATAGACCGGAGCTGTGGAATGGATAATAGTAGTGCAATGGTAAACATAATTACTCCTACAGCAGACGCTATGCCAAGTTGATTGTATTTAAATGCATTGTTGTAAAGGAAATACATTAATGTTGTGGAAGCATTGTTTGGACCTCCACCAGTTAATAGCTGAATAACAACAAATATCTTTAATACTGCAATGATATTAATGATCACAATATATAGTGTAATCGGCTTTACGGAAGGAATTAGTATTTTAAAAATAACTTGCCGACGATTTGCCCCATCAATTTCGGCTGCTTCAAATAATTCTTTCGGTACACCAATCATGGCAGCAATATATAGAATAATCGCCTGACCAACGTTTGTTGCAAATGTAACAAATATAACGACTGGTAATACTAAGTTTTTGTCGCCAAGAAAATTGACAACAGGGAATTCAAGTTCCCTCGCTACAAAAGGTATTAGTCCATTGGCAGGGTTTAATAGGAAACTCCAAATCATACTCATAACTACCATAGAGACCATAACTGGTATATAGTAGCTTCCTCTTATAAACGATACATATCTAGCATTCTTATCAAAAATAGCGGATGCAACAAATAAGGAAAATACAACTGTTAATGCAACAATTACAATTACAAAAATGATCGTATTTACTGTAGATTTAATAAAGACCGGATCATTAAAAAGCGCTATATAATTATCAAACCCTATAAATGACATACCTTGATAATTGATTTTATATAAACTTAGGCGTATCCCTTCAAAAATTGGATACACAAGAAATAAACAAAAGAAGAAAAGTTGTGGTGTAATAAAAAGGTAGCCAGTTAGATTTCGCTTCAATGCATGGTGATTTTTTTTCATAAGCACCCTTTCCTCTCCAATAGGCAAGCCCCATGTAATTGGGGCTTGTCTATTGAAAATTTCTTAAAAACTATTGATTGTAGATTACAGAGTCAGCTTTTGACTTCTCGATTACTTCGTTACCTTTTTCCTGATAAGCCGCAATTGCTTCTTCAGGCGTTTTGTCACCAATATATAATGCTTGAAGCTCAGGGTATAGCACTTGTCTTAATTCACTATATCCAGGTACATTTCCAGTAAAGCTAAACATGTACTGCGCATTTTCATCATATGCTGCGAATAATGGATTTTCATCTTTATATTGATCTGCTACAGTTGTGCGAACTGGAACACCATTTTTAGATGACTTAACTAGTTCTGGATCGGTAGAGAAGAATTTCACAAAATCTTTACTTACTTTAATTCTTGTTTCATCTCCTGTATCAAACACGGCAGTACCTGTTACATAAGTGAATGATAATGGGTCACCACTTTCAGATGGAATATTGGCAAGTCTAGCATCAAATTCTGCTACATTACCATTTTCCATATCTGCTTGTAAATTGTTGTATAATACAGAGTTTGTAAAGCTAATACCAAGTTGTTGGTTTTGGAACATTGCGTTTACATCATTTGAAGATACAGACTCAGCACCAGGATTTGTTAGGCCATCATCATAAATTTTCTTTAACCATGCTAATGCTTTAGCACCATTTTCATCATCAACAACTAGACTTCCATCTTCACCAAAGAATTCATTGCCAAACATTCTTAAGTATGCAAGGTTCCATGTATCTGCTTGGTTATTTAATGCATATAGCCCCATCGGGAATGCGTTTGAATATTGATCAGACGGTGTATTTTCTTTAAGCCCTTGGAGAATTTCTTCATACTCTTCTAATGACCATGTTTTAATCGAATCTTCGCTACCGATATAAGATTCAAGTCCTGCAGCCTTGAACATGTCTGCATTGTAGACCATTGTTCCTGGCATATGGGAGAACGGGTAGAAATAAACATCATCACCAAATGTTACTGTTTCCCAGTAATTTTCAGCAATATCACTTTTCGCTTCATCATCAACAATATCGTTTAACGGAACTAGTGCACCACGATGAGCATAATCGCCCATTGCAAACACACTTTCAAAGAACATATCTGGAGGTGTTCCACCATTTAAGTTAACATTAAGCATTTCATCTCTTTGATCTCCAGCAATGACTTCGACATTAATTTTCACATCATACTCATCATATTCCTCTGAAAAGCGCTCTGCAGCATGCTTAAAGAAGCTATCATAATCTGCACCCTCTTCGGAACCATCTAAAACACCTTTCCACTGTGGCGTTAACCATAGAGAAAGTTCAACTGTATCCTTACCATTTCCACTATCTGTTGAACTTTTCTTCTCGTTCTCATCGCCACAAGCCGCTAAAACTGTAATAATAAGAATAAAACTTACCATGGCCAGTAATGACTTTTTTAACATAATTATCCTCCTCTATTCTAAAATCTCCATTATTTTATTATGAACAAGCTCTGATGTAAGCTTGTGTCCATCCTCATCTAAATGCATAAAGTCAATTGTATTCATCGTTACCTGATTGCCTAAATTTAAAAATTCGATATTCTCATCCTGAAGCATCTTCTCTAAATAGGTTGGAAATTCCTTTGACTTTTTGTCACAGTTATCCCCCATTGAATGGTGAATTTCTGTATTATAATATCCTTTACCGATAGTAGGCGGCGCTAAGACTAATACTTTTGGATATGCTCCATTTATTCCAGCTGCTGTTTGACTTGCCTTACGTGCAAGTCTCGTAATACCTTGAGCAATATTAAATGATGTCAATCTAAACCTTTCCTTTGTATCATTGGTGCCAAGCATGATAATCACGAGATCAAGTGGTGCATGGCTCATTAGGCATGGATGTATATAAGTAAGCGCATTCAATCCTTCGAATAATGGATCATCCATTACACTAGTTCTACCAGATAAACCCTCTTCTATTATCTGAAAATCACTTCCAAGAATTCTTTGTAGCCGACATGGCCACCGTATCTCTTCAGAAAACCTAGTCAAATTCTCAGCATTATATCCCCAAGTATTCGAATCTCCAAAACATACCATTCTCTTTTTCATAGATTCATCTTCACATCCAATTTCACGGCCACAGGAAGAAATCTTATTAGTGACACGAATTATCGTAGTCTCAGGTTCATTGGCTCGCAATGAGCCAATGAACCTGTCCCCATGGCACTATTTTCTAGCAATATGTTTCTATGGCTTTATCTATCATTACGCTAATTTGTTCGATTTGAGTGTATTCTTCTTCATGTACTGCTTCTAATGGAGCGCGTACGCCACCTAACTCAATACCCTTTAATTTAAGAACTTCTTTAATAACGGAATACATGTTACCTTTTAGCGAGGTCAAGGCAATAATAATATCATTGATATCCCGTTGTATTGCTCTAGCATTGGCAAATTGTCCACTTGTAACGAATTCCTCAGCCTTCAAATATAATTCTGGCATAGCACCATATGTCCCACCAATACCGCTATCTGCTCCTATCAATCTACCTGAAACATATTGTTCATCAGGACCATTGAATACAACAAATGATTCTCCACCTGTCGTTTTAAATCGTTCGATATCAAGAGCAGGCATGGAAGAATTTTTCACACCTATTACTTTTTCATTCATAATTAATTCTTTAAATAGATTCATAGAAAGATTGTATCCAGTGGTCTGAGGTATGTTGTAAATAATAAATGGAAGTTCTGTTGAATCCATGATGTCAGACCAATAATTTTTAATAGAACTTTCTGGTAGTCGAAAATAAATTGGCGGAATCGCAGATAATGCATCATAACCTAATTCCTCAGCATATTTAGCTAATTCCACACTATCCCTTGTCGATGGAGCACCGACATGGGCAATTAACGTCAATTCACCTTTTACTAGTTCTGCAACATACCGAAGAGTTTCTTTTCTTTCTTCAAGGCTTTGATAAATGCACTCACCTGAGCTGCCTCCGACATATAATCCCTTAACACCTTTTTGCTGTATGTAAGTAGCGAATGCTTTTGTTCTCTCTTCGGAAATTTTTCCCGAATCCGTGTAACAAGCATAAAAGGCAGGGAAGATACCTTTAAATTTATCTAATACCATTATTTTGTCCCCCTTGGCTTCATAAAAACTATGTAAAGCGCTATCATTGCCAATATAACACGCTTATTATACTTTGTAAATAATTTTCACCATTTTTAATAATTTCCGGGGGAAATTTCCATTGTAATGATTAATTTAGTATTTTTCCATGAACCTAATGCTCTACTCCATTCATCAATAAGTACTGCAAAAAATTCTATGGTTTACAAAAATATTAATTTTCAGTATAATAACAAAGTAAAAACTTTTATGCGAAAGGGAGGTTGTCCGACATGATTAAAGTAAATCTGGATTTTTCAATAAAATTTCATACGATGTCCTATTCAACCTATCGTTCGTTCTGATTGTTATATTACGTATACAGACCATAGGATGGAGGATGCATCCTGTGGTTTTTTAATTTTATAGTTGGCTAATTTTTCCGTTTATTATCCAACTTGAGGTAAAGAACTATTCAGCGCAAGACTTGAGTGGTTCTTTTTTTATTACAGAAGTGACAGGGTGCATGCTACCTCCCTATTAAGGAGATGAAAAAATGAATATTGAAATTGTTAAGTACGATGAGAGTTATGCTGCTAGAGTTGCAGATATGTGGAATCATAGCCGGGATGGCTGGGGTGGTTCAACCACTATCGATACAGAGGAATCGATTTTACATCGTGAGGCCAATTCAACAAACCTCCATACCTTTTTAGCCCTTGAAGGCGAGAAAGTGGTTGGCTATTGTGGTTTTAGCGAATATCGCGATGATGAAGGGGCACTTTACATTCCATTATTAAATGTTCGAGATGACTATCATGGAAAGAAAATCGGCAAAAAGTTACTTTTAACTGCTTTACAGGAAGCCATCCATTTAAAATGGCCGAGACTAGATTTATATACGTGGGCAGGAAATACGAAGGCAGTTCCACTCTATAAGAGATGTGGATTTTTCTGGGAAGATCGCGATGATACGACTCATTTAATGAACTTTATGCCGACCGTTCTACATACAGAAGCTGTCCGCGATTTTTTCTGTGATGCAAGCTGGTACGACATGAGCACTCGCGAAATTGAAGTGAAGCCAGATGGAAGAGTAGAAAATGATTTTCATTACTTTGAATACTCCTGGGAAAAAGAAAATGAATCCCTTCGAATGGAGTTTGAGCGTACCGGGAGAGGGATCCGTTTAATTGAGACAAATGATTACGCTATTTCCGCAACGGTAGAGAATCATGCGTTAGTGTTTGGCAACCAATATACGATTCAGTATGCTATACGAAACAAATCTGGGAAACCTCTTCATTTGGATTTAACAGGGATAAACGACAAGAATATTACGTTTTCCTTAGAGGAATCGTTGGAAGTAGTGGACAAAGCGGAAATAACAGGAACATTCCTTGTAGGTCCGATTCAAGAAGAACAAGATACATTTAAAACACATCCAACAGTAAAAACCAATATAAAGATCAATGGTAAACAGGCAACACTTAAGGTAGGGATTTTGCCAAAGTACCCTGCAATGGTGACAGCTCATTTATCCGATGATTTAACGTTTGTAGGTAAGAAGAATACCTTTTATGTGGACATGGTAAATAATTTCCGGGAAAAAGTCCGATTCGAGCTGGAATTTCCTCAGTCAACAGTGCTTCAACCAATTGAGCCTAACATTCAAGTGGAAATTGAGCCAAAGGGGAAAGTATCGATTCCAGTTCCAATTCTAACCAAGTCGCATGGCTATTACTATAAGCAATTAGACATTAATGCCATTAAGGAAAATGGTGAGGAAATTCATTTCCAGCGAGAAATTGGGATTGCCTTTAGAGGAATTGGTGCTAAATTCCATGGGGAAGATGAGAAAACGATTCAGCTTTATAATGGACAATATTTCGCAACACTAGATAAAGGTGAAAATTCCATTCTTACTGGTAGAAAGAAAAAAGCAAGCCATGTAACACTGTTAACACCTAAGCTTGGAAAACCGTACACAGAGGAATTATCAAAAGCAAAACCAACAGCAATCGAATATATAGATGGAACTGGATTTATTGGTGTAAAAGTGTCCTATGCAATCACTTCCTTCCCTTCTATTAAATTGCATTTGATACTAAAGCTCTTTGGCGAAGGAATTTTAGAAAATTATTATGAAATCGAAAATGTATTAGATGTTAAAACGGAAAAACCAATCTATCTAAACCAGTCCATTTATCTTGGACTTGATCAAGCAACGATTCCATATCACGGTGCGATGGTGGAAATGAATGATTCTATTGGTAACTCCTATGAAGAATGGGATGATAGCTTCGTTTCAGAAAATTGGTTGTTTGTAAATGATGATAAAGATCCAATTGGCATGTGCTGGCATCCTAATGACAACATCCATTTTGGCTCTTGGTATAACTATTTGGAACATCACCTTGGAGAAATTGAAGGGAAAAGTACCGTTCAAACAAATCCGATTTACTTTTCCATTGGGGCTTTTCATGATGTTGATTCCTTCCGTTCTTTTGCTAGTCAATCTGTACAGCCAGAGCATATCCAAACAGTTAATCATTTGAATGTAACATTGGAAAACAACAATCCGTTTGTGGATGGCGAAAAGGTGATTGTTAAGGTATCAGATCATAAATCGAATTACTTGCATGGTGGGTTGGCATTGTCCCTTTTGGAAAATAAAGCATCTGGACAATTTGACCGTGAAGAGAAAAAAACAGAATGGATTACCGAACTACCACTAGTCGATACGCCAGCCATTTCTATTGTAAAAGCAATTTCTAATCTGGATGCGACAGTTTTAGAAAGAAAAACACTTGCGATTAAGAAGACGAATTCCGAAGTGAGAGCTGAAATTAGCCCAGAGCAAGGTTACGATTCATGGACAATGGATAATGGAATCATCCAAATAAAAGCAGCTCCAGAGTTTTTCCCGGCAATTTATAGTTTGACCTATGAGGGACAAGAATGGTTGGATACCTCTTTTCCAACTATCCAGCCAAAATTGTGGTGGAATCCATGGTCTGGTGGATTATGGAGTGGATTATCAAGTATTCGTCCATATTCTCTTGCGAAGGAGAAAAGCACCGCAGAGTTTGCAAAGATGATTGATAATAAAGAGAATGAATGGCAGGGAATTAAACTTACGACAGTAATCGAAGAAAATGAGAAATATAAAGGGCTCAAAATAAATCAATATTATCTCTTACTACCAGGCTGCCCAGTACTATGTCAAGTTTCAGAGATTAACCAGGAAACAGGAACTTATTTTAATGAAATGAATTGGCAAACTGCAGGATTCTTCAAGCCCAGCAAACGTTTAGAGGATAATTGGGCACGATTACAAGATCAAAAAGGGAACTGGACAAAGATTGTTGCAGGTAAAGGGGAAAATGAAAGTAATGTTGCTCAGAATTTAATTATTGGCAGCAATGAGAGAAAAGAAGTTCTCCAAATAATTTCTAATTCTGAAAACACATTACAGGATACGTATATCAATAAAGAAGTGCTAGTATCAGGTGCCTTTGAAAGAATTACCATACCATCTGGTAACACAATGTATACGAAACCAATCTTTTATCTATTTAATGATTTTGATATACCTGAATTAGCCCAAAGTGATTTGAAAGAAATAAGGTTTAATTAAAAGGGAAAGTTCCTCACCACTGCAATGAAAAAGTGGTAAGGAACTTTCCCTTTCATGTTGTTTAGCAATCCATCCAAAAACCTCTATTAAATCGACAAGATTCGAGTTATTTCGGAAAGTGACAGGCACCTTAAACTTGGGCTGTCACGCCATCTTCTTCAAGTGCACCATCAGCTGGGGGATTATACTGTCCTTCCCATTTAGCAACGACGAGTGCTGCCAATGAGTTTCCTACTACGTTAACTGCTGTACGTCCCATATCTAAAATACGGTCAATTCCTGCAATAAATGCTAATCCTGCAGCTGGTAATCCAATCGTACTAAATGTTGCTAATAGAACCACAAAGGATACACCTGGAACTCCAGCCATTCCCTTCGAAGTAATCATCAAGACTAACATTAACGTAATTTGCTGCCAAATACTCAGGTCAATACCATACATTTGCGCAACAAACAACGCGGCAATCGCTTGATATAAAACAGAGCCATCCAAGTTAAAGGAATAACCTGTTGGTATAACAAATGATGCAATATGCTTCGGACTACCCGCTTGCTCCATTTTATCCATAATCCTCGGAAGCACTGTCTCCGAGCTAGAAGTTGAAAAGGCTAAAAGTAATTCTTCCTTAATCAGCTTCAATAGCTTAAAGATATTAAGTCCAATTATCTTTGCCATTAATCCTAATATCACAATAACAAAGAAAATCATCGTTCCATATACCGTAAGAGCCAGTTTTCCTAAAGGAATTAGTGATGTAAATCCATATTTAGAAATGGTGACACCAATTAATGCAAAAACACCAATTGGTGCATATTTCATAAATAGATTCGTCACATAGAACATGGCATGTGCTACACCCTCAAAGAGTCTTAGTACCGGTTTTCCTCTCTCACCAATTGCAGCAACACCTAGTCCAAATACTACGGAGAAGAAGATAATTGCAAGCATATCGCCTTCAACCATTGCCTGAACTGGATTTGTAGGAACAATATGAAGCAGTGTATCCGCTATAGATTTCCCTTCTTGTTCCTCTGATGTGTCTACATAATTTGAGATGTCTGTTTGCTCAAGCTGGTTCATATTTAAACCGGTTCCAGGTTGAAATATATTAGCAGCAATAAGACCAACAGCAATCGCAACTAAAGTCATACCGATAAAGTACGTTAAAGATTTCAATCCAAGTTTTCCAACGGATTTAATATCTCCAACACCTGCAACCGCAACAATGATACTAGATAATACTATTGGAACAACAATCATTTTAATTAAACGGATAAAAAGATCACCGAATGGTTGTAAAATACTTTGTGCTGTTTCACTACCATAAAATATTCCACCGATAATAATCCCTAAAATAAGACCAATAAAAATCTGGCTAGCTAAACTTAATTTGAACTTTTTCAATAAAATCGCCCTACCTTCCTGATGAATTTTGTATAAACGCTGATTTGGCAAGGTTAGAAAAACTCACATTTGTCGGGTACAAATAAATGAATAACTCGTTACTAAAGGTAAGAATCCTGTATTTTATTGAGCATTCTTTACGTTAGTTTTTCTTACACAGAAAGGGAAGATTCATACATCTTCCTATCTATTAATATCTACTTAATTATCAAATCTAGTAATAGATAACTCGGTGTTCTCCTATTATTTAAAGAGAATACCTTGGTTAAACTCGTATATACAGGAAAGAACTTTTTTCTTTCCAAACTACAAAAAACACTGACATAATCGGGCCCGTGGGGGAAAGATAAGCCCTAAAGAAGAGTCTATTCCATTACGCAGAACTACCCATTTTAATATCGAAGTAACACAGATTTAGGAAAACTATTATAAATATACTTTTTTATTTTACCTTAATATCTCTATTTTTGTAAATAGTGAACTACTTCACATAATTTTCAGAAATAGTGTAACGTAGAGTTGACAAGCGATGTCATATTAGATTCACACGAACACAACCAACTATCACAAAACCACCACTACAAACCTCGCAGCCTTACAGATTCCAAAGTTGTATGCATATTTTCCAGTGACTTCATCGCCATCTCGTACACCATCTACAATCGAACTACTTAAAGAAGACTCACATTCGCTAAGCCCCAAGTGAAGCGACTATATGTGATACTTAATAAAGCTTTGAGGTGAGCAATGTTCCTTCTTCTAATAAGATAGGCACTTTATATGTTCGTTTTTTTTACATTCGGAAAGGTCTTATACATTCCAACCATATAAAAAAAGCGCTCCTACCGTTTCCATTAAGAAAACGAGAGAACCGCTTTTGCTTTATAATTTTAATTCGTGATAATACATTCGCTTTTTAAGCATTAACTTATATTCCGGATTAATACAATCCTTACTAATTGTAGAATAATAGGAATACAAAAATCGATGTACCCATCGCATAAAAAAATACCTCCATTTTGGTTTATGAATCGTACGGAGGTTTATGTATTCGGTAGCTGGCTGGCATAGTTTTAAACGTTAGCCCCTTTAGTTTTGCGTCTTCACCTTTCAGTGAATTTGCCCTTTCGTACGATTATTCATTCTTATGTACTATTATTCTATGAGACTAAGAGAGATGTCAAGAATAAGCCAGGTAAATATACCCAGTAAGCGCTTATAATTTCCAATTTCTATAAAGCTTGTCTAATCTCCCTCTAAAAATCATATACATGGTATCAGGAGGTATGTGACATGAAACAATGGACAGCAATATTACTTGTAGCAGCAACATATATTGGAACCGTTATTGGTGCAGGGTTTGCTACAGGAAAGGAAATCGTAACATTTTTTAGCAACTTTGGAGCGCTTGGGACAATTGGTATTATTGTCAGCTGCTATCTCCTAACCTACTTTGGAACGAAAATCATGCTTATATCAGCACATATTAAGGCTTACTCCTATAAAGAATTTAATGATTATTTGTTTGGACATACATGGGGAAAAGTAATAAATATCATGATTTTTATAATTGTGATGTCTGTAACTTCTGTTATGCTATCCGGTGCGGGAGCCGTTTTTCACGAACAGTTAGGCATCCCATATTTTGTTGGGATTATTACTACGATACTGCTCGTTTTTTTAGTAGTCATGAGAGGGCTGAAAGGATTATTTGCGATTAATTCATACATCGTTCCATTAATAATTTTATTTGGGTTGTTTATATTTATTTCCATTTTTGACGATAATCCATCCCTATTGCTTGCTCCCTTTTTATCCATAACAATCCCTGAACACCCATTTTGGACGATATCACCTTTTACTTATGCATCCTTTAATGTAATAACCGCAATGGTAGTCCTTGTTCCTTTAGGAAAGGAAATCCAAGATGAATATGTACTTAAGTGGGGTGGATTCCTTGGGGGACTTGGCTTATTCATTTTGTTATTATTGAGCCATTTTTCCTTATTAGTCAACCCAACAACCTTTCCATTTGACATTCCAATGGCAGAGATCGTAAAGCAATTCGGTGGGCTTATACATATTCTGTTTTTACTCATTATCTTTAGTGAAATATTTAATACCGTAACAGCCAATGTATACGGAATAAGCCGTCAAGTAAAAACGAGCTTCGGAATAAAATATAATCACGCTGTACTTGCTATCTTACTAATCATCTTCCTAGTAAGTCAGCAATATGGCTACGGCCAACTACTCTCCATCCTCTATCCACTATTCGGATATATAGGATTACTCTATCTAGCAGTATTACTCATTACAAAAGTTCCAAAATAACAGCCATGGGGACTTTCCTCGGCCCGATTTTCCTTAAAGCCGTGGGGACAAAGCCGTGGGGACAGGTTCCCCGGCCGCGTTATGCCACTCGGGCCAGTGAACCTGTCCCCATGGCTCTTTTCTATACTAAGAGTGCGACTAATCCTGGGGTTATTATGGATACGACTGTTGCGCTGATGACCATTGCTATGGTACTTATGGAGCCTTCTAGTTGGCTGCTTTCTAATGCTTTGGAGGTTCCAATTGCGTGGGAGGCGCTGCCTATTCCAACACTTTTTCCTGTGTAATGATTGATTTTGAATACTTTATTAACAATGGAACTGAAGAGTACACCACCAATTCCTGCAATCATTACAAAAACAGCTGCCAACGTAGTCACGCCACCTAACATTTCTGCGATAGCCATCGCAACAGGTGTTGTCACTGACTTTGGAGTAAGGGAGTAGATAATGACTTCCTCGAATCCAGCTAATTTTGCTAGTAATATACCAGAAGATATTCCTATAATTGCTCCTACAATCGTTCCAGTGAGGATCGGGGTAATAAATTTTTTTAGAACACTACGTTGCATGTAGAGCGGATAAGCTAGCGCTACAACCGCAGGTCCAAGTAACTCATTAATCCACTTTCCACCAATCATGTATGTTTCATATGGAATATGAAAAATCAGTAATACAGCAATAATCACAATGGCGGAAGTAATAACAGGTGCGGTAAATGTATACCCAACCTTGCTATGAATCTTATTTGCAAATAAATAGATACAATATGTTGCAAGCACCGCGATGAGTGCTGTTAATAAATTAGCCATGCTCTCTTTCCCTTCTACGCATTACCCATTGGCTCATCTTTCCCGAACTAACCATCACAAGAAGCGTACTAAATAAAACAATCACAACCAGTAAAAAACCTTTGCCTGCGAACAAATCAAAATAGTTCATGATCCCAACAGTTGCCGGAATAAAAAATAGGACAAGATTATTAACCATAAATTTAGCACCTTTCTCCACCCATGCAACATTTAGTATTTTAGTAGAAAGCATAATGAATAGGATTATCATTCCAATGACACTTCCGGGTACAACTAGTCCTAGGACATGCTGAATCCAATTTCCGAATAAATATATACCATATAAAAAAGCAATATGAAGAATTATTTTACATATGTTCAGCAATTTTTTAGACACTCCAATTTCTCATGCTAGTAGCAATAATTTCCTCTGCCTAGCTTCAAATCTCTATTTCCAATAAGGAATAGACTAGCACTTCATCATAATGCTGTCCAACACAGCGTACTTTTAGTAGGGGCATACTAAAGTATTATTATTTAAGTAGTCAAATCTACCTAATATCGCCAAAATATCCCTAAATTTCCACATTAATCTACTAACCTCGACAAAACTATAGTATACTGATTCTAATAGACTAGTAATTTGTGAGGAGGTAAATTAATTGAGTAACAAGAAGATTTTTATGTCTGTAACTGCGACTGCTTTCATTGCATCCGCATTATTCGGTGCAGAAGAAGCTGAAGCGGCAAGTTCGTACAAAGTTCAGAGTGGGGATTCTCTTTGGGTAATTGCACAAAAACATAATGTAAGTGTTGCGCAACTGAAATCGTTTAATAATTTATCAAGCGATATTATTTTCCCGAACCAAGTCCTGAAAACAGAAAAGGACTCATCTAGCAAAAATACAAGCAATAAAACTGAAACTACAAAACCAAAAGAAACACAAAAACCAACGACATCAAAAGCAGCGACATACACCGTCAAATCTGGTGATACATTGAGTGGAATTGCTTCTAAACATAAGGTTTCACTTCAGGATTTAATGAAATGGAATAATTTAGAGACTACGCTAATTTATCCAGGAAATGTGTTTGTTGTGAGCAAGGCACAAACAGTTACAACAGAGAAGCCAACTAACCCAACTAATCATAAAACAGAGAAACCACAAGATCAAAAGGTTCCATCTACTAGTGTTTACACGGTTAAGTCAGGTGACACATTATCACGAATTGCGGTAAATCATAAAGTTACGGTAGCTAATTTAAAAAAATGGAATAACTTGAAATCTGATTTGATTTATATTGGTCAAAAACTAAATATTGGTGATGGCGCAAAAGTTGAAACTCCAAAGGATGAAACGCCATCCAAAGAGATTAGCTATAATGTTGACAAATTAATCAATTCAGCCAAAAGCCAATTAGGAGTTGGCTACGCATGGGGTGGATCCACACCTAATGGATTTGACTGCAGTGGATTTATTTTCTATGCCTATAAAGAAGCCGGACTTTCAACAAACCGCTATTCAAGTGAAGGATATCATATGCGTTCCTATTATGTAGATACACCTAAAGTTGGGGACCTCGTATTCTTTGAAGGAACATATAAATCCGGTATATCCCATGTTGGAATTTATCTTGGTAATAATGAATTCATCCATGCTTCTGATGGTGGTGTGACCATTACTAATTTAAATAACTCTTATTGGAAAAAGCATTTTGAAGGATTTAAGAGGTTTTATTAATCACTAATTAGGATTGAATAATTAAGGCACAACTAGCAATCTGCTAATTGTGCCTTTTCATTTACTTAACCAATATAAACTACTGCCTCATAAGGTCTTAGCTGTATTTTCTTCTCAACTTTACCTTTAACGTCTGAATAATTGCCAATCAACAATTCCCCGCCTGTAAACTCAGCTGGAATCACATACTCCAATTCCTCCGCACTAAAGTTTGTTACAACTAGTAGTTTTTGATTGTTATAGGTTCTCAAATAAGAGTAAACCTTCTCATTCTCTTCATCCAATAACGTATACTCACCATACACAATAATAGGATTTTCCTTACGTAATTGGATTAGCTTACGATAATAATGATAAATGGAATTCTCATCATTAACCGCTTGTTCCGCATTAATTTCTGGATAATTCGGATTTACTTGAATCCAAGGTGTTCCAGTAGTAAATCCAGCATTTTCACTAGCATCCCATTGCATCGGGGTTCTAGCATTGTCACGACCTTTCACATAGATAGATTCCATGACTTTATCGTGTGGTTCATTCCCTTCCACAACTTTCTCCTTATACATATTTAGAATCTCGATATCTCGATAATCATCAATGGAGTCGAAGCGAATATTTGTCATCCCTATTTCTTCCCCTTGATAAACATAAGGAGTTCCTTGTAACATGTGTAAGAACGTTCCAAGCATTTTAGCAGATTCTACACGATACGTTTTATCATCACCAAAACGAGAAACCATTCTTGGTTGATCATGGTTATTCATATATAAACTATTCCAACCAACACCATGTAAGCCTGTTTGCCATTTTGTAATATTTTCCTTCAAATCACGTAGTTGAAGTGGCTTCAGATTCCATTTTCCACCAGGACCAGAGTCTAAATCCATATGCTCGAAAGTGAACACCATATTTACTTCTGCACGGCTCGGATCCGTGTATAGTTTAGCATCCTCCACACTTGCACCAGGCATTTCTCCTACGGTTAAGATATCGTATTTAGACAATACTTCTTGATGCATTTCTTGTAAGTAATCATGAATTTTAGGACCATTGACGAAATACTGTCCACCACTAACATATTTTTTCCCTTCTGGATTGGGTGCATCTGGAAGACCTTCTTCCTTAGAAATAAAGTTGATTACATCCATTCGGAAGCCGTCAATACCTTTATCTAACCACCATTTCATCATGTCATACACTTCATTTCGAAGTTTTTCACTTTCCCAGTTTAAATCTGGTTGTTTTTTACTGAAAAGGTGCAAAAAGTACTCATCCGTTGCCTCGTCATATTTCCAAGCAGATCCACTAAATGTCGCTTCCCAGTTATTTGGCTCACGACCATCCTTGCCAGGACGCCAAATATAATAATCACGATATGGATTATCCTTTGATTTACGAGATTCTAAAAACCATGCATGCTCATCAGAAGAATGGTTCACCACTAAATCCATAATCAGTTTCATATCCCGCGAGTGAATTTCTGTTAGAAGCTCTTCCCAATCAGCCATTGTTCCAAACTCATCCATAATATGCTTGTAATCACTAATATCATAGCCATTATCATCATTCGGAGACTTGTAAACTGGAGATAGCCAAATAACATCGATTCCTAGATTTTTTAAGTAATCTAATTTTTCGGTAATTCCGTTAATATCCCCTATTCCATCACCATTACTATCATTAAAACTACGAGGGTATACCTGATATACCACACTTTCCTTCCACCACTGTTTATTCATTTTGACAACTCCTATACATAGTACATTTCACCTATAGAAATACTTGTTTTTTCTTTTGAAAGTAATCGTATTTTCAAACTGAAAAAAACGATAATTATACTTTTTAATCTACAAATACGTAAACGTTTACTCATTATACATAAAGAGACTTATTCATTTGTTAAATCTCTTACACTTTCTCTTTCAACAATACGATGTGCAACAATCTTGCTCTCTACCTTTTGATTCGTATTAATGATTTCAAGAATCATTTTTGTTGCCATTTCTCCCATTTCAACAAGGGGCTGCGCAACTGTTGTAAGAGGTGGTATACTCATTTCGGCAATACTAAGGTTATCATAACCAATAACTGATAACTGTTCTGGAACATTAATTTTCATAGTATACGCAGATGAAAGTATACCAAAAGCAATTTCATCACTAGCAGCAAATACTGCAGTAATATCAGGATATTGCTTCATTAACCTTGGCAATCCATTCCTACCATCATCAAAGCCAAATCCAGATTCAGAAACAAAATGTTTTTCAGAAACGGGTAATTGATAATGCTTCATGGCCTGCATAAAACCATTAATCCTAGATTGACCTGCCACCATATCCTCTTTATTTCCACTAACCATTCCAATATTACGATGACCTTTTTTAATAAGGAATTCTGTTGCAGAAAACGCTGCGTGCTGGTCATTTACTTTCACATATGGAACAGGAAATTGATAAGTTTCCGTTGAAAGTAATACGATTGGAATTTTCATTCGATTAATAAACTGATAATATTCTTCCTTTAGCTCTTCACTAACAAATATTATCCCATCCACTTGTTTTTCATAAAGTAGTTGTAAATACTTCATCGTCTTCTTACCGTTGGATTCTGTGTGACATACAATAACACTTGAACCATTATGATGCGTAATATCCTCAATTCCTCGAATAAACTCTGTAATGATCATACTCGATAATTTAGGTACTAATACACCAATAGTATGTGTACGTTTGTTAATCAATCCTCTGGCAATACTATTCGGATGATAACCTAATTCCTCAATAACTTGAAGAACCTTTTCTTCTGTCTCCTTTGAATAGCCAGGCTTATTATTAATGATTCTTGAAACCGTTGCAATAGAAACATTCGCTTTCTTTGCAACATCTTTTATCGTAAAAGACATAATATGTTACTCCTCTACAAAAACCAACGTAAACGTTTACACAAACGATGATAGCACGAACTGAAATCGGTTGCAAGAAATTCAGTAGATCCATCGGGACAAATGAGCCACGGGGACAGGTTCACTGGCCTGAATATTAGAAAGTGGCAGGAATCGGTTACTCCCACCACCATTCCTCAAACCAATACTCACCATTCTCCGTCATAATTCTATTCGTATCCAACTCTACTAATCTACCTGGCAAAGCACGAACAAATTCTAATTTTTCATTGTCTACCTGAAAAATATCGATAAGAGTCTCATCCCCACTATTTTCATATAGTAGCTCGAGCAAACCGTCACCATTAACGTCATATAACATTAAACTAGAATCACCTTCTGATTGGACCTTTTCATACATCTCAACATCACCAAATCGAACAGAGATATACACTTGATCGTTGAGGTACGGATCATCCAAAACCGGGCCACCACTCAATGTGACAATCTCATTGATACCATCAAAGTTAATATCGATTTCCTTGGAAACCGTGAAATCAAACAAGGATGGGGCGACTAGTTCGTGATAGTATCCGTCTTCCACGTCATCCCAGCCCTCGTACTCAGCAGCATTCTCTACCACATCTCCACTCTCACTATCCTCTACCACTGTTTCACCTTCAGCATCTTCATATTCCTCAACTATCGTATAGAATCTTTGCGGCTCTGGATCTGTAATCGGTGGGAGATAAAATATAGCAAACGTAATAACCCCATATACTATAAATACAGCTAAACTGAGAAAGAATCCTCCCCAGCTTGGGCCACTACTTATTTTTAATACCGCTCCTACCTTTTCCCCGTACTTTCGCTTCAGCTTCTTCACTTTACGCTGAGCATGTTTTTGATACATGTTATTTCCATTCATCCCTAGAAAAATTGACAATGCTGCACCAATTCCCACATCTATTGCTACTGTATTCCTGACCCCTAGTAGCTGCAAAGCTAAATCTAATAAAATATAAAAAATATGAAGTCCGAAAATAAAGCCATACATTCTTCTGTATCCTACCCAGAAAATAGTTAGAAAAAATGCAGCCCAGTTCCAATTAATTTTTCCCTTAGTCCAATTTCCTGTATAGTAATTTGCTTTATACTTTCCAACATATTCAACTAATAATTCTTCATCAGACATCGGTACATCTACTATCTGCTTTTTTCCCTTATTTACAATATTATTCTGGTTAACCTCAAAATCCTTTCCTTCATATGTATCACCAATAACTAACTGTTTTCCACAAGAGAAACAAAACCTCGCTTCCTCAATCTGTTTCTTTCCACAATGTATACAATACAAAACTACACCCCCATGTAAACTTCCTTGCTGCTAAACTAGTACTTTGTAATTATAGCATGGAGTTCGAACCATGGGGACAGGTACCTTGGCCGGGCCAAGGTACCTGTCCCCATGGCTCTTCCCTTTAGAAAAACTCACATTCGTTCGTCCTTTAACGAATGTGGTAGTTTGGTAGTTTTTCTTATGTCGGCGGAAAGTTTTTATACTTTCCTATCTACAAAATCGAGTAGGGGTCGCCATCTCTGACCACCCCTCTCACAGAACCGTACGTGCGGAACTTCGCATACGGCTCCTCCCACTAATCCCCTTTGG
>NZ_AXVK01000028.1 GCF_000482485.1 Paucisalibacillus globulus DSM 18846 | reverse complement strand
CTTGAGATATCATATTTCCGAATCGCTTCATCTTGAGAATATTCTCCAGATAGATACTCCTCTACAGCTCTGACTTTTAATTCCTTGGAATATCTTTTCCATGTTTTTGATTCCTCTAACCCACTTAGTCCTTCCTTTTCAAATTTTTCTTTCCATTTATAAAAAGTGTTTTTTGAAATTTGATATTTGAAACATAATTGCCTAAGTGAATAACCTTCATTTTGATAGGCCATTATTACTTCATACTTAAAGTCGCTTGGATATGATCTATTAGACAAAAAAACTCCCCCTAAGGTAAAACAGATTTTTATTTTTTAATCTGTCTACCTTAAGGGGAGCATATCAAGAAGATCGCCTTTTCTAATGGTAAAATCATTAATATTATTTTTGGAATATTAATATTTATGTAGAATTTATTCAGCTAAGGATTAGATAGTTGAAGAAGGAATTGAGTAATTTCCCATCGAATTAAATAAACAGGTTAGTTTAAGTGGGTGAGAATTTGTCAGATAAAAAATATGACTTATTAAATGCATTTCCAACAGAACTGGAAGATGATGTTTTTACAGTTTTAAATAAGATTATTAAAACAAGTGATTTAGACTTTTCCAATTGTTTTGAGGTTGATTTATGTAAAAGTAAGATGATGATACCTGAAAGAATTTACTACGATGAACCTTCAATATTAGAATTCAATTCCTTAACAGAAAGGCAAAAAGTAATCTTAAGTTGTTTATTTACAAGGCATCACAATGGTTTTATTAGAGAAGATAATTTAAAAAAGATTGTTCATCAAAGTAATGATTATAATTGAATTATTCCCTATTTAATTCGTTTAATTGGCGAATATATCCCTGAAATTTTACAAGTAATTAATGCTAATTTGAAGCAAATTAACAAAAACATAATTATAGATTTCATTTCACAAAATCCACGATTTTATAATACAACTGTAAGCCAAGTAGTTAGTTATTGGAATTGTTATTATCGGGATAAGTATCCAAATATAAAGGATTATGTCGGCTATGAGATTATTGAATATATCAATTCTCTCTAATACCTTTTTATTCAACTATCAGGGCATTAATTCAATAGGTTCAACTTAATAATTATGATAAATATGATAAGGTTCGAGGTGTGCAATTGATGATTAGAGCTATCTATACTGGTGATGTTCGGTTTAATGAATGTAATGTATTTGAATATGATAATCAAACAAAAATGTTTCAAATGATAAACGATAAAGAAATAGCCTATTCTTTTGAAACGGTGATGGAAGATGAGGATTTTATTATTTTTTTAACTAATGGTGATGTTGTATATCAAATGGATACAAAAAATAGAGCTAATATAGAAAAGTAATTTTAGATTTCTCCATTTTTAAAGTAACGGGTGCATTACTTCAAGAAGGGATGTTAGTTCCGTTAGTAAACTATTGGGGCAGGATAGTGAATGAAGCAAATGAAACTTTTGGGCTTATTATACGTACTTAAAATATAACCGAAAAGTAAATTGGAGGCGTCTATATTGAAAAAATATATTATTTTTGCGATTAGTTTTATAATATTGTTTTCAATATTTCAGGTTTTATATGGTGTGCTTTTAACATTTATGTATACACCTAATATAGAAGAGGGTTGGAATATGAGTGGTAGTCTATCCAAAGCAGTTGTTATTACAGGTAGTCATAGTTCCTTCTTACCAACATTATTGATCGCTTTTCTTTCTGCAACTATTGCATACTTTGTACCGAAGAAAATCATAAAAAATAATGACAAATAAGAGTTATAAGTTATTACATTAAAGGATGCTTTAGCGGAAGATATAACTTGGAAAGAAGGTTAAGCAAATGGAATTGCTATTTTTAATTATAATTTTTGCTGGTCTCTTTGCTATATTTGATGCAATTAGAAAAGTTAATAATAACATCCTTAATCAGACTGAAGAGCTTAAAAAAATACATGAGGAATTGACCAAAAATAATAATAAGTAGACTATTGATGTTAAACTATTGCGATCTTTAGTAGAAGAATAGAAAAGTATCCAATATGCTTGAGGTAAACTATTCCTAAAAGCGTATTTTTTTGTAGTGAAAATGATTTTAATGAAGTATTAATTGTATCTTTCGCAGCATTTTAACACCACAATTAACAGTGCATTTATCAAGCAATTTTCACTTATAATAATTGCTATATTAAAGTACATAAACCGTTGATAGAACCATAAATGATAACAGGCGAAATCTTATGCGATTTGCCCCTGTTAATTTTAATGTTTATCTAGATTTTGTACCTTATAACAGAACCGTTTATGAGATGATTGAATAGATTTTTTATTGAATTAAGTATAGACTAGGGCTTCTATCATAACTTAGTTAATTTAACTTACTATGCTATAATAATACCGAACGATGTACGAGATGGAGGAAGAGATATGCAGCGTGGGACTTTCCAATTGATGAAGTCTGTAAATAAATCAATCATTCTAAACAAAATACGAACATCAGAACCGATATCTAGAGCCCAAATAGCTAAGCAGACAAAGCTCACTCCGCCAACGGTTAGTAGTATTGTCAAAGAATTAATCGAACAAGATATGGTAAGAGAAAGTGATCTTGGTGAGTCTAAAGGTGGAAGAAAACCAACCATGCTGCTCATCAATCATGAAGCATTTTATGTTATTGGGGTCGATGCAGGTCCTGATTCCATTCATTGTATCCTAACTAATTTGTCTGGAGAAATAATTGACCGAGCGGAAAGTAAATTGCAGGCGAATCTATCTAATGCCAAATTCCTAGAAGTCTTGATTAATAGCATCCACGTATTATTTAGATCCATCAATAATCGGGATAAAATTATTGGAATTGGTGTTGCGATGCATGGTGTTGTAGAGGTAGATACAGGTACCTCACTTATTGCCCCGAATTTAAAGCTTAGTAATATACCGATCAAAGCGGAACTTGAAAAGGAATTTGGCCTATTAGTTAAAGTTGAAAATGATGCTAGAGCAATGGCGCTTGGTGAGTCATGGTTCGGTAATCATGGGGAATTAACAAGTATGATGGCTGTAAATCTCGGACTAGGTGTAGGTGCTGGAATAGTATTAAATGGGAAATTATATCATGGGGCAGAGAATATAGCAGGGGAAATAGGCCATATGGCTATCGATATGAATGGGGATGTTTGTGAATGTGGGAACCCTGGGTGCCTGCAAACCTTGGTTTCGGGACCAGCTATTGCAAAGCGGGCAAACAGAAAAACGGGAGAGGAAGTATTTCAATTGGCCACTTCCGGTGATCAGGATGCCATCGAAGTCCTCGAAGAAACAGGATTAATCTTAGGGATAGGTTTGACAAATTTAATTCATATCATCAATCCGGAATTAGTCGTGATAGGTGGTGGAGTTTCAAAGTCGAGTGCGTTTATTTTACCTACTATTTTATCGACGATTGAGAAACGAGCACTGACTATGAAAGCAAAGCGAACAAGAATTGTTATATCCGAATTAGGTGATAATGCTACACTGCTTGGTGCAGTAGCCCTGCTTTTGGTCGAACTTTTTGAACCCTTATAATATAGAGCTTAACCCCGACATAGGTATCATTTCTAGGTTAAGCTCTTTCTACATGTTCTAAACGATGGAATACTTGAATTTCCTACTTCACACTATGCCAAATGTAAATACAGTTTGTTTTTTATAAACTTGATTTTCTCCTAAAACAACGGTTGGCATTCTGTCGAAATGTAAGGATGCTGGGGATGCTTGTGTCTCAAAGCAAACGCCTAAATATTTTTCAGACTGGATTCCATCCTGATCTAAATCATCAACTATGCTATTTGATGTATACATAACCATGCCAGGTTGATTGGTTTGAATGGTGAGTGTGCGTCCACTATTAGATTCTGTTACTAAAACATTCGGATCTTGGTCAAAGATAAAGTAATGATCATAGCCATTACCAACCAGTTTATTTTGCTCGTAGTTAGAGTGAATACCATCTTCTAACATTCTACCTTGTCTAAAATCAAATGGTGTACCGTCAACAGAAACTACGTTGCCTGTAGGTATAAGATCGTGATTGAGCTCGATAAACTGTTGACTGTTCATCGATATATGATGATGGTGAATGGTATCTGATACGTTTCCGTTTAAATTAAAGTACGAATGATTCGTCATCGTTAGTGCTGTTGTTTTGTCCGTTGTTGCGTCATAATCGATGATTAATTGATTGTCGTTTGTTAAGGTGTAGGTTACGTTAGCCTGAATGTTTCCAGGATATCCACCTTCACCATCTGGACTGGTATGGGTTAGCTTCACACCTACTTGATCAATCGTTTGAAATGGTTCTGCTTCCCAAATCGCTTTGTGAAAACCGTTATTTCCACCATGTAAGTGGTGTTTTCCTTCATTTGCTTCTAAAAAAAAGCTCTCTCCATTATGTGTAAAGGAGGAATTTTGAATCCTTCCGGCAACCCTTCCAATAATCGCGCCAAAAAAGTTAGGATTTGATTTGTATTTCTCATGATTGTGGTAGCCAAGAACGATATTTTCCATGTTTCCATTCTTGTCTGGTACGATTATTTCCGTAATGATGCCACCAAAGTCTAGTAGACTTATTTTTACATCGTTATCATTTATTAACGTGAAAGAAGTCCAATTTTCGATTGTTTTGTTTGTTTGTATTTTCAAGTTACCCACTCCGCTTGTGATTTAATGCATGGATAAAACGTCTGAATGCTTTCATACCTGCTTCTGTTTGTTTGAAAACGCCCGCATGTTCTAGTGCAGCAACAAACTTTTTACCAAGTTCTTTCTGAATGATATCATCTGCCTCCATACCATCAGAAATTTGTCCATACGTTTGCTTTATTTCTTTTGCCCATTCTTGGTGATAGCTTTCCACGTTGCTTGTATTTCCAAGTAAATAGTTCTTCATCTCTCGTAATTCCGTTTTAAGTCTAGAAGGCAGAACGGCCAATCCCATTACTTCGATTAAGCCGATATTCTCCTTTTTAATATGATGTACCTCTTCATGTGGATGAAAGATTCCTAATGGATGTTCCTTAACTGTTCGATTGTTTCGTAATACAAGGTCAAGTTCGTATTGATTATCACTGCGAATTCTAGCAATCGGAGTGATGGTGTTATGTGGGATATCATTCGTAAATGCATGTATTTGTGCATTTTCATCTTGATAGGTTTTCCATGTTTGCAACACGTAATCAGCAGCATCAACTAATTCCTGTTTCTGATGACTCTGAAGGCGTAAAACAGATAAAGGCCATTTTAGTACTGCGCCATTTACGTTAGGAAAGCGATTTAGTTCAAAAGTAAAATCATCAGCAGCATGTTCCATTGCAAATGTATACCGCCCTGCTTGATAGTGATCATGGCTTAATATGGACCCACCCACAATTGGCAAATCAGCATTCGAACCAATAAAATAATGTGGGAACTTTTCTATGAATGTCAGCAGGCGAAGGAATCCTTGCTTATCGATTTTCATATCACGATGTTCCTCTGAAAGTAAAATACTATGTTCATTATAATAAACATAGGGAGAATACTGGAAATACCAGTTTTCATCCAAGATTGGAACTTGAATGATTCGATGGTTAGCCCGTGCTGGATAACCAGTTCTTCCTGCATAACCTTCATTTTCCATACATAATACACATGTTGGATAGGCTATTTTGTGCTTTATAGAACGTTCACGTTTTATTTGTTCCGGATCTTTTTCAGGCTTTGATAAATTAATGGTGATATCTAATGTTCCGTACTCGGTGGCTACTTTATAATGTATATTTTTTTGGATTCGGTTCATTTGAATATAGTTACTGTTTACACTTAGATGATAGAAATAGTCTGTTGCTGCTTTTGGTGATTCTTTATATTTACTGTTGAAAATCTCATTTATAACGGATGGCCGTGCCACAAAACAGTTCATGAGATTTGCTGAAAGAATTTCTTTATCATCTAATACATCTTCAATTAGATTATTCTTTATTGCATAGGCAATTATTCTTTCTAATAGATTAGGAATGGTATCCTTTGTTGCATGTTCTATCCTTTCAGGAAAGGTTTGTAGGTGTAACAGGTTTAGCACTTGGTTCTGAACATAAAATTGATCACTTGTTTCTATTAAGCTGACTTCCATTGCTTTCTCTATTAGTCCCGCAATATCTTGGAAGATAGTCATTTGATTGTTACTCCCCTTCATACCCATTTGGATGGTTTACATGCCAATTCCATGCATCCTCGATAATCTTCGTAATGGATGTACGTGTCGGTTTCCAATTTAGTACGGTCTTTGCTTTTTCCGAACTAGCAATTAACGTGCTTGGATCACCGGAACGACGCTCCCCAATTTTAACTGGTAACTCTTTTCTAGTAACATGCTGAGCAGTAGCTATGATTTCTTTTACAGAGAATCCTTGGTTACTTCCAAGGTTGAAAATATTACTTGGCCCCCCAGCTTGTAAATAGTCGAGAGCTAGTACATGTGCATCAATTAAATCTTCTACATGGATATAATCACGAATACATGTACCATCATGTGTATCATAATCCTCACCGAAGATGGTGATGTTCTCTCTCTGGCCAAGAGTTGTCTGTAATATGAGTGGGATGAGATGGGTTTCAGGACGATGGTCTTCACCAATTTCCCCGGATTCTCTAGCACCTGCAACATTGAAGTAGCGCAATGAAACATAGTTCATACCATATGCTAGTTCGGACCATTTCATCATCTTCTCCATGGCCAGCTTAGTATCCCCATAGGTGCTTGTTGGAGTGGTTGGCATTGTTTCGGTAATTGGTACAGATTGTGGTTCCCCGTATGTTGCCGCTGTGGAAGAAAATACAATATATTTCACATGAAATTCAGTCATGACTTTCAATAAAATTTGTGTGCCATATACGTTATTGTCATAGTATTGGAGCGGGTCTTTCATTGATTCCCCGACAAGAGAATTTGCGGCAAAGTGAATAACTGCATCAATGGATTCCTTTGCAAAAACATCTCGAAGGAAGTCGATATTGCGAATATCTCCCTGGTAAAATGTTGCGTCTGGGTGGATTGCCTTTTTGTGCCCAGTTATCAAATTATCAACAACAACGACATCTTTCTTTTGACTAATAAGTTGATACACCGCATGGGAGCCGATATATCCAGCTCCACCTAATACTAAAACACTCATTTAGAACACTCCCTCGTAATCTCCCTTGCTCCTTCACCGATAGAGGCTGTATAGAAAGTTGCATCGTATCCAATAGTTTTATAGTAAATCTCATTTACATTCCTTTTGAATGCTTCTATTCTATCTTTCTTAACAATTGCAATCGCACAACCACCAAATCCTGCCCCAATCATACGAGCACCAAGGACACCTTCCTTAGACTGGGCAGCGCTTACAATTGTGTCGAGCTCAAGTCCTGTTACTTCATAATCATCTTGAAGTGATGTGTGTGATAAGTTGATTAGCTTGCCTAACCCCTCAAGGTCAGCTTTCTGTAGTTTTTTCAATGCTTCAAGTGTCCGGGCATTTTCATATACTGCATGCTTTGCACGCTTTTGGTTTGTTGCGTCTTTAATTAGATGTTTATAGGTTTCAAATTGATCTGGTGTAAGCTGACAAAGATTTTCAATGGAGAGTTCAGTTTGTAAATCACTTAGTGCCTGTTCACATTGACTTCTCCTCTCGTTATAGTTGGAAATGGACAGGTCACGTCGCTTATTCGTATTTATAATGATAATGTTATAGTCATTTAGGTCAAGCAAAGCATAATGGTATTCAAGCGTTTCACAGTTTAATAGAATGGCATGATTTTTCTTTCCCATTCTTATTACAAATTGGTCCATTATACCAGTTTGAACGCCAATATAGTCGTTCTCCACTTTTTGGCCTAATTGAATCATTTCTATTGGGTTGATCTCTAAATCGTATAAACCTTCTAGAAGCACCCCTGTAACAATTTCAATGGATGCTGAGGAGGATAAACCAGCTCCATTGGGAATGTCTCCGTAATATAAAATATTCATTCCTTGGTTAAGTTCATGTCCTGATTTGATGATGTACTGAATCATACCTTTAGGGTAATTTGCCCAATGATGTTCTTCATTAAAGTTTAAGTTAGTGAGGTCACATTCAATTATTCCTGTTTCAGGAAAATTCATTGAAAAAAAACGTAATTTCTGGTCTGAGCGCTTTTCTGCTACCACATAGGTTCCGAATGAGATAGGAGCAGGGAATACGTGACCACCATTGTAATCGATATGTTCTCCTATTAAATTGATTCTTCCAGGTGCAAAGAATTGTCGTGGAACGGAATTGGTCTGAAAAACATTTTGATATTCTTCGATTAGGTTTTGATTCATGTAAAAACCTCCTGTATGTAATCAGCAAATATATTAGTTAATTAATTTAATTAACATTCTACTATGAAATAGAGAAAGATTCAATATGAAAAGCGCCATAGACAAAAAGCGCCGTGGGGACAGGTACCTCGGCTCATTGAGCCGAGGTACCTGTCCCCACGGCTTTTTTTCTAATTGCTTTCCGATAGCCTGAGGGGGTTTGTTCTGTTAATCGTTTGAATACTTGTGTGAAAAATGATTGTGATGAAAAGCCAATAAATTCTGTGATATCTGCAATGCTATAGTCTGTTGTTTCTAGGAGGATTTTTGATTCTCTAATGCGAACTTGATTGAGGTATTCTATAGGTGAGATGTCCATATCACTTTTAAAACGGTGTGCTAAGTAATATTTATTGATGTGACCTACTTCTGCTAGCTTATCTAATGTGATATCCTCTCTGTAGTTTTGGTTTATGTAATGTGTGATTATGGCGACAGATTTATTAATATTTTTAGGTTCGGTCTTCTTGATGGTGAAATTCTTTTCGCGTCTAAGCTTAACGATTAGTACCTCGATGATACTTTGACAAATAACTTCATATTCATCTCGGTGGTCCTTTATCTCGTGTAATAATGTATTTAAATAGAAAAGAACATCCTCTCGATCACCTTGATAAGTAAATAGTCCCATTTGTGAATCTGCTTCATCCTGAAGTTCAAATGATAGTCCTTCGATTCCTAAAGCAATATATTCTAAGGAGTCTTGGCTATTCGATTTCTCCGTATGTTCCACATTTGGATTGATAATAACTAAGTCATTTTCCTTAACAGGAATCTCATAATTTGGCAGTACGAAAAACCCTTTTCCCTTAACGATGTAAAATAATTCGGTAAAATGGTGTGAATGTTGCGTGCTATGCCATCCTTTATCATATTCTGAACGGGCGATATATAGTAGTTTAATAGGCATCTTTTTCGTATGGAAGTCTGTTACTTGATAAACCTCATGTGACAACAGGATAACCCCCTTCGATATTCTCCCCCCCATTTTAAAGTAGCAATAAATAAAAAGCAATATTCATAAAAAAGACAACAAGATGTTTATTGTGAAAGCGCTTTATGTGAGGGTATGATAGAAGTGTAGAAAAAAATAAGTATAGGGGGCGTTAATGATGAAATCTAAGAATCTATTACTAACCATATCATTTGTACTATTTTCGCTAGTTCTAGTAGCTTGTTCTGGTGGGGATGAAACGACTAGTTCAAAAGAAAGTGAAGGTAAGTCTGACGCAGATGGCAAGACAACCTTGCATATAGCTGCATTAGAATCTGCTTATGGTTCAGACATGTGGACAAAGATTACCGATGCATATGAAGCTGCCAATGAGAATGTGGAAATTGAACTTACGATTGAAAAGAATCTAGAAGAAATTGTCCGACCAAATATGCAAGCTGGCGAATATCCGGATGTTTTCTTACTAGCCACTGGTAGACCAGAAGCATTGACTGAAACCTTAATTAAAGAAGACGGCTTAGAAAATATTACAGACATTTTCGATAAGAATGTTTACGGTGAAGATGTAACGGTAAGTGACAAGTTATTGGAAGGATTTACGGACACGCTTGCAACGAATCCATATGGTGAAGGGGATACCTACTTAGCTCCTATGTTCTATAGCCCAACAGGATTATTCTATAATGCAGGACTTTTAGAAGAAAAGGGCTGGGAAGTTCCAACTACTTGGGAAGAAATGTGGGAGTTGGGTGACTTAGCAGCTGAGGAAGGAATTTCATTATTTACGTACCCGACAACTGGATACTTTGATACAGTGGTTGGATCTATGCTTTATGCTTCTGGTGGCACCGATTTTTATAACCATACCATGACATATGAAGATGGTGTTTGGGAATCGGAAGAAGCAACACGTGTATTAGAGACAATTGCAAAGCTAGCGGATTATACACATCCAAATACAGTAGCTAATGCAAATCCAAATGATTTTACGAAGAACCAACAATTAGTTCTAGATAATGAAGCATTATTCATGCCAAACGGAACGTGGGTTGTTGGCGAAATGGCTGAGGCTCCAAGAGCGGAAAACTTTGAATGGGGTATGATGCCAATTCCTGCCTTTGAGGATGGGGAAGACCGTTATGCATTTACTTTCTTTGAACAAATCTGGATTCCAGCTGCTGCAAGTAATAAGGATGCTGCAGAAGATTTTATAACATTTATGTACTCGGATGAAGCAGTGTCTATCTTCTTAGAATCTGGTGCGATTCAACCTGTTCAAGGTATTACAGATCTATTAGAAGGTGAAAACAAAATGTATTACAGCATCTATGACGAAGGAGTACTTCCAGCAATGGGAACATTTGCATCCACTGAACCTGTTCCAGGAGTGAGTATGGGAGATACGTTATATGGTGCAATCGATAGTGTGATGAGTGGTAATTTATCCTATGAGGACTGGCAAAAGAACATTGAAGAAGCAAGTGACAAACTTAGACCAGCTATGAACTAAGCCGTTTATATAGGAAAGTGTAATAAATAAAACGGTGAGTTTATTCGACTCGCCGTTTTATTTCGTGGCTAGGAAAGTATAAAGGCTTTCCGCATGTATAGAAAAACTAACTTGTCCATGAGTGTATGGAGAATATGAGTTTTTCTAATGAAGCGAGGTGTGAATGGTGAATAAGAAATGGTCAAGAAGATTTTTTATTGGTGTTTGTATTACTCCAGCTCTACTTTTATTGACGCTATTCATGGTTGTTCCAACCGTTCAGGTGTTTCGGATGTCCTTATATAGCTGGGGAGGATTTTCCAATAATCAGGAATTTGTAGGACTTAATAATTTCATTCTCCTTTGGGATGATATGAATTTTATCCGCTCATTTCAGAATTCGATCGTGTTGATTGTGTTTGTTGCACTCGCAACTATTATTATTGCGTTGTTTTTTGCTTATCTATTAACCAATGCGAAAGTTAAAGGTAGTAGTTTCTTTCGTATTATCTTCTACATTCCAAATATTCTTTCCATCGTTGTTATTGCAGGTATTTTCTCCGCAATTTATGACCCTGAAAGTGGATTATTAAATAATGTGTTCGGTATGTTTTCTCTTGAAAATCTAGAACAGAAATGGTTAGGGAATCAGAAGATTGTAATTTATAGTGTTGCGGGTGCATTGGTGTGGCAAGCAATTGGTTATTACATGGTGATGTATATGTCCAGTATGGCTAGTGTTCCAAAAAGCTATTATGAAGCAGCCTCACTAGAGGGTGCTGGGAAGATGCGGCAATTCTTTAGCATCACATTACCATTAATTTGGACAAATATTAGAACGACCTTAACATTCTATATTATCAGTACGATTAACCTTAGCTTCCTATTAGTAGAAGCGATGACAGGTGGGGGGCCGGATGGTTCGACAGAGGTCTTCTTATCTTATATGTATGATCAGGCATATACGAACTCAACATTTGGTTATGGAATGGCAATTGGTGTCGTAGTGTTTATCTTCTCATTTGTACTTGCGGCAATTGTTAATCGTATTACGAAGCGTGATGTACTTGAGTATTAAGGAGGTGGGCTAGATGAAGAAGAAGGCAAAAGGTCTTAGTACTGATTTTCTCTATAAATTATTTATTTACGTAGCTTTAATTACCCTTGCTGTTTCGATTATTGTACCGGTTGGTTGGGTGTTCTTGGCTTCTATTAAGGAAAATGCAGAATTCTATGGAAGTCCATGGAGCTTGCCAAAGGGAATCCATTTTGAAAACTTTATCGAGGCTTTTAGAGATGCAAACATGGGTGATTACCTGATTAACTCCATCATGGTTACGGGATTAGCATTATTAATTTTACTAATTGTTGCCCTACCAGCTGCCTATGTCTTATCAAGATTTCATTTCAAAGGGAGTAGGTTTATTCATTCTTTTGTAAAAGCAGGATTATTTATCAATGTTAGTTATATTGTCGTACCGATTTTTCTCATGTTATTGGATTGGGATACGGGCTTAAGAGCAATGATGGGGGATGGTTTCTTTTTAAATAATAGGGTGATATTGGCACTTATTTATGCTTCTACAGCACTCCCTTTCACCATATATCTATTATCGAGTTACTTTGAAACACTTCCTTCTGATTTTGAGGAAGCGGCAAGTATTGATGGTGCAGGGTACTTCAAGACGATGTTTTCCGTCATGCTACCAATGGCTCGCCCTAGCATTATTATTGTAGTTCTATTTAACTTCTTACTGTTTTGGAATGAATATATTTTAGCATTAACCCTCATGCCTGGAGAACATAAGACCTTACCAGTAGGCTTATTGAATTTAATGGCTGCGGAACGAGCCGCTGCTAACTATGGTCCTATGTATGCGGGAATGGTAATTGTGATGTTACCTACATTGATTCTATTTATAGCAGTACAAAAACGACTAACTCAAGGTATGACAGTTGGAGGATTGAAAGGATAGGTGGATGAAGATGGAAAAACAAAAAGGTAGAGTAACATTACCAACTGAGCAAAACTTCTTAAACGAAACGAAGGAATTAATGGCACGATGGGGCGCGGATGCAATCCGGGATAGTGATGGAACGAAACTAGATGAAGAATTAAAGAATTTAGATGCCAAAGTGTACACGACATATTTTGTAGCACGTGGTCATAATGATTTCGCTGAAAAGCACTTGGAGGAAATGCAACAACTGTATTTAATGTCGCAATATAATACGGCAAAGGACACGGAAATAGAAGTTGCATTTTTAGATGGATATTTTAAAGAGCAAATAATGGCTGACTATGTTCATGACCCTAAAGTATGGTGGGAAGTTATCGACCGAACTACTGGAAAAGTTGTGAGTACAGATAGTTGGGAAGTAAAGGAAAAGGAAAATATCGTAATTATTCATGATGCAAAGCCTTGGCATGAATATACGGTTTCCTTTTTAGCTTACATGAAATGGGATCCAACACAAATGTATAATCACATCACAAATGATTGGGGAGATAAGCCTCATGATATCCCATTTGATGTGCGGCAACCCCATTCTAATAAATTTGTTAAAGAACAATTAAAAAAATGGTTGCTTGAAAATCCCGATACAGATGTTGTTCGCTTTACGACGTTCTTTTACCATTTTACGTTGGTATTTAATAACTTAGGAAAGGAAAAATTTGTCGATTGGTTTGGTTATGGTGCAAGTGTTTCCGTTTTAGCTCTTGAAGCTTTTGAAAAAGAGAAAGGATATCGTCTACGACCGGAGGACATTGTTGATCAAGGATACTATAATACAACCTTCCGAGTTCCTTCTAAAGCATATTTAGATTATATGGATTTCATTCAGAATTTTGTTGCTAGGGAAGTGAAGGAATTAGTAGACCTTGTTAGGGAAAGCGGCAAGGAATCGATGATGTTTTTAGGGGATAACTGGATTGGTACAGAGCCATACGGCAACTACTTTAAGGAGACAGGATTAGATGCTGTCGTTGGAAGTGTTGGAGATGGTTCTACCTTACGTATTATTGCGGATATTCCACATGTGAAGTATACAGAAGGTAGATTCTTACCCTATTTCTTCCCGGATACATTCTATGAGGGGAATGATCCTGTCATCGAAGCAAATGAAATTTGGCTAAGTGCAAGACGCGCCTTGATGAGAAGTCCATTAGACCGAATTGGTTATGGTGGCTATTTGAGTCTAGCGTATCAATTTCCTAAGTTTGTCGATTTTGTTGAAAATGTAACGAATGAATACCGTGATATTTATGAAAAGATTAAAGATGTAAAACCGTATGCTGGTCTAAAAGTAGCGGTATTAAATTCATGGGGAAAACTAAGAACATGGCAAACCCATATCATTGCACATGGTAAACCATATAAACAGGCTTATTCTTACCATGGAATATTAGAAGCGCTTAGTGGTGCAGCAGTTGATGTTAGCTTTATTAGTTTTGAGGATGTCATCGAAAATGGTGTTCCGGAAGATGTCGATGTCATTATTAATGCAGGAGATGCTGGTACTGCTTTCTCTGGTGGCGAGAAATGGTTAAATGAAAAGTTAACTTCTACATTAAGAGAATGGGTCCATCATGGCGGTGGATTTGTAGGTGTTGGTGAACCAACAGCCATTCATCATGAGGGACGCTACTTCCAATTAGCCAATGTATTAGGCGTTGATAAGGAGTTAGGATTCAGCTTATCTACGAATAAGTACTTTGATAATCCTGTTGAATCCCACTTTATATCAGAGGACTTAACTGATTATGATTTTGGTGAATCAATGAATAGTGTGTATGCATTACGTGAGGAAACGGAGATTATTGAATACTCAAATGGTGAAATTCATCTTGCAAGTTCCCCATTTGGAAAAGGAAGAAGTGTCTATATTTCAGGGCTTCCATATAGTCTTGAAAATACTCGATTATTAATGAGAGCCATGAATTATGCAGCACATAAAGAAGATGAGTTTTATCAATGGATGAGTTCGAACATTAATTGTGAAGTTCATGCCTACCCAGAAGCGAATCGCTATGCAGTGGTAAATAATTCTAGTGAAAAACAGAACACGATTGTTTATGATGGCCATGGTAATAACTATGAGGTGACACTTGAACCAAGTGAAATCATATGGAGGGAGTATTCCCATGAAGGATAATGTCATGCGGATAGTAAAAATTGTGTTATTTTTCTTCAGCTTATTCCTTGTCTTTTGGGGACAAAAAACGGTTGGTAGATTAGATTTATTTGTTCAATTGATCGGACTCTCTGGTCTTCTATTTCTTCTTTGGGATTATAATAGGAAGTTTATTTGAACAGGCTGTTTTTCGTAAAGTTTGTTGGTTATTACTTTCGCAGTTGAAGGAAAATGTGCGGTAACTAGAGCCCTTACAACCAGAGCATGCGCCCGACTCGGGAAAACATGGGCTCTTACAACCAGAGCATGCGCCCTGATCAAGAAGCTAGGGTACTTGTTACCGCACAGTCTATACAAATTGAGTAATTAACAACAATCTTTTAGAAAATAGCCTTTGATTAAAACCAGGCTGTTTTCCATTGTTTATGAAAACAGCTTCCATCTTTGGTAGGAAAGTGAGGGATAGGGATGAAATATGCGATTGGTATTGATATTGGTGGAACGAAAATCGCAGCAGGAATTGTCAACGAAAAAGGGGATTTAATTCAAAAGGAAGTCGTCAAGAGTGATCCCTCTGATAAAGAAAACATGTTCAATCAGGTCATGGCTTGTGTGAAATTACTTCTAAATCATTCGAGTATTCCTCTACAGGAGATTTATGGTGTTGGGGTCGGCATTCCTGGAAAGGTTGATATACAGAAGGGAGTGGCGGTTTTTCAAAATAATTTACCTTGGCGCAACTTTCCGATTGTAGAAAGGCTAAAGCAAGAGTTGAATATCAGCAATATTGTTATCGATAATGATGTGTATATGGCAGCTTTTGCAGAATGGAAACATACAAATCTAGGGGAAAAGGATCTATTAGTATATTGTACGGTTAGTACAGGAATTGCTTGCTCGACCATTCAAGGGGGGAAGTTTATTAGAGGTGCAGGATTTGCAGGTGAATTGGGATTAGTTCCGGTTTATACACCCAGAAAAGAAAGCCACCTCAATAGGCTTGAGCTTATCGCTTCCGGTCCAGCATTAGAAAAACATGCCATAGCCGTTTATGATAACGACTCGATGTCGACAGAGGATTTATTCTCGTTGTATACCGATGGAGATGATAAGGCTATTACGTTATTAGATGAATTTGCCGCCTCCTTAGCACATGGGATTTATATGATAACTAGTTTACTAGATCCACATCTTATCGTATTTGGGGGAAGTGTAATTACTCATAATCCATTTGTAATAAATTTAGTAAGAGAAAAATTGGCCACATTAATCATCGAAGAACAGAATCATAGTTTACTAGATATGACAGTTAGTAATTTAGGAAATGACCAAGGAGTTATCGGAGCCGGTTTAAGAGTGATGGATCTATCCTAGCTCAATGGATGAAGAAATCTTACTAGGTAGTTAGGGGACAAACTGACCCATTAAGCCCCCTTCGTTTTTCTAATAAAAGGAGTGTTCGTATGAGTATATTAGTTTTAGGTGGGGCCGGTTATATTGGCTCCCATGCTGTATATCAATTAATAGACAGAGGGGAACACGTCATTGTTATCGATAATTTAGAAACTGGTCATCAAAAGGCAGTTCATCCAGAGGCCATATTTTATCAAGGGGATATTCGAGATAAAACCTTTCTCTATTCTGTATTTGAAAAAGAGTCGATTGAGGCTGTCTTTCATTTTGCAGCGAACTCCCTTGTTGGGGAATCCATGGAAAAGCCGCTGAAGTATTTTCATAATAATGTTTATGGTATGCAAGTCTTGTTAGAAGCGATGGTGGAAGCGGATGTGAAACGAATTATTTTTTCTTCTACTGCAGCATTGTATGGTGAACCGGCTGTCGTTCCCATTTCAGAGGATACGATTACAAATCCTACTAACCCATACGGTGAATCCAAGTTAATGATGGAAAAAATAATAAAATGGGCAGAGAAATCGTACGGTATTCATTATGTTTCCCTCCGTTACTTCAATGTTGCTGGTGCTAGAGGAACAGCTGAAATAGGGGAAGATCATCGTCCAGAAACCCATCTTATCCCTATTATTTTACAAACTGCTTTAGGAAAGCGATCCCATATAGTGGTGTTTGGTGATGATTATGATACGCCAGATGGTACCTGTATACGTGACTATGTACATGTTGAGGACCTTATTGATGCTCACCTTTTAGCATTAGATTATTTGGAAAAAGGCGGTACTAATACCGTTTATAATCTAGGAAGCAATGAAGGATTCTCGGTAAATGAAATGATCGAGACTGCACGAAAGGTAACAGGAAAGGACATACCTACTCAGAAAGGTGAACGAAGACAAGGGGATCCGAGTACATTAATTGCCAGTTCTGAAAAAGCAAGAAAGGAACTGGGCTGGAATCCAACCCGGTCAACGGTTCAACAAATTATCCAAGATGCTTGGAACTGGCACTCCTCAAAACCAAATGGTTACGAGAAGGGGGAATTAGGGTGATTTATCAAGATATGGAACAGTTAATACATCAGGCAAAAGAAGAGGGACTAATCGATGAAATGGACAAAGTTTATTGCCGTAATCGAATCATGAGTTTATTGGAAATAGTGGACTATCCTGATATATCGGTACCACCGACAAGGGAGACGATTCCCGATATTCTTGAACGAATTATTCTATGTGCCATTGAAAAAGGTATTATTCAAGACGTATTTGATGATAAAGAAATCTTATCAGCAACGATCATGGACTGTCTCATGCCTAGACCATCTGAGGTAAATAGATCCTTTTATGAGAAGTACAAGGAATCACCAAAAGCAGCAACAGATTATTTTTATCGTCTAAGTAAAGGCAGTAATTATATCCAAATGAATCAAATCAAAAAAAACATTTCTTTTAAAACGGAAACAACTTATGGCCTAATGGATATTACGATAAATTTGTCAAAACCAGAAAAGGACCCAGAACAGATAAAACGGGAAAAGGCGATGAAACATTCCGGTCTTACCTATCCGAAATGTCTATTATGTATAGAAAATGAAGGCTATTCTGGAAGAACAGGTCATCCTGCTCGTGCAAATCATCGCATCATAAAGGTTCCATTAGGGAAAGAAAATTGGTATTTACAATATTCGCCATTTGTCTATTATAACGAGCATTGTATTATACTTTCTGAGAATCATAGAGATATGAAAATTGATCGATTATCATTCGAAAGATTACTAGCTTTTACAGATCAATTCCCACATTATTTTGTTGGATCCAATGCGGATTTACCAATTGTCGGGGGATCCATTCTTAGCCATGATCATTATCAAGGTGGCAGGTATGAATTTGCGATGATGAAAGCGGAAGATGCGTTTACTTTTGACCTTCCTGCCTTTCCAATGATGGAGGCATCAGTATTAAAATGGCCAATGTCCGTGATCCGACTTCAAGGGTCCAATGCAGATAGTATGATAGAGGCAGCTGATTTTATTTTAAATAAATGGAAGAATTATTCAGATGAAGCTGCGAATATCGTTGCTTACAGTCAGGATACACCTCATAACACGATCACACCAATTGCAAGGAAACAGAATGGTAAATTCGAATTGAATCTCGTCTTACGAAATAATCGTACATCCGATGAACATCCTTTAGGTATATTCCATCCTCATGCCGATGTTCATCATATTAAGAAAGAGAATATTGGATTAATCGAGGTTATGGGCCTAGCAGTTTTTCCACCAAGATTAAAAAATGAATTGGAAGAGATAAAGAATTTTATCCTCAATCAGCCTTCCCATATAGAGGACTATCATTTGGAATGGGCAACGGAAATAAAAGAAAGATACCCTTCCATAACCCATGCTATCGAAGCTGAAGAAATCATTCAACAGGAGCTGGGGAAGAAGTTTGTTCGAATTCTAGAGGATGCAGGGGTATTTAAAGACGTGGATTCGTTTATGAGATTTATTAATGAGTTAGTGGTGAATTGATATTGATATCAAGCTGTGAAGGAAGTTCTTTGTGAAATTCTTTAATCCTGGAAGAGTATTTAAAGTAAACTAATTAGAATATATGAGAATACCCCTGAATGGTGTGCCATGAAGGGGATTTTTTTGTTCTAGAAGTACAGAATCCTTGCTGCAAGGGGAGCATTAATCAGAAACGGTCACCATGGCCAAGATTTAGTATAATAATGAATTTTTAGCGGAAAGTAGTAAATGAAGGTAATTATTAGCTTACCGAACTAATTATTTGTTACCATATACCTATCATAGTTTTCTTTATTATTGAATTTTGGTGGAAGGATGTCTTTTTTTTATGATTTCTGAAAGGAATATTTTCCCTGTTCTTCGGGATATGAGGTATTTTGAGAAAATCCTTAATAGTCAACATGAAATTGTTGTGTTTTTGGAAACTCGTGTTTCCCAACTAAAGGATTTAGTAAACTTTGCTCACCAACATAATAAAAAAGTGTTTGTACATGCTGATCTTGTAAAGGGTCTTAAAGCAGATGAATACGGGATTGAATATTTGGTTCGAAATGTGAAAGCAGATGGTATTATATCTACAAGAGGAAATGCCATTTCGTTTGTGAAGAAAAATAATGTAATTGGTATTCTACGATTGTTTGCTTTGGACAGCCATGCATTGGATAATAATTTAAAGATGTGTAAAAAAGTTCAGCCCGATTATATTGAAGTGTTACCTGGTATTCTCCCTGGAATTTTAACAGAGGTTCATGAGAAAACGGGAGTACCTGTCATAGCGGGTGGTTTAATTCGGTCCGAGCAAGATGTTTTATACGCACTTGAAAATGGCGCTAAAGCAGTTAGCACATCCAATCCCGAACTTTGGCAACTATAAATATTGTAGAATGGTGTTGACAACGTTTTCATGTTTGTGTAAAATAGTGTTTCAAGTTAATTAATGTGATAGAGACCACGAGCCCACACTACTAGTATATGTCTTAGACGAGATGTATGCTGCGTTAGGTGTGGTTTTTTTGTGTTTATATTGCAGCAAATGTTAATAACTTGTTGGCTAGTGGAATCCATTATAGTATAGGGGGATGTCGGGATGTCTGAATTTACAGCGGAACTAGTTGGTACCATGATTCTTATCGTTTTTGGTGGTGGTGTAGTAGCAACTAGTGTATTGAATAAGTCAAAAGGTAATGGTGCAGGATGGGTGCTAATCACACTCGGTTGGGGACTTGCGGTAACTTTCGCAGTCTATGCTGTTGGAAGTGTATCGGGTGCCCATGTTAATCCAGCTGTTACACTAGGGTTTGCAAGTGTCGGAGATTTTCCTTGGGAGAAAGTGCCAACCTATATTTCTGCCCAAATAATCGGGGCGTTCATTGGAGCAGTCATAGTTTACTTTGCATTTTTACCTCATTGGAGAGAAACGAAAGATACAAGTACAAAATTAGCTGTCTTCTCAACGGATCCAGCTGTGCGTAGCCCACTATCAAACTTGGTTACAGAGTTAATAGGTACTTTTGTTCTAGTACTTGGATTGTTGTTTATAGGAATTAATGATTTTACAGAAGGATTGAATCCGCTTGTGGTTGGTTTGTTGATTGTCGCAATTGGGATGTCCATAGGTGGACCTACTGGATACGCAATTAACCCTGCCCGTGATTTAGGTCCAAGAATTGCTCACGCTTTACTTCCTATTCCTGGCAAAGGAAGTTCTGATTGGGGATATGCTTGGGTCCCGGTAATTGGGCCGATTTTAGGTGGTATTTTTGGTGCCTTTTTCTATAAAGCTATTTTTGAAGGTGAATATTCTCTAGGATTTTGGGTGATAAGTGTTATTGTAGCAATCATTTTAATTGCTGCCGCTTCAATAGAATTGACTAAAGCTAGTAAAGAATCAAAATCTGCATAATTGTTAAGGGGAGAGTTTTTATGAGTAAATTTATTTTATCCTTAGATCAAGGAACAACAAGTTCTCGGGCAATATTATTTAATCATGATGGAGAAATTGTTGAATCCGCACAAAGGGAATTTGAACAGTTTTTTCCAAAGCCTGGTTGGGTGGAGCATGATGCGAATGAAATTTGGACATCCATCCTAGCTTGTATCGCTGAGGTTTTGGTAAAAGCAGATGTGGATCCAGAACAACTTGCTGGGATCGGAATTACGAACCAAAGGGAAACAACTGTTGTTTGGGACAGAAATACTGGAAAACCAATTTATAAGGCAATTGTATGGCAATCTCGTCAAACAGAAGGCATTGTACAGGAGCTAAGAGAGCAAGGGTATAATGATTTGTTTAAAGAAAAAACAGGACTTCTATTAGATCCGTACTTCTCTGGTACAAAAGTTAAGTGGATTTTGGACAATGTAGAAGGTGCTAGAGAGAGAGCGGAAAAAGGAGAACTTCAGTTTGGTACAATTGATAGTTGGTTAGTTTATAAATTATCCGGTGGAAAAGTCCATGTAACGGATTACTCCAATGCATCCCGTACACTTATGTTTAATATTTATGATTTAAAATGGGATGATGAGTTACTTGATATTTTAACTGTGCCAAAAAGTATGTTACCAGAGGTTAGACAATCTTCTGAAGTGTATGCAAACACGGCGGACTATCATTTATTAGGCAAAGAAGTTCCCATTGCAGGTATTGCCGGGGACCAACAAGCTGCATTATTTGGACAAGCATGTTTTGATGAAGGAATGGTTAAAAATACGTATGGTACAGGCGGGTTCTTACTGATGAACACAGGAGTTGAGGGTGTTCAATCGGAAAATGGTCTATTAACAACTCTTGCCTGGGGTGTTGACGGGAAGGTTGAATATGCTTTAGAAGGTAGTATTTTTGTTTCTGGGTCCGCTATTCAGTGGCTACGTGATGGCCTAAAGTTAATTGAAAGTTCATCAGAAAGTGAAACCTATGCAACAAAAGTAGACTCAACAGATGGTGTTTATGTTGTCCCTGCATTTGTTGGTTTAGGTACACCGTATTGGGATAGTGAGGCGCGTGGAGCTGTGTTCGGTTTAACTCGTGGTACTACAAAAGAGCATTTTATTCGTGCAACACTTGAGTCACTAGCTTATCAATCGAAAGACCTTGTCGATGCTATGGTTGCTGACTCAGGTATTGATGTTAAATCACTACGTGTAGATGGTGGTGCAGTTAAAAACAATTTCCTTATGCAATTTCAAAGTAATCTTTTAGGTGTTCAAGTTGATCGACCTGTTATCAATGAAACAACAGCATTGGGTGCAGCTTACCTAGCAGGTCTAGCTGTTGGCTATTGGAAGGATAAAGAGGAAATAGCTAAGCAATGGAATATTGATCACACCTTCCAACCTGATATAGAAGAAGATAAACGCGATGAATTGTATAAAGGATGGAAAAAGGCTGTAGAGGCAACACGAGTATTTAAATAAAAGATGACATTTTAAATGTCTTCCATTTTGGTAATGTCAATGTTATAATGAAGATAAGTTAATATGTTGGACGGAGAATCTTGAGAGACCACAGTACTCTATTTTTTATAGAGTGTTTTGTGGTCTCTTTTTTCGTCTAGATGGTTACGATAACTAATGAAGTGACGGGTTTTTCATAAAAAGGAGAGATTGGTATGTTTTCAAGCTTAAATAGAAATGATATAAAAACGAAAATAAATGATGAAGCACTCGATTTACTTGTAATCGGTGGAGGAATTACAGGTGCAGGAATCGCACTTGATGCTGTGACTAGAGGAATGAAAGTTGCGGTTGTTGAAATGCAGGACTTTGCAGGTGGAACATCCAGTCGTTCAACTAAACTTGTTCATGGTGGTCTTCGTTATTTAAAACAATTTGAAATTGGTGTAGTAGCAGAGACTGGAAAGGAACGAGCAATTGTCTATGAAAATGGGCCCCATGTTACCACTCCGGAATGGATGATGCTTCCTTTCTACAAAGGTGGTACATTTGGTCCTTTTACAACGAATATCGGTTTACGTGTATATGATTTCCTTGCGGGTGTAAAGAAAAGTGAAAGAAGAAAAATGTTTAAACCGGAAGAAGCAGTCAGACGTGAGCCTTTATTAAATACCAAAAATCTAAAAGGTGCCGGTTATTATGTAGAATACAAGACAGATGACGCACGTTTAACAATTGAGGTGATGAAGAAGGCTGTTGAAAAAGGTGCACTTGCAATAAATTATATGAAAGTGACGAACTTGGTCTATAAGAATGGCAAAGTTATTGCGGTAGAAGTAGAGGACCAGATAGATGGATCCACACAAAAGATTATTGCCAAGAAAATTGTTAATGCGGCTGGACCATGGGTAGACACTTTACGTGAATTGGATAATTCAAAAAAAGGGAAGTATTTACATCTTACAAAGGGAATTCATCTTGTTTTCGATGAAGAACGTTTCCCATTAAAGCAAGCAGTTTACTTCGATACGCCTGATGGACGAATGGTTTTTGCTATTCCTAGAGAAGGAAAAACATATGTCGGTACTACAGATACTGTTTATACAGGGGATATCGCACATCCGGAAATGACAATAGAAGACCGTGATTATGTCTTAAAGGCTATTGATTATATGTTTCCTAACGTGAAAATAAAGCCAGAAGATGTAGAATCAAGTTGGGCTGGTTTGCGCCCACTTATCCACGAGGATGGGAAAGACCCTTCAGAAATTTCTCGTAAAGATGAAATTTTTGTATCTGATTCAGGCTTCATTTCTATTGCTGGTGGTAAACTAACAGGTTACCGCAAAATGGCCGAAAGTATTGTTGACTTGGTTGGAAAACAGTTGCACGAAGAAGAAGGAAGAACATACCCAAGTACGCAAACGAAGGAGTTACGTATTTCTGGCGGTGATGTTGGTGGATCTGCAGGTTTCGAAAAGTTTATCAACAAAAAGGTGTCTGCTGGGGTGCAACTAGGTATAAAAGAAGAACTGGCTAAAAGTATAGTTAAGCGATATGGTTCAAATATTGATGTGGTTTTTGAGATTTATCAACGTGAAAAAATCAATGCCGAAGCTGAAAATATGGATCCATTTGTATTTGCAATGCTTCGTTATGCTTTAGAGTATGAACTAGCATACAAGCCAGTTGATTTCTTCATTAGACGTACAGGAGCACTATTCTTCAATATCCATTGGGTCGAGGAACATAAAGACCCAGTAATTGCCTATATGGCAAAAGTTTTCAGCTGGTCAAACGTACAGATTCAAAAGTATACGGAAGAATTGAATCAGTTAATGTATGAAGCAACACATCCGGTTGAAGCGTAGGGACAGATGGTCCAAATGATTCGTCTTCCATGAAAAAAATTAGCATGGGGAACTAAAAGCCTTTGCTGTTCGCAGCTGGGCTTTTTTCTGTGCGGATAAGATGAAGGCATAATAATGTGGTATTCCTAGCATTCAAGTATATTTTACCGATTAAAACCTTGGGAGATCTTATGCTATAGTATAAAAAGAGGTGAGTGAAATGCACGTAACGAAAGTGTACCAAAGTGGAGAAAATGATATAAACGAAGATGCATATGTATTAAATAGAAGTAATAAAATATATGCTGCTATTGATGGCTCAACTGGTTTAGCAGGAATTCCCGGTTATATTGCTTCACAGACTATTCAGGAAGCACTTATACATGAGAACCAGTCTATATCTTTATTTGAACGAGTAGAAGCTGGGAATAGAAATTTAGCTGAACGCTCTGTAACTTATTATCAAGAAAATCTTGGTGAAGTTAGCACATATGAACAAATACCAAGGAATCAAAGAGGTTCAACTAGTATTGCAGCCATCCAATTGGAACGTTCAGGAGAATACTTTGATTACATACAGGCGGGAGATTGCATGATTTTCATGCAATATGACAGTGGTGATATACGAAAGGTAACATATGATTTGGTTCAACTTCTGGATAGAATTGCTTTAAATGAGTTGGTAAAATTTCGATCCGAAGAAGGGAATGAGATGCTAAATTTGAAAGTGTTGAGGAAAAAGGTCAATCCCATATTACTAGAAAATCGAAAAAAATTAAATACACGTGATGGGTATGGGATTATTGATGGTAGTGAAGATGCTATTAACCATTTGGAGTATGGTAGAATTCCCATGAGGAGGGTGAAAAAGATCTTGCTACTAAGTGATGGGCTTACTATGCCAATAAATGACTTAGAGCAGGATGCGTGGTTATTATCAGCGCAATATGCATTTGCTTTTGGGGTTTCTGGGTTATTAGAGGAAGTGGGAAAAAGAGAAATGGATGACCCAGATTGTGTTAGATACCCTAGATTGAAATATCAGGATGATAAGACTGGGATATTGTTGGAATTTTGATATAGTTGTTTTTAAGCATAGAGGTAGTTTGTGACTTTCAATAAAAATATAGGAAAGCCTTTACATTTATAAAATTATGTTTTATACTAAATTCAGGTGGTAATGACCACTGGGAGGTGACACTGGATAAGTGGATAAGACCAGTAAGGTTCCGTTATATTTACAATTAATGGAAGATATTATTAAAAAAATTGAAAATAAGATATACCAAGTCGATCAAAAGCTACCACCTGAACGCGAACTTTGTGAGATTTATGGACTGAGTAGAATTACTGTTAGACAAGCCTTGCAAGAGCTTGAGCGAGAAGGTTATATTTATAAACTCCATGGTAAAGGTACTTTTGTAGCAACAAAAACGTTCCAACAGAATCTAGTTAAGCTATATAGTTTTACGGAAGAGATGAAGAAGGTAGGAAAGACACCGACAACAAAGGTGTTATCTTTTGCAGAAATTGAACTTGAGGAGCATCTGGCCAACAAGTTGAACTTAGATACGAATGAAGAAGTATTCCAAGTTACTAGGCTACGATTAGCTGATGATGAACCTTTGATGTATGAAACCTCCTATCTTCCAAAGAAACATTTTCCTAATCTATCAGCAACCGATTTGGTTGAAAGAGCCATGTATGATGTATTTAAGGAAGATTATAAAATTGTCGTCACGAGAGCAGTTGAAACTTTTTCAGCTACGTTAATTAAAGATAAAGAAGCGAAACAATTAAAAACGGAAAAAAATCAAGCTGCTATCCTGTTGAAAAGGCATGCTTATTATAATGAAAAGTTAATTGAGTACACAGTGAGTGTTGCTCGTGGTGATAAATTCACCTACACAGTCGAATTAGATAGTTAAAACTCTATTAATATTTCCTGTTTAGTTATATTAATAGAGTTATATTAAAAGGAAAGTGGTTATGACAACATAACCACATGATGAGAGAGGATGGTATTTATTATGTTTAATTTATCGGAAGAAAATTTGATAGAAATGAAAGCGGTTCATACGTCTAAAGAAATTTATCAACAACCTGAAGTTTGGAAAGGATTTGTTGAGAGCCTGACGTTAGTAAAGGATGAACTAAGAGGGTTTGTTCAATCCATCTATGATAAACATGGTCAAGTTCGTGTCATTTTTACCGGAGCGGGAACATCAGCATTTGCTGGTGACACGTTAGTTCCGATATTAAAAGATCAGTATAAAGAGAAAGTTCTATTTGAGGCAATTGCTACAACGGATATTGTTTCAAATCCAGATCAATACTTATTTGAAGATGCTCCAACTATTTTAGTATCGTTTGCCCGTTCGGGTAATAGTCCAGAAAGTATGGCAGCAGTTAAGCTTGGTGAACAAATAGTAAATGACTTCTATCAAGTAAATATTACATGTAATAAAGATGGGCAATTAGCTCAGAACAGTAAAAATAATGAGAAAAGCTTAGTTATTCTTACCCCAGAAGAAGCACATGATCAAGGGTTTGCGATGACAAGTAGTTACACAAGCATGATGATTGCTGCGTATATTCTATTTGCTAAGGAAGAGTTTGACTCCAATGTAACGATTAATGCTGGTAGCTTAGTAGAACGGATCACTGACACTATTGATCACGTACTAGATTTTGATTTTGATAGAATCGTATATCTTGGTTCTGGTTCCCTTGGCCAATTGGCACATGAAGCAGCGCTTAAGATGCTTGAATTAACTGCAGGTAAAGTGGTGGCAGTACATGAATCATCACTAGGATTCCGTCATGGTCCTAAATCCATTTTGACGGATAAGTCAGTAGTTACTCTATTTATGTCTTCTAATCCTTATACTCGCAAATATGATTTAGATATTTTACGAGAATTAGTAGCCGATGGAAAAGTGAAAGTGGTTGCATTAACGGAATCAAGAGATGAAGAAGTAGAAAAAATAGCTAATTGGACGATTACAGTAAATGAAACCGGAAACAAATTTACAAATGATTTCTCACTAGCATTACTTTATATTATTTTCGCACAAGTATTATCACTTAAAAAGTCTATTCAATTAGGGATTACACCAGATAATCCAAGTCCAGATGGATTGGTTAACCGAGTAGTTAAGGGTGTAACAATTTACGAAAAATAATTATCCAAAAAGGAAAGGTGATTTTTTATGTCAGGTCCAAATATTTTATCCACAAGAATCGATAATCGTCTAATTCATGGGCAAGTAGGGGTTACTTGGACGAACCATCTTGGAGCAAACTTAGTTGTTGTTGCTAACAATAAAGTTGCAGGAGATGAGGTTCAGCAAAGCTTAATGGAAATGGTGTTGCCGGATACGGTTCAAGCTCGTTTCTTTACGTTACAAAAGACAATTGATGTCATTCATAAAGCATCACCACGTCAAAAGATTTTCTTAGTTGTGAAAGATGTACAGGATGCACTTGCTTTGAAAGAAGGCGGTGTACCATTTACTTACTTGAATATTGGTAATATGCACTATGAAGAAGGAAAAAAACAAATCTCGTCAACCGTATCTGTTGATGAAAGTGATATTACAGCATTTAAACGTTTGGCAGAACTAGGTGTAGAGCTTGATCTAAGAGGAGTACCTAGTGACCGTGGTCAAAACATTTTAGAACTACTATAATAGCAGGTTTTGATTTTACAAAGATAATTGTCGTAACTAGGGAGGGAAAATCTAATGTTAGTAGAAGCGTTATTAATTGCTCTATGGGCAGGGATTGTTGGTATTGACCTATTTAACGGGTTAACACATATACACAGACCAGTAGTTACTGGGCTTGTAGTTGGTTTGATTTTAGGTGATGTCACTACCGGTTTAATCATTGGTGGTACATTAGAATTAATCTGGATGGGGATGGTACCACTTGCTGGTGCGCAACCACCTAACGTTGTCATCGGCGGTGTCATCGGTACCGCATTCGGTATTATTATTGGTCAAGAACCTACAGTAGCGGTTGGAGTAGCGATTCCATTTGCTGTAGCTGTACAAGGGTTAATTACTCTATTCTTTACCCTGTTTTCACCAGTCATGCACAAGGCGGACCAATATGCACTGGATGCGAACTATAAGGGAATAGAAAGAATTAACTATTTAGGATTAGTTATCTTATTTGTTTTCTATGCATTAATTGCATTCTTACCAATCTTCCTTGGAGCAGAACAAGCTGCAACTTATGTGGAATCTGTCCCACAATGGATTCTTGATGGATTATCAGTTGCCGGTGGAATTATGCCAGCAATCGGTTTTGCAATGCTACTGAAGATTATGATGAAAACCGAATATATTATGTTCTTTATTATCGGATTTGTATTAGCGGCTTATTTGAATCTACCAATTCTTGCAATCGCTTTAATTGGTCTTGCCATCGCGCTTTATGATTTTTATACAAATAAAAAAGGCTCAAACCAAGGACCTCGAGAGGAGGAAATAACAGATGGAATCTAATGCATATCAAGATTTAACTCCAGCTGAAGGTTTAAGTGGTAAACAATTACGCCATTTAGTATGGCGCTCCTTATTACTACAAGCTTCCTTTAACTATGAGCGTATGCAAGCAGCAGGATGGCTATATTCCATTCTTCCTGGATTGCGTCATATTCATAAGAATAAAAAAGATTTAAGTACTTCGATGAAAGAACATATGGAGTTCTTTAATACGCATCCGTTCCTAGTCACATTCATTATGGGTGTTATCCTCGCGATGGAGCAAAACAAAGAGGATCGAAATGCTATTCGTGGTATTAAAATTGCGATGATGGGTCCTCTAGGTGGTATCGGGGATGCACTGTTCTATCTGACATTACTCCCAATTACAGCAGGTATTGGGGCGTCACTTGCAATTGAAGGAAATATTTTTGGACCGATTGTTTTCCTTATCTTGTTTAACATTATTCACTTTGGTGTTCGTTTTGGATTAATGGGATATGGATATCGCATGGGGATTAAAGCGGTAGCGAAACTGAAAGAAGGTACAAAATTAGTATCACGAGCTGCATCTATTGTTGGTCTAACAGTTGTAGGTGGATTAATTGCAACGTATGTAGCATTTAATGTCGGTTATGTATGGAAGTCAGGAGAGGCTGAACTAGCAATACAAACGGATGTGCTTGACCAAATTATGCCTGGGTTACTTCCTTTAGCTTATACATTATTAATGTACTGGTTACTTAAAAAAGGCCGTTCACCAATCACATTAATTGTTCTTACAGTTGTTGTAGGATTGGTAGGAGCATATTTCGGTATTTTATAAAATTTAATAAGGGTTGGTTCCTAAGGACCGCCCTTGTTAGCTTTTGAAAAGAAAGGATGTTTAGCATGATTGGTATCGTATTGACAGGACATGGTGGATTTCCAAATGGGATGTTGGAATCGGTTGAATTAATCGCAGGGGATATTCAACATATCCAAGTTGTTCCGTTTCGTGATGATCAAGATAAATTGGAACAAGAATTACATGCGGCTATTTCAGCGGTGGATACAGGTAAGGGAGTCGTTTGTTTCACTGACTTGGCAGGTGGAACGCCGTTTAATGTAAGTAGTAAAATAGCTGCCACTACTGAAAATGTACGCGTTGTTGGTGGTACTAATTCGCCAATGCTATTAAGTGGACTTTTCAAACGGACTCTTGAACTAGATGCATTTACGGAAATGCTTTTAAAAGAAGGAAAAGAAAATATTAAGCAATTTATTGTAAAAAAGAAAGAAAAAGTGGAAATGGAAGATGGCATTTAACCTGAAATCATAATAGAAGGAAGTTATTTCAATGCTCTACTATATAAAAGCCGATAAGTTTCTATTAGAAAATAAGGAAAAGCATGGGGGCTATTTGAAAATAGAGAATGGCAAGTTTGGTGATTTTGTTTCTGATGTTCCAGAAGGTGCAAACGTTATGGACTGGAGTGGGCAAACCATAGCTCCCGGATTATTCGATACCCATATCCATGGTGTAAAAGGTCATGATGTGATGGATGGAAAGCCTGAGGCAGTACAAGAAATTTCCAAGGCAATACTTCCATTAGGGGTGACTAGGTTTTTACCAACGACATTAACTTCATCAAAAGAGGATTTAAAGCAAGCCATTCTTTCTATTAAAGAGGCTATAAATGTCGGACTGGAAGGGGCTCAGTCAGAGGGGATTTTCCTTGAGGGTCCGTATTTCACCGAAACACATAAAGGTGCACAAAATCCAAGCTATTTTCGTAATCCTGATGTGGATGAATTTAGAGAGTGGCAATCTTTAGCGGAAGGGATGATTGTAAAGATTGCATTAGCTCCTGAAAGGGAAAACGCACTTCCATTTACAGAAGAAGTTTCGAATGATGGAGTACTTGTTAGTATTGCACATACGGATGCTACGTATGATTGCTGTAAAGATATTGTTGACGCTGGGGCTCGGAATTATGTCCATTTATTTAATGGAATGACCGGACTACATCATCGTGAACCTGGTGTTGTTGGTGCTGCATTATCAGATTCAAGGGCATTTGCAGAGTTGATTTGTGATGGTTTTCATGTACATCCACAAGTGGCTTCCATGGCTTATCAGGTGAAACAAGAAAAGCTAATGTTAATCACTGACTGTATGCGTGCTGGATTAATGCCAGATGGGAATTACTATTTGGGGGAGTTTCCTGTCGTGATGAAGGATGGTATGGCTAGAACGGAGAGCGGATCGTTGGCTGGTAGCACACTACAATTAATCGATGGTGTGAAGAATCTAAGAGATTGGACGGATGAACCGCTTTATAAAGTATGGCATCGTGGTTCATTATCACCTGCAGAGAGTCTTGGGAAAGCTGATAAACTTGGCAGCATTGAAGCTGGTAAACTAGCAGACTATGTTGTATTGAATCCTAAGTTTGAAGTGCAAGCAACAGCAGTAGAAGGTGTCATTAACTATCAAAGGGAAGATTGATTGTTTTAAAAGGAGAATAATTGATGATATTAACCGTAACATTAAACCCGTCGGTAGATATTTCATATGAAATACCAAACTTTCAATTAGATGATGCGAATCGTACGAATGAAGTTCGGAAAACAGCTGGTGGTAAGGGATTAAACGTCACTCGTGTTTCCCATCTTTTAGGTGCAGAAGTAAAGGCAACTGGGATATTAGGAGGAACAATTGGCCAGTTTATTGAAAAAAAGTTAGATGACGATTCTATTAAACATGATTTCTATAAAATTGATCAAGAATCTCGTAATTGTATTGCTATCTTACATGATGGCAAACAAACAGAGGTCATGGAACCCGGCCCCACTCTATCTTCTGAGGAAGCAGAACTATTTGAGACTCATTATTTACGTCTATTGAACCAAGGAGTTCAAGTATTAACATTATCAGGAAGTTTACCAAAAGGAATCCAAACTGATTATTATGTCAAACTTATCGCACATGCGAATGAATTGGGAATTCCTGTTGTATTAGATACTAGTGGTGTGGCCCTGCATTCTGTATTATCTAGCAATACTGCGCGCCCGACGCTAATTAAGCCAAATCTAGCAGAACTCGAACAATTATTGGGAGAATCCGTAACCGCTAATGTAGAAGTATTAAAGAATGTTTTATTGAATCCATTGTTCCGTGATATAGCAACGATAGTAGTTACATTAGGTAAAGACGGGGCATTTGTGAAACATGAAGGAGACTATTATTCTGTTTCCATCCCGGAAGTCAAAGCTGTTAACCCCGTGGGATCTGGTGATGCAACAGTAGCAGGAATGGCAAAAGCCTTGGGAGAAGAACTTTCTATTGATGCTATTGTTAAACATGGTATGGCTGCAGGGATATTAAATGCATTGGAAAAGCAAACCGGCTATGTCCAAGCTTCTAATTTTGACCATTACTACCACATGATTACTGTGAATAAACTTTAAAAGGAGTTTTAAACATGGCAAAACTAACTGAGAAGAAAATGGAACTGATGAAGAAACTATCAAATTCAAATGGTGTTATTAGTGCATTAGCAATTGACCAAAGAGGGTCATTGAAAAAAATGATGGCGAATTCTGGTAGGGAGAATGTAGAAGAAGCTCTTGAAGCGTTTAAAGTTCATATTTCCAAAGAATTAACTCCTTACTCCTCATCGATATTACTGGACCCTGAGTATGGTTGGAAAGCAGCCGAGGAACGTGATGCAAATTCGGGCCTTTTAGTAGCATATGAAGAAACTGGTTATGATGCATCTGAGCCTGGTCGTTTGCCTGATTTATTACCATTATGGTCAGCGAAGCGTTTAAAAGAAAAAGGTGCAGATGGTGTTAAGTTTTTACTTTACTATGATATTGATGAATCTGCGGAAATTAATGAGCAGAAGCATGCATTTGTTGAGAGAATTGGTTCGGAATGTGTTGCTGAAGACATCCCATTTTACCTAGAAATCTTATCCTATGATGCTAAAAATGATGATGTTAAAAGTGAAGCTTACGCAAAGGTAAAACCAAGAAAAGTAATCGAGGCGATGAAGGTATTTTCTGATGATCGTTTTAATGTAGATGTTCTAAAAGTAGAAGTACCGGTAAACATGGCATTTGTTGATGGATATACAGATGGTCCGGTTGTTTATACGAAGGAAGAGGCTGCTAGTTACTTTAAACAACAAAGTGACGTCAGTGATATTCCATTTATATTCTTAAGTGCAGGTGTATCTGCTGAATTATTCCAAGAAACGTTATTATTTGCCAAAGAAGCAGGATCTACATTTAATGGCGTATTATGTGGGCGTGCTACTTGGAAAGATAGTGTAAATGTGTTTGCAGAACATGGTAGTGAAAAGACGGTTGAATGGTTGCAATCACAAGGGAGAAAGAATATTGAGGAATTAAATGCAGTTATTGATAAGACTGCAACTCCGTGGTGGAACCAGAAAGTAACAATTTAAATGCCGCGGGGACAGGTACCTCGGCGCAATGCGCCGAGGTACCTGTCCCCATGGCTCTTTACTCCAATTCTATTCTAACTTCTTTCACAACCTCATTTGCAATTACCTCGAGCGAAATCTCGCCTCTTCGTAATGCGGTTAGTTCGCCGGATTCCAAATCAAAGATGGCAGCATATCTCCTTGATAATTTTGCTTGGTCTAGCTCAGTACCTGTACCAAGAAAGACGTTTTCACTGCCTTCCCACATAACGGATGCTGGATAGCGTAATGGGAAGCTAAGACCCCCGGCTTGATTTCCTTCCGCTGATATAACCACTTTTTCACTAACAGAAACACTTTCCGGTGCGTTAATACTAATCGATTCCAGAATTGGACGAACCTCTGCTTGAATCCATTCTGCACGCGCATGCTTACTAGGTGATGCAGCATGCTCTGGGCCAAATCCTAGATTAGGGATTGGTCTTTCATCTACTCCAAACATTGTCCAAGCATAAAAACCTCCATCATCACTTGATCCATACGGTGCTTTCCCGGCAGATGCTGTCACCATATATGGAACTCCTTCTACACGTTCCAAATGAACCGTATGTGCATGGCCACTTATATAAATGGCCCCTTTTCCGCGAGAAACCTCACGATACTCTGTCAGCCAGTTTTCTATGAGCTCTGCTTCTTTTCTATCTGATAATTGACTATTCTTCGTTGGTAACGGATCACGGGTTGGATGATGGCCAAAGACAACAACATTATTAATAGAAGGGTCTGTTGCTGCTTCGTCCAATGATTGTTTTAATTCAATCATCTGGTCAAAATCACTCGTCCGGAAACTTCCGGTTGACGAATCAAGGAAAATAAAACGAGTTCCTTTATAATCAAAGTTGTACCGATTTTGTCCAAACACTGCTAAGAAATTATCTAATGAACCACTTCCCACTATTTCATGATTTCCTGGCGTATAATAGATTGGAAATGCATCGCCAACCTCTTCGTCTAAAATTTGTTTGGCAAATTCAAAATCTTCCTCCCATGCCGTATCAACGAAATCCCCATTAATCACGAGAAACTCTGGATCAGCTGCAACTATTTCACGAAGTGCTTTTCTCACCATTTGTACTTGTTGACTATTCGGTGACGCTGCTACAAATTGTGAATCATTTAGTACAGCAAATTGCCATGTGTCATTCCCTAATGTGTCATTCTGAATAATCAAAGAATCTGTAGTTATCTCTTCTTCTCCCGTGTGTTCAATCGAAGGGGGTACTTTTACCGTCAAATAATCAAAAATAAGCTGTCCAGCATATTGTTCCTGCTGATTGGTTTCTACCGGATAAATCCGCCATAGGTTGGCAGGATATTGAATTCCTTCCGGTAGTGTTGTCTCCACATACTTCCAGCCTGTCCAATTCACCTCATTGGCAAGAGTTAACGTATATCTTGTCCCAGTTGCATCCTCAAGCACCGTGCGAAGCCAGGCACCATTTCCATCTCCATGTACCCATAGTCCAATATTTTGCACATCACCGGGTAACTCAAGTAAAGGAGATGCTTGCAAATATGCTGCACGGGTAGCCGTGGTGGTCGAGAAGTCATAGCTTAACTCGATCGCTTTTCCGTTCCTACCATCTACTAATTGCATATCCGCTCCAACAGCTTCGGGATATTTTGTGAAATCCCATCCTTCCATCGTTTCAAAATCCGAAATAGCTACGGTCTCTAGTCCAACCGTAACTGGTAGATGAAGAACTTTGTCCAAAATGGATAGTTTGATTGCAGTCGATCCACCATCTTGCTTTGGAGTTACGGTAAAACTGCCATCTGAATTTTCTTGAACCATTATAACCTCCTCATCATACGCTATCGTCATATCACGAGGCTCAATTGGTGCAATGTAACCATCCTTATCAAATCCATTTATAGAAAAACTGGCTGTTCTTCCCATCTCTAATCCAATATAAGATTGGGTAGCCTCTATACGATCAAGTTCACCTAGTACTGTCATGTTCATTGTTCCTTTTGCTTCACGTATTTGTGCTTGTGCCTCTGCTTGTCCAGAAATTCTTGCAGTAAACACACCATCCTCGTTGAAGGAGCCTACTCGTCCAGGTAAAGCTTTCCACTTAATTGAGTCAACAGCTACAGGTGAAAAATTCTCATCATAGCCTAACCCGACAAAGCTTCTACTTAAGCCAGGAAACACGCGATTACTATGTTCGCTAGCTATCATGGTTTCCACTGCAAAATTTTTCAATTCGCCACTTCCACCTTCAACAAAAATACCAATGCCATTTGGCACAGAACGTTCAGATCCATCTGAAGGATTATTTACCACTTCGGCATCATCCTTACCAGGCATCCTTGCAACCATCGTGGAGGAACCGCCACCATCAATATTTAATGCTTGATAAGCGCCATATTCAGTCATTAATTCTCCCATTTCTTTCAGAGTCATTCCGCGACTTTCTGTTTGGCGACCATCCACTACGACTAATATCATCGTTTGTCCATCCTCAGAAAAACCGACTGCCGTTCTTGGTGCTGTCGTACTGTCATCCAAACCGTTAGTAACCACACCATTTTCGACTAACTGCATATTTCCACCAATAGCAAAATCCATGAGTGAATCCCCATCTACTCTTGGTTCATAAGTGATACTAACTTCATCCCCGACAGAAAGTTCTTGTAGTTGAATTGCGCCATTCTCTCTCCCAACTAGAATGAAAGTATCTTCTGCAATTGAACCACTGCCTGTTTGGGAAGATGTCGAAACAACTACACTATTTCGGACTTCTACTTCGAATGTCGTATCTGTACTAGGCCGCTCGGCTTGTCCCCATACCGAAGTATAAAGACCAATCCCGTTTACAGGAATACTAGATTGATTGAATGTAGAAAGATTGGCGAAACCAGAAGGCAATTGAACCGTCCCGTCTAGGAAAATATCCGAAATCTGTCCAATCCCATGTTGATCGACACCTGCTGTTAATGTATGGGAGCCTTGAGGTCCTTTTAATAGACTACCACTATGAATCATAGTTCCTAGCGGGGCTTTCGTATTATTAATATCAAAGAAATCTCCATTCACCCCAGCAACAGCCCCCGCCTGCTTAGTCAGCTCTGATACAGGCAATGCATCTGTAATGACACCTGGAAAAAGTAAATCCGCTGACACCGCATCATGTGCTATATCGATAGTCATCATTTCACCATTTACCCAACCACGTGCATCAAATCGTTCAAAGGTTGTTAACCCCATCCCCGGACCTATCTTGGTAGTTTCTTCATTTGCAAGAATTGTTTTCCCCTCGGGGCCAACCGTCATCGTAGGCTCTGCTTTATTTGAAGAAGCAGCCGGTGCATCCAAGGTCAGATCTTCCTCAGCTTGTACCACTGGAGAAAATGAAAAAACAATAAGTAACCCAACTAGGAAACTACTAATCCATTTTCGCTTAAACAAAATACCTCCCCCAATCCCTATAATTGTTACCATTCACCAAAGTAAAGCAAATAGCTCTACTAGCATTTATGTGAAAAACAGTGAACTTATACCACTTCACAAGTATAGATCCCCATTTTCCAACTTTATTCCTAGAGAGCCATGGGGACAGGTACCTTGGCCTGATATAGGGTCCAAAAATGCAAAAAGGACATGGACCGTTTGAATGTATTCGGTCATGTCCTTTTTGCATTGGAATGGGGGAGGAACGCTAGGGATGTTAATGTCACGTGTGTAAGCAAAAAGTCGCACGACAGTCAACTTAACATGCGACTTTTGGTTATTACTGCGCGAAAATGATGAATGCACGCGCGAGCTTAAGTACATTCCACGCGAGATGATAACGACCCCGCGCGACTTTCACAGATTTCCTACTATCCCATCCCCATTTATTCGGAAAGATTTAAAATCGTAACTTTCTCACGAGTCATGGATTCAAGGCTCTTCTTAATGCCTTGTGCACCCATACCAGATCCTTTAACCCCAATAAAAGGAAAATGATCTGGTCCACGTTCTGTACGTCCGTTAATTTGGACTGAACCAACTTCTAATTTATTAGAAATGGCGAATGCCTTGTTGATATCTTTAGTGAAGACACTTGCTTGTAGACCATAATCTGACCCGTTTGTTATGTTAATTGCCTCTTCATCAGAAGACACACGAATGATTGGTAATACAGGACCAAATGGTTCTTCCCAAGCTACTTTCATATCTGTTGTAACATGGTCAAGTAGAGTAGGGTAGATTAAATTCTGTTCCCGTTGGTTTCCAGCTAAAAGATGAGCACCTTGTTCAATCGCATCCGTAATTAATCCTTGTACAAAGTCAGCAGATTTATCATCAATTAAAGGTACAATCGTGCTGCCATTCTCTGGAGAACCTACAGATAGTTTAGCTACTTCTTCTGTTAAAAGTTTTACCAGTTCATCAGCTACATTTTCATGAACAAGGACACGTTTAATTGCTGTACAACGTTGGCCCGAGTACGAGAATGCTCCGCTAATGATTTGTATTGCAGCAAGGTGTAAATCGGCATCTTCCCGTACAATTCCTGGGTCTTTACCACCAAGCTCAAGAACAAGTGGAATCATATTTGCTTTTTTGGCTAAATTAGTACCTGTTTTCGTACCACCTGTAAAGGAAATCATATTAATTCCTTTGTGTTCCACAAGGTAATCCCCAATGACAGATCCCCTACCAGTAATTAAGTTTACAAGTCCTTTAGGTAATCCAGCGCGATGCATGGCTTCCATCATTTTTGTACCGCTAAGTGCACCTTGTGTAGCAGGTTTAAAAATCACCGCGTTTCCTGCGATAAGTGCGGGGGCAATTTTTGCTGCAGATAAATTTACTGGATAGTTGAACGGTGAAATAGCTAATACAACGCCTAGAGGAACTCGATCAACAATCGCAAGTTTTGATTTTGAACCACCTGGGAAACGATCTCCTCGCATACTTTCCCCATTCATATGTTGTGCTTCTTCAATTGTATAACGAATAAAGTCTGCAGTACGCACAACCTCTTTTCGAGCATCTTCATACCCTTTGCCGACTTCTTTCATAATCGTTTCGGCAATTTCATCTTGCATGCGGACTAATTCATCTGCCCATTTATATAAATATGTGCTACGCTCCTGAAGGGATTTCTCTGCCCATTCCTTCTGTGCTTCATGTGCGAATTGAATGGCATTATCTACTTCATCTCTCGTAACAGCTTGTACTTTTCCAATAACCTCATGAAGATATGGAGATGTAATATCAATCGTTTCTCCAGAATCACTATCTCTCCATTCCCCGTTTATATAGAATTGATTTGTTCTCGATGTTAATACACTAGATGTCATAACTTTTCTCCTTTCCGAAAGTAACATTATCTTAACAAACAAACACCCATCATTCAAAAAATATGCTTACACCAACACTTAGTACCAGGTACTAAGGTGCCTGTCACTCCTCGAGTTATGGCGAAATTCGTCGAACAGGTATTGGTAAAATACTGTAGGCTTAACTACTTTCCATAGAAGTATTGGAGGGTTACAATTGGGTCAGACTTTTAGTTTATTAATATTTAGGGGGGGTACAGTTTGGGAGCTACACATGTAAATGTAAATCAGGAATCTAAAGGAAGGAACAAGTTATTCTTGGTCGGGGGAGTGTTATTCACCTTTCTCCTTGCGGCGGTTGGATTTGCAGCGTCCCTTATCCCAGGACTTACATATGTTGGACAGATGGGATGCGCCATTATCATTGCTATTGTTTACCGGCAAATCTTCGGGTACCCGGAAATTCTTCGTGCTGGAGTTACATTTTCGTCTAAGAAGTTACTACGTTTAGCTATTATCTTGTACGGTCTACGTTTGAATATCGGAATCGTACTAAGTGACGGATTAGGACTTTTGTTAAAGGATGCCATCATTATTTTTGTTGCGATTGTGGCTATGGTTTGGTTGGCAAAAGTCATTAAAGCGGACGCTAATATCTCCTTATTATTAGGAGTTGGAACTGGTGTCTGTGGTGCAGCAGCGATTGCCGCAGTTGCCCCGATTGTGAATGCAGATGATGACGATACAGCAATTGGTGTTGGCATAATCGCCTTAATGGGTACGGTTTTTTCCATTATCTATACAATAGTACGTCCAATTTTGCCATTTGCTGCTGAGGATTATGGTATTTGGTCTGGAATGAGCTTACATGAACTTGCACATGTTGCATTAGCAGCAGCACCAGCCGGTCAAGATGCGCTAGCAATGGCGTTATTAGCAAAGCTAGGTCGAGTATTCTTACTCGTGCCACTATGTTTTATTTTGATCTACTTTATGAAACGGAAACGGACCGGACAGGAAAGTGAAGGAAAAACTATAGTTGCTTTTCCATACTTTTTACTAGGATTCATCGCAATGAGTTTATTTGGCAGCTTTGTTCTCGGTGACATTATCCCAGTGACAGAGCAAACATTAGAAGGGGTATATACATTCACCACATGGCTTCTAACTGCCGCAATGGTTGGACTGGGGTTGAGTGTAAGTTTGAAAGAAGTTAAGAATAAAGCGATGAAGCCATTGATTGCTATGACGATTGTTTCTGTTGTAGTGTCAGTTGTTGCGGTTGTGTTGGTGTGAAAGGCCATGGGGACAGGTACCTCGGCTCAGACGAGCCAAGGTACCCGTACCACTGTTCAATGTTTTAATAGAGACTACTTGCGCGTATATTGAGTTTATTTTCTTGATTATTTCTTTATCTCTGGCCATTTGCCCGAATGTGAAAGAACCGTCCACAGACTTACTCTGTACGGCGCGTCACTTCAAACAAATACTCACCTGTCTGTATAATTGCATACTGGCTAAAAGAAGTGCCAGAAGAAGTGTATGGAACCGCGTTTACCTCTCCAATTGGCGTTCGAACAATTGCAGTGATTCTTGTTATCAAACAAACTCCTCGATCGGGACGTTCCAAATACCACCATTCCCGGAAATATTGTACCTATCATCTGAACAAAAGAATGATGCATATTCTACAATCCCGCGTGCATCGTATGGTGTTGAGTTTACGATATTAACAGGTGGATAGCCAGTTACACCATCTTCTTCGTATGCCGATTCGCCAATATTCGTATTGACATTAACATTTACATCGACATTTATATTATTTCCTATTCTGTTTTCTGAATTCTGGTTATTCTCTCTCGGGTCATCATTCTGGTTTATATTTTGGTTTTTATGATCGTTTGGCATTTAATTTACCTCCTGAATAGTTACTCTATATATTATTCGAATTACTAGAGAGAGGTTGGACAAAATTACTGATATAATGGTGAAATTTTAATAGGAAAGAGTAAAAAGAGATTTTCTCTCTAAAAAGAAGAAGGAAGTAGAGATAATCTATCATTTAATTCAATTAAAAAAGGCCGTGGGGACAGGTACCTCGGCTTACTTGAGCCGAGGTAACTGTCCCCATGGCTTTATCTGTCCCCATGGCTTTATCTAGTATAAAAAGCTTACCTCTGACATAAGTATAACTAGCATATAAAACTGCTCGCTTTATAGTAAGATTAATTAAAGATTTGTTACTACTTTAAGGAGATAGATGAGTTCGAATGAATGCGTATTTTTCTAAAAAATTTAAAAGGGAGCGAGATGAATATGCTTACTAAACTAGCATTCATAGGTGCTGGGTCTATGACGGAAGCGATGATTTCTGGAATTGTAAACAAGGGATTTTTAAAGAAAGATAATATTATTGTAACGAATAGAAGGAATCAAGAACGTTTAAATTTTCTCCAAGAAAAATATCAAATCCATTGTGTGCGGGATAGCAAAAAGGCGGTAAAAGATGCAGAAATTATTATTTTATCCATGCAACCATTTGATGTAAAAGAAGCTGTTCAATCTCTAGAGAGAAGTGTTACGTCTGATCAGTTAATTATATCTGTTGCTGCAGGGATTTCCACTGAATTTATTTCTAGCCTTTTCCATGAGCATGTACCAATCATTCGAGCGATTCCAAATATGCCTGCTTCAATTGGACTTGCTGCAACAGCAATTGCAAAAGGAGAAAGCGCATCAGAAGAGCATGTACGAGTGGCTAGAGCTCTATTTAATACCATTGGTACGACAGCTGTTATTGAAGAAGAAGATATGCATATCGTTACAGGGCTATCTGGAAGTGGACCAGCTTTCGTATATTATTTAGCAGAAGCAATGGAAAAAGCAGCAGTGGAATTGGGATTGGAGATAGGTGCTGCAAAAACTCTAATTTCACAAACCTTCTTAGGGGCAGGAAAAATGTTACTACAAACAAATAATTCTGCAACAGAATTAAGAAAACAAGTCATGAGTCCAGCTGGAACGACAGAAGCAGGGATTAATACGCTAGTAAACTATGAATTTGAAAGGATTATTTTTGAATGTATTAAGAGCGCTCGAGATAGGTCGATTGAATTAGGTAGATAGATGAAATTTGGTACATAGAACTGCGAACTATACCCCACGTTAAAGGTGCAAATATACCAAAATAACCAACTGCCTTTTGTTTTTTAGTAGTTTGGAAAGTATAAATTCTTTCCGTCGACATAAGAAAAACTAACACATTCGCCAAAAGATGAACGAATGCAAGTTTTTCTAAACAAAAGGCAGTTCAATTATTTAAATAATGAATTCCATGCCATCTTCCGCGATGAAAAATCCTTTTTTCAAAAGCTCTTTTCGCTCTTCACCCGTTGAAACTAAGGCGGGATTTGAGTGATTTAGATGAGTAAAATATATGTCAGTTTGCGATGTCACCTCTTGAAGTTTCTCCATTGTTGTTGTCATTAATGGATGCGGAACTTCCCTGAAGTCACGTCCGATATGTTCTAAATCTCTTGGAGAGTGAAATGTTCCATCTAACAAACATATGTCTGCTTCTTTACAGGCATCAACGATATCAATCTCCCACTCCTCCCAGCGGTCGATATCTGGAATATATAACACTTTTTTATTTGGCCCGATTATCCGAAAAGCAAATGTCTCAGAAAATTCATTTCGATGTGGAACTAAAACAGGTAAGACAGAAAATTGTTCATTAATTTTTACAGATTCCTCATTTCGAAGATCCTTAAGCATAATGTTTTCAAGTTTTGTTAACAGTTGCCAAGGAGCGTTATTCTCCAACATATGTTTCATTTTAGCTCCTGCAAATACGGGGACGTTGGTCGTATTTATTCCTTCCTTGCCTAAAAATAACAGGCCTGGAAGATGCCCCATATGTGCATGAGTTAAAAAGATACTGCTCATTATTGTTCCCTCTAGCTGAAACGTCATTTGAAGCTTGCTCATTTGTTCTTTTAAATCAGGTGTTGCATCAATTAAATGCCATTTTTTTTTCTCTGGTAAAACAATTGCAAGTGCGGAAGCGGTACGTCTGAAATTGGGATTGTTTATTGCCCGTTTACAATTCTCACAAAAACAATTTGGGTGTGGGAGACCGCCATCTTGTGCAGTTCCGATAACTGATAAAATAACCTTACTCATGCTGTATGCTCTCCTTTTTCTAAAGTTGATTCATTATCATAATTTTTCCGAGAAATGGTCCATCCTGTAAATCCAAATAAAATATTAACTAACGGTACTAGGAATACAAAGAAGGAAAAGGGAATAAATTCTTCGGGACTTAGTCCAAAGATGCCTGCTGCAAAGACTGCAGGAACTCCCCATGGTACTAAATTAATGCCAACTGTCCCTGCTGCTTCTACTGCCCGTGACAGGTTTTTTGTATCAATTCCCATTTCTTTATATTTATCTACTAACGTTCTTGCTGGTAAAATAATCGCCAAGAATTGTGCACCAGTAGAAAATGCAACAACAAAGGTTGCGAAAATCGTAGACGTAATTAGAGAACTAGTTTTTCTAACCTTTGCCATCATTTTTCTTGTTAGGACATGAAATGCTCCAGAGGTTTCCAATATACCACCGAGTGCTGTAGCAAGTATCAAAATTGCTATCGTTCCTAGCATGGACGTTAACCCACCTTGATTTAATAAGGATTTAATCGCTTCTAAATCAGATTCTCCTGTAAATCCACTGGTCATGGTTTGAATAATGTTCCCTATGGATACCCCTTGAACGAAAACTGCTAGAAGGGCACCGAGCAAACTGACAGTAATTAAAGTAGGGATAGCAGGAGTTCGTCTAATCATTAGAATGATAGTTAGTATTGGCATGCCAAGCAGTAAAGGATGTATTACAAATATGTCATTTAACCCATTTTTTAAACTATTAATTGTTGCTGTATCAGTAATCCCACTCCCAGCATCCGTATTACTAATAATCCAAAATAATAGGATTGAAATGGCAAATGCAGGAATGGTATCCCAAAGCATATGTTTTACATGGCTAAACAAATCAGTGTCTGCCATCGCGGGTGCTACGTTGGTTGTATCCGATGCTGGTGATAATTTATCCCCGAAGTAGGCACCTGAAATAACAGCACCTGCAACGAGTGCAGCGGGAAAACCAAGACCTTCTCCAATAACCATAAATGCAAGCCCTATAGTTGCTATGGAAGTAAATGAACTTCCAAGTGTTACCGCAACGATACCAGTGACTATAGCAACAATAGGCACAAAAATTTCAGGCTTTATTATGGTTAAACCGTAGAAAATAATGGTCGGAATTACACCGCTAGCTATCCAAGAACCAATAATTGTACCGATGATGAGTAAAATAAAAACTGCTGGTAAAGCTCTACTTACACCGTTAACCATCATTGTTTGAATCTCTTCCCACTTCCATCCACATAAGTACGAAATCAGTGCCGCTGCAATAATTCCAAAAATCAGTGGGAAGTGCATACCGGCTCCCCAAATAAACACAGACAATGCCCCAGTAATGATGATTGCAAAAATGGGTAATAACGCTAGACTAACTGACATCTCTTTTTTCATGAGAAGATTCCTCCTTGTATTTGTATATAAATTAAAAAAGCTTCCATCCCCAAAAGAAGGGACGAAAGCTTCGTGGTACCACCCTAATTAGTAGATTGCTCTACTCACTCTAATAGATAACGGCCAAAACCGGAAAAATCAGCTCCCTATTTGTACTTCGTTCTACACCTTGCCTGATTCACACCAACCATCAGGTCTCTGATTTTTCAAGTAATGTAAAACTACTAGAATAGTTCATCGCCTTTATTATATGAAGTTGTAATATTCAAAAACTATAAATGAAAATAAAAAGAGCCATCATCCCCAAAACAAGGGACGAAAGCTCCGTGGTACCACCCTAATTAGTAGATTGCTCTACTCACTCTAATAGATAACGGCCGAAACCGGAAAAATCAGCTCCCTATTTGTACTTCGCTCTACACCTCGCCTGATTCGCACCAACCATCAGGTCTCTGATTACAAGTAATGTAAAACTACTAGAATAGTTCATTGCTTTTATATCGTTATGAAATTGAAAGAGTAATGGAAAATAGAAAAAGCCTCCATCCCTAAAAGGGACGGAAGCTCCGTGGTACCACCCTAGTTAGCAGAAATATCTCTGCTCGCTTGATTAGATAACGGCCGAAACCGGAAAAAATTCTGCTCCCTATTTGTACTTCGCTCTACACTCTGCCTGGTTTGCAGCAACCACCAGGTCTCTAATTTTCAGGGGATGTAAAAGCTACTAGAATAGTTCTATGCATTTCTGTCATAAAGTTAAGGAAAATCATAAAGCATATAAAAAGAATTGTCAAGGGGAAAATTTTAAAATGCCGTGGGGACAGGTTCCTTGGCTCTTTAGAGCCAAGGAACCTGTCCCCACGGATTGATTATATGAATCTTCTATTCAACTAAATTTATTATAATCTGATATAATGATTAACAGTTAGTATCTAGTGCTAAAAAATAGAGGTGGTAAAGTTGAATAGAGAAGATTTAATTGCACCAGAAAATTATAATATTGTAATGGAATTTGAGAAGTATGCTAAAGAACCAAATCGGCTTGCGGTTATTTGGGAAGATGAACAAGGTACCAGACGAGAAATTACGTATAAAAACTTAATTAGAAATGCAAATAAAATTGGTAATATATTTTTAGAAAAGGGTCTTAAAAAAGGGGATAAGTTACTCGTTATGATGCCCCGCCTAATCGATACGTATGAGGTCTATATTGCAGCATTAAAAACTGGAATCATCATTATCCCAAGTTCGGAAATGTTTCGAACAAAGGATTTACAGTACCGAATCGCCCATGGTGAAGTAAGTGGTGTTGTATGTCATTCTGATTATACTGATGAATTCACAGGAATGGCAGAGTATGATGAGCTTGTGAAATTTACCGTTGATGAGCCTGTTACGGAATGGAATCATTTAGATGGCTTGAAGGAATCTGCTTCCGATCAATTGGAAATTGTTGCAACATCCAGGGATGATCTTGCATTTTTACCATATACATCCGGTACAACGAGTAATCCTAAGGCGGTTATGCACACGCATGCTTGGGGATTCGCCCATATGAGTTCTGCTCCTGCACACTGGCTAGGAATTAAAAATGGCGATACGGTTTGGGCAACGGCAGCCCCTGGTTGGCAGAAATGGGTTTGGAGTCCATTTTTATCGGTATTAGGATCTGGTGCTACAGGATTTGTGTATAGCGGAAAATTTGAACCAAAGAAATATCTATCTTTAATCGAGGAAAATAGGATTAATGTATTTTGTTGTACCCCAACGGAATATCGACTTATGGCAAAATTAAATAATCTAGCAGACTATGATTTATCTGCAGTCCACAGTGCGGTATCCGCTGGTGAACCGTTAAACCGAGAAGTCATCGATCAGTTCGAAAAGTATTTTAATATCACAGTTAGGGATGGCTATGGCCAAACGGAAAATACATTACTATTAGGATTTTTAAAGGGTATGAAAGTAAAAGCCGGCTCGATGGGAAAACCTACTCCAGGAAATAACGTACAATTAATTGATGAAGACGGAAATGCAGTGGAAGTTGGAGTTGTTGGTGATATTGCCATCCCACTGGATACACCGGCACTATTTAAAGGGTATTACAAGGATGAGGACCGTACACTGAAAACACATCGTGGTAACTTCTATATTACCGGTGACCAAGCTTCACTGGATGAGGAAGGTTATTTCTGGTTTGAAGGTAGAAACGATGATATTATCATTAGCTCTGGCTATACAATTGGACCATTTGAAGTGGAAGATGCATTGGTAAAGCATCCAGCAGTAAAAGAATGTGCTGTTATTGCTAGTCCGGATGAGATTCGCGGGAATGTGGTAAAAGCATATATTATATTACAGAATCATGTGGTAAATGCAGGAGAGGAATTAGTAAAAGAACTGCAAAACCATGTGAAACAGTCCACTGCACCATACAAATATCCTAGGAAAATAGAGTTTGTAGATGAACTACCGAAAACAACATCGGGGAAAATTCGTCGCGTTGAGTTGAGACAGCGGGAAAAACTAAGTTTAAAATAGGTAAAACTTGCCATGGGGACAGGTACCTCGGCTCGGTTGAGCCAAGGTACCTGTCCCTGTGGATCCATTAACTTCTTGTATTTCTAGCGTTGGATTTTCCTTTATTGCGTCTTTGCTCATCTGGCCTTTTAGCTTCATTTTGTTTTTCCTTTGGTGCATGTGAGTCTTTAACCATGTTCATTCCTCCGTCGTTTATAAAATTTAGAAAAGCTATCATAGGATTATTGTTATCGATTTGTTTAGATATATTCAAAAAAAGATGCCGTGGGGACAGGTTCCTTGGCTCGATTGAGCCAAGGAACCTGTCCCCACGGCATTTCAGTCACAAAGCATTAACATTTGTCGAATTGAAGTTATGATATGATGAAATTGGAAGAAGTGTAGTATAAATAAGTTCTTTATCAAAACAGATGAGGCAGTCCCTAGCTAGTATCCATCATCAGATTGCGTCTACTGATGAATTGGGAAAATAACTTGTCCCTTTGTTCGTAGATAGGAAAGTATAAAAACTTTCCGCCGACATAAGAAAAACTAACACATTTCGCTTGGGACTGAGTGAATGCGAGTTTTTCTAACGAGAAAGGAAGATAACATGTCCATTAAAAAAGTGGGTCTCTTAATCGATGACATTGGTGAATCTTGGATTGCAGAGAGGTTAGCAAGAAAAGAAAAAGATGTGATTGTTGTTTGTCAACAGGAGGAGCAACTTCCTCTTATTCAACAAGATATTGAAAAAGCATTAGATAGAAGAATAGCGAAATATGCAATAACCATATCAGAGAAAAAAGTGATCTTATCGAGAATTCATTATCATGTTGATTTGCATGCTTTGAATGATGCTGATTTAGTGGTGGAATCAATTAATGGAAACATGGTGGAGAAGAAGGATTTATTTAAACAACTAGAAGAAATGTTAGAAGAAACGACTATTTTGGCAACAAATTCTATTACGAATCGTGTATCTGATATTCAAAAGGATGCAGTATTTCCTGAAAGAATTATCGGACTACATTTTATATATCATGCAGTTGAAATTATTAAGGGAAACCAAACTCACGATCAAACTTATGAGACCATTTTTGACTTCATGGAAAAAATGAATGTGTTTATTTGTCATGTGAAAGAAGCACCTGGCTATGCATTTAGCCGGATTACATTTACTTTTTTTAATGAAGCGGTGGAGGTATTGGCAGAAGGTCTAACAACCGCAGAGGAACTAGATCAAATGTTGAAATCTTCCTTTGAATGGAGACTTGGGTTATTAGAAATGGCAGATCGAATTGGATTGGACGAGATATTTCAGCAATTGCAAGAGCTATATGAAGAAACGAAGAACAGTAAATATTTACCGTCACCTTATCTTGGTCGCTTAGTAAGCGAAGGGAAAATTGGTGTGCGCTCTGGTGAAGGATTTTTTACCTATCGGGATGATGGAAAACGTCTAGTAAAAGTAGGGGAGGGTGGAAGTCGATGATTATTTTAGTAATTAATAGTGGAAGCTCATCCTTAAAATTTCAATGTTTTGATATGGAAAAAGAGACCGTTCTGGCAAAAGGTTTAGTAGAACGAATTGGTATGGAAGATGCGATTATTCAATATGAATCCCTCCTTCATCAAGAGAAGGTGAAGCATGTTACTGAGATTCTTGAACATAAAGAAGGATTGAAGCAAGTAATTAACTTATTAACCGATCAAAAAATAGGTGTGGTCGAATCGATAAGTGATATTCATGCAGTAGGCCATCGTGTGACACATGGTGGTGAGGAGTTTTCAGATTCGGTACTAGTGGACGAGCAGGTTATTGCAGCTATTGATAAAAATATGGAACTCGCTCCTCTTCATAATCCTGCTAATTTAAAGGGAATTCTTGCTTTTCAAGAGTTAAGTCCGGACATTCCTAATGTATGTGTATTTGATACGGCATTTCACCAAACAATGCCAGAGAAAAGCTATATGTATGCTATTCCAAAAGCAATCTATAACAATTATAAAGTTAGGAAATATGGTTTCCATGGCACTTCTCATAAATATGTCAGTTCACGCCTAGCAGAAACGACGGGAGTTCCGTTAACCAGTCAAAAGGTCATTTCCTGTCATATTGGTAACGGTGCAAGTATTACGGCGATTAAGGACGGTATATCAATTGATACAAGTATGGGGATGACGCCATTAGAAGGATTGATTATGGGAACTAGAAGCGGAGATATCGATCCAGCAATTATCCAATTTGTCATGATGAAAGATGAGTTAACAATCGATGAAGTAAATTCGATGTTGAATAAATTTAGTGGGTTGTATGGGATTTCAGGTGTGAGTCATGATGTTCGAGAAATCATTGACCGAATGGAAAAAGGCGATAAAAACTGTAAATTAGCGATTGATATGTATGTCTATCGGATGGTCAAATATATCGGATCATATGCTGCGGCGATGAACGGTGTTGACACGATTATCTTTACAGGTGGGGTATTAGAAAACTCAAAGCCTATTAGGAAACTACTATGTGAAAATCTTACCTATCTAGGACTAGCACTCGATGAAGAGTTAAATGCAGCCAGTGAACCAAAAGAACGGAAAATCAGTAGCAATCACTCGGGAGTAAATGTTTATATTATCCCGACAAATGAAGAATTGATGATTGCTAGGGATACGTTAAGGGTTATTGGATAGAGCCATGGGGACAGGTACCTCGGCATGAGCCGAGGTACCTGTCCCCATTTATCTACAACTAAATTTCATATAATTCAATTGGTAAGTTGTCAGGGTCAAAAAGAAAAGTAAACTTCTTACCAGTCTTTTCATCTACACGTAGAGGCTCCGTGTTAACTCCTTTTTTCTGCAGTTCAGTTATCGCATCTTCAATCGAATCTACAGCGAATGCAATATGTCTGAGCCCGGTACCTTCTGGGTAGTTCAATCTTTTTGGTGGTGAAGGGAAGGAAAAAAGTTCAATTTGATATTGATCCCCAAGTGCTAAATCAAGTTTGTATGACTGTCTTTCTTCCCTATAGGTCTCACTCAAAATATTTAATTCAAGTACTTCTGTATAAAATTTCTTGGATTTTTCATAGTCAGAGCAGATGATGGCGATATGATGAATGTGGAGTAGGTTCATGATAGTGACTTCCCTTCCTTTGGAATGTGTAGCTTCAATTTCTGTGGCTCAACTATTGCGAATGGTAACAGGTAATGAGCAATTGAGGAGGATTTAATCAAGAAGTAAATTCTTGCGTTTCCACTGGCCACTTAATTCTATAGTACCAAATCCAGTACTAAAATAGACAGAAAGTTATATTGAAATTACAAAATTTTGGAAGTAAGATTTGGGTAACTTGATTTATGAAGATTGATAAAAAGGAGATTCCTATGGCCTATAGCTTTGTGCTCAAATTACTAAAAAACACCAAAAAATATAGTTGAAATAGTTTTAAATGAATTGAGGTGAAAGGTTTGAAGCGTATTTCATTAATTACAATGATTCTAGGTCTATCTCTCCTATTAGGAGGGTGCATAGAAGAAAAACAAGTTGACAGTGAGACTATTGCTGGGGACACAAGAAAAAATAAATATGAAAAGGAAAACTTTGTACCTATTCAGGAGTATACAGGTGAAGGGTTTAAATTAAGGGATAGCCGTGAAGAAAATCTGGAGATTGCAGAGAAGCATCAAGATGAAGTAGAAGAAGCGGTTAAACAATTTTTTCTAGATGAATATAAAACTGAGGTTAAAGTACATAACATGGTTGCAGCAGTTGATGGCGTGACGGTTTATGTGGAGTCTATTGGTGAGCCACATTTTTATACGTTTGCTGTTGTTCCGGTTGATTTAAAGGATAAAGAGGTCAGAACTGATAGTGTATGGTCTATGGAAGGGCAAGTTGAAAATGGAATTGCAGGTGGCTTATATGCCATGGCATATAAGGAGGAATTTATTAATCTAAATCAGTATCTTGAAGAAGCTATTAAAAAGCATCCAATTGTTGGAATATCAAAGGAAGCAATTAAAAATGTAAGAGCAAGAGGTTATTCAACACCTTATTATTTTGTTGCTTCACTTAGTGAAACATTAGATGAACTTACAAATGAGTATTTAAATAACCCTAAAATTTCTGATACAGAAGTAAGAGATTTCTTAAGACAAAATAACTTCAATCCGGAGTTCTTGAACATCAGTATTGAGTTTTATATGGAAAAACAGAAAGTAGACCCAGAACAAAAGATTCTTGATTCAATTGTTAGTGATCTCGAAAATAAGGATAATATTCCACCAGGTGAATATTCCATTCATCTTAACGATAATTATATTGATAAAAGACTTGGGATTGGGAAGAAAGAGAACTCTATTAAGTTAGGATCACCGAATAAACTATCCAAAAAGTAAGGAGGCGAGTAAATATAATGTCTATTCCAAGTCTCGAAAAAAATAATTCTAGTAAGAATAAAGTAATTGAGGTTGACATAAAAGCAGAAGTGAATATTGACAAGGACTTAGTTCGACTTGCTGGGCATCAAGCATATCTACATCCTGATGAAGACACAGTTATTGTAGTAAACGGAAATAAATACGAAGTGCTTGATATAAACTATGATCATAAGTCTGGATTAGATGCACTCGTAGTAAGAAGTTCAGTTGACAAAAACAACGAAAACCTCATCATCTACTATGTAGGAAGTGAACAAGTCGAACAAGATTGGTTAGGTAAGGATGCTAATTTTACTTTATCAACCCTAGGAACCACTTCCTCAAAAATCTGCTCTTGAGCACAACACCCACCACTTGAATTTACAACTAAAATCTTAAGAACTATCTTCTTATGACTTATTAAACACATAATAATACTTTATACCCATAATCTCCTGTATCTTTCTACTCAAATTTACCAAAAACAACCAAATATTTATAATAATCATTTAAAATAGTATCTGAATAAACATATGTTGGTCATAATGGATAGTAACTTAAATTATTTGGATGTTAGTTCATTGATAAAATGCGAGGTGAAAGGTTTGAAGCAATTTTCGATTATAACGATGCTATTAGGGATGTCATTTATATTAGGAGGTTGTATGGGTATGGATAAAACGAAAGAGCAAGAAGAAAAACAGGTTGACAGTGAGACTGTTGCTGGAGATACAAGAAAGAATGAATATGAAAAGGAAAACTTTGTACCTATTCAGGAGTATACCGGTGAAGGGTTTAAATTAAGGGATAGCCGTGAAGAAAATCTGGAGATTGCAGAGAAGTATCAAGATGAGGTAGAAGAAGCGGTTAAACAATTTTTTCTAGTTGAATATAAATCTGAGGTTAAAGTACATAACATGGTTGCAGCGGTTGATGGCGTGACGGTTTATGTGGAGTCTATTGGAGAGCCACATTTTTATACGTTTGCTGTAGTTCCGGTGGATAGTAAGAATGAAGTGGTGAGGACGGATAGTGTGTGGTCGTTGGAAGGAGAGGTGGAAACTGGAATTACTGGTGGACTCTATGCTATGGCCTACGATAAGGAATTTTCTAATTTAGATCAATATCTGGAAGAAACTACAGAAACGTATCCAATTGTTGGTACACCAATTGTTGCAATTGAAAATGTAATGGCAACTGGATATACAACACCGTACTATTTTTTCTCTCCAGTCGGTGATGTTTTTGATAAGTTATTTTTAGAGTATATGAATAATCCGGAAATAACCGCTGATGAGATAAAGGACTTCCTTGCCAAAAACCCTTTCGACCCAATGTATGTGATTTTTGGCATTGAATTTTATATGGAAGAAGAAAATTCTGAACCCAAACAAGAGATTCTGGATTCCATAGCAAGTGATATTGAAAGTTTAGAGAATATACCACGAGGTGAGTATAACATTTCCCTGAATGATAATTATATTGACAAAAAAAGAGGTGTTGGACAGAAAGATAATACAATAGACAGATCAGATCCGAATGCAATAATGAAAGAATAGATTTGGGGAGGTGCAGAAGAATGCCAATACATAGTATCTCGAATACTTCAATTAGCAGTAATGGTACCCATTTGAATACTGTAAAAAGTACGAACTCAACTATTGATAAAGATTTAGTAGAGCTTGCTGGAAAACATGCATACTTACATCCCAATAGACCTGATACAATTAAAGTAAATGGAAACAATTATAAAGTACTTAATGTCAATAAAGATTCAGAAACCGGCCTAGATGCCTTCGTAATAAAAAACGTCAACGACAAAAACAACGAAAACCTCATCATCGTCTATGTCGGAAGCGAACAAATTGTCGAGGACTGGTTACTAACTAATGGTAAACTTCCCAGCGATTTAGCGCCAGAACAAATAGATCAAATACACGCTGCTAGGGAATATTTTAAAGAAGTAGAAGAAGAATTAGGAAAAGTTACCCATGTAACAGGTAACTCACTTGGGGGCGCTCTATCCAATGCAGTTGCAGTTGACAATCCCGGTGTAACATCAGTCACATTAAATCCAGCACTCCTTCCAGATGGTATGGTGGACCCAAACAAAGATTATTCAAACATCACAAATTATATCAGCAAATATGATGCCCTTAATTTAGTGATTAATAGACTTGGACTAGGTCATCGTGTTCCTGGATCAAAATATAACATTAATAATGGCCTTCCTATTTTTTCACTGCTGTCTCCAAACCATGTTGGATATCATGAGGATGAAAATGGCAACTTTTTCTATGAAGTCGGTAAGCCCGGAGACGCTGGTTACGGTCACATATATGTGGATGCAGATGAGCATATCATGACTAGTATTTGGACTGGGGCTCCTCTTTATGGTGGACCAACTGGAAAAATAGATATTAACGTCGAAGCAATGCTAAAGTTAGCAGAAGCAATCCAACAAAAAGTAAAGCAACGGCTAACCCTTTCAGGAGAATATATTAGGAATGCCAACTTGATTGTTGATGATGAAATCAGTCGATTTAATATAAGGGTTACGATACTCCAAGAAACATTTCAACAGATGTTCGATGAGCTTGCTGGGGAACCCATGTTTAATGGGATAGCACGAACAGGAAATAGGATTAAAAGTTATCTAGATGGACTTATTAGTCTATTAAATATTGCGGAAGAAAAGTGTAGGGGCCTAAATGTTATTTTGAACTCTATGCCGATGGAATTAATTGAATATATAAGAAAAGTAGATATTAGCGTGGAAAGCCTCTTTGCCTACCCCAAAAATTACCTCTATGATATACAAATTGATATCGATAACTTCGTACGAGCTATTCAAATCATCATTGAAGAATTAATTCCAGATTTATTTCGGGGAGCCAAGGACAATTTTGTAGATGCAGTAACAGGAGAGCTAGATTTGCACTATGCTTTGTTAGAAAAAAATAAAGATAGATTACTAGACCAATTAGAAAATTACGGTACTCAGGTACAAGGGGTTGCTACAGCACTTCAGAATAAAGATGCAAGTATAGCTAGTGCCACCCGTGGTAAGGGGGGAGACATTCAAGCAACGGACAACGTTCAACATACCGCGATCATTACATTAGAAAAATCAGATTATCTAGAAGTCGGGATGAAAATTAAGGAAATACAGACGAATCTTGCTCATCAAGCGATTCGATCCTCTGTAACAGTAGTCCTTACTCCAATACTGGAACAAGTCTCAAAAGTAATTCGGTTATTAGAAGGTGCTTTAGAAGCCATTATAGTAGCTATTAACAGTGCACAGCATGTTGTATTATATGGAAATCCTACTGGTTTAGCTTTAAGTCTTTTTACAAAATTTGATGACAATGTAAAAGCGCAGGTCAAAGAGGTTAAGGCCCCGATTAAAGAAATGGAAGCCACCATTGAAGGATTACGTGATGGCGTGAACCGTTTGATTGCTAATCTTCCAGGAATGGTTGATGATTTTAAACCATATATTGACACCGCTCTTTTTGAACCTGGAAAGTTTGCCAATGTACGCCTGTATAATGTTGCTGCATCCGCTATTCTAGATGAAATGAATCTAGTATTTGACGATATAATCTATCAATTATCTGGTGAGAAGTCACAAGCAGTCACGGAGTCACTAGAAATCTCTAAGAGTATCAAAGGGAATATTGGGATACTAGGGGAACAGGTGGAAAGAGGGACAATATAGAAAGAAGCCATGGGGACAGGTACCTCGGCTCATCGAGCCGAGGTACCTGTCCCCATGGCCTTGAAAGGGGTGAACATAGTGAGAAAATATATACGTATCATTCTAGTATCTTTTCTGTTTCTTTATGGATGTAGCGAGAGTGATATTATTGAAAAAGATAACCAAGGAACAAATGAGGAGAATGAAAAAGGTAATAACATTGAAATGAATGGAATTGATATTTATGATTTTTACTATTTAAATAAAGCACCAGCTGCAGAACAGAAGCATTCTTTAGATGATGTAATAAAAGTCTTTTTTAGTGAGTGGAGTATGACAGGAGGAAATACAATGGCCATTGATATTGAAAATGGTGAAATATATAAAGAGCCAAGATGGACAAAATTAGGCGTGGACTCTTTAGAAAAGCCAGTGAAAGTTGAAGATGTGAATCAAGTAATAGAAGTCTTACAAAAATATGAAGTCCAGGATTGGAAGACAGATTATACGTTTGAAGACCCTAGTACATACGAAGATGGCTATAGTTGGCGTTTATGGTTGCAATTTAAAGATGGTACAGTAGAAAAACACTCAGGTGAAGGTACAGAAAAAGAAAAGCTAACACCAGAGGAATTTGAATATTTTGTTGATGAATTAATAAAGTATGTCGATGAGAGATTGTGATTACAGCGGGAGATAGGAACTAGATTTGAGTAAGGTAATCTTGCTATCCACTGGTGTAGTAGATCTTTGTTAAACAATTAAACTGCAGGCCATGGCCTGGATTATAGTTCGAATTCCTCTTCTTCCTGCATAACTTTATTCGTACTTTTCCGATGGTCGTAGTATTTGGAAATTCGAATTTTGTATTCGAGATTCTTTTTATAATCTTTAGAAAAGACACAGGAATATAGAACTTCCAACAAAAAACTAATGGAGTTATTGGAGCTGAAACTGCCAATTTTGGAATATAATTTTTCCCTTGTCGTAATTCGAAAAACACAGTCTGCTTGCTTGCAGAGTGTGTTATCACCAAGGCTAGTTATCGCGATAACCGGTGTTTTTCTTTTTTGTAACATGGGTAGTATCCTACTTGTAAGTTGACCCTCCCCGGTATAGGAAATCAAAATAGCAACCGTTTGGGAATTAGAACTTGCTGCTTCGAATTCAGAATCAAGTGAGCAAATGCTAACCCGTTTCCCAATCCGATTCATATGCGCTTTAAAATCATGGGCGAGAATTAGATTATTGTTAAATCCAAAGACTTTTATTTCTTCTGCATGATTTAATAATGTAGTCGCCTTTTTAAGGTCATCATAATTTAAGAGCGAAAGTGTGTCTTTAATCGTTGTTTGATTCAATGTCGCCATTTTATTAGCAACGTTAAGCAGATGGTCATTTTCTTGAAATGGATAATTAGCATCCACATCTTTAAAATGACTATTAAAATATTCCACCTCATTAAGAAAGTGATCTTTAAGTTCAATCCACCCATTAAATCCTAGCTTTTTAGCAATTCTAATTAAAGTGGAAGGATGTGTAAATGTTTCTTCCGATATTTGCTTGATAGTTTTTTCTTTAATTAACTCTTGTTGCTTAAACATATAGTCGATAATTGTTTGTTCAGAAGGAGAGAAAAGGTCTTCCTTCATTTTTTCCGTTAATAACATATCGAATCACCCATAACTACTATACCATAATGCTGTAAAAAATATTTACAAAAAAAGGCGTTATTTGTAAACGGATTTGTAAATTGCAAATGATAATCCTCCGAGTCTATTGTTTATATTTCTGTCCGTCCTATAATAAGGTCGTAGTTGTGAAAACACAAAAAAATATTATTTATACAAGACTAGGGAGGAATAATGAATGACTAAAGGTGTTAAAATCGTTACCATTGGTGGAGGAAGTAGTTATACCCCTGAACTTATGGAAGGTTTTATTAAACGATATGATGAACTTCCGATTAGAGAAATTTGGCTTGTTGATATAGAGGCTGGAAAAGAAAAACTAGAAATTGTTGGTGAGATGGCCCAAAGAATGTGGGATGCATCACCTTATGATGTAAAAGTACATTTAACATTAGATCGTAGAGAAGCGTTAAAAGACGCTGATTTCGTAACCACTCAGTTCCGTGTTGGTTTACTGGATGCACGTGTTAAAGATGAACGTATTCCTTTATCTTATGGAATGGTCGGTCAAGAAACGAATGGTGCTGGCGGTATCTTTAAAGCATTCCGTACAATTCCTGTTATCTTAGATATTGTGGAAGATATGAAGGAATTAAGCCCGAATGCTTGGTTGATTAACTTCACTAACCCTGCTGGTATGGTAACAGATGCTGTAATCCGTTACGGTAAATGGGAAAAAGTTATTGGACTATGTAATGTTCCGGTTGGAGCGATGATGGCAGAGCCTGAACTAATCGGTAAAAATCTGGATGAGCTCGTATATTCATTCGCAGGAATCAACCATTTCCACTGGCATCGTGTAAAAGATTTACAAGGTAATGATGTAACTGGTGATATTATTGAAAAAATGTATAGTGACGATAATAATGCAGGTATTCCAGCAAATATCCATGATATTCCGTTCTTTATTGACCAAGTAAAAAGAATGAATATGATTCCTTGTGGATACCACCGTTACTACTACCGTCAAGAAGAAATGTTAAATCATATGCTTGTGGAGTACCGTGATCCAGAGGTTGGGACTCGTGCACAACAAGTAAAACAAACAGAGGCAGAATTATTTGAGCTTTATAAAGATGCGAATCTGGACCACAAGCCAGAACAATTATCGAAACGTGGCGGTGCTCACTATTCAGATGCTGCATGTGAAACCATTGCATCTATTTATGCAAATAAAAATACGCATATTGTCGTATCAACAAAGAACAATGGTGCTGTTCCTGACCTTCCAGCGGATGCAGTTGTAGAGGTTTCTGCGTATATCGGTGCAGCAGGTGCTAGACCAATTGCATTTGGTACACTTCCAGCAGCAGAAAGAGGCTGGTTACAAGTGATGAAGAATATGGAACTTGTTGTAGAGGAAGCAGCTGTAACAGGTGATTATGGTCTAGCTCTTCAAGCATTTATCATCAACCCATTAATTCCAAGTGGTGAAACTGCAAAACGAGTTCTAGATGAGTTACTAATCGCGCACAAGGAGTATTTACCACAATTCGCAGAAAAAATTACCGAATTGGAAGCAGCCGGTGTGACAGTAAAAGATGAGATTGTTAGGGAATTAGTATAATAGAATCCGTAGCTCCAAGCTCCACGGGGACAGGTATGATGTGACCCCCAAAAGTTAGAGTTTATATTAAGCAGCTAGTTGGCTGGTGTGTAGTCGGTATTGAATTGGACTCATACCTGCCAACTTTTGCTTTATACGTTTGTTATTATAGTAAACTATATATCTTTCTATCTTGTTTTTTAATTCTTCAAATGTACATCGTGCTTCTCCATAATACATCTCTTGCTTCATTAAACCAAAAAAGTTTTCCATTGGTGAATTATCTAAACAGTTTCCTTTTCTGGACATGCTTTGAAAGACTTTATTTTTCTTAAGCGTTTTTACCCATTTGTTGTGTTGGTAGTGCCATCCTTGGTCGGAGTGGATAGTAGTTCTGAACTTCGAGTCCTTTACGATTTCAAGGGCATCCTCGAGTGGTTTCATTACCAGTGCTAAATTGGGCCTTTTACTTATACCAAATGAAATAATCTCGCCATTAAACATATCCATAATAGGGTTTAAGTATAATTTAAATCCATCTGAACATTTAAATTCTGTGATATCAGTTGTTAATTTTTGATGGGGTACATGTGTATGGAATCGGCGGTTAATTCGGTTTTTTGCGACCTTTCCAATTGTGCCCTTGTAAGAACTATATTTTCGAGATCTTCGTGTGAATTTAACACATTTAAGGCCAAGCTCTCTCATAATTCGTTGTACTTTCTTATGATTTATTTTATAGCCTTTGCCCCTTAATTGTAGATAAATGCGGCGATATCCATATTTACCTTCATGTTCCTCAAACAATTCACAAATGAGTTCTTTCCATTCCTTATCAGGATCTTCCTTCTTTAATTGTTGAATATGATAATGATAAGTTGCTTCCGGTATACCGACAACGTTTAGTACATCTTTTAATTTGAATCCTTCTTCTTTGAGTTCGAATGCCATTGCTGTTTGTGCTTTTCGAGATAGGCATCCGGGTTCTCCTGAAAAGCTTTTAACTTTTTTAAATACGCAATTTCTAATCGAAGAAGTTCATTTTCACGTTCTAATTGTTCCTCACGAGACACCGCTTTTTCTTGTTTTACTGACTTCGCTTTTCCTTTTCCAGTCATAGGTGGCCGTCCTTTCGGTTTCTTCGGGACTCCAATACCACCCTCATAAAAATCCTTCTTCCATGAGGAAATGGCAGTAAGATTAGTCATCCCAAAATGAAGGGCTGCCTCGGTCTCTGAAGAACCTGTTCTATCTATAAATCTTAATACATCCAGTTTAAATTGAACAGGATAAATTTCTGGATGTTTTTTATCCATTAGACCTTCAGTACCGAATTTCTTATATGCTTTTATCCATCTCTCTACAGCTGACTTAGATTTTATACCATGTTTTTTAGCTAACGGTCTAATTCCAAGATGCCCCTCTTGATACTCTTTAACTACTTTCATCTTTAAATTAGCACTATATTTTTTTGCCATATTAAAACACCCCAAAAGTTAGTTTTTTCACTCTAACTTTTGGGGTGCACTATAGTACCTTGGCTTAATAAGCCAAGGTACCTGTCCCCGTGGAGCATTTTTATTTACATTATAGAAAACGGTTTCTGAGACTGCTGATGCTTGTAAAACCCTTGATTTATGCGGTGTTAGCTATATTTAACATGTTTCCTATCATAAGTAATGATAAAATATTTGTAAATTATTTAAAAGATTGTATTGATTTTTACTTTTATGAGGATTAAAATGAAAATGTAAGCGATTTCTTACGTTAATTTTAGAAACCGGTTTCCATTTAAACGTAACTATACATACTAGGAGGTGTTTATTGAACTGTATTAATTTGTTTAAAACATCAAGGTGTAACGCGAAGTCACATTGAATAAAACAATAAAAAATGTATTGGGGGCATTAACGTGAAGAGAATGAAAAAACTTGCTGTTCTTGGAATAACTTCATTACTTGCGCTATCTTTAGCTGCTTGTAGTGGAAATGATGATGAAAATTCAAGTGATTCAAATGCTAGTGGGGATAAAGAGATTACATTAGACTTCTGGACATTTGGGGCAACAAACTATGAAGAGTTAGCCAAGGAATATGAGAAGGAAAATCCAAATATTAAAATTAAAGTTAAATCATCTGAAACGGCAGACCATCATGATGCACTTTTCACTTCTTTATCGGCTGGAAGTGGTGCACCGGATATAGCTATGCTTGAAATTGACCAATTTGACCGTTTCAAGGTTGCGCAAGACCGTTTTGAGAATTTATATGATCTTGGTGCAAACGATGTGAAGGATCAATATCTAGGTTGGAAATGGGAAAGTGGAGAAAATGCAGATGGTGATTTCTTGTTCGGACTTCCAACGGATATCGGTCCTAAAGCATTATATTATCGTATAGATTTGTTTGAGCAAGCAGGACTTCCAACAGAACCAGAAGAGGTTGCAGCACTAATTAATTCGCCAAAAGCATTTGAAGAAGCTGGAATACAAGTGAAAGAGAAAACGGGTATGCCTTTTGTTGATAGTATTGAAATGGCATTTAGAGCATATTTAGATGCAGCAGAAACGGCGTATTTGACACCTGATAATGAATTAAATCTTGGAGCAGACAGTGAAGTGAAAAAAGCATATGATTATGCAGTTCACCTGAATGATTTAGGATTAGTAGGTAAATATGAAATGTGGAGTCCAGAGTGGGCTAATGCTGTGAACAAGGGTGAGTTTGCTGCAGAACTAGGTGCAGGTTGGTTAAAAGGTTGGATGGAAGGAAACGCTCCTGAGGCAGTAGGTAAGTGGAGAGTAGCTACATTGCCAACAGAGTTTGCTGCTAACTGGGGTGGATCTTACATCGCTATACCAAGTGAAACAAAAAATGCACAAGAGGCTTATGACTTTATTGAGTGGCTTGTAACACCAGATAATCAATTAGTATCATTCCAAAGCCACGGATTATTCCCTTCTGCTGAGTCTGTATATGACATGGATGCGTTCAAGACAAATGAAGATGAATTCTTCGGTGGTCAAGCATCGGCACCAGTATTTGCAGAAGCTGCACAAGATATTGCTGGTATCGGATATAAAGGTGAAAAATACTTCCCAATCCATAATGAAATATTAAATGCACTGAAAAATGTTCAAAACAATGGTGCGGATCCAGAAAAAGAATGGGAAGAAGCTGTGAAACGTGCGGAAGATTTAATGAAGCGTTAATCTAGTAAACTTCTATAATGAATACACATTTTATTATAGACTGTGCGGTAGTTTCTTGATCAGGCTACATGCTCCGGTTGGCAGGGCTCAAGTTTCCCTGAGTCGGGCGCATGCTCCGGTTGCCAGGGCTCATGTTTTCCTTGATTGGGCACATGCTTTGGTTAGAAGGGCTCAAGTTTCCCTGAGTCGGGCGCATGCTCCGGTTGCCAGGGCTCATGTTTTCCTTGATTGGGCACATGCTTTGGTTAGAAGGGCTCAAGTTTCCCTGAGTCGGGCGCATGCTCCGGTTGCCAGGGCTCATGTTTTCCTTGATTGGGCACATGCTTTGGATAGAAGGGCTCAAGTTTTCCCGAATTGGGCTCATGCTCCAGTTAGCAGGACTTAAGTTACCGCACACTTTCCATCAACATCACAAACAGAAACTGCACGTACACAGTCTAGATTAAAGACTGGAATAATAAGGTTGGCTTTCTTTTACAAAACTTTAGCAACAGAAAAAGGATTGAAAAAGGAAGCTGACCACCTTACATATGAATGGTGTTTCCATTATGTTTATGGAGGAAACTACATAGGATATGGGCACTTTGGTGCGCCATACCACTTCCAAATGGAAAAGAGGCGAGAAAATGAATGCTAGTAGTAAGAAAGTATCTATATTTAAAAAGAGGAAATTTAGGTCTGAAGAAAAAAAGGACATGATTTCAGGTTATTTATATATAGCGCCTTTCTTTATAATTTTTGCACTAATTGGCCTGTATCCTGCGCTTTTTAGTATTTATCTAGCTTTCCAAAAATGGAATGGCTTAAGCCCGATGACATTTAATGGGCTAGCAAACTTTGAGCTAGTGCTAACTGATCCATTATTTTGGAAATCGGTTTACAATACGATTATTATGGGGATTATGGGGACTGCTCCACAGTTGGTTGTTGGTCTTATTCTTGCTTATTTACTCAATATGGCTTTTCTGAAGTTTAAAAGTTACTTTCGGGTAACTATATTTATGCCTTATTTAACTTCTATGGTTGCTGTTGCTCTAATATTTAGTGTGTTATTCAGTAATCATGAATCATCACTTGCTAACTATGTGTTAACTCATTTCTTTGGACTTGATCCAATCGCTTGGGCAGCTTCTGAATGGGGTACGAAAATTGCCATTTCACTGATGGTATTTTGGCGATGGGTAGGATATAACACGATTATCTATCTAGCAGGTATTCAAAGTATCCCGAATGATCTCTATGAAGCGGCTACCGTTGATGGAGCTAATAAGGCACAACAATTGTGGTATATTACGATTCCGATGATGAAGCCATTTATCATTCTTACTGTATTTACATCCACAGTTGGTGCGATGCAATTGTTCTCGGAACCTACTGTATTCCTAGGAGCTGATGCTTTTACAAGGGATGAAGCGATGACGATTGTTATGTACTTATACCGTGATGCCTTCCGATTACAGTCATTTGGAACAGCTTCTGCAACAGCGATTATTCTATTGGTAATCATCACTATCTTTGCCTTGATTAATTTACGATTAACACAAGGCTTAGGAAGGAAGAAGAGGAGGGTGAAGAAATGAGTGATACAATCCGAAAAAACAGGAAAAAAATATCCATAGGAAGAATTTTCGTTTATGTATTTTTATTTATCACTTCTATTCTTTCTCTTTTCCCATTCTATTGGATGTTTGTGATGGCAACACGGCCAAGTGCCGCGTACAACTCTATTCCGCCAACCCTTACACCGGGAAATATGTTGATTGAAAACTTTAAAAAGGTACTAAATGAAATTGATTTCTTTGGTGGGATGTGGAACTCATTTGTACTATGTGCTGTGGTGACGATTGTAGTACTGTTTATTAGTTCATTAGCAGGTTTTGCTTTTGCGAAGTTTAAATTTCCGGGTAAAAACTTTCTATTTGTAGCGATTCTCGTCACGATGATTATACCGCCGCAACTAGGGTTAATTCCCCAGTATTTCTTAATTGCTAATGCAAATTTGCTTGATACATTGCCAGGGGTAATGATTTTATTCTTTTTAAATCCTTTAGGGATATTTCTGATGCGACAATATATTTCGGGAGCAGTTCCGGATGAATTAATCGAAGCCGCGAAATTAGACGGATGTTCGAACCTCAGAATCTATTGGAGAATTGTTTTACCTATTATTTTACCAGCCTTTGCAACACTTGGAATTATTGTCTTTACTGCGGTTTGGGGAGAATTTCTATGGCAGTTTACTATTTTAAGAGACCCAGAAACGTATACAATTCAGGTGGCATTGGCACAGTTGAGTAATACAAATAACATTGATTTCGGTATGATTTTATCCGGGGTATTCTGGGCTACGGTTCCATTATTAATTGTTTTCTTATTATTTAACCGATTATTTATCTCTAGTATTACGGAAGGGTCTGTAAAATAATAATTTTTCCTGCCTGGCTATTGTTTCACGCTAGGACTCTTAGTAATCTAGTAGTAGGAAAGATCTTTAGAAGGGATTAGATACTTAACATGATGGGTTTAACGATAAAAGATATTGCAAAAATGGCAGGAGTCTCTCAAGGAACAGTTTCCAAAGTAATCAATAATTATAATGGGGTAAGTGAGCAAACGAAGAATAAAGTGATGACAGTTATTGATGAAATGGGCTATGCACCTAACTTTTCAGCCAGGTCCCTAGCAACAAAAAAATCAAATCTTATTGGTCTTATTTACGCCGGTAAGATAAATGTTGATATGACACATCCATATTTCAATGAAGTTATTTCTACTTTTAAGCGAAATATAGGATTACTTGGTTACGATATCTTAATGTTTTCTAATGAGCATTTTTTACAAGATAAAGGAAGTTATTTAGCTAGATGTAAGCATTTTAATGTAGATGGTTGTTTGGTTATTGCTGGTGAGGAAGTAGAGAAGGCTACTTTTGAACTTGCGGAAAGTGGTTTTCCTTGTATTGGGATTGATATTGAATTAAAAGGCCCAAGCGCCAGTTATGTTATGACGGATAATGTGAATTTATCAAGAAAAGTAGTAGAACATTTTTATCTGAATTCACTACGGAAAATTGGTTATATCGGTGGTATGCGTGAGTCTGTCATTTCCAATTTGAGGTTAAAAGGATTCAAAGATGCAATGAGCCAATTCGATCTTGAAATAAAGAATGAGTGGATAGAGTATGGTGATTATCAAGAAGAAAGTGGCTATTTCGCTATGAAGAGAATCTTGGAGCGGAAGGAGTATCCAGAAGCTATATTTGCTGCGTCAGACTTAATGGCATTAGGTGCATTAAGGGCGATTAAAGAAGCTGGATTACATGCTCCGACTGATATTCGAGTTATCGGTTGTGATGATATTGCAGCTTGTCGTTACAGTGATCCTAAACTAACGACTGTAAAACAGGATAAGGAAAGAATCGGTAAATTATCAGCGTATATGTTGAATGATTTAATCGATGGGAAATCGAAGTTAAAGCCTGTATTTACGGACTCAGAACTTATTGTTAGGGAATCGTGTGGAACGAATAAAGCCTTCTGGTAATCTAGGATAGTTCAAGCGTCTGATTTTTTAGGGGAAAATAATAACAACTAGATGAAGTGGAATAGGAGGTTTTTTGGGGTGAATTATTTTGTAGTTTTTGATGTTGGTGGTTCTGCGATTAAATATTCCCTTATGGATCGGGCAGGCCATTTTTTAGAAAAATCTTCTCTTCCAACACCAAAAGACGGGATGGACTCTTTCGTAAATGTGATTGATAAAGTGGTGAAGGAATTTCAAAAAAAACATATCGTGCATGGTATCGCTTTAAGTATGCCAGGAGCGGTAGATGTGGAATCCGGCTATATTAAAGGGATAACGGCCCTTTCTTATATCCATGGTCCTAATATCAGGGAGCTAATCCAAGAGCGAACGGGGCTTCCGGTTGAACTGGAAAACGATGCAAATTGCGCAGGATTAGCGGAAGGCTGGATAGGTGCTGCGAAAGGGATTGATGATTATATTTGTATTGTTATCGGTACGGGAATTGGTGGAGCACTCGTTTTGAATAAAAAAGTTCGCCATGGAAGCAATCTTTTCAGTGGTGAATTTGGGTATATGCTTCTTGAGGATTACCTAGACCAACCGATTGGGGAAAGTTGGAGTTCACTTGCTGCTACATGGGGCTTAGTAATGCAAGTAGCCAAACGGAAAAAAATGGATCCCCATACACTTAACGGAGTAAAAGTGTTTAACATGGCGGATGAGGGCGATCTAGAAGTGCAGGATGAGATTGAAAAATTCATTAAACGCCTTGCTGTAGGGATTTATAATTTGCAGTACATCATTGACCCACAAAAAATATTAATCGGTGGCGCAATTAGTAAACGAGAAGGCCTTATTGATCGAATAAATGAAAAGCTCGAGATTATGAAACCGAATGAAGAATGTTTGGATATACAAGTACACCCATGTCAATTTGGAAATGATTCCAATTTAATTGGAGCACTATATCACTTTTTACAAAGAGAAATGATTCGGGAGGAGAGTATAGGATGATACATGATAAATTAATGCCATTTCCTAACAACTTCATGTGGGGATCTGCTTCTGCTGCTTATCAAGTAGAAGGTGCATGGAACGAGGATGGGAAGGGACCCTCTAACTGGGATCAATTTGTTCGAATTCCGGGTAAAACTTTTAAGGGTACGACTGGGGACACGGCTGTCGATCATTACCATCGTTATAAAGAAGATATTCGTCTCATGGCCGAAATGGGGCTAAAAGCGTACCGATTTTCTGTTGCATGGACCCGGATTTTTCCCGAGGGAAAAGGGAAGGTAAATGAGAAGGGGATCCAATTCTATAGTGATTTAATCGATGAATTAATAAAGAATAATATTGAACCGATTTTAACGATTTATCACTGGGACTTACCACAGGCGCTTCAAGACGAATATGGTGGTTGGGAATCCAGAGAGATAATCCGAGACTTTACCAATTATGCGGTTACGTTATTCAAGCATTTTGGTGACCGTGTGAAGTACTGGGTAAGCTTGAATGAACAAAATATTTTTGTTGGTTTTGGTTATCGAACTGCTCTTCATCCTCCAGGTATAAAGGATGAAAAGCTTTTCTATCAGGTCAATCATCATGCAAATTTAGCCAATGCAAGTGCAATCAAGGAGTTCCGCAACTATGTAACGGACGGTAAGATTGGACCAAGCTTTGCATATTCCCCATCTTATGCCACGTCCTCTAAGCCTGAAGACGTTCTTGCCGCAGAAAATGCGGAGGAGTTAAATGCGCATTGGTGGATGGATATCTATGCATGGGGAACGTACCCTAAAGTAGCTTGGAATTATTTAGAAAGAAAAGGCTTGAGTCCTACACTTGAAAGTGGAGACCTCGAATTATTAAAGGCAGGGAAACCTGATTTTATGGGGGTTAATTATTATCAAACGACTACCTTTGAAAAGAATCCATTAGATGGGGTATCTGAAGGGAAAATGAATACTTCCGGTAAGAAGGGTACAACGGAAGATACGGGTGTACCAGGTCTCTTTAAAACAATCAAAAATGAAAATCTCGAGCGAACGAATTGGGATTGGAACATTGATCCCACAGGACTTCGAATTGCCCTCAGGCGTATTACAAATCGATACCAATTACCAGTTTTAATCAGTGAAAATGGCTTAGGCGAATATGATAAACTCGAAGAAGATGATACAATCAATGATGACTATCGAATTGATTATTTGCAAACACATATAACAGCGATTCAAGAGGCGATTAGTGATGGAGTAGATGTACTTGGGTACTGCACATGGTCATTTACCGACCTGCTAAGCTGGTTAAACGGCTTCCAAAAACGCTATGGCTTTGTCTATGTGAATCAACACGAAGAAGGGGAACATGACCTCAGAAGGATTAAGAAGAAGAGTTATTATTGGTATAAGGGAGTTATTGAGTCAGAGGGAAGGAATCTTTAGTAGAATAGAGACTTGGGTTGAACAGATAAGCTCCGATATAGTCCCTCCCAAAATTAGACTTTTGGAAGGGCAGTACTGATCGGAGCTTTTTTATGGTCCATTATTAATGTCAACCTTGATGGTTGATGTATACGTTCCTGCTTTTACATCCTTTGGTAGTAGTGTTAGATTTAAGGCTTCGTCTGCAAAGGATACGGTGTAAGTACCCATCCCATTATCTGCAGGCGCACTCAAAATTTTAACGCCTATTTCGTCATCGATGGTTCCACCAGTTTTTGTTATGGTATCTGCTGGCGATGATCCCTCTGCCCCATCTGCAATGGCTATAGTTGGTGCTGCTACAGTTAATGATCCTTTTGGTAATGTTTTACCCGTTGTATCTGAAAATTGTGTAGCGGACATGACTACATTCCAACCAGCACCAGTCCCTGAAGGATCCGTCACATTAAAAGGGGTAATCGTTGCTGATGTACTTTGAATTTTACCGTTTAGTACAACAGCGTCAAATGTACCAACAGATAGTGATTCAACTGCTAATTGGCCACCTGTAATTGCTACATCACTACCTAATGGACTTGCGCTTGCTTGATTGCCTCCGGGAGCTATCAGTGTAGCACCTAATATGGTGGCAATAACAACCCCACCGACCATCACTTTTATTTTATTAAATTTGGTACTTGGTAGATTTTCTTGGACATAGTTTTGTGCGGCTTGTTGAAGGTCTTTTTCGTCATTGCTTTGGCCAAATTCTTTAGAAAATTCTACGGAAAAATTTGAACCAGGGTCAAGATGAAGAATTATTTCTACATAGTTATTTTCTTTCTCACGTATCTCATGACTCTTAAAATGAATCAACTTAACAGCTCCTTTCATAATTAATCTCTAGTAGTTTCATCTAATTATAAAAAAAACATACATCAGGGAAACACTAAATGAGAGAAGGAAAGGAGTATTAGGGATGTGGACATGTAGGAAAGGATTATGTGCATTTTTATTCATGATTGGTCTCAGTTTTTTTATTGGCGCTTTACAAGTTTCTTCTGAAGAGAGTGGGACTCCATTAACAATTGAACCAATTTATCCTGAAAATCAGGATGTGAATGTAAAAGGATATTTTCGATTGAATGTGGAGCCTAACCAAACACAAACAATAAACGTTAGAATGACGAATAATCTAGAGGATAAACAAAAAGTAATTATCGAGAAAGCGAATGGGTTTACGAATCCAGTTGGTGGGATGTTGTATAGGGAGACGATTGATTCTAATGACTCTATACTACTCGATGATGGGATTAAATTAGTAAATTTTATTAGCGTAGATTCAGAACTAACTATGGATGGTAAAGAAACGGTTGAAATACCAATTGACATTACGGTTCCTGATGTAGACAGTGGTACCATTTTAGGTGCGGTCCGTATTATTACTGAAGGAAAAGCGGATGAAAAGTCGGTAGAGGTGGAAGAAGGAACAGCAAATTTTGTATTACAAACAGAAACTGCCCATTCGGTAGCAATTCAGTTGGATTTACCTAACCCGGTTGAGCCTAGCTTTTCTATGGGAACAGCAGGATTCACCTTAAAGGGACCAAGTGCTTATATTGAAATGAAAAATGATACTCAAATGATTCAGGAAAATATATCAGGTGCATATCAAGTGGAAGATGGAGATGGAAATCAATTATTCAATGGTGAGATTCCTACGTTTAACATGGCACCGAAAACGCAAATTAATTATCCTTTCCAATGGAATTATGAAACGTTAGAAGATGGCGATTATAGGCTGTTGGTTACGTTAGATGTGAATGGTAATGAAGTAGATGCAGAAGAACGTTTTTCCATTGCGAATGACGATGTAGAGGAATATGTAGAACGAAATCAGCCAGTTGTTCCACAGGGGCAAGTGGAGAATGGTATCCCTAGTTGGGTATGGATTATAGCTGGAGCAATCGTTTTGGCAGGGGTTATGTTCTGGTTAGGAAGAAGAAGGAAATAGTAGGGATAGGGAAGGGCATTTACAAACTATGTATTGCCAGTCCCTTCTCGGTTAGGGAGTATGGGTTTATCGCTTTATTGCTTGTTATCTGAATAACTATGAAATAACATGATTGTACAGAGAGAAAAATTAAATGCTTTTCCTGAGGAGTGTTTGAATGAGACGGTTAAGAGTCGCAATGATTGGGTTAGGTGGTATTGCACAAAAAGCGTACTTACCAATAGTAACGAAAGAAACGAACTGGGAATTTGTCGGTGCGTTTTCCCCCAATGCGGAAAAGAGAAAACAAATCTGTCGGCAATATCGGATACAAGATTTTCACAGTATGCAGGCCCTAATGCAAGCTTGTGATGCGGTGTTTGTACATAGTTCAACAGCATCTCATTTTGAAGTAGTTTCAGAGTTGCTTCAAAATGGCAAGGATGTTTATGTGGATAAGCCACTAGCTGCAACGCTTGAAGAAGCAGAACAGCTAGTAGCGTTAAGTGAAAAACATAATCGAAAACTGATGGTTGGGTTTAATCGTCGTTTTGCCCCGATGTATAGGTATGCAAAAGAAAAAGCGGAGAACCTTTCAGCGTTTTATTTGGAAAAGCATCGTGCAAACAGTATCGGACCTGGAGATTTTAGGTTTACCATGTTGGATGATTACTTACATATTGTTGATCTCATGAGATGGTTTCATGATGATGGGGAATTGAAGCTCGTCTATCCAAAGATGACAACTAATTTGGAGGGACAGCTTGTTTATGCGGAGCATGTTTTTGAATCAGAATGTGGAAGCACCTTTCATCTATCCATGCATCGTAGAGCTGGAACAAACATCGAACAATTAAAACTTTTAACAGATGGTGCATTAATTAGAGTAAATAACTTAGATGTGTTGGAAATGGAGCAAGATGACAAACTTACGATCCAAACAGCACCGTCCTGGGATACAATCTTAAAGCAAAAAGGATTCGTAGATGCCGTCGAACACTTTGTAGACTGTATAACGAATGATACACGACCACTTATCGATGGCATAGAAGGATTGAAAACACAAAAATTAGTGGAAGAACTGTTGAAAGCAGCCATGGGGACAGGTACCTCGGTTTAAGCAAGATTAAGTGGTAATGAGTTTTGTTTAATTAAAATAGCTAAAGTATTGATATACAGCAACAATTTGTTTGTATCAAAGTGAATTTTTAGTATTAAGCATTGTTCTTTAACCATACTTTTAATGTTATTTGCTCTAGGTGATTTAGTAACGTTCACGTTATTCAGGATATAGATTTAGCTTGTTTATAGCTCCTTTGTAGATAGTTTTTTTCTGTAGACAAACTATCTACATTAGGAGCATTTTATATTGATTTAACATGTTTTTCTAACCTATGCAAAGCTAGTGTAGAGAGCCTCAAGTTCATGTAACAAAAGAAGTTTCCCACTATTCTACTGTCCAATACGTTCTACAATATATGTTGCAGTTTGTATTGCTCTATCAGCATCGTTTGATTTTAGGTAGTAGTTGAAAAGTTCTGTTTCATATCGTTCAGCGACGATTATGTGGCCATGTTCTCTGAAATAAGGTAATGCTTTAGTAGCTATATATTTATAGTATTGTTCTTCCCGTTGGAGGATGGAGTATTTATGTACCGTAAGCACAATTGTGTAAATCTTATCGTTGACTTTTTTAGCAAGTAAGAGCCCCTCATGCACGTGTTTTAACAGTTCTTCTTGTGTCAATAACTTTCCTTCCCACCCCGCACGAATGTACCCCTCTAAAGAAAGAAGATAGATTCCCGATTCTTTTTCCTTTAGATCCATGGACTGTTCATACAGTCTAGCCGCTTCTGCATAGTTTTTCCTTCTTAGGTTTTCATAGGCGAAGTTGTGCAGTAGCTTGGCCTTCCTATCAGGTGAATGACAAAGATCGCATAAATTCAGTAATGCTTGATACTGTTCTTTTGTCTCTTTAAAGTCGCGAAACTGGTTAGATTCAATTTGAATAATCATCAGATTTTCCGCATCAATGATACCTAGAAAATAATTTTTTTGCTTATATAACTGTAATGCTTTCTCAGCATAATAATAGGCTAAAACTGGTGAATTATTATAATGATAGGCAGTGGCTAAATCATAATAAATGAGTGCGTTGGAGTACTTATCAAGATCCACCTTTTTTAAAATACGGATGGATTCTGGATGGTTTTCCATCACCATATGATAGATTCCCATTACATGTTTATACAAATTTTGTTCATATGGTGGTAAGTTTTTTTTTTTTTGGAGTTCCTTAAGTTGTTTACTAATAATCGTTAGTTTTCCATGTTTCAAGTTATATTTTAATGAAAGTAAATAATAGAGCGTTTTGTAATTGGATATTTCTATTAATGGATTACTTGCTAATTGCTTTTGAATTTCTTCTGCTGGATGCATATTAAAAGAAATAATCATTTCATGCCACATATCAAGCTTTTCTTTAATTTCTGTCAATCTACGAACTTCGTTGCCAATGTTGATGTCTAACCTTTTTGCTAGTAAAGCTGTGATTTCAGAAGAGTATTCGGTTAATCCCCGTTCAATTTTACTAATATGGGTCGTGGAACAAATTCCATGACCTAACTGTTCTTGAGTCATACCGGCCAGTTCACGATAAAACTTGATGACTTTTCCCTCGTACATTGATTATTTCTCCTTTCCTGTGACTGCTTTTAAATCGAATAGAATAATCCTCCTATAAAAATACCTACGAATTCCATTATATTTTCTGACTTTTATAAATTATAACTCATAAGTACTTTAATTTGGGACACTAATTTTTAGTACTTTCATCCTGTTTTTTCTATTAATCAATTTAATTTCTGGTTACTAGATTAATGATATATGACTTAATTACTACACAGAATATTTAGAAACATCAAAATAACCCCAATTTACAGCGATGTATTTATGCTTATATGATTGTTCTAAATAAGTCATCTAAATAAAGGCTAAAAAGGGGAGTGGGGTAACTTCAAAAATTTAGCATAGATGAGTTAATTTGAAAGGGGTCTATGATGAAAAGAAAACGAAGAATAAGATTACTAACCACGATAGTATCAATAATTTTAATTCTTAGTACTATGCTTCCTCAAGGATTGATTCAGGCTAAAAAGGGATCGGGCAGTGTGGAGGAAGTGTTGGGAAACCTTACCGACGAAGAGCGTAGTGCCTTAAATCAATTGGAGGCAACACCTGGATTTACTATCCATCCAGAAATTAACCTTGAAAGCGCTGGTCCTGTAAATATCATCGTTGAATTTAAGCAGGATCCTGCAAAGATTGCCGTTGCAAAAGCAAAAGCTCAGAAAAAGCGTTCCGCTGTTACGTTAGCTGAGGCAACGAAACAAGTGGATACAGCACATGAGGAATTTAAACAAGCCATTTCAAAATGGAAGAGTGTTAAATCGGCCAATCAAGAGGAAATAGTAATAACACAAGAATATCGTGATGCTTTTAACGGTGTTGCCATGACAATACCGGGGGATCAGGTGGTCAACCTGATAGAGACAGGGATCGTTAAGCGAATTTGGAAAAACGAAACCGTTCAGCTGACATTCCCTGAAATGAATGGTGAAAAAATAAAGCCAAAAATGATTGATAGCATCCCGCAAATTGGGGTAGACCGACTCCATGAGGAAGGCGTTAATGGTGATGGTATCAAGGTAGGTGTAATTGATACAGGTATTGATTATAATCACCCGGATTTAACGAACGTCTATGAAGGATATCGAAATACCGATGGGGAAGACGCTAGTAATGTTGATCCAGATACCGTATTGGGATGGGATTATGTAGAAAATGATGCCGACCCAATGGAAACGACGTATCAAGATTGGGAGACTTCTGGCCAACCAGAATATGATTATTATGGTAGTAGTTATTATACCTCACATGGTACACATGTTTCAGGTACGATTGCCGGACAAAAGGACAATCCAGTCGATTCTGCGGTAATAGGCGTTGCGCCAGGGGTTGATTTATATAGCTACCGTGTACTTGGCCCATATGGTAGTGGACAAACAGATTGGGTGTTAGCAGGTATTGATAAGGCAGTAAAAGATGGAATGGACGTTATTAATCTGTCCTTAGGAATGAATGTTAATGATCCATTATCTCCTACATCTGTTGCAGTAAATAATGCCATGCTTTCTAATGTTGTTACGGTGGTTGCAGCTGGAAATGCTGGTCCAGGGGAAAAAACAGTTGGGGCTCCAGGTACTGCAGCATTGGCAATTACGGTTGGGGCAAGTGATGTATCACAAACTATCCCTACTTTTACTGCTACAGCAGATGGGTTAACTTTTCATGACGTACAACTACTAGCGAAACACTTTACAGATAATCTAGCAAACTATCAAGATCAATCTTTTGATGTTGTTTATGTAGGACTAGGGTCAGTGAATGATTTTGCTAATGTGGATGTGACAGGTAAAATCGCACTTATTGAACGTGGTGAGCTTGCATTTGATGAAAAAATAAGAAATGCAAAAGATGCTGGTGCCGTTGCTGTTATTGTGTATAACAATGAAGAAGGTCAAATTCCGCATTATGTCGGTGAAAATACGGCATATATTCCATCATTCCGTTTATCTGATGAAGATGGAGAAGCATTGAAAGCAGCTGTTGAAAATGGTGCCCAGTTTACTTTTGGTGAGCTTGGAAATATCCAAACAGTAGGCGACCATTTGGCTGATTTCAGTTCTAGGGGGCCTGTGGAAGGGACTTATGATATAAAACCAGATGTTGTTGCACCTGGAGTTGCAATCTATTCAACCGTTCCTGGGTATATCAATGACCATGAAAATGAGTCGTATGATGTAGCATACAACAGAATGCAAGGAACATCCATGGCTTCTCCACATGTAGCTGGAGTTGCGGCTTTAATTTTACAGGAAAACCCTGCGTATTCCCCTTTTGATGTAAAAGCGGCATTAATGAATACTTCTGTTGACTTACAAGAAGATTATTCAGTTTATGAGGTTGGTGCAGGTCGTATCAATGCGTATGATGCGGTACATGCCACTACGTATATCAAAGTAAAGGATCAAACCGATATGGTAGAGGGTGAAGAAATAGTTGTTCTCGATACGGAGAAAGGTTCATTAGTATTCGGAAGCCATTATTTTGATGAAGGCGAATCTATTGAGGTAACAAAGGAAATCACGATTGGAAACCGTTCGGAGGAAGAACAAACGTATCAACTCGATGTTGCATTTTTGCAAGCAAAAGATAATCGCCAAGATGCATCGGAAAATGGTGTAGAACTGAATGTGGAACAACAGTTGACATTGCCAGCTGAGCAAAACGTTGATTTGGAGCCGAAGTTGACTGTTCCTAGTGATGCGGAACAAGGATACTATGAAGGTTATCTTCGAGTAATTAATGAACATAACCCAGAAGAAACCTATCAAATTCCTTTTGCAATCCGTGTGACGGAAAAGGGAATAGATTTTATGAATCTAGATAGACATGCTGTACCAAATGAATGGACATTTCATTCATTCTTAATACCGTTTATAGGCATGGAATTCAGAGTTAAAAGTCCAATGGAAACGATAGATGTTATTGTAACCGATAGCGAAACGGATGAACCGATTGGATACGTGGGGTCGATGAATGCAACCAGCATAATTCCGGATAGAAGTATGTATGTTATCCAAGCATTTATGGGAAATGTGAATCTGTTTACTGGTGACCCAGTCAATCCAATTAGTGAAGAAGTAACCAAACTTCCTGAAGGCAACTTTAATCTTAAGATGATTGGAACTGACAAAGATGGAAACAACTATACGGTTCAACAATTCGTTGTTGTAGATAACACACCAGCGGAAATAACCTTTAATGATATTGAGCCTGGTATTATCGAAGTGGATGAATCGATGTATACAGACGAAGATGGGTACCATGCATTGTGGGTTCACACCAATGTTTATGATTCAACCATCGATGTCTTAAATGAAAATGGGGTAGAATACGATCAATCTGCGAATATCGTAGCTTATTACCAAAATTCACCTTTTCCTGGTTTGTTACCAGTTTCGGCAGATGGAGAAATGAAGTTTGGTGTCCTACCGGAGGAAATTGAAAATGAACCATTAAATTTAGGGCTAGATCCAATTGATTTAGCAACCAATGTTGGAGAACGAATCCAATATACATTTATTAAAAAGGGAACAGCCTATGGGGAAGCCACTTATGAAGAAGAAGAAGTCAAATTAGGAGATAGTCTCACATTTACGTTGAATTTGAATAATGTGGAGGATCTTATATCAGGAGAATTTGACTTAGGATACGATAAGGCAATCTATCAATTTAAAGATGTACAGTTAAATGAAGAATTTGTTGATTTTGCGGAAGAAAGTAACTTAAATGTTACACTTCATGAGCCTACATTTGAAGAGGACATTTGGACAAAAGTAGTACATGTTGGTGCTTCAATAAATGAAGAGGAGACGACCGGATTTAGTGGAGATATTCCATTTGTCGATGTTACATTTGAAGTAATTAGTGATACGTATTATGGGGACAAGGCTCAGTTACGTTTCGATGCGATTGAACAATTTACTTATCAACAGTCGGGTGACGAGTCAGAGAACAACATCCCAGTGTTTGCACATGATAAGTACCACTTTATATCGAAACATTCGGTAGTGAATGGAACTTTTGCTGCGGAAGCTTTTATGCATCCAGATGGTTTTCCTATTCGAACAGATTATGAGGGATTCGGGATGAAAGTTTATGCAAAAGGACCAGATGGAAAAACATACCAAGGTACTTTTGATGATTTTGCACAATTTGAAATTAAAGGATTACCTGTCACACAAGAGGAATATGAGATATTCTTTGAAATTCCTGGCCATTTAACTAGTACGGTTAAAACAAAGGTTGGGAAAGAAGAGGATGGAGAAATTTTTGGTGAAATGTTACGGATACGACCACCAATGAACAAAGCTGGTGATATAAACGGCGATGGAGTCATTGATATTTTGGATGTCATGCGTGTTGTTGCTAAGTATGGAAAAAATGACGTTCATACAGATCTTAATAAAGACGGCATAGTGGATGAAACAGATATCCGCTTTATTGAAACAAATTTCCTAGAAGTTGGACCGAGTATAACTAAACGTCCGATGGAAAAGTTAGGGGAAAAAGGATTAGATGATTTTTTACAGGCATTGGGTCTTGAGCCATTACATGATTAATGTAGGAAAATTCGTGCACATGTCAGATGTGTACGAATTTCCAATCTTGATACAAGTGGAGGGATGAGGAATGGTTATTCTAAAAAAGGCTCTAGCATATACTTTCCGTGTTTTATTCATCGTATTATTCCTAGTTATTATATTCCTTGTCATCCAATTAAAATTGAATTCAGATACACCTCCATCCATTTTTGGTTATCAGCCATTAACAGTACTATCGAATAGTATGAATCCAAGCTTCGAAACAGGTGATTTGATTATTATTAAAAAAGTTGTTGCCTCATCTATCAAAGAAGGCGATGTTATTACATTCCACGAAGGCAATGGTAAATTTGTTACTCACCGGGTAGTGAAAGTTGTCCAGCAAGATGGGAATTCTGGATTTGTAACGAAAGGGGATAACAATAATGTGAATGATGAACAAGTTGTTTCTTCTGAACAATTAATGGGGAAAAAGGTATTTCTTATTAATAATGGTGGGCACATAGCAAAATTTATCGGAAGTCCAATCGGAGTTATCCTATTTATTGTGGTACCACTAATTGGTTATTTTGGTTTGACGTTATGGGAACAATCAAGAAACACATACCATACAAGAAAGTCTAGTTCATAAAATAAGGGAGGAATTTAGGATGAAGAAGACGAAGAACTTTTTGTTAGGAACAGCTATTGCAGGAGTGATTATAGCAACAGCTAGTGTGGGAACGTACTCCTGGTTTACATCAGAAATAAATGCACAAGGAAATATGGATAATGGTACGTTAGAAATTAATAATGGTGCAGATATCGAAGAAACACTATTTTCTGGTGTGAAATTTGCACCATCACAGCTTCAATATGGAAATTGGGTTAGCATCTCTAATACCGGTGATATGGACACTATTTTAAAGGCAACTTACAGCCATTCGGTAGACAAAGCTTCCCTTGAAAAATATGATATCGGATACATGGCAATGAAGTATACAGTTACTCCGGGGCAGGATGTTTATGAGGATGCAAAGATTGCTCTTGAAAACCTATTTAATGGAACGACTAATGAGCGCTCTGTTTCAACGGCAAACCTCCCAAAAGGAGTGGAGGTTATTGGAAAGGTTATGTCAGAAGCAGTAGCAGATTCTGGGGAAATCTTGCTTGGTGAGGGAGACGATGATTCTTTCTGGCAATTGGAAGAAGGACAATATATTGATATCATGGTTGGAATTAAATTGGATGAGAGCGCCGGGAACGAATACCAAGGTGCTAAATATAATGCAGGCTTAAAGATAAATGCAAAACAAACGGATAATGGTGCAGAGTACTAAGAATGACAAGTGGGTGAGTAGGTGGTAAAGGGAAAAGGGATGCTGTTTGTGTTACTTGTTTTGGTGTTGTGCTACCTTTTATCTTTTCTCGCCAAAACAGGAACTGCTGCATGGTTTGTTAGTGAAACAGAAGCAAAAGGCAGTTTGGTTAATGCTGTTACTGAGGATCTTATTTCCGTTTCCTCGACACAAGTTTCATGTGAGAATGGACAAGCTCAAGTCAAAGTTACTATTACGAACCTCTATGAAATAGAATTACCAATTCAGTTGCAGGAAATCCGTCATTATTTATTACCCGGTGAAACTTTATCTGAAGTAATTACAACACCGAATTCTGGGCTAGTAAATGAGATTCAAATTCCATTGTCAGTTTTTAATCATTATATTGAAGAGATGATAGAAATTCCAATAAATTGTGAAAGTAACGAGGAATTACTAGAATTAGAAGAAGAGGATGCGATGGAAACTGGGTACCGAAATAACGATAGTGACGATGAAACGCATACACAACATGAAAATGAATAAACGGATGGGGATTGGAGGACATGATAATGCTATCATGTCCTTCCCAGTAGGTGATGAATAGCAGGAAGAAATGATTTTTATACATATTGGAGCAATTACTGCAATAAATATGAACGTATGGTAAATAAAAGGTTTTCAAAATGGAAAGGAAATTAGGATGAATTCACCTATATTTATAGATCCTAAAATAGATCTTGATAGTGAAGAAAACGTACAAATTATTGTTCAATTTAAAACAAAGCCAGCAGTAATTCAAGTCAAGCTAATGCCGTATCTGACAATGGAAGAGGCAAGACAATTGGTGGAGGAAAGTCATCATCAATTTCAACAAGATGTAGTGACATACCTGGACAAAAACCAAATTGAATATATCATTTTGAATCGGTACAAAGAAGCATATAATGGTGTCGCAATGAAATTAAAAGGAAAAGATATAATACACTTACTGAAATCCAATGAAATCGAAGCAATTTACAAGAGTCAAATAATAAGTATTCCCCCAAAGCCAAATGACCCAAGATATCAGATTTAGTGTCACAGGACAGTTTTCTTCGGCTTTGGAAACTTAATGTACAATTAATGAATAGGAGAGTGAAAAGTAATTTACGTAGCTCGTTAATGAAGTTAGTCAATAGGAATATGGTAAAACATATAACACAAAAATAGAAAACCCATTATTAAATGATACGAGAATTGTTATTTAATAAGGGTTTTATTTTGGGGAAATTAGGTATGGATAGGCCATATAAGAATATATCCATTTGATTCTAAGTTAGCTTTTAAATCAGGCCAAGGAACCTGGGGCTGCGGTTACTCGCCCCATCGAAAAGATTTGACCCCATGGAGCAATTATGACTTTTGTGTTAAGGGTGGGCCTTGGGTTTTATTCCGTTATCTAAATCATGTATACTAATGTGAAGAGACTCACAAAACAATTTTCCTGTAGGGGGCTCGTGCATTGAATAGGCTTAAGGATTTGATGATGGAACAGAAGCGTAAATTAGTTATTCTAATTATAGTTGCTATAGTAACAGGTTTCGCGGTGATTGCACAGGGCTATTTATTTGTGATGATTGTGGACCGAGTATTTTTAAAAGAAGACAGCTTTGGGGAAGTTATCCCTTTGATTCTCGGACTTTTGGCTGTTCTTCTTGCTAGAACGTTCTTCACTTTTTGGAGTGGGAGAACGGGGATTAAAATGGCTGCAATCGTTAAAGGAAAATTAAGGCAATCACTTTTAAATAAATTTTCGAATAGTCCATTGCAGACTTCATTGCATGGGCAATCTGGTCAAAAGGTTAGTGTGATGATGGACACGGTGGATGAACTGGATAGCTATTTCAGTAGCTATATTCCACAAATCATTCAGTCTTCGATCATCCCTATTATGCTTCTTTTTGTTATATTTATGGAGCATTGGACGACGGGTATTATTATTTTAGTTACGGCACCTTTTATCCCAATCTTTATGATGATTATTGGATTTAACACGAAAGATAAATCGGAAGAACAGCTTGATAAGATGGCTACTTTTTCAGGAACGTTTTTAGATACTTTACAAGGGCTGACGACACTTAAATTATTCGGGCGCTCGAAGCAGCAAAAGGAAAGAATTAAAAAGAGTAGCTTGGATTTCCGGGATGCTACGATGGAAGTTCTGAAGGTAGCCTTCTCCAATTCACTTGCACTTGAATTTATTTCGATGCTAAGTATTGGCCTCGTTGCATTAGAAGTTGCCGTACGAATGATTATTTTCCAAGACATCACGTTTTACACTGGTTTCTTAATGTTAGTTCTAGCCCCAGAATTTTATTCGAAGTTAAAGGATCTAGGTAGTGCCTTTCATACGGGAAGAGCTAGTATGGGGGCTGCAAAGAAACTGGAAGATGAATTGTCTGAAATGGATCAGGGAGTGAAGTGGGGGAAAGAGAACTTGACTCTGAATCAGCCGCCAGTATTGGAACTTATTGGTGCTGGATTTAGTTATGGGAAAGGCGAATTTTCCATCAATGATGTTCATGTGGAAATTCATCCGTATGAGCAGGTCGCGATTATAGGGAAAACAGGATCGGGAAAATCAACGCTACTGAATATGATAGCAGGACTTGTTCCCATTACAGAAGGTGAACTGAACATCAATGGAAAACCACAGGAACAACGGAGTGAGAAATCGTGGTTTGACTCCTTAAGTTATATTTCACAAGATCCATACCTGTTCTCAGGCACGATTGCTGATAATATTGCAATAGGTTCAATGAGAAGAGCATCCCGTGCAGAAATTATGGAAGCGGCTGAAAGAGCTGGTATCCATTCCTTAATTGAATCCCTTAATAATGGGTATGATACACCAATTGGAGAAGCGGGTAGAGGATTATCTGGTGGAGAAAAGCAGCGGATAGCTATTGCACGGGCTTTTCTAAAACAACCATCTATTATCCTATTCGATGAGCCAACGACTGGGCTTGATTTGAAAACAGAGCAAATACTCCAAGCCTCCATTCGAGAATTGGGGAAAAATGCTACCATTATCACTGTTGCACATAGACTATACACCATTAAAAATGCGGATAAAATTCTTTTACTACATAATGGGAAACTTATTGCATCCGGGACGCATGTCGATTTATTACAATCAAGCGATGTATATCAGCGTATGGTGAATATTCAGCAAGGAGGGACGGCATAATGAAAGGTATGAAAACAATAATCCTTATTATGCTAAAGGAAAAGAAAGATATCCTTCTTTCTATTATTTGTGGATTTATCGCCGGGATAACGGCTGTTGGTCTTTTTTCCTCCAGTGGATATTTAATCTCACAGGCTGCGCTTGTACCGCCAATTTATACGTTAATGATCATCGTAGCCATCGTAAAAATGCTTGGAATTATTTCGGCGTTAAGCAGATATGGTGAGCGCTATTTTTCCCATCGTGGAACGTTTACGATGCTAAGCAATCTACGTGTTTCCTTTTATGAAAAATTGGAAGCCCGTGCACCACGTATTTTTCAACAATACCGAAGTGGCGATTTGCTTTCGAGAATTGTTGGTGATGTGGAGACATTACAAAATTACTTCCTGCGCGTTTTTTACCCGCTGATAGTCATTGTTCTTGTCTTTCTTGCTACGATATTCTTCACAACTTTCTTTTCCTTGGAAGTGGCAGTGATTATCTTTATTGGGTTGCTCTTAACGACATTTATTGTTCCGGCCTTTTTTGGATTAAAGCAACGAAAAGTGGATCGAATGGTTAGGGAGAGCAGAGGAAGATTATCGACAGATGTTACCGAGTTTTTATATGGTTATCGAGATTTGAAAATTTATCAGCAAGTAAACAAAAAAGAACAGGATTTGCTTGAGTCATCGGATTATTATTTGGCAGAGCAGGAGCGGGAAAATGTCCAACGCTTGTTCCACGAGTCAGTCAATACGTTTGTATCCCTGTTTATTTCTGTAACGGTGTTGGCTGTAGGAGCTTATTTGGTTACAATGGGCCAGTTAGATGGCATTTTCCTTGCTATGCTTGTGATGGTATCCCTTACTGTATTTGAAAACACAACGGCCATGGCGGCATATCCTAGTCATCTTCAGGATAGTAGACAAGCTGTTAGCCGATTGGAGACGGTCGTTAAAGCTGAACAATCCGAGGTGTGTCGACAAGAAACAGGAATGGTCGAGAAAGGGATTCCACCTGCTATCGAAATCGAACATGTGAGTTTTACTTTTCCAGATGAGACACGTCCTACGTTGAACAATCTTTCTTTTTGTCTGGCTGTAGGATCCAAAACGGCAATTGTTGGACCAAGTGGTTCGGGTAAATCTACTATCTTGCAATTGTTGTTGAAAATGTACGATGTCAGTGATGGAGATATACGATGGAACAACCAATTACTCTCAGGGTTATCACAGGAAAGTATTTGGGAAAATGCAAATGTTGTTTTACAATCTAATCACTTTTTCTTTGGAACAGTTCGTGAAAACTTGGAATTAGCGAAGGATGGGCTGAGCAATGAAGAGATGGAAGAGACTCTTCGAATCGTACAACTTGACCATCTTAGTCTGGATACTCCCGTACTTGAAAAAGGGGAAAATCTTTCAGGTGGAGAAAAGCAGCGGTTGGCAATCGCTCGGTCTATATTAAGAAAGGCTCCACTTTGGCTATTAGATGAACCAACATCTTCTTTGGATTCGATTACAGAGTCACAGTTGTATGAAAGTCTATTTAAGATTGCAAAAGAGGATACCGTTGTTCTTATAAGTCATCGTTTAACAGGACTAGAAAAGATGGATCAGATCATTGTGATGGAGCAGGGTTCGATTATTGAGTCTGGAACCTTTGATGAGTTAATGGATAAGCAAGGTTATTTTTATCGAATGAAGGAAATTGAGCAGAGTTTGTTTTGGTAGATGGCAAGTAAATTTGTTTGAAAATAATTTACCTAGGCAAATGAAGCAAAAGAAAGGCAGTTTAATGGATAAATGTCCATTAGACTGCCTTATTGTGTTAGTGGTCCTTATTTTTTAATACCAGAGCATCCCAAAGAACCATAAGTGGATCTTGTGTAGATAAAAACGGCAACAATCATCACGTAAACAGACTAAATACTCTATAAGGACTCTAAATAAACGCTCCTGACTCTTAAGTGTATATTTATTCCTCCCGATTTACTAAATCATCTTTTCCCGCTACATAGAATGCGAGAACAATTGCAATGATTATGATGAGAAAGGGGGCAACAAAGATTAGAAAGTCGTTGAACAAATGGATCACTCCTTTTTGTTTTTTGTTCCCTGTACATAATTTTTATCGAATAGAAATAGTTTCATTAATAAATATAATGAAGGAATAAGGAGTGCCATTCCCAGTATAAATACGAAGACAAGAGATATTGCCATGGCCGTATTGGTAAATCCTTCATATATTGTCAAATGTGGATAGAGCAAATATGGATAATGGGAAATGCCATAAGCAAAGAATGCAAGCGCGAATTGTCCTACAAGGAAAATGAATGCAACTCCATAATTCCTCTTTTTCCATAGAAGCCATACGGTTCCAACCCATAATAAGGAGGATAATCCAAACATCCACCATAAGTCGATGATTCTAGAAAAATGTTCTTCATTATGGAAACGCAATTCGATAATAATGCCACTTGCCGCGATGATAAGTGGTATTGACCATCCGATTGCATACTTACGCATTAAATTAGTTGCCGTTACATCACCGGTTTTATGAGCATACCAAGTGAGAAATACAGCAGAAATGTAAAGTACAGCTGCGATGCTAAGAACTACAATTGACCAGGTTAATGGGCTTAAGAATAGTGCTTGATAGTCAAGTACAGGATTCCCATCAACGATAGAGACAAATCCACCTTCTGAAATCGTTAAAACAATGGATAAAGAGGCTGGAATCAATAACCCGGATGCCCCGTACATAAACGCATATCCTTTGTGACCTTTTGTTCCATATGCTTCAAATGCATAATAGGAACCACGAATGGATAGTAAGATTAAGGCGATACTTCCTGGAAGGAGTAGTATCGTACCAAAGTAATAAGCAGATTGAGGGAAGAACCCTACCATTCCAACGAAAAAGAAAACAAAAAATACATTTGTAACTTCCCAAACAGGGGAGAGGTAACGCTGTATAATCCTTGACAAAATATGTTGCTTTCCTGTGATAATGCTGTGGGCATTAAAGAAACCTGCCCCGTAATCAATCGACCCAACAATGACATATCCGAACAAGAATAACCAAAGAACAACGATACCAAGAATTTCTAAACTCATGAAGGATCACCACCTTGCATTTTTTCCAAATCCTTCTCTAAGGGATTATTCCTGAAAATTCGTGTGAGTACGACAACTGTTCCAACTCCAAGAACAATGTAAAGACCAGCAAAAAGGATAAACATGTGTCCAACATAGTCACTTGTTGTTGCTGCTTGATCGACGGTCATAATACCCCGTAAAATCCAAGGTTGACGTCCGACCTCAGCAAGCCACCACCCAGATTCAATTGCTAAGAAAGATAATGGTCCACCAAGTACGATTAACCATCGGTACCAAGTTGACTGGACAAAGGACCATGCTCGTTTCATACCAATCCAATAAATTAACGCTAGAAAAATCATAAACATCCCGATGGTTACCATTAAATCAAAGAAATAATGGACAACGAGGGGAGGCTGTTCCTCTTTCAAAAACTGGTCTAGACCGACAACTTCTGAAAATGGATCTCCATGTGCGAGAATACTAAGTGCATATGGTATGCGAATTTCATATTTTATTTCTTGATTTTCATCCAATACCCCATACAGAAGTAGTGGTGCACCTTCTTCAGTCTCAAAATGCCATTCAGCTGCAGCTAATTTTTCGGGTTGATATTCGGCTAGGAATTTTCCAGAGAAGTCACCAATAATGGCAGTAGCGATAGCAAAGACTAGTCCAATCCTCATTGCCATATACAATGCCTTTTTATGGTAGGCATGATTGGAACCTTTAATTAATTTATAGGCTGCAATTGCTGCAAGCATAAATGCCACAGTCATATAGGCAGTCGCAAGAACATGTGACACCTTTGTCGGCATTGCTGCGGTGAACATTGCTGCAATTGGATTGGCATTTGCAAGTTGCCCGTTTACTATATCGAATCCAGCTGGTGTATTCATGAAGGAATTTACAATCGTAATAAAGAAAGCGGACATCCCTGCACCAAGTGCTACTGGAATCAATAATAGTAAATGCTTTTTAGGATTTTCAAAGCGGTCCCATGTATATAGATAAATTCCTAAGAAAATAGCTTCAAAGAAGAAGGCGAAAACTTCCATAAATAATGGCAGAGCAATAATATTGCCGGCAAGCTCCATAAACTGTGGCCATAATAAGGAAAGCTGTAACCCAATAATCGTACCGGTCACAACACCAACGGCAACTGTCACAACAAAACCTTTTGCCCATCGTCTTGCCATTAAAATATAATGCATATCATTTTTCTTAATTCCAATCCACTGTGCGATCATAATCATCAGTGGAACCCCAACCCCAATCGTTGCATAGATAATGTGAAAAGATAGGGTTAGGAGAGTTAATAATCTACTGGCAAATACCGGATCGTTAAATAACAATGTGAATAGTCCTCCTCTAAAACTAATCATGGTAGTAACATACCATTTAATTAAAGTTCATTTATGTATCAAGTGTATCAATGGAAGAATTGATAAGTGTTCGTTTGGAGTAGAGTTTGTTAAAAGGTACACATAGTCAAAGTATACCCTTTTACCCTACTTGATTGTTAATTATTTATGGCAAAATCGCAACTTTAGAATGACATTATTGTGAACAAGAAAATCAACAACAAAAATTAAAACCCCTTCTACGTCTAATTTCCCCAAGGATTGAAAAGTTAACCATTTTTTAGAGCCATGGGGACAGGTACATTGGCTTGATTTTCGTTAGAATATATATTTTTTTGCTTGGGATGGAAAAGGGTGGTCCAATACCTGAATTGAAGGGATATAAAGAATACTGTCGCAGTTTATTTGCTGCGAAATTCATTAATTAACGAATTTTATTTTAATAATTTTATCAACGTACTGTCACATTTTAACAAATCAAACATGTAAATATTAGAATAGTAATGTGGGGGACAGATGTGAAATATTTTAAATAAAGTTTATAAAAAAATATGCCAGGGCCTTATAACATCTGGAGAAGTATTGCTAATTTGTTCGGGGATTTTCAGGTAGGGAGAAGTAGAATTATGGAATTGGGAATGGAATGGGAAATCCAATTCTACTAATTAATAGGAATAAGAATGGAAGAAGATTAAAAAATAAGGAATGGAGCATAAGTAAAAGGTTTATTTCGAACTATGCTCAGCTTATGGCTTATGGTTATAAACGCCATAAGCTGAGTTGTTCGGAACGTGCTTGGAAAAATCTTATGTCCATTCCTATGTTAAATTAAGGAACCTAGGACTGCGATTACTTGTCCCACGGCCCTAAAGTCTAAAGTGAAATTAGGCCGAGGAACCTGTCCCCATGGCCTTATTGTTAATCAGGCCGAGGATTGTCCCCATGGCCTTATAAGTAATATAGTATGTCTTCTAGTTCTTCGAATGTGTTTGATAGGATAGAGTTTCCTAGTATATAGGTTATTACTGTGATCATGATTAGTACTAGGAAGCTATGATATACTTTTTGTCCTTTGTTATTCACTTGGGATGATTTTTCATAGACGTATAGTACTGGAATAATTACAAATGCAAGTATATTGGAAATAACTAAAGGAATCATTGTTAATGCAATAGATGATGATAAACCACCGATGATAGCAATTAAATTTAAAGCTAGTAGTGGAGCAACTAGACTACCAAATTGGGCTAAAATTGTTTTGAATCCATCCGTGTGTTTTGCAAGTTTTGTAATCGCAATAACACTTCCAAGTGTGATTGCTAGAATGATTATAATACCGAATACTAATCTAGAATTTATTTCAAAGAAAGGAAGTGATTCTTCCATAAATCCACCGAATGTTTTTTTGAAAAATGAATTAGCTAACCAATAAAGGCTTATTGAGTATGTAACAGCAAATAAGATTAATGTTACTAGTCCATTCACAAAGTTATTAGTACCTGTTTGGAAAGCAGTTGTAGGATTTTTCACTAATTCTAGTAGATAAGACCAATAATTAGATAATCCTCCTTTAATAGCTTCTACTGTTTCTTGTGTTTGCTTAGTGCCTTGCTCTGCGTTAACAGCAGATGTAGATGTTGCTGCACTTTGTTGTGCACCTTCGCTTGGTGGATTTACTGGAACAGTTGTATCTGCAGTTACAGCTGTTTGTTCCATTTCTAACGGGCCACCACATTCCTCACAGAACTTTCCAGAATTCTGTTTTGTACCACAGTTTGAACAAGTTAACATGTTAACTCTCCTCGTATAATTATTTTCGGATTTAATTGTTAAATAGGAAAATATAAAGTTTTCCCCTCAGGATAAGAAAAACTAACACATTCGCTAAAGGGTAAGCGATTCCGTGTGGGTTTTTCTAGGATTGGATTTATGAGTTAAACGATATGAAATAGTTATAAAGACTTTAATATTATGTAAAAACCCATAAATCGTTATAAATACCTTCCAACCCTCCTTTTGTTATTTAAAATTAAATCCCGTTTCTCTCACTGACAATTATAGACAATAATTGCACTTTTTGAAATAGGTTATTAGGTATTAGTGCTTAAATTCATGAAAATATTTAGGAAAATAGATATAATGGAGAATTTTTCTAGGTATAAAGGCTTAACAAATATATGGTATTGCATTATAATTTGGAAGAAATATTACAAATTATATAATTTATTTTGCACAAAGTGAGGGAATAGAGAATGGTAAAGTATTGTAAAGAGTGTGGAGGGGAGCTTGCATCATCGTCACAAAAGTTTTGTAAGCATTGTGGTGCATCATTAGAGCAGGCAAGTCCATCAGCACCAGCTACTCAAAATGAGTCAGCGGTCGTTCCAAAAGAAAGAAAAAAGCTAACAAAGAAGCAAAAACTGATTTATAGTATAGGGGCAGCATTTATTGTGTTGGCAATAGGTTTCTTAGCATGGGGTAAGTCCTATGCGTCTCCAGAAAAAACAATGGAAAGATTTGTCGATGCTTTAGCAGAAGATGATTATGAAAAGGTTCAAAAACTTGCGACCGTTGAAGGCAAAACTATCTCAGATGAAGAAGCTAAGGCTGTTGTTTTACTAGATAATGAGGATTATGAATACATAGATTTAGATTTTAAAACGATGAAGGATTTTTATGAAAATAATTCCCTTATCAACGTAGAACAGGATGGAAAATGGTTAGGGATATTTGATCGTCATCGTATCGTATTAGAACCACAATATGTTGAATTTTACTTACCATTTGAAGGTGTTGATGTTGCTTTTAATGGTAAAGCATTCAAGTCAAAAGAAGCAGATGGGTTAATGGCTGTCTATGGCCCGCTTGCTCCAGGTGTTTATGATGTAGAAAGTAGTTTCAAAGGGGATTACACAGAAGTTGATAACAAAGAAAAGATGTCCCTTGTTGGTGGTTATTCGTACTATGATATTTACTTAGAAGCGGATTATGTTTCACTGCAACTGGATAATTATACGAATATACCGATTACCCAAGCATATGTAGAGGTTAACGGTGAACAGGTGGCTTTCGACGAGTACTTATATATTGAAGAATTTGGTCCTGTTAGTCTAGATGGGAAAACAGAAATAAAACCCGTGATTGAAACGGAATGGGGAACCATTAATTCCGAAGCTATTAAACTCGAAGAATCATATTACACAATTGAAGTTAATTCACTGCCGGAGGAACTGACTACTGCAATTTCAGATTCCGTTTTGTTATATGGTGAAGATTATGTAAAGGCACATGCTGCCTTAGATGTGAAACTATTTACGAATGTAACTGATCGGTTGGCAGATGTTTTCACATCAAACTTTGATTATTATCGTGACTATGAAGAATTGTTTACAGGACAATTCGATTCAGTAGAAATTGACTTTACTAGTTTTTATTTTAATGATGAAACAAGTGCTGCTGTACCTGCGAAGTTTTATTTTACTGCTGCCTTGTATGATGCTGGTGATGAAGCGGAAACAGAAGAAAGAATTGATCATTGCTATATAGATTTGTCCTATGATAAGGAAAACGATACTTGGCTTATTAATGGATGCGAAGAAATTTGGTATAGTGATGATTTTGAAGCTACAATAACGTTGGATGGTTCTAAGGAACTTCAAGAATCCAATGTGGCTCCTGTGTCAAAGGAAGATGTAGCTAGTGAGGATGCTATTAGCCAAACAGTGGAAGAATATGTTTACCAATTGGTAGAAGCAATTAATTCGAATAACTATGAAAAGGTTCAACCTTATATTAAAGCTGGAAGTGCTTTAGAGGATATGCAAAAAGATTTGGTAACACGTTTAAATGAGAACGGTGTAACACAAGAAGTTATCAGCGTTTCAGTTACCGACATTGCAGAAGACGGAGATAACTGGATTGTTACGACAAGCGAACAGATTAAAATTAAATATGAAAGCGGCGAAGAAGAAACAAATGACTACGTTTGGAAATATACCGCCACAACAAACGAACAAGAAATAGTATTGACCAATATTGAATAAAGCCATGGGGACAGGTTCACTGGCTTGATATCCGGGATACTAAATCGCTTGTAAATTGATAAAAGGTATTTAGTTCAATAAGATAATTGGACTAAATACCTTTTTGTTATTGTTATAGTTTGTTTGAACTGTAGCTGAAAGTTGACTTTTAGGTTAACTTGAATAGTTTATGGTCGTGCGCGTGGTATCCGGTTAAAGTCACGCCACTAATATCTATTCTCGCAAGTGCTTTGTTATATTTTGCGCAGCAGAGATGTGATCTCCGACATGTAGTCTCCGTTGCGCGATTTAAGTAGATGGGCGGAAGAAACTGTTCCATGGCCCTTTGCTCACTAAATAAAGCCGAGGAACCCGTCCCCATGGCCCACGTCCCCATGGCCCACATAGAATAAGGCCGAGGAACCTGTCCCCATGGCCTTAAATCTCCTTCAATATCACTTTTACTAATGGGTGTTCTGCTTCTAATCCTGATATTTCTTGAAGGGTGGTTTCTATGCCTTGTTCGGTGATCATTTTTTGCAGCTTTACTGCTTCTTCATCTTTTTCGTTTTCAAATTTAAGGGCTGCTGCTATTGTTTTAGCTAAATAAACGGGTTCTTTTCCGCCTGTTACTTCCATATACATGCTTGCTGGACGAATTAGACGATCATTGGCACCAAGTTTACGAATTGGTCCGCGGGCAACTCTTGTTACTTCGTCTGATATATATGGATTTTTGAAGCGGCTAATAATTTTTTCGATGTATGCTTGATGTTCCTCCGGGTCAAATCCATATGTTTGGATGACTGCTTCACCAGACTCAGCTAAAGCCCCTTTAATAATTTCTTGTACTTGCTCATCATGCATGGCTTCATAAATGGTATTGTATCCTAGCTGGTTACCTACGTAAGCAGGTACTGCATGTCCGGTGTTCACGGTAAATAATTTTCGCTCGATATAAGGCTTTAAGTCTTGAACATAAGTTACTCCGTCAATCTGTGGTACAGACCCTATAAATGTCGACTCTTCCACAACCCATTCATAATAAGGTTCAACAGATACTTCTAACGGATCTTCATTTACCTGATTCGGAACAATTCGGTCAACAGCAGCGTTCGGGAAACCATATAATTCATCAAATAATTCATGCTTATCATCCGAAATATGGCTATAAACTTTTTCCTTTAATAATGAACTTCCACCGACCATGTTTTCACATGCAATCAGGTTTAAGGCTTGCTTATTGATTTTCGCTCGTTCACTTAATCCTTTAGCAATAAGTTCCGAAATGATAGTTAGAATATTCGGGCCAACCGCGGTTGTTATTATATCCGCTTTAGAAATTGCTTCGACCACTTTCTCTGGGTCCGCGATACTATTAATTGCCGATACATTTTTTACCATAACTGTCTCGCTTTTTTCCTCGGCAAGTACAACCTTGTATTCCCCGCGCTTATTGATTTCGTCGACAATAGCTGCATTTACATCGACAAAAATTGTTTCGTAGTTTGCTTGTGTTAATAAAAGGCCGATGAAGCCTCTACCAATATTACCTGCGCCAAAGTGGACTGCTAACATTTAGTTCACCTCTTCGAAAATGCTGATGATTTCTTCTTCTGTGCTTGCGTTAACGATCTTTTCGATATTTTCTTCTTCAGATAATACGATGGCGATATTGGATAGTATTTCTAAGTGATCGTCACCCTTTCCAGCAATACCGATTAATACTTTAACTACGTTTCCATCACCAAAGTCAACACCAGAAGGTACAGTAACAACGGATAGACCTGTTTTTTGAACAAGATCCCTTGCGTCCTCTGTACCATGGGGAATAGCAACGTTATTTCCCATAAAGGTGGATGTTAATTGTTCTCTTTCTAGCATCTTTTCAATATAGCCCGCTTCTACATGGCCGTTATCTACAAGAATCTTACCGGTAAAGCGAATCGCCTCTTCCTTATTACTAAATGCTTGATTTAACTTAATGTTAGTTACACTTAAAATTTCGTTTGCCATTTCCTGATGCACTCCTCTTATAATAGTTTTTTTTCTAATAAAAATTTCCGAAATTGTACGGATAAATAGTCTTTCACTTTTTCTTTTTCACCAGTTGAAAATAATTGAATGCTTTTCTCATCCTGAACCAATAGGCTACTAAGGAAACTAAAAACTTCTAGCACCTCTTGCTGTACTTTTTCCGGAGCAAGCATTAATAAAATAGTCGAAATCGCCATTTTTTCATTATCCATTCCCGGAACATGTAATGGATGTACCAATTTATAAATGCTTAGTGTCGGCTCGTTTATCTCTATTGAACGAGCATGGTATAGTGCAGCAGATGTGCCTGGAATACCTAATCCACTTAGCTTTTCCCTCTCTAGCAACTTTTTAACAACATTATTTTTATTACTGATCTTTTTTTCCATCTCTAATCTCATAGAAGCCTCATATAAGATGGATTCCAGTGACCGTTTGTCGTTTATTTCCTGAACATGGAGGGATCGTAAAAGGTTTAATATTGCCTGTGAGTAGTGATTTAATGCTTCTAACTCTGTGATAATATCACCGTTATCCATGTTTTCGCGGTTAAATGGTTCGATCTTCCTTCCCGTATGGAATGTTAACTTCTTTTGATTAACCAGTTTCTTTATTTGGTGAATTTCATCATTTGTCAACATAGGGGAAGTTTGAATATATTTTCGTCCAAAATCATTTAGCGGAATAGTTGAAACAATGAGGTCATATGTATCGAGATCTAAATGCTTCAAATCAAAAAATGATTGATTGTCAACGTGGTTAATTTCTGGTATTTTTTGCATGAGTTTTGTAGATAGCATTTTTGCTGTACCAATTCCAGTGGAGCAAATAACAAGTGCATGTAAATCTACTTTGGTATCGCTCAATAAAGCCGAAGCAAAATGTAACACAAGGTAGCCAATTTCATCCTCTGGAAAATCCATATCAGGAAATGTTTCCAGAACACCTTCCTGAATTAAATGAAACAAGTCATTATAATCCTTTTTAATGTTCTTAATTAGTGGATTGACAATTCGCATATTCTGTTGTAACCGATAAATTGCTGGTTTTAAATGAGCAACTAAATCATGCAGTAGGCCTGATTTAGATGCTAAATCTACACTAACACCGGTGCTTACAAATTGAATTAAAGACTTTGCTTGGAAGGCAATATCTATGCTAGATTCCTCTATTAAATAATCCTGATCAACACGTACTTTTGCTCCCATTAAATGCATCGTTATATAACCAATTTCATCCTCTGGTATAGAGGTGTTAAGCTTAATCTCTAGTTTCTGTAACATCTTTTTTGCAATCGCAAATTCTTTTGTTTTTTCAATTTGTTGCATAAAGGATTGGTCAAATTTAATTGCCTCTCCCTTATGCAATCTTTCAATCGCAAGAGCTAGATGAACAACGAGGCCAATATGAGCACTATCTGCAAGTCCATAAGGTAACTCGACGCGCGCATCCTCTACAACACTCTCAATAATGCTTAATCTTTCCGGATTAATAAAATCTAATAATCGATTGGAAATGGTATTTAACTGATGGGTAGATTCTTTTTGGATGTTTTTTTTTATTAACGATACAAATTCAAATGGGTCGATATACTTCGCAATTAAATCACTTAATGCTGCTCGTTTATTGGTTTCATTTCCGACGATTTCTATACCGTAGCCTCTTTTTCTAGTTAAGGTGAGGTGGAACATCGCTAAATCCTGTTCCAATTGGTCTAAATCAAGGCTAATCGTTGCTTCTGTTACTTTTAATTCATTAGCAAGGGTGAACAATTTTAAAGGTTCATTCATTTCGAGAAGTGTCGCTAAAATAATGGTTCGTCGCTCTTCTGGTGAAAAGTCAAATACCGTTACATTGGAAAGTGTCTGATGAAACTTTTTCTTATCAGCTTCATTCCCATTAATATGAAGTCCTACGCCTGACTTTTTCATTAATGCTAGATTGTAGGTTGAAAGCAATTTTTCAATACCTTTTAAGTCTCGATGGATGGTTCTGACACTGACCTCGAGCTCCGTTGCAATAGTATTAACGGTAATATCCGTCTCAGCTTTTAACAGTAGCTTGATAATTTCACGTTCCCTACTTGAAATCTTCAAAATTATTCACCCCCTTTGCCATAGTGTTATTTTTATTTATTAAAACGGTCTACTAATTCATCGTACTTTGGACTATTTAAGAAGTTCTCTACAGAAATATGCTCGGCTGATGATATCTTCGCTTTTGCCCGATCTGTTAAATCCTTATGCGTAATAACGATATCTGCATCATTTGGAATTTCATTGATTGCTTTATTCGTTACAAATATATCAATATCCGACTTTTTGAATTTATTCTTGAGTAGAGAGGCACCCATTGCACTTGATCCCATTCCAGCATCACATGCAAAAATAATTTTCTTAACGTCCTCATTATTTTTCACTGTTGATTCCGGTTCCTTAACAGTTTCTGTTTCTTTTGTTAAAACTCCTGCTACAGAGCTTTTCTTACCTTTCATTTTTTCCATTTTAGCCGTTGCTTCGGTTAAATCTTCTTCTTCTGCTTTACTTGTCTTTAGGATGATTGCAGAAACAATGAATGAAACGACTGCTGCTACTGCCACACCAAGTATTACACCAAGGTAACTGCCTTTTTCTGTCATAGCTAATACCGCGATAATACTACCTGGTGATGATGCTGCAACTAATCCAGCGTTAAAGATTTGGAATGTAAACACACCACTTACACCACCAGCGATCGCTGCTAAAATTAATGCAGGTTTAGCTAAAACATAAGGGAAGTAAATTTCGTGAATTCCACCAAAGAACTGGATAACTGCCGCACCTGGTGCAGAAGCTCTTGATGCACCTTTTCCGAAGAAAGTAAATGCAAGCAAAATACCTAATCCTGGTCCAGGGTTTGCTTCAACTAGGAAAAGAATTGACTTTCCAGCTTCTGCTGCTTGCTCTAGCCCTAGTGGTGTTAAAATACCATGGTTAATTGCATTATTTAAGAATAAAATCTTCGCTGGCTCAACGATAATATTTGCTAATGGTAATAACCCAGCAGCAACAATTCCTTCAACACCTGCTGCAAGTAGACTAGTTAGACCTTCTACAACTGGTCCAATTCCCCATAAACCGAAAATTGCCAGAATAGCAGCAAGAATACCTGCTGAGAAATTGTTATAAAGCATTTCAAAACCTTGACGAACTTTGTGTTGGAATACTTGATCAATTTTCTTCATCAAGTACCCTGCAAGTGGACCCATAATCATGGCTCCTAAGAACATTGGAACATTTGCCCCAACAATTACCCCCATTGCTGCAGTCGCTCCAACGACACCGCCTCGTAAATCATAAACCATTCGTCCACCTGTAAACGCAATTAAAAGTGGTAATAAATATTTAATGGTTGGGTCAACTAACGAAGCAATATTTTCGTTTGGCCACCAGCCATCTGGAATAAATAGTGCTGTAATTAGCCCCCAAGCAATAAATGCAGCAATGTTAGGCATTACCATTCCACTTAGGTAACTACCAAATTGCTGTGTTCTAGCACGAAAACTTTTTTCTTCCGTCATAATGAAACCCCTTTCATAAATGTAGTAAATTAATTATTATTCCTTACTTTTATCATAGGAATTTTGTACTGTATAGGCAATGTAATCTTAATCGGGATTTGGCAATAACGTTGTTGACAAAATCTAATTAGGTAGTGGTGAAGGTTTTGGCTTTAGTTTGTGCATTGGCTGGAAATGTACTATTTATCATACTTTATCTTACCAATTTAGCGTAATATCATTCCTGTTAATGGGGGATTAGGATTAAGCTAGTCATCCAATAAAACAACAAAAAAAGCGCTCTAACCTTAGCTAGAGCGCTCGATTCAACTTTGATTATTTTCCATCAACTACAGAAAAAGCTGCTTCATCTGCAATTACTGTTACATTAGGGTGATTGTTCAAGACAGATGCTGGAACCTCTTCGGTCACTTCACCACTCACTAACTTAGCAAGTGCTTCCGCTTTACTTTCCCCAGAAATAAGTAATAAAATTTCCTTGCTATTCATGATTGTATCGATTCCCATGGAGATTGCTTGCGTTGGAACTTCTTCAATCGTGTTAAAGAATCTAGAATTTGCTTGGATAGTTGATTCATCTAAATTAACTACTTGCGTTTTACTTGTAAACGGTGTTCCAGGTTCATTAAAACCGATATGTCCATTTGCACCAATACCTAATAACTGTACATCAATCCCACCAGCTGCTTTAATTGCTTCTTCATGATCTTGACATTCTTGTTGTAAATCAGCTGCAACACCATTTGGAACGCGAACATTGTCTAATGAAATATCAACATGGTCAAATAATTTATCCTTCATAAAAAAGTAATAACTATTTGGATCATTTTTTTCTAAGCCAACATATTCATCTAAATTAAATGATTTTACATTTTTAAATGATACGTCACCTTGTTTATGTTTTTCAATAATGTTTTTGTATAGCCCTTCAGGAGTTGAACCAGTAGCTAATCCCAATTTTGGGTTATCTAGGCGATTGATTCGTTCAATTAAGAAAGTGGATGCAGCTTCACTCATTGCAGCATAATCTTTTACTCTAATTATTTCCATTGTTATTCTCCTTTGTCATAAACACCATGTTACATGATGATATTAGATTCAAATTAAAAACCTTAGCATCTTCAATTTCTACACAATTATAAGTTACAAAACCAGTTACAGCCACATTTAAAACAAACTGAATCAGTTATAGTAACAAATAACGCAGAAAGCCATAGCCCTTGCGTTTAATATTATATCAAAATATATAACCACAATCTAATACAATCAGACCAAAACACAAACGACTATGACAGAAGTGTGAAACAAGCCAGGGGGACAAAAGCCAGGGGGACAGGTACACTGGCTTTGTAATGATAAGAGCCAAGGGGACAGGTACATCGGATTAAAATAATAATATAAAGTAAAGTTAGAGAAGGTTGGGGGAAATAGGACAAGAAATCTTTTTTGAAAAATCCAATAGGCAACCTAAAATAGAAAAGAGCCGAGGGACCTGTCCCCGCGGCTCTGTTACTTGTTAATTGTTTTCAGTGGTTCTAAGGCGAGTTTTTCGATTGCGTGAGCTACTCCGCCTTCATTGTTTGAACGTGTTTGGAAATCTGCGGCTGCCTTTACTTCTGGAATGGCATTACCCATTGCTACGCCACATCCTGCAAAGGTGATCATGGATAAATCATTACCGTTGTCACCGATACACATTACCTCTTCTTGCTTAATTCCGAGTTTTTCTGCTAGCTTTTTCACAGCATTTCCTTTACTAACTTCTGGGTGTACAAATTCTAAGAAGTATGGTGAGCTTCGAACAATTGTGTAATTGTCATATAATTCATCTGGTAGTGACTGGATTGTTTGAGCCAGATTATCAGGATGGTCAATATACATAACTTTGGGTATGGATAAATTTGGTAATATATCGCTAACCGCTTGATAACGTAATGGAATTTTATTTAGATAGGATTCTAAAATCGTATATTCACTAATATTGGCATTCGGTGAGTAAAGCCTTTCTTCATCAAAGAAATGCATTGGTGTGTTCAATTTCACACTTAAATCGTATAGTTTTACTAAATCATCATATTTAAGTGATAATCCAGCTACTACTTCACTAGTATGTGTATCTTGTACAAATGCACCATTATAGGCGATGGCATAATCGCCAGCTTCATCTAGGTTAAGTGCCTCAATATAGCTACGCATACCACCAATTGGCCTTCCGGAACAGAGGACTATCTTTATTCCTTGTCTTTTTGCCTCGGCCAGGGTGTTTTTTACATCTTCTGGTACTTCATGCTGGTCATTCAAAAGTGTTCCATCCATATCTATTGCAATTAATTTATACATAATGGTCTCCAATCTCTTGTTGTTACCCCCATTATACGACAATATACTGAAAATATCATATTTCTTGAGAATACCACGGGGACAGGTCCCTCGGCTTTGCTATATACCAAGATTAGGATGGTAAAGTAGTCAGTGGTAATCCCTCTGAAAAAGAGTTATTCTTGGAGTAGATTCTACTAGTCTATCAGCATTCAATTAAACCAAAATAAAGCTTGAGCCAAGGTACTTGAGACAGGGACTACGGTTACTCGCACCACCGAAGACCTTTTGTGGTTACGGTTCCCACGGAAATGATTTGTCCCATAGCTTGAAAGGAGAATTTCTCTTGCAACTCATAGGAACTTTTGTAATCTTACTTTTAACTATTATTCTATTTGTCACTAATCGAATCCGCGTTGATCTTGTGGCGATTATGGCGCTACTTGCATTTGTTATGTCAGGAATTTTAGAGCCAAATGAGGCGTTAGCTGGATTTTCTAATTCTGTTGTTATTATGATAGCGGGGTTATTTGTGGTTGGTGCGGGGATTTTACGGACAGGTCTTGCGCAAATGGCAGGAAATTTATTATTAACATGGTCTGGGGACAGTGAAAGAAAGCTATTTTTCCTCTTATTAACCATTGTTGCCTGTGTGGGTGCATTTATGAGTAATACGGGAACGGTTGCTTTAATGTTACCGGTCGTTGTCAGTATTGCTATTTCCATAAAAGAAAGTCCTTCGAAGTATTTAATTCCATTAGCATATATAGGAAGTTTGTCGGGATTATTAACATTAATTGCATCCCCGCCAAACCTAATTGTTAGTCAAACATTAGTAGACTATGGTTTTGAACGATTAGGATTCTTCCAAATTACCCCTATAGGCGTGATTGCAATTATAGTCGCGATTTTTTACTTATTCTTAGTAAGAAAAACAGTTATACCGAATAATAAAAGTAGAGGTAATTCCGGTGATACATATCAGATTTCACCAAAGCAGCTAGCGGAGGATTATCATTTAGGTGGTAATCTTTTTCGGGTTAAAGTAGAAAGTGATTCAGCGATTGTGCATTCTCCATTAACAGATTTAGGAATACCGAAGCAATATCAAGTATTTGTTTTGAAAATTGAAAGGCATGCAAAAGAGGGTTTGCGTATTTTGCCAATTACGTATCAAGAGATGGCAGGGCCAAATAGTATTATTCAAGCGAATGATATTTTATTTGTTCAAGGATCAGCTGAAAAAGTGGATTTATTTGCTAAGGCGAATGGATTGACGATGGTAAAAGAAAAATCAGAGGCAGATTATCTTGTTACGAAAGAGCTTGGAATGGTAGAAGTTTTACTAACGCCTCATTCCAGTTTCGTTAATAAAACAATTGCCAGTATAGGTTTTAGAGAGAAATATAATTTGAATGTTGTTGGGATTAACCGTAAAGGTAATTATGTGTTAAGTGATATGTTGAATCATCCTCTCCGATTTGGTGATGCATTACTTGTACAAGGCGCTTGGGATGATATTGAGCTATTATCTAAAGAAACTGGGGATGTCGTTGTTGTTGGACAACCAAGAGAGTATGCAAGTAAGGCGTCGGCAAATGGAAAAGCCCCCATTGCAGGTGCAATCATGTTACTTATGGTTATCCTGATGATTTTTGAGGTTTTTCCAGCAGTAATTTCTATCTTAATTGGTGCAGTATTAATGATTCTGACCGGCTGTTTGCGGAATATGGATGATGCTTATAGCGAAATGAATTTTGAAAGTATCGTATTAATTGCGGCAATGCTACCTATGGCGACAGCTCTAGAAAAAACAGGTGGAATGGAACTTATTTCAAATGGAATTATAGATGTACTTGGTAGCTTTGGTGCATTTGGTGTGCTCATAGGGATTTACTGGCTAACCATTGTGTTTGGCCAAGTGATAAGTAATACTGCAACAGCGGTATTGTTTGCCCCAATCGCTATGAATGCAGCTATACTCATCGATGCCAATCCGTATACATTTGCCATGGTCGTAACAGCAGCATCAGCAATGGCCTTTTTAACACCTTTTTCTTCACCAACAAATGCACTAGTCATGACAGCAGGAGGATATAAATTCTTTGACTTTGTTAAAGTTGGAGTTCCCCTGCAGGTGATTATGTTTGTGGTAATGATTATTGTAATACCATTGCTGTATCCGTTGTAAATCGAGCCATGGGGACAGGTTCCTCGGCACGATTTCAAATTTTAAGCCGAGGAACCTGTCCCCATGGCTCTTTGAATCCTTTCGAAGACGCTCCTAGATATTCCGGTAATCCTAGACACTTGTCTTATTGAAATTCCCTCTAATTGTATGAGCTTTTCTAACACCGCATCCCGAGTAACTTTGTCCATTTGTTGCAACATACTTGTGTTACGTATCCCCATTTCATATAAATACTCCCGTACCTGTTCATCTTTCAAATTTAACTTGACTGTATCATCGAGGCATTCGTCTTCATTATGCTGCTGCATATAATCAACATACTTTTCAATGGCTGTGTTCCGATTAGAAGAAAATAATTTAAGACCTAATTCAATATCTACTAATTCTGGTTTAATGATATATTCGTTAATACTTGTCCATTTACATTGGAACACATCTTTACCAAGCCCAGCTTTAATGGGATTCTGGTGAATATAACGTAAGACAGTCATAAAGTAATCAGCATCGTTTACAGGTTCACTCTTAAAACGTCCCTGGAATAGATGACCAAATCTATCATATTTTAAATTGTACCAATAAACATAACTGGAACTGATACGCTTTATAGATTGAGAGAGTTCTTCCTCTGAACCTTTCATGAGAAGATGGACATGATTATCCATTAGACAATAAGCGAAAATCTGATAGTTTATTCGTTCTTTATATTTCTTTAATGTTTCTAAAAATCTTACTCTGTCAGTATCCTCTTCGAATATTGTTTGGCGATTTACGCCCCGCATCATGATATGATAAATTCCAGTTTGACTCTGTCTTCTTGGTCTTCTGGCCATATACTACTACCTCCTTAATGGCAATTTATAGTGATAAAAAGGTTCTATGGTGGTGATGAAGTAATTTTGGGGAATTATCTTTCAAGAGGAAAGTAACTAGTAAGTAGTTTTAAATTAACTATTACCTATAGAAAAGTCAAAAAGCCAAAAATCAATATTTTTGGCTTAGGTGTAATGATTAGACCACTTTGATAAGGGGAAAAACTAATTTCCCTAGCTGCAATTTGGTCTGTTTTTAAATTTCAAGTAAATTATAAAGGAAAGAAAAGGATGGTCGAGCCGAGGGACCCGTCCCCATGGCTCTTTTAAAAATCATATTCCGCTTCTTTTGCTTCACGAATACTCGTATAGGTTTCTGTCAATACTACTGTGTCTTCGATTAGGCGTTGGATGCGGAATGTTACATCATCATTGATTATTTCTTTTCGATAGAAATCTTTTTCTTCTATAAAAACATAAGACTGAACCAGTTGTGCTTTCATATAAGAAAGGATTGGTTTCAATTGTTGTTCGGCTATTAAAAAGTGTTTCGGGGATCCGGCAGTAATGATGATACTAGCGACCTTATCCCAAAATGCTTTTTCCGGAAGTAAATCAAAGATGTTTTTTAATGTAGCTGGTATGGATGCCTGGAATATTGGTGTTCCAATGATAATCGCATCTGCCTCCATAATTTGCTTGGTTACATATCCAGTATCTCCGGTATATTCTAAATAATTTCGACCATCACTAAACTGAATAGTATATTCTGCTAGGTCGATTAAGTTAAATTCTACTTCAGGGTATTTTTCTGCAATTTCTTTGGATACTTGGCTCATTGCCGTTCTTGTTTTTGAACCGACAATGGAACCAGATAAGCCTATTATTTTCATCGTCACAATCTCCTATTTCTTTGCAGTATATTTTTTTACGGCTGGAAGAATTTCATTACCGATGATTTCAATATTTTTCATAACCTTATCAAACGGAACGCCGCCGAATTCCAATTGTGCCATATAGCGTTGATGTCCGAATTGTTCATGCTGATAGAGAATCTTTTCAATAATTTCCTGTGGACTTCCAACAAGCATGACACTTCGCTTATCAGCTCCTTGGGCAAATAGTTGTTTAGCGAATCCTCGGCCATTAGTTAATTTCATTCCTTCATTAATATGAGGATAATATTCGCTTAATGCCTGCTGCGTCGTTTCTGCAGTATAGAAGAACCCTGTTGTGGCAACTGGGAAATCTAGTGGATCACGACCTGTTTGTGTTAGTGTCTCACGATAAGCATCCATTGATAATTTAAAATGGGAAACAGGTCCACCAAGCATAGCTAGAGCCATTGGCACACCTTGTATTCCGGCTTTAATGGCACTTGTTGGCGTACCACCAACTGCACGCCAGATTGGGATAGAACCCTCTTTTGGACGTGGTAATACTTTAGCATTTCGCAGTGGCGCACGAAACTCGCCTTCCCAGTTCACCACTTCCTGCTCATTAATTTGAAGTAGTAACTCAAATTTCTCCTCAAATAACTCTTCATAATCACGAAGGTCATAGCCTAGTAGTTCAAATAGTCCAACTCGGGAAGCACGTCCACCAATAATTTCTGCGCGACCACCTGAGATCAAATCAATCGTTGCAAAATCTTCATAAATCCGCACGGGGTCTGATGTAGAAACAATCGTAGAGGAACTACCAATTTTTATTTTTTCCGTTGCTTGAGCAATAGCTGCTAGCACAACAGTATGTGCCTGCGTTGTGAAATATTCTTGATGACTTTCCCCAACACTAAAGAAATCTATTCCAGCCTGATCGGCTAATTTAGCTGTGTCAATAATCTCTTTAATTCGTTGCTCAGCCGAAATGCGTTCACCTAAATGAGGATTAAATAAATGATCACCTAATGTATATAAGCCGAATTCTAATCCTTTACTTTCTTCGATTCGATATTTTTCCATTCCCATTTATATCGCGCCTTTCATAATTGATTTAAGGATGCCTAAGTAGAGCGTTTTATTTCACAGATTATCCATAAAACTACTTAGCAATAAATTAGCTATAATGCTATTATAGATAATAAGATACAAATAAGAAAGTACGCACTTAATGGTGGTATAGTATACAAAAGGATACTAAAGGAGGATATCAATGAATATTGAGCCTGAATTATGTAAAGTAGAAAATGCTCTGGAGATAATCGTCGGAAAATGGAAACCGATTATTTTATTACATTTATTAAAAAATGGGACCATGAGATTCAGCGAATTAAAACGTAGCGTACCTAATATTACACAAAAAATGTTGACTAAAAATTTACGAGAATTAGAAGAAGAATATATTATTGATCGAGTTGTGTATCCACAAGTCCCGCCAAAAGTAGAGTATTCAATTACAGAATATGGGAAGGAATTAGAGCCCATTTTAAATGCAATGCACGAGTGGGGAACGAAACATCAACTGCATAAAACTGAGAAAACAAGCCGTGGGGACAGGTCCACTGGCTTGTTTTGCTCAAGTGCCAGCCAGTAAGCTGATGAACCTGATTAACTAGTTTTGTAGGAGTTTCTAAAATATGTAAATTCTGATGGTGGTTAAGAATTTTAAAAAAGCCCCTTTGTCGGTAGTTTGTTTCTGAAAAGAAACTACCGATAAAGGAGCTCAAAATAAGGCCGTGGGGACAGGTTCCCTGGCCGATTTTGCCCAAGTTCCAACAAACAGATCCGAGGAACCTGACCCCATGGCTCTTTCCAAATCAAGCCGAGGAACCTGTCCCCATGGCTTCTCCTAATATTCTCTCAGCGTTAACTACTCGATTTTCTGTTGGGGGTTCGATGCCTTCTAGTGGGTAGGTTAGTCCAAGGCTTTGCCATTTGTATACGCCAAGTTTGTGGTAGGGTAGAACTTCTACTTTTTTTACATTGGTTAATGTACTAATAAATTCTGCTAGGGCGTGTAAATCTTCATCAAAGTCACTTCTCTCAGGTATAAGAACATGGCGAATCCATACTGGAATGTTTTTCGTTTCTAGGTATCTGGCAAATTCCAGAATGTGTTCGTTTGATAGTCCTGTTAATGTTTTATGCTTTTCAGGATTAATTTGTTTAATATCTAACATGACCAAATCTGTCACTTCCAGTAATTCATCCAAGGTAGCCAGGAAGCTAGGGGATTTGGAAAAACTTCCACCTGACGTATCAATATTTGTATGGATTCCATATTTTTTCAACTCTTTAAAAAGGGCTAAAATAAACTTGCATTGTAGTAATGGTTCACCGCCACTTACTGTCACGCCACCACCAGATGCTTGGAAAAAGGGGAGATAGCTTAGAATGTCTTCTACCAATTCATCAACGGTTACAATTTTGCCATCACCCATCTTCCATGTATCGGGATTGTGGCAAAATTGACAGCGCAATGGGCAACCTTGCGTAAAGATGACATAGCGAAGACCTGGACCGTCCACTGTTCCACATGTTTCTATTGAATGAATACGACCTTGCATAGTATGACCTCCCATTTTTCTTTTAGGTTCGGCGTGCACCTAATTAAGTAAACATCCACCCAGTAGTGTAAAGAAACGCCCGTAATCAGGGCGTTTCTCACCAGACTACCTACTTTCGTGGAATGTACGGTTAATTACCTCAATTTGTTGCTCTCTTGTTAGTTTGATAAAGTTAACGGCATATCCTGAGACACGGATCGTTAATTGTGGATATTCTTCAGGATGTTCCATCGCATCAAGTAATGTTTCCCGATCAAATACGTTTACGTTTAAATGGTGTCCGCCTTTCATGGCATAACCATCTAACATCGCAACTAGGTTACTCTTTCTTGCTACTTCGTCTTTCCCTAATGCTTTCGGTACGATGGAGAATGTATTACTAATTCCATCAAGGGAATATTCGTATGGCAATTTAGCAACGGAGCTTAAGGATGCTAGAGCACCTTTTTGGTCACGTCCATGCATTGGATTTGCACCTGGTGCGAAAGCTTCTCCTGCTTTACGACCATCCGGTGTATTCCCCGTTTTCTTCCCGTATACTACGTTAGATGTAATCGTTAATACAGATTGTGTTGGTACGGAATTTCTGTACGTTTTATAATGTTTTATTTTTTCCATAAATGATTTAACTAGATTGACGGCAATTTGGTCGACTTTCTCATCGTTGTTTCCGTATTTAGGGAAATCACCTTCAATCTCATAATCAACTACATAGCCATTTTCATTACGGATTGTTTTTACTTTTGCATACTTGATAGCACTTAGTGAATCCGCTGCAACAGAAAGGCCAGCAATACCACAAGCCATGGTCCGCAATACTTCTTTATCATGTAAAGCCATTTCAATTCGTTCGTAGCTGTATTTATCATGCATATAGTGAATAACGTTTAGTGTATTGACATAAAGCCCAGCTAGCCATTCCATCATCACATCGAATTTTTCCATGACCTCATCGTATTGGAGGTATTCAGTGGTGATTGGTGCATAGCGTGGAGCAACTTGTGCGAATGATTTTTCGTCAACTCCGCCGTTAATAGCATATAATAATGCTTTTGCTAGGTTTGCTCTGGCACCAAAGAATTGCATTTGTTTACCAATCGTCATTGCAGAAACACAGCAGGCAATACCATAGTCATCACCGTAAATATCCCGCATAATATCATCATTTTCATATTGAATAGAGCTTGTTTTTATCGACATGTTGGCACAGTATTGTTTAAAATGATTTGGCAATTGATTAGACCATAGGACGGTTAAGTTCGGTTCGGGAGCGGGACCCAGGTTATCTAATGTATGCAAGAAACGGAAGGAAGATTTTGTCACTAAAGGTGTTCCGTCTTTTGCAATCCCCCCAATGGATTCTGTTACCCATGTTGGGTCACCACTGAATAAATCGTTATAATCAGGCGTTCTGGAAAATTTAACTAAACGAAGCTTCATGACAAAATGGTCGACAATTTCTTGTGCTTCTACCTCTGTTAAAACACCATTTTCGATATCACGAGTAATGTAAATATCAAGGAAGGTAGATACTCTACCCAAACTCATTGCCGCACCATTTTGTTCCTTAATGGCAGCTAGGTATCCAAGGTATAGCCATTGGAAAGCTTCTTGTGCATTCGTTGCTGGTTGCGAAATATCGAATCCATATGCTTCACCTAATTGCTTTAATTCGTTTAATGCACGAATTTGTTCGGAAACCTCTTCACGGTCTCGAATGACTTCTTCTGACATCATTCCATTGGCACCAATCGATGCTAATTGATTTTGTTTATCTTCCATTAATCGATTTACACCATATAATGCAACTCGTCGGTAATCACCAATAATTCGACCACGACCATAGGCATCTGGAAGTCCAGTAATGATACCTGCTCTTCTGGCAGCTTTCATTTCCGGAGTATACGCATCAAATACCCCTTGGTTGTGTGTTTTTCGATATGCTGTGAAAATATGTTGTATTTCCTTATCTATTTCAAATCCATATGATTTAGCCGAATCTACAGCCATGCGGATACCGCCAAATGGTTGAAGGGAGCGTTTAAATGGTTTATCTGTTTGGACACCAACAACTTTTTCCTTCGCTTTATCTAAATATCCAGGTCCATGTGAAGTGATGGTTGATACAATCTTCGTATCCATATCAAGAACGCCACCATTGTCACGCTCTTTCTTTGTTAAATCCATCACATAATCCCATAGATCAAGTGTCGCTTTCGTTGGACCTGCCAAGAAGCTTTCATCACCAAGATAAGGTGTTACGTTTGAAATAATAAAATCTCTTACATCGATTTCTGTTTCCCATTTACCGCCTTTAAAGCTTGATTTTACTTGAGTAGTTAATGCCATTGAATAACCCTCCTAAGTGGATATTAATCTACATTGTGAAATAATGAGCAATCTTTATGACTCTATTGTAATACAAAAACAATCATAGTGGTTTGTGAAATTATTAACATATTGTGAACAGGCCATGGGGACAGGTTCATTGGCCGAAATATCCCGAAATCAAAAGAGCCGAGGAACCCGTCCCCATGGCTTGAAATGTCTCCATGGCTTGAAATGGTGTTTTAGATTATACTGTTATTTTAGAACTACATTTTTCCAAGTAGAAGGGTGAATTACAAATGAAGCTTTTACAAGAGCAATTAGACATTCTAGAAGTACTGGAAGAAAATCATCAAGTGACACCAAAATCTATTGCAGAGCAACTCCAATTGGATGAGGAAGATGTTAGTAAGCATATTAAGCAATTAGAACAAGAAGGCATTATCGTAAGTTATCCGACTCTTATTGATTGGAGTAAGATAGAGGGCAAGGAAGCTATAGTAGCAATGGTTGATGTGAAGGTTACACCTAAGCGCGGTGTTGGCTTTGATGAGGTAGCGGAAAGAATTTATCGTTATCCAGAAGTGAAATCATTATATTTAATGTCAGGAACATATGATTTATCGGTATCTGTTGAAGGAAAATCGATGAAAGATATCGCCTTGTTTATTTCCGAAAAGTTATCAACTATAGAAAGTGTTGTCTCAACAACCACTCACTTTATGTTGAAAAAGTACAAGCATGATGGTGTTATTATGGAAGGTGACAAAGATGATGATCGAAGAATGGTGATTACTCCATGAGTAAAGATTATCATAAGTACCTATCAACAAAGGCAATTGAACTACAACCTTCTGGAATTAGAAAATTCTTTGACCTAGCAGCTAGTATGGAAGGGGTAATTTCGCTCGGAGTGGGAGAACCTGATTTCGTCACTCCTTGGAATATTCGTGACCGGTCCATAGCGGCATTAAGTGATGGGTATACTTCCTATACAGCAAATGCGGGACTGTTAGAATTACGTGAGGAAATAAGTGCATATCTTAAAAGAAGATTTAACGTCTTTTATCAGCCTGAAAACGAGGTAATTGTTACGGTTGGAGCAAGTCAGGCATTAGATCTAACATTTCGGACCTTATTAAATCCTGGGGATGAGGTCTTAATTATAGAACCTGCTTTCGTCGCTTATGCTTCGCTTGTTTCGATGGCAGGCGGTGTCCCAATTTCAATTGCAACCTATGCAGAAAATGGATTTAAAGTAACACCGGAACTAATGGAAGCTGCCATAACGGAAAGAACGAAGGCAATCTTATTATGTTCGCCAAACAATCCTACTGGTACCTGTTTGAATAAGGAAGAACTAGCTGCTCTTGCTGAGGTTGTGGAGGAGCATGATTTGATTGTTGTTTCGGATGAGATTTATGCTGAACTAACGTATGATCAAGAGTTTACAAGCTTTGCTTCGCTTCCGAGAATGTTCGAGCGGACGATAACAATCAATGGTTTTTCTAAAGGTTTTGCCATGACGGGATGGCGACTAGGATTTGTTGCTGCTCCAAAAGAGATAACCAGTGTTATGTTGAAAATATATCAGCATACAACCATGTGTGCTCCACATATGCTACAACTTGGTGCAATTGAAGCACTTCGGGATAGTACTGAGCAAGTGGAAAAAATGCAGAAAAGCTATTGGAGGAGACGAAATCTTTTGGTTCAATCATTAAATCGAATTGGACTAGAATGCCACATGCCTGGTGGAGCTTTTTATGTATTTCCTTCTATTAAGAAAACCGGACTTACTTCTGAAGAGTTCGCTGAGAATTTACTTAAGGAAGAGAAGGTTGCAGTAGTTCCAGGCAGCGCATTTGGTGCTAGTGGTGAAGGCTATATTAGGTGTTCATATGCAACTTCGATTGAACAATTACAAGAAGCTGTTGTTCGGATGGAGCGGTTTTTAGGTAGGTATGTTAAGAAATAATTTAATGTAAAACTAATGATTACGGGAGAGGATTTTTAGTCTGTTTTTTAAAAATTCTCTCCTTATTTTAGGTTTATCTTCTCATTGTAATAATCGAAAAATACACCCCAAAAGTGGCATATTAATTATTTCTGATCCGGTCTCGATTATAAACGTAAAGATGTTTAGTGGATTGGAACAATATGCAGCATAATCTTGGATAAAGACTATCCCCAAATTAAGAGAATCTCATCAAAAACAGCCCTAAATAATCCCTCTATTCGACAAAATAATTCAAAAAACGGGAAGTGACAGGCACCCCTCAAAAATGATATGATTTAACTATCGGAAAATTTGAAATATAGGGGGCTTGTACGATGCAGGAACCGAGCATGTCTGAAGTTTTACCAGAAAAAAGGAAGAGAAGTTGGAAGAAAGTAAGTTTAATAGTTGTTGGGGTTTTAATAGTACTTTGTGTCGTTAGTTTATTTTTTGTAAACGGATACATAAATAAATCACTTCCACAGGTTGATGGAACGATTCAAATTCCTGGGTTACAAGAGGAAGTTATTGTAACGACGGATGAGCACGGGGTTCCGCATATTCGAGCATCAAATGATCATGATTTATATATAGCTCAAGGGTATATGCAAGCACAAAATCGAATGTTCCAAATGGAATTATCAAGGAGACAGGCATCTGGAATGTTAAGTGAAGTTGTTGGGGAGGCAGTAGTTGACCAGGATAAATATTTTCGTACGCTAGGATTAAGACGTGCTGCGGAAAGGTCGTATGCTATTTATACCGATGAGAGCAAGCAGGTTTTACAATGGTTTGCTGATGGTGTCAACGCATATATCCAAGAAGCAACGGATGCTAATGCCTTACCGGTTGAATTTTTACTGTTGGGAAGTGAGCCAGCTGAGTGGACACCAATTGATTCTTTAACGATTGGAAAATTTATGGCGTTTGACCTTGGTGGACATTGGGAAAGACAGGCGTTTAATTACTATGTAATGAATGAATTTGATGAGGAAAAAGCATATGAACTATTTCCTGTTTATCCTGAAAATAAACGACAATCATAAATGATGAAGAAGTGGTTGATGTTGCTGCAAGTTTTGAAAAGGCAGTGATTCCCCATGCGTATAACGGAAGTAATAATTGGGTTGTGAGCGGGGAGAAAACAGAATCAGGTCTGCCATTACTTGCCGATGACCCACATCTTGGTTTGGCTACCCCGTCCATTTGGATGCAAATGCACTTACAGACGAAAGACTTGAATGTAAGTGGAGTAATTTTTGCAGGAGTTCCAGGAATTATTCTTGGCCATAATGACAAAATCGCCTGGGGAGTAACAAACACCGGTCCGGATGTTCAACAGCTCTACTTAGAAAAAAGAAATCCCGATAATCCTAATGAATTTCTTTTTGAAGGAGAATGGGAAGAGGCAACTATTATTGATGAACCAATCCGCGTGAAGGATGGAGGAACACTTGACTATCAAGTAGTGGAGACAAGGCATGGACCAATTGTATCGGAATTTGCTGAGGAGAGTGGAAAAGATACGGTGATGTCATTAAGATGGACTGCACTAGATGCAACGACAGAACTAGAAGCCATTCTAGAAATGAATCGAGCATCAGACTGGGAGGAATTCGAGAAAGGATTAGAGAAATTCCTCGTTCCAGCGCAAAATTTTGTTTTTGCATCTAAGGATGGCACGGTTGCCTATAAAGCAAATGGTAAAATTCCTATCTATGAAAATAGCGAGGACGCGTTATTGCCGCTTCCAGGTTGGGAATCTGAATATATATTGGAAGACTATATTCCATTTGATGAATTGCCAAGCGTAGTTAATCCGGAAAAAGGATTTATCGCAACAGCAAATAATAAAATAGCGAGTGATAAATATCCTTACCATATTAGTAATGTGTGGGCACAGCCGTATCGATATGAGAGAATTGCTGAGGTGCTGGAGTCGAATGATTCACTAACTGCAGAGGACATGATGGATCTACAGATGGATCAAATGAATTTACAAGCAAGGGAATTTGTACCAATTTTCTTAGGAGTTCTGGAAGAAGCGATGTTAACAGACTCTGAATCTGCAGCGGTATCGCTACTTGAAGATTGGGATTATATTGATCAAGTTGATGCAGCACAGCCATTAATTTTCCACCATTGGATGGACGAAGTAGAAGTGATTTTATATCAAAATCTACCAGATGGGGTCATGGGTTTATTTAATAGCCGTGGTCAAACGACGGATGAAATCCTTCGAAATGCTGCAAGTGGTAATAGTTCCATATGGTTTGATGATAATGGGGGACTGGAGAGTGTGCTTCATCTATCTTTACAACATACCATAGAGAAACTTACTGAAGAATATGGGGACGATATGCTTACTTGGGAGTGGGGAGAGTATCATCAAGTCCAGTTCCCACATCCATTATCAGCGGTTCATCCAGTATTAGCTTACTTCTTCAATCATGAAGATTCACTTCCGGTTGGGGGAAGTAGCGTAACATCAATGGCAGCAGCTTACGATACAGAAACAGGAGAAGTAGATCATGGCGCGTCATGGCGGTTTGTCATTGATATGGGTGAACCTACTACTGGGTACCATATAGTTGGTCCCGGACAAGAAGGGCATTTTAGAAGCGAATGGTATCATGACCAGATGGATGATTGGGTAGAGGGGACTTATCATAAGACAAAATTAGACACAGATAAAGGTCAAACACTTCAACTAGTTCCATAAAAAGAAGCCGTGGGGACAGGTTCCTTGGCCCTGCCAAGGAACCTGTCCCCACGGCTCTATTTTTTGTGGTTGTTTGTGTGGCTGTTTTAATTCAATAACCCATGTTTTCTCTTAAATCGTTGGAGTATCTTAACCCAACTCGTGCTGAAAATAATAATAAACACCACATTACATATCGCATGTGCTAAATCATGAGAGATGCTAGAAAAATAAACGCTAGCAAGGAATTCCCATGAGAAGTTCTGTGCGTTGCTCGTGATGATCCATAAATTCATAATCCAACCAAAGACAAATCCCCAGATAAAGCCGAAGAAGCATTGCATCCATTTTTTACATAGAAACATACGTAATAATCCAGCACTTAGTCCCATTGTTCCCCAAGCAAACATTTGCCATGGTGTCCAAGGTCCTTGTCCTAGAAAGATATTGGAAACAATTGCTGCAACTGCGCCGACCAGAAATCCTGATTCTGCTCCAAAGACAAGTCCTACCGTAATGATAACAAAAGAGGTAGGTTGAATACTTGGTAATCCTGCAAAAGGTACGCGGGAGATTGCAGCGGTTGCCGCAAGAATGGCTAAAATCACTATTTCCCTTGCTTTAATTTTTCTTATTTCAAAACGAGTAAAGAAAATGAAAAAGATAATCCCGATGATAGCCAAGCTTAATATTAAATAATGCTGGTAAGGAAAAAGAATAAATGAGACGACAATCAAACTAAATAATATAATTATAAGGAGGAGAATAGTTTTTCTTTTTTCCATAAAGCTTTTGCCTCCTCCAGCGTTAATACTTCAGGAAAATCACTATTTTGTGTTACCCGATTCATGGTGGTTGTATAAAAGTAATTTCCTTTAAACAGCTTCTCAGGTGATGCTTCCACTGTAATATTCCCATTAAACATCATCGCACATGTTGTCGCATGTTGCGCTGCAAATTCAATATCATGTGTAACCATTATTATCGTTATCCCATCCAAATGTAATTGGTTGAGGATTTTTGCTAGCTGTTGCTTGGAAATTGGATCTAGCCCTTTTGTTGGTTCATCAATGAATAATATTTCAGGTTCCTCCATCAACATACAGGCAAGGGCTGCTTTTTGAATTTCCCCACCAGAACAGTCATAGGGGTGTTTTTTTCTTAAATGGTTAATACCCAACTGCTGTAATCGTTTCGTTATGATTAATTCTGGATTTTTGATATTGCGCTCTTGAGCGATATGGTACATCTCTTTTTCAATGGAATCCTGAACAAAAAAGGTAAGTGGATTCTGTGGTATATAGGCAATTTTCTTATATAGCTCAAGCCCTAGTTTCTTACTATATTTTTTCCCGAAAATACGTACTGTCCCTCGCTGGGGTTTTAGTATACCTAAACAAACTTTTAATAAGGTTGTCTTACCAGAACCATTGCCACCTATAATCGCATGAAAATCTCCCGTATTAACCTGGATATTAAGATCCCGGAGTACCATTGGTAAGTCCTTGTTAAATTGATAGAAGACATCTTTCAATTCAATGATTGGTCTTTCGTTAGATATTGCTTTCTGTTCTGATACCATAACGTTGGAGGAAATCTTACTTGATACAGATGACATCCATGCTTTGCAATGTTTTACATTTAATGGTATGCCCTCCATTGACGTGTCTAACGACTTCTCCAAGTATAAGAGGGAAACAGCCGGAAGATACAAAAGGAATCGTTGATCTTGTTGTTGATGAATGGCATGTATAACTTCCCTAGATGTCCCGTTGCAAGCAATATCTCCCTTGTCCATCATCATGACGCGGTCAGCTAGGTCGAATAATTCTTCTAATCTGTGTTCTACTAATATAATAGTTATACCTAATTCGGTATTCAATCGTTCTAGAATAAGAAGTAGGTCTTTTGCAGCAATTGGATCCAATTGGGATGTCGGTTCATCAAGAAGAAGGACCTTTGGTTTTAACAACAAAATGGATAGAAGATTTAAGATTTGCTTTTGTCCACCAGATAGCTCGGAAACCTTCTTATCTAATAATTGTTCATAACCAAATGTGTGAACCAACTCGGCAACTCGTTTCCGCATTTCTACATTAGAACAACCTATATTTTCTAGTCCGAAAACAATCTCCTGTAATACATCTTCCATAATGATTTGGTTATCCGGGTCTTGAAAGAGGAATCCAATATCTTCAACGAGTGTTTTTTCATCCCAATCATTTAGTGATTTTCCGACATATAGGATATCACCCGATGTATCACCAAACGGGGAGAGGTCTTTTTTCATCAAACGAAGTAATGTTGATTTTCCACAACCACTCGGTCCACAGATGACAACAAATTCTCCGGCATATATAGTTAATGATAAATGATTAAGTGCCTTCTCCTCTGTGTCTGGATATTTAAATGACAAGTCCTTTATCTTGAAAATTTCCACCGTATTTTTTCTCTCCCTTCAATCATTAATGGAAATGCAACTAGCATAATCATACAAATGAATAAAACCCAATCTATTAAAAAGAAATCTAAGGTACCAAGTTCGGGATATATCATTAACTTTCCATAACCTAACGTTCCACCGGCAATACAAAGACAAAAAAGAATACATAGGGTAATAAGCCAACTCCAATCTCGTTTTTTCATTTTATAAGGGATATAGGATGTCTTGTTTCCTAAGCCATAACCTCTTGCTTTCATTGAATCTGCGGATTGGACAGCTTCTTCGAGTGACCATGTTAATAAAATCTGCATTCGTAACATTCCATTCTTCATTCTACTTTTAAGACTCCCAGTAGTCATACTCATGCCGCGAATGAGATGGACCTCACTTATTTGATCCAATCTTCTTTTTAACAACGGAACAAATCGAATCGAAATCATAATTAAAAATGCAGTACGAGGGAGAAACTTTGAAAATATGTATAAAAATCGGTTGCCATTTAATATTAAATTAAAAGAGATAAATAGAATCAGAATGTTAACAATGAATAATGCCATCGTTATGCCATACATTGCTGCCTCGAGAGTCACTTGCTTCCCGCGAAAATAAAATAAAATAGTTGTTCCCCTTGAAACTAAAAAGGGATTCAAGAGGATAATGATGGCACTCATGATGACGAGAATAAGAATCCATTTTCTTAATGCTTTTCCACCATCATGGGATAGGTTGACAAGGATTAATAATAATAAAACACTAGTTAAAAATATAGGATGGTTGAAATACATGATTAAAAAACCAGCAAAAAGATAATAGCAAAATTGAACATATGGATGGTAGCTACGAAACCCGCTTTCCATACTGATCACCATCTTTCTTTGAAGCCTAAGTTGCGTAAAAAGTAAAGACTCGCGTGACTCCACCATTTTTCTACATGAGGTGATGGAGAACTTGCGTCAGATTATTGAATACGTACACAAGAACCACATCACTAAGCCACGGTAAGGTGGCGCGAATCTTTCCAATTCTTTCGGAATTTTACGGATTTTCGCGCAAGTTACGTCTTAGCTCGCGCGACTTTATCCTTTTTTAATTTATTCTGTTGTGTTGAACTTACCTTCGAAAAGGTTGTAGGTTAGCACCTAAGTCCACACCTAAATCCGTAGTATACAGCCATTCGACTCGGTCACCTGGTAGTAGTGGAACAACACCGGCTCCACGGTCTGGAAAAATACCATTAACCCGATACATCCATCCGCTACCTTGGCCACGGTCAAACTCATAAACATTAGCAATGCCTTCTACATAAGCTGTAGCACCTTGTCCGCCACGATAGTCCATTTGAATACTCTTAGCCATCGTTATGTTAATTAAGGCATCTAAGACTGTATCCCCTTCCTCTATTTCCATCTCGGTTGGTGAAAGTGGAATTTCATCGGTTTCCTCCGAAATGACGATGGAGTAAACAATGGTATTGGATGGCGAAGGAGTAGGTTCAGTCTCTGTACTATCCTGTTTTTTATCGCTATTATTCTTATCAGACGGTGTGCTATTTTCTTTTCCTGTAGTTGATTTAGGTTTGTTATTTTCATTCTTTACAGCCGAACGATTCGTATCTGCCTTATTCTCAGACTTTGTTATGTTTTCGTTTGAAGTGGATTCTGGTTTTGTTTTTTCGTTTTCTGAATTCGTTTCTGACTTAAAATTAGAAGCTGGACTTTGTTCCATAGTGGAGGAGCTATTTTCCTTATTATTACTATTGGAATCTTTTCCTTGGGTTTCCGTTGACTCCGTTTTTGTTTTTTCAGGATTTTTATTAAGAACTTCATCTTGATTAGCTTTCTCTATCGGACTAGCTTCCACATCTAATTTCGTTAGTTGGCTGGCTTCTTCTTTTGATAAGGGCATCTCAATCGATGGACTGCAGCCCATAACGATAAATATAGTAAAAATTGTAATGATTAGTGAAAGCTGCTTGAACCAATTTGTCATTCTAGCACCCCTTTTATGAAACTAGTTTTGTTTGTTTTCTAATATGAAGGTATAGTAATACTCCTCCAATTAGCATTAAAATAGTACCAAAAAATAGGAAGTTATAAAGATTGGATGCAGTATCTGGTAACTTTTTACCGCTTTCTGTTGGATCTGTTTTTACCTGTTTTATATTGCCAGGTGTGATTTCATTGTTAGTGCTATCTTCTTTGTTCCCAGGAATGACTTCTTCTTTGTCATGGTTAGCTTCTTGATTTCCAGGAGTCACTTCCTCGTCTTTGTTTTCTTCATTCCCTGAAGTTGCGTCCTCACCTTGGTCATCCTCATTATCTACTGGAGTTTCCTCTTCAGGACTCTCTTCCTTGTCATCCTCATTATCAAGTTGTCCAAAGTGATAGAGATTTCCTTTACCATTTAGGAATAAATCGTATGCCACAAGTGCTTGTAATGCTTGTTCTGTACCCATCGCATCTGAATAGTCGTAATCCATCGTATGTTTGAAACCACCATCTGGGTTTTGGAATTCTAAAAAGTGGGTTATGATGTTATTTCCGTTTTTAGTAAATTTATCCGATGTAGGGTCTATGCCATAGGCTGTTAAGCCGATTATTACCTGTGAAGTTGCTTCACTTGTAATCCCCCCAACAAAATCACCACCATCAAAACCACCATTTACGGTTTGAACACTGGAAAGCCATTCAACAGCACGATCTAGTGCTTCTTTAACTGCAGGTTGGTCCTTATAAGGGCTCAGTCCAATTAATGCCATTCCAGTTATATCTACGCTAGGAGTATTAAACATCTCATTTAAAGACCAGCTGCCATCAGCATTTTGTGTACGCAGTAATTCGTCAATCAGCATTTGTCTTGTCCACTTTGCATCTTCAGGAACAGAGAATTTTTGGCTATCCAATGCAACTAAAGCAAAAATTGGACCATTATTTCCTTGGAATGTCATGGTGTCATAACCGCCACGACGTTCTGGACTGTTATAAATTAATTCGATTAAATTTTTACCACCAATATCCGTTGGGTCTAATCCGATAGCAACAGCTGCTAATGCAATGCGTTCAATATCTGTAATCTTTATACGACCATTTTCAAGTCCATTGGTAATCTGGTCTTCCACATTTTGGTTTAACACATCTATATAGGAGCTTGGAATAGATACTCCAGCCCTTGCTAATCCAATTGCTTCCCATTCACTATTGACACCATGGGCAAGTATAAAGTCACTTGCTTTTTCAATGGCAGAGGTGATTTGTCCATGGTCGATCTCTAGTTCACCGTTTCCTGGTGTTGGTTGTACTGGAGTTTTTTCTTCTGTTTTTTCATACTGGATTGTATAAGTTTGGGAAACACTTCTTCCATCTAAGTCTCCAGCTTGTACGCGAATCGTATTTACGCCTTCTTGTAAATCTACAGAAAAGTTGTTTCCTTCACTAGGAGAAATATCCACATCATTTACCTTTACGATTGGTGATAACGTTGTACCAAAATAACTGCTGGCTTCAATTTGAAAGTGCAATTCTTCATTGTATACGGTTTCATTATTTGAAATCCCCGTGACAACAATGGTAGGGTCTAAGTTGTCTCGAAATGATTGTAATTCTGCACCTATATCCTGACCAAGGTCTGTTGTATATAGCCATTCCACTTGGTCTCCAGGTACTAGTTTAATAACACCTGCACCTCGGTTAGGGAAAATACCATTTACTCGATACATCCAGCCACTGCCAGGACCCCTATCAAATTCAAATACTCCATCAATACCCTCTACATATGCGCCATCATCTTGACCACTGTATGCTAAATCAATTTGTTTTCCTTCTGTCGCCTTCACTAAAGCATCTAGAACTGTATCTCCTTCTGTGATTTCTACATCATATGAGGAAAGTGGAACCTCACCATCCGATATGACGATAGAATATTCTACTGTATGCTGTTGCTCACCTTTTAGTTGAGCAGATGCTTGGTTGCTAGCTACTGCCACATTAGTACCGAGTGTGAAAAATGGTGTAAAAAACAGTAGTGTTACAATGAAATAGTTTAGTAGTTTGTATCTCTTTTTCATCTTCATTCCTCCTGATTATAAAAATTTGGACAATAAAAAAACATCTCTATCTTGGAGAGATGTTATGTGCGTTTATACCAATGCAATATAAATTGAAAAAAACTAAAAGCATTAGCCTGCTAACACACCTCCCTATCCGCGTAGGTTGAATGGTGAAAAAAATAGGCAGGTCTCCTGGCTCATGATCATTGAAATCTATTTCCTTCCCATCTTTTGACAGTGGACTATTAATAGAATTCTCCCATTTACAGTGGCGGGACCGCGCCGGATTCACACCGGACTTCCCTTTTCATGATTTGACTTTACAAATAGCCAAATCAACCTATTTTTTCGATATTCAATTATAACCAATGTAATCTAACATTTTTCATTCGTCAAGCCATGCGGGACACTTCCAGCCATGGGGACAGGTACCGTGGCTCAATTTACAAGTAATAAATGAATTTGCTCACTATATAAGAGTTACGGCCATTCGTGGATGTTGAATGGACGGCTAGATAGAATCTAATCAATATTGATAACGTGGAAATGCGATTGAGCTAGTGGAGCTGAGGATGCGGTTCCACGTCCCACTGAATGGATTCGTACTCATGGCTACTTTTGGCCCAGCCAAGGAACCTGTCCCCGCGGCTCTTTTTGTCCACATAATTGTTTCTTGTATTATTAATAGAAAAGTAGTATGTTAGAATTAGGAAAACGCTTTCACGATATTATGCTTATTTTTTCAGTTGTTTAGTTCATTTTTTTTACACATGTGTGCAAACGTTTTCACAAGTTGCGCATGCAAATTTTGCATCAAATTGCCATGTGCCTATCTTAAAGAAATACAGGGAGGAGTTATGTAATGGTAATCAAGAAGCATAGTAAAGGAGTATCGATTTTTCTAACGTTATTAATGATCTTTAGTTTGTTCACAGGTGTGCAGCCGGTGTTTGCTGAATCCACAAATGACGGTATGCAAAGTCCGGTAGTGGACAATAGTGGAAATGTATCATTTCATGCTGAGCATGATGGGGAAGCACTATATGTCGTAGGCAGCTTCAATAATTGGAAGATTGAAAATGCTATTCAAATGGAGAATATCGATGGTGTTTTCACGAAAACGATGAAGCTAGAACCCGGTACATATGAGTATAAGTTTGTTAAAGGTTCATCATGGGAGGATGGGGATTTCAAGGATCCATTGAATCCACTAGAAAACGATGGTAATTCCGTCGTTCATGTATCTGGTGTACAACTTAACCAAATCCCTGGCACATTACAGCTAGGAACAGAAACAACTTTGGCTGGATTATTTGTACAGGAAGATGGAACCATTACAGAGGCAACACCAACATGGTCATTAGTAGAACCAACTCAAGGTGTAACCGTAAATGGTGACGTACTTTCCGTTGCAGAGGATGCTGCAGCCGGTAGTACCCTCACTATCCAAGCAGCATATGAAGGCTTTATATCAACAAAAGAAGTTTCAATCGTTGATTCGATGACAATGAATGAGTTTACCATTAATTATTATCGCCATGATGGTAAGGCGATGGACTTTGATATGTGGATTTGGGGCGATGGGTTACATAGCGCTGGGTATGAGTTCCAATCACAAAATGGCGATTATGCAACAGCAACATACAAGTTTGCACAAGATAAACTTCAAATAATTACTAGATTAGGTGAGTGGGAAGCCCAAGAGGTTGAGAGAATGATAGAAATGCCTCAAGGGGAAAATAAGGTAGAAGTATGGATTGTCCAAGGGGATGAAGAGGTTTATTATAGTGAGCCTACTATTGAGGATGGTTATTTTCCACCGACAGTTCAATTTGTTTATGAACGAGTAAACAAAGATTACGAGGGCTGGAATATTTGGACATGGAATACTGGTGCTCGTGATGGACAAATTGACTTTTCAGAAGTAGGGGAAGTTGCTAAAGCTAATATTGAGGTTGGCCCAGCGACTAAAAACATGGGATTTAAAGTGAGAAAAGGCACGGATTGGAATGAAGTGGATGTTGATGAAGACCGTACGATTGGAATTAGTCCAACTGAAAAATTAACAAAAGTATTTGTTAAAGAAGGAGAATTTGAATACCGAACCGTACCATTTGCTTCGGCACCGGTTATCGAGCCAGAGAATGTTACCTTCTTCTATCGTGATGCTGAATTATATCGTAATGATGCAATGGATACGATCGATTTGGTACAAGTAAAGATAGATGGAAAAACGTACGATATGATTTTTGAAGAAGATAATGAACGATATACTACGACTGTTCAAAGTTTACCAGAAGGATCCTATGAATATACGTATCTCGTAACTACGAATGGTAAGACAATGGAGACTGCTGATCCATACAACATGAATGATGAGGGGAAATCTTTTGTTAACCTTTCAACGCTTGAGATGACGATTTCAGGGGAAGTTGCACCAACGACAATAAATTATAATCAAAATGCAGTACTATCAATTGATGTTACCAATAGTGAGGGCGCAGTTGATCAAGCAGAAATTCGTGAAATGTATGTTGATTTAACAGCACTTGGCGGAAAAAGTAAAACAACAATTGATCCGGAACTGAATGCTGTGACCATTGCTGTCGGTGATGATGTAACTGCTGGCGTGAAGGTACTTCCTATAACGGTTGTTGATGTATACGGTGTAACACATGAAACCGAGACCCAAGTCACGATTGAACCACGTGTTATAAATGGGGAAGAAGACTTTGACTGGGATGAGGCAAGGATTTATTTCATGCTAACCGATCGATTTGCTGATGGAAATGAAGCGAATAACACTAATATTGGCTATGACCCAACAAGCCCTGGTGCTTACCAAGGTGGGGATTTTAAAGGTGTTACTGAAAATCTGGATTATTTAGATGACTTAGGAATTAATACCATTTGGATTACGCCAATTGTAGAAAATGTCTATCATGATGTAGCCTACAATGATCAAAATGCGGATGGTGCTGCCTACTATGGCTATCATGGATATTGGGCGAAGGATTTTGAAAAACTTAATCCACATCTTGGAACATTAGCAGAATTCCATGAATTAATTGATGCAGCAAGTGAGCGTGGGATTAAGATAATGGTTGATGTTGTGTTAAACCATGCAGGCTATGGCTTGAAAATGGATGATGGTAAGGCGGCAAATCCACCAGAAGGTTATCCAACGAATGAAGACCGTGAAAAATTCCAAGATATGCTTCGCCAAGATGGTGGAGATTCTGGTAATGAAGTTACTGGTGAGCTTTCAGGACTACCGGATTTTATAACAGAAAATCCAGAAGTACGAGAGCAACTTGTAGATTGGCAAGTAAACTGGTTAGAAAAAGCAACAACGGAAAAGGGAAATACGATTGATTACTTCCGTGTTGATACGGTGAAACATGTAGATGATGCAACATTAATGCATTTTAAAAATGAATTAACAAAAGCAATGCCTGAATTCAAAATGATTGGTGAAGCATTTGGAGCAACTGCAACGAATAATCATGCTGAACGCTATTTGAATACTGGTACGATGGATTCGTTACTAGATTTTGATTTTAAAAATATTGCAAAAGATTTAGTGAATGGGAATATTAATTCGGTCCATTCGAAAATCAATGAAAGAAACGAAATCATGGATAATACAGCTGTGATGGGACAGTTCTTAGGAAGCCATGACGAGGATGGATTTTTACATTATATTGGTGACCAAGATACGAGTAAATTAAAAATTGCTTCTACACTACAAATTATGTCTAAAGGGCAACCTGTTATTTATTATGGGGAAGAGCTAGGTTTATCAGGAAAAAATAATTGGCCAGTATATGATAACCGTTATGTCTTTCCTTGGGACGAGGTTGAAGGAAATGATGTTCATGAACATTATTCGAAGCTACTAAATATTCGTGACGATTATTCAAGCATTCTATCAAAAGGTAGTTATGAGCTATTGGCTGGCGATAATGAGTCTAGCTATATGATTTATAAGCGGAGCTACGGTGGGAAGTCTGTCATTGTTGGGATTAATACAACAAATGATGCTGTGGAAACGACAATCCAGGTTCCATTTGTAGAAAATACAGTGGCTACGGATGAATATAATGGGGAAACGGTTGCTGTTGGTGCGGATCGTAGTGTTTCTGTTACACTTCCAGCGAGAGATGATGGTGGGACGATTGTCTTAGTATCGGGTGAAAATGATGCAACCGGAGAAATTACGGTACCAGAAATTCCAGAAGATACATTGCGTATTCATTACCAACGTGATGATGCAAATTATAATGGTTTAGGCGTATGGCTATGGGAAGATGTTGAAGCACCTTCTGAAAACTGGCCAACGGGGGCTACGCCGTTTGTGGATGGCCAACAAACTTCCTATGGTGCATATGTTGATGTCCCGTTGAAGGGTGATGCACAGAAGGTTGGGTTTTTAGTGTTAAATACAACAACTGGTGATAAAGATGGTGGCGATAAGTTTGTCGAGTTATTCTCACCAGAAATGAATGAAGTATGGATTGAACAAGGTTCAGACGAGGTTTCCTTAGTTGAACCAGTGGATTTACCAGACAATACGATTCGAATTCATTATGACCGCGAGGACCAAAACTATGATGGTTGGTCACTTTGGACATGGGGCGATGTAGCAGCACCAACTGAAAACTGGCCAAATGGGGAAGACAGTAGTGGTGTTGGAAAATATGGTGCCTATTATGACCTGAAACTAGCTGAAGACGCTAGTGAAATCGGATTTCTTTTTGTAAATAAACAAAGTGAAGAACAGACCGTTGATTATAGTTTTAATATGCTCGACCATAATCAAATTTTTGTAACTGACGGAGATGACCAAGTGTATACAAATCCTTATGGTTCCATTCCGATTATGCTTCTATCAGGAGAAGTATTATCGGATGAAAAAATCCAACTGCGTTTTACTAAAACAGATGGGTTAACAGAAAGCGATCTTTTAGAAGGAATTATCGTATCGGATAAAGATGGTAATGAGGTAACCGTTGATAGTACAACCATTGTCGATGGTGTAACGGTAGAATTATTCGGAACGTTTGATTTGGAAAAAGTACCGTTCCAAATAACCTACGGGGATAAAACAATCGCTGCTTCAAGTGGTTGGAGAATGATTGATGAAATGTATGGTTATGATGGTGAGCTCGGTGCTGAACTACATGCTGATGGTAGAGCTACATTAAAGCTTTGGTCACCAAAGGCAGAAAATGTCTCCATCGTTCTTTATGATAAAGATGACCAGTTTCATGTTGTTCAGGATAATATTCCGATGACATTAGGCGAACGTGGTGTTTGGGAGGTTACATTAGATAATGCCAACACCGGATTAAATAGTCTAGAAGGTTATTACTATCATTACAAGATTACCCATGATGGAGAAGAAAAATTAGCATTAGATCCTTATGCGAAATCAATGGCTGCATGGGTAAATCCGGAAAGCGGTGGCCAATATTCTATTGGTAAAGCTGCGATTGTTGATCCATCAACAATCGGTCCAGAGCTTTCTTATGCTACTATCGATGGATTTGAAAAACGTGAAGATGCGATTATTTATGAAGTACATGTACGCGACTTTACATCAGATCCGAATATTGCAGATGAACTTGATTCACAGTTTGGTACATTTAGTGCATTTGTTGAAAAGCTAGATTACATTCAGGATTTAGGCGTTACTCATATTCAATTATTACCGGTTATGAGTTATTATTTTGGTGATGAATGGGCAAGTGATGAGCGTATTCTTGACTGGACATCAACAGATAATAATTATAATTGGGGTTATGACCCACATAGTTATTTTTCATTATCTGGCATGTACTCTGAAAATCCAGATGACCCAGAATTACGAATTGCAGAGTTCAAACGTTTAATTGATGAAATTCATAGCCGTGGGATGGGTGTTGTGCTTGATGTTGTTTATAACCATACAGCACAAGTAAGAATTTTTGAAGATTTAGTACCAAATTATTATCATTTCATGGATGCGGATGGCACACCGAGAGAAAGCTTTGGTGGTGGACGTCTTGGAACAACACATGAAATGTCACGGAAAGTTTTGGTAGATTCTATCACATACTGGGTAGAAGAATTTAAAATTGATGGTTTCCGTTTTGATATGATGGGGGACCATGACGCGGAAAGTATTCAAATAGCTTATGATAAAGCAAAAGAGCTTAACCCTAACATCATTATGATTGGGGAAGGTTGGGTAACGTTCGCTGGTGATGAAGGTGATCCAGTGATGGCCGCTGACCAAAATTGGATGCAATATACCGACAGTGTTGCTTCCTTCTCAGATGAATTTAGAAATGAGTTGAAATCTGGTTTTGGTAGTGAAGGACAGCCACGTTTCTTAACTGGTGGTGCTCGAAATATTCAACAAATATTTGATAACATAAAAGCTCAACCACATAATTTCGTCGCGGATGATCCAGGTGATGTCGTTCCTTATATTGCGGCACATGACAACTTAACATTGCATGATGTCATTGCACAATCAATTAAGAAAGACCCTGAATACCATGAGGAAGAAATTCATAAGCGTATTCGATTAGGGAATGCGATGGTATTGACTTCTCAAGGTACAGCATTTATCCATGCAGGGCAGGAATTTGGACGTACGAAACAATTTCGAACCGATACAGTGGAAGCGCCTTATAAATCAACCTACATGACAGATGAGCAGGGTAATCCGTTTGTATATCCGTACTTTATCCATGACTCCTATGATTCATCGGATAGTATTAATCGTATTGACTGGGAAAAGGCAACAAATGAAGAGCTCTACCCAATCCATAATAAAACAAGAGAGTATACTAGTGGATTAATTAAACTTCGTCGTTCGACAGATGCATTTACGTTAGGAACAAAGGATGAAGTAGACTCTCAGGTGACATTGCTAGATATACCTGAGATAAGTGAAAATGATTTAGCATTAGCATATCGTGCTGTTTCATCTGATAACAGTGAAGAATATTATGTATTCCTAAATGCTGATAATCAGGAACGCGTACTATCTTTAGGTGATTTAGACTTAACAGAAGGTACAGTTATAGTTGATGCCGATGAAGCTGGTACAAGTGAAGTTACGGAACAAAGTGGCTTTGATCTAACAGAGAATCAAATTCGTTTAGATGGATTAACAACCGTTGTTATTAAAGTTGCTAACGAAGAGGAAGACCCAGGTGAAGATGGAGGAGATACACCTGGTGATGGAGACAAGCCTGGTGAGGAAGTACCTGATAAAGATCAGGGCAAAGATGAAGGTACGGATGAAGAAAAACAACCAGGTAAAGATGAATCCAATAATCCTGGAATTGGTAAAGATCAAGATAAAGACAATGGAAACAATGTGAATGATGGAAAAGGTAATGAGAATAATCAATCGGAAGGAAAGGAATTACCTGATACCGCAACCAATATGTATAATTGGTTACTACTAGGCTTCGGATTGTTCGTACTCGGTGCCACAGGTTTATTCATGCAGAGAAAACGAAGAGCACAGTAAGTGAAGATAAATTACTTCACTCCCCTTTGAATATCAAAGGGGAGTTTTTGTGCGTGTGGCAGCACGCTTCACTATAGGGTGAAAGTCCCGAATACGACCGCCGTTCAGTCGGTAAGTATTAGCTAACAGACAGTGCGGAGACCGTGAGGAGCCGTGCGGAGGGTCTGAAGGCAAACCCCTGACCAGAGCCAGTATCCCATGTTGGCATGAGAGTAGGGTGACTGTGCAAGAAAACAGGAAGTCCCAATAACTGACGTAGCTCGAAATGTTAAGAGGGCTGGGCTAGGGGGAAAGGAAGCGATGTGACCCACAGAGGTCTCCCTTTGTCCGACCAGATAGGTATTGTGTTTCAAGGAGGTAATCTGAGAAAGCAAGATGCG
>NZ_AXVK01000027.1 GCF_000482485.1 Paucisalibacillus globulus DSM 18846 | reverse complement strand
TGGCAAAGGAAATGTCAAAAACCTATTTAAGAATCTTGATGCTTGGATTAGAAGAAGACTTCGAATGGTCCAGCTAAGGAGCTGGAGAAAAGTCAGAAATCTTCACAGGGCATTAAGAAGAAAAGGGTGGAACGAATCAAGCTTGCGAGGAATAAGAATGTTCTCCTGGAGAAGCTCAAAGAGCCCCATGGTACATGCGGCTCTTGATAATAAATTCTTTAAAAGTCTTGGACTGGTCAGTCTTGAATCTAGAATTACTCCTATTGTCCCCAAAGGGGATTAGTGGGAGGAGCCGTATGCGAAGTTCCGCACGTACGGTTCTGTGAGAGGGGTGGTCAGAGATGGCGACCCCTACTCGATTTTGCAAAGAACTATATAATAGAATCATAGATTAATTAATCTTAAGAAAATCTTAAGAAATTTAATCAAAGAATGTTAAGAATTACTGTTTATGATAGAGACAAGTCAGAAAGTGCTGAAGGTGGGGTAAGAGATGGCTAATTATAATGTGCTAGTTGTGGATGATGAAAAAGAGATTCGGGATGCAATTGAAATCTACTTAAAAAACGAAGGGGTAACAGTATTAAAAGCCAAAGACGGGATTGATGCTTTGGAGATTTTACATGATCACGAAGTACATTTAATTATTTTGGATGTAATGATGCCTCGATTAGATGGAATATCTGCTACCTATAAAATTCGGGAGCAGAAAAATATCCCCATCATTATTTTAAGTGCAAAGAGTGAGGATACCGATAAAATACTAGGTCTTCAAGTTGGGGCAGATGATTACATAACAAAACCATTTAATCCGATGGAATTGGTGGCCCGTGTGAAATCACAACTGAGAAGATATGTGACCCTAGGGACATTTGAAGGGGCGAACAAAGTGATTGATTTAAATGGCTTAACCCTAGATCCAGCTTCAAAAGAGGTAACTGCTCATGGTGAAATAGTAAAGCTTACACCAATTGAGTATAAAATTGTCGAACTTCTTATGACCAATGCCGGTCGAGTGTTTTCGATTAATGATATTTATGAGCGAGTTTGGAAAGAGCCGAATTATAATGCGGAAAATACGGTTGCGGTACATATCCGAAAAATCCGCGAAAAGATTGAAATTGATTCTAAAAATCCGAGATTTTTAAAGGTGGTGTGGGGTATTGGGTACAAAATGGAAAAGTAGTATAGCTATTATACTTACTTGTTCAATTCTATTTATCTTTGGTATGAGTAGTATTTTCTTACTTGCTAACTATGGTTTTAATTACGCTCACAAAAACTATTTCTATACATCGGAATTCAAGTATGGAGAAGTGGATCAGTTTAATACATATTTCACCATGTTTGAAGTGAATGATAAGCCATTAAAAGAGGCAATCGAAGGGATAATAGTCACGGACGAAGAAATTGAAGAGCATCGCCATCGTTATGGAGAATTAGATGAACAACTCGAAAGCATTAACCAACGGTATGAGGTACTTATCCAGGGTGCGCTCGACGAAGATAAGGAAGAGGCTGCAGATGCCTACACAAAGGAGCGAGACGCAAAAATAAACGATATCACGAAGAACTTTGAAAGTGATAGCTATGTAGAAGCAAAAATTGTAAAAGAAAAGGAAGAAATTCTTAAAGAATATTACAAGGAAAGAGAACAATACCTTCCTCATTATAACCAGCTAAAGAATAGCTTTCAGTACTATTTAAAGGACACTTCTACTGAAAAAGTCTATACAAATTTATCCAAGGTTGATGAAGAAGCTTCAGTTAGTGAAATTAACGATAGTAACATGCTATTTTATCGAGATGTGGCTTTTGGTGCATGGAGTATGGTTAATTATGAGATCGGAAGAAGTGATGAAGCCCATGAAATTTTACACCTAGGGGATAATACATTGGAAGGAAGAATAGGCGTTCCGAAAGATTTAGCTTCTTCCAATTATTTTATGAACCAATTTGAGGAATATAAAATTCAACAGATTGTATTTTGGTGTGTTACATCAGTAAGTCTGTTAGCTCTTTTTCTATCATTATATATTTTTAAAAAGGCTAATAAATCACGTGCGGAAGTTATGAGTTGGAAAAAGTATTATGATAAACTCCCAATTGATTTAAGAGTTGTGCTATTTGGAATAACTATTATTTTCATAGTAATTCTAGTAATGATATTGGTGGATGAAATTTATTACTATTCTACTTATTACGTTGTTGCAGATATCGTATTTTTTGCCATTTTATTCTTTCCTATAGCTTTGGTCCTAATTTTAACTCAAGCTGTTTATCTTTTAAAAACATTAAAGGATTGGAAAAGCCTTAATAGTCAGTGGGAAAAAAGTCTAGTATATAAAGGATCTTTTATTATAAGAAAATACTTGTTAAAACTGATTGCAAAATTAAAAGAAGCTTTTCTAGAACAATCAACTGGAACACAAGTAATTCTATTATTTGGTTTCGTATTTATATTAGGGTTAGCTGCTGTTCTTACAGTTGGCCACCCGTTCCTTGTTGTTCTATACATCTTATTACTTGGTGTTGTTGGTATTCCTCTGGCACTATTGATTATCAATAAGATTGGTGAATTTAATCGCATTGTAAAAAATACCAATAAATTTGCAGCTGGGAACTTAAGTTCTGACCTTGATGTAAAAGGGGATACCGTTCTGGCAGTACTAGCAGAAAACATTAATGTACTAAAGCAAGGGGTAAAACAATCCCAAACAGAACAAGCGAAAAGTGAACGATTGAAAACAGAACTAATTACCAATGTAAGTCATGATTTACGAACACCACTTACCTCAATTATTACGTATACAGAGTTATTAAAAGAACAAAAAGACCTAGGAGAAGAAAGTGCTGCATACTTGGAGATTATAGATAGAAAATCAAAACGGCTAAAGGTTCTTATCGATGATTTATTTGAAGTTTCCAAGATGGCTAGTGGAAATATTGAATTAAGAAAAGAAAAAGTTGATCTTGTCCAATTATTGCAGCAAGCATTAGGTGAATACGACGACATGATTAATGAATCTACTTTACAATTTAGAGTAACATATGATGACCCGCCGGTAATTGCTTTAGTGGATGGGCAAAAACTATGGCGAGTATTTGATAACCTTATTGGAAATATACTGAAGTATTCATTAGAGCATTCTCGGGTGTACATTAATTTATCAGTCGAGAAGGGTAAGATAATGATTAACTTTAAGAATGTTTCTAAATATGAGCTGAAGGAAAGTACGGATGAATTATTTGAGCGATTTAAACGGGGCGATACATCTCGTCATACAGATGGAAGCGGACTTGGCTTGGCCATTGCACAATCCATCGTTGAGCTTCATGATGGAGAACTTGAGATAGATACAGATGGTGATTTATTTAAAGTAACCATTACGCTCCATGTTCAAGATTAAGGGGAATAACAAGGGGGTCTTAATGGTGGGAACAATGGATATCTCAGAAATATATACGGTACATTATAATCGGTTAGTTTACCAAATCAACGCCATGGTGAAGGATCTTCAACTAGCTGAAGATGTTGTTCAGGAAACATTTATCAAAGTAATGAAGAACAGTGACACCATTCAGTCTACAGAGAAAATTGCTGCTTGGTTATCTGTTATCGCAAGGCGAACAGCAATTGATATGATTCGCTATGAAAAAAGTAAAAAAGGAATTCTGATGGACCAAGATGAGCTTTTAAAACTTAACTCAGTAAACAATCAACATGTGGAAAACGAAGTGGAATTATCCATTCTAGTAGAAGACGTTGAAGAGGAAATACTTGAATTAGGAACGATTTATCGGAATGTAATGGTACTTAAAATCAAGGAATTAAAAACGGAAGAGATTGCAAGCCGTTTAAATCTTAAACTATCTACCGTGAAAACTAGGATTAGCCGTGCGCGAAAACATTTGAAGGTTCAATTGCAAAATCAAATTAGTGCTTGATCAATCTCCCCAGCGATGAAATTTTGCTGGGGAGTTTTGAATTTAAATGAGAGGTTGTCACATATCTTCGTTGTCTTTATCGTCATCCTTACTAGAGTTAAGAACTAATGAGATATTATTGTTATTAACCAGTTGATCTATATCTGGACCGTCATTTTTATCATCATTGAAGTAATTGTTTAGTTCTATGTTAGCTTTTTCTGTTTCCGTTAGTTTTTTCTTCATACACTATATCCCTCCTTGATATTATATTTTCCAAGAATCAATAAGCTATGTTCTTTTTGAATTTGAAACGTAGAAAAGATTTTTGAAAAGTACTTTTAATTTTTTTGTTATTATGCAATAATAGTGAAAATACTTAACAGCAACGATAAGGAAAGTAAATCAATTAAGTTTTCTTAAGCAGAGAGCTTCGGTAGCTGAAAAGAAGCAGAAAACGGTTGATTGAAAATGGCCTTGGAGCTTCAAAGTCGACTTTTCCATATGAAAATAGGCTTTGACGAGATTTGGCACTCGTTATAAATGTCAGAGTATAAGAGTGCATAGTAACTCCGTACTTGCTGAGGCTAATAATGTGAGTTATTGGTGAATTAAGGTGGTATCACGAGCTAATCCCTCGTCCTTAGATTATTTAATCTATGGGCGAGGGATTTTTTGATTCTAAAAAAGGAGGAAAGTAAAATGAGTATTTTTATTGGTGGGGCATGGCCATATGCAAATGGTTCCTTGCATATTGGGCACTTATCAAGTCTTTTGCCGGGAGATATTTTGGCTAGGTACTTTCGATTAAAGGGAGAGGAGGTACTATACGTTTCTGGAAGTGATTGTAATGGTACCCCAATTGCCATCAAGGCAAAGCAGGAAAATGTAACAACAAAGGATATAGCTGATAAGTATCATAAGGAATTTAAGGAAAGCTTTGAAAAACTGGGATTTACCTATGATTGCTATACGAGAACCGATAGTCCCCTACATCATGAAGTTGTTCAAGATGTATTTTTGCAACTGTTAGAAGGCGGTAAACTATATAAAACAGAAGAAGACCAGTGCTACTGTAATAACTGTGAACAATTCTTACCTGACAGATTTGTAGAAGGGAGTTGTCCACATTGTAGTGCACAAGCTAGGGGTGACCAATGCGATTATTGCTCGAACTTGTTAAATCCTATTGAACTAATGAATAAGACTTGTAAAACGTGTGGAGATGAGCCAATTGTAAAGGTAACAGAACATTTTTATTTCAAGTTAGGTACCTTACAAGGAGCAATCGAGGAATATGTTACTAACGCAAAAATAAAGGGGTTATGGAGGGACAACGCCATTCAACTTTCGGAGAGATACTTAAAAGAAGGATTAGTGGATCGAGCTGTTTCGCGAGATTTACCAAATGGTATTGGTGTACCAGTAAAAGGATATGAGGATAAGAAAATTTATGTATGGATTGAAGCCGTAACAGGATACTATTCGGCAAGTAATCAGTGGGCAATAGATAATGGGAAAGATGAGTCAATATTTTGGGATGAAGAGACAACTTCCTATTACGTACATGGGAAAGACAATATTCCATTTCACTCGATTATCTGGCCAAGTATATTAACAAGTATCGGCAGTAGGGCACTTCCTTCTCATATTGTTTCAAATGAGTATGTAACCATTGAACAGAAGAAATTGTCAACGAGTAGAAATTGGGCAATATGGGTTCCTGAAATGTTGAAAAGTTATCAGCCAGATTCGATTAGATATTTTCTTATCGCAAATGCACCGGAAACACGGGATGCAGATTTCTCTTGGCGAGAATTTGTATATAGTCATAATAGTGAGTTGCTTGGTGCATACGGTAATTTTGTAAATCGGACGTTGAAGTTTATAGAAAAATCGTTTGAAGGTGTTATACCAAATGGGATAATTGATACAGAAATAAGAGAGAAAGTAAATGTCTTGTACGATGAAGTGGGAAATCTAATTGAACGTGCTCAATTTAAGAAAGCGTTGGAGGAGATTTTTTCATTTGTGCGCGGTGCTAATAAGTATTTTGATAAGCAGAAGCCTTGGGTTCAGGTGAAGGGAAATCCTAAGGAGTGTGCAGATACATTGGCAACCTGTGTCTATATCATTGCGAATCTTTCGCAACTATTGAATCCATTTATTCCTTTTTCGAGTGAGGAAATTCAACATACATTGGGAATCGCTCTTCCCAAATGGGGAGAAATTGAACTTGAATCCATATCCTTGAGAAAAGTAAAACCGCTATTTGAAAGGATTGATCTAGAAAAAATTGAGGAAGAGTTATTGAAATTGAAGGATAACTCCTTATAGTTAACGCGAAAGATTATGTTAGAATTAATGTACTTATTGCCAGCAATCTTCAATGCTATGTAGTAATTGTATACTCATGATTTGAGGTAGGTTATAGTTTCATTATGTTCCAATATGAATAGGTGGTAAAAAGTATGATTAAAGTAAGAAATGTAAGTATTGGTCAAGGTATTCCAAAAATTATCGTTCCATTGATTGGAAGTACCGATTCAGAATTGGTGAAGGAAGTACATCATGTTATGGGACTTAAACCAGATATTGTGGAATGGCGAGTTGATACCTATGCCGAAGTTGGAAATTTAGATGCGGTCCAAGGAATGCTTTCGAATTTACGAGATATATTAGTAGATAAGCCAATACTATTCACATTTAGAAGTTTTAATGAAGGTGGGAAAAGGGAAGCTTCAGTTGAATTTTATCAAAAACTGATAAAGATGGCTATCCAGTCCAAGTTAATTGATTTAGTAGATATGGAGCTTTTTCTTGGGGATGACCTTGTCACCGATTTAGTTTGTATGGCTAAGGAAAATGGAATCTATATTGTTATGTCCAATCACGATTTTCATAAAACACCTAAGAAGGAAGAAATAATTTCTCGCTTACGAAAGATGCAAGAGCTAGGTGCTGATATTCCGAAGATTGCGGTCATGCCTAATAATACCCAAGATGTTATTACATTATTAGATGCCTCTAATACGATGAAGGAAAAGTATTCGGATCGTCCCTTTATTACTGTATCAATGGGGGAGAAAGGTGTAGTGAGTAGGTTAACCGGTGAAGTGTTTGGATCTGCTGCTACGTTTGGTTCAGGTAGAGAAAGTTCTGCACCGGGACAAATAGATGTTATGGAATTAAGTGGTATTTTAAATGTTATACATAAAAATTTGGAGGAATAGAATTAGTTTTCCAGAAAAAATCCTTTTTTGAAAATCACTTGTAACGTGGTAAACTTAATTTACAAAATATTTATACATGTTATAATGAAGCTAGAAAAACAATATACTAATAAAAAACCGTCCCATGCTGGTTACATGGAACGGATACAACAGACTGGCCCCAACAAGAGGGGAAGGCGCAAAGGAGTTAACCCTCACGGCCGAGCTAAAGCACATGAGGGATTAATCTTTTTTGGATATGACAAAAGCGATTAACGTACTGAATGAAATCATCAGTGTTAATACTTCGAACATCTCCATGAGCATCACCACCTTTCAATAAAGAATTGAAATGGGAGTGCGCCTTAACCCCTCACCCGAAGCTTGTCTGTTGTATTTTTATTATATCAATACAGAACATGTGTTTCCATGTGTAATTGGAACTATTTAGCACTTTTCTCACTTGGGGAGGGTGCTTTTTTTATTGTCCATTTTTGTAGTTAGTTGCATGATATAATTTTTATAAAATATTTATATTTTTATGCAACTATTTTTGCATAGACCGCATCTAAGTATTAGAAAGGGGGAGAGCCGGCTTGCATCTCGTTGATAGATTAAAAGATAAAGAGGAAAGTGCACTAATTGAATTAATGGAACTGTATGGAGATTATTTAGTCCGTACAGCATTTCTATTAGTAAAGGATCATCAAACTGCTGAGGAAGTGGTCCAAGATACATTCATTATTGCTTTTGAAAAAATAAAGCAGTTAGATGCCCCTGCCAAATTAAAAAGCTGGCTTACTTCCATCTTAATGAACTGCTGTCGCTCACGAATGCGTAAGTGGAGTTGGAAAAATATATTACTACTATTTGAAAATGAACGTGTACTAGATGGTGAGTCTGGTATTTCCCCAGAAGAAGAACTACTAGGACTGATTTGGAATCAAAATTTAAGTAATGCAATTCATGAATTAGATTATAAATATCGGGAAGTAATTACCCTTTTCTATTTTAACGAAATGAAAATAAATGAAATCGCTCTATCGACGGGTGAAAAGGAAAATACAATTAAATCAAGGCTTAAAAGAGCACGCGCTCAATTAAAAGCTATTTTGACGAAGGGAGAGGATTTTCTTGAAGAAAGCCAACGAGCAATTAAAAAGACATCTAGATAAAGAATTGGGGCAAATTCAGTTTTCTAGGCAGGTAGAAGTAATGAATAAAATTACCCGAATAACTTGGAAAGATAAATTACATAGACTTTGGAATAAAGAAATATCAATTCCTCTAATCCCTATTAGTGCAGTTTTAGCTTTATGTATTGTTTTAATTGGCTATAAGGAGATAATGCATGAAGAACCTAAAAATACGAATAGTGGAGTATTAATCACTGTTGCAGGAAGTTATTACTGGAAGGAAGACTTGGAGAGGATGATGTCAGAAAATGAAAATTAAGATGAAAGTTAAACACTTAGTGTATATTGGCACATTCCTAATCGCAATCTTCGTACTCCTTTCCAAATTTATCTTTCCAAATGCAGAATTGTATTTTGCCGAGAAAAAGATCGCTGCTGGAAAAATAGAGGATAAACAGGAAATACTAGAACTTTTAAAAGAAACACCAATTGAATCAAAAAAATGGGATATCATACAGGATTACATGATTGATGAAGGCGTATTGGGTGGTTTTGATATTTATATAAGTCCGACAATGCAAGAGTGGGGAGAAACTGAACAAACAACTATTCATTTTACCAAGGATGAAAAAATCCCTTTTCTGATTGATTATGTCAAGCATGCCCCCGCTAACGGATATTTAGTGACAGCAGCAAAGGTATTATCACTTTTTTATGAAAAGGAAGGGGATATAGAGAAAGCGAAAAAAGTCTTATACGATACTTCGAAACGTTTTGTATCAGAGAATTATAGATATGATCGTAATGAGCTTCTTATACAACGTATACGTTTAACAATGAATCATGGTCAGTTCGATGAGGTAAATCATTATATTGTTGAAATCATGGAAAGTCTAGATCGGCTTGATTTGGATATGCATGCTCAAATTGCCCAAATAAGAGCAGAAATGCTTCTTCAAGAAGGGGAACTCGACCAAGCAATTGAGGTGGTAGAACAAGCAATTAAGGATTTTGAAGAAGGATATGAGGAAGAGCAAGAACAATGGGGAGAAGTTGATGATCAGGCTACATTTTCAGAACTGGAAAATCGTGTATATTATGATCAATTAAAATCACTGAAAAGAACCTTAATCAATGCACATGAAAATAATAGTGAGGGCAAGGTAGTTACCGTATCGGGAAAGGTTTTACGCAGTGATGGTACACCTGTGGAAGGCGTCGGTGTATACTTGAGGGACAAGATTAATGTAAATAGAAGTGTAAGTCCAGACGAAATCTATCAAGTTGTAACAGATAGAGAAGGGCGCTATGAATTTCATGGGGTAATCCCAAATAATTATCAGATTACACTAGGTTTCCATTATGAACAAATTACTGGTTGGACATGGTCCCCAGATATGTATGACTGGATTGATGTAGATGGAAGTAAGGATGTTACGTATGATGTTACTTTACAAAAATTAATAGCTCAAAAGTCTCCAGTTAATCAGGAGGAAATTACAGGCGATGTCGTACATTTTGAATGGGAAGAAGTAGAGGGAGCTGCTTACTATGGTTTATTCTTAGCATATGAAATTGACGGCGGTTCAATTAGTATGGAATTAGGAACACATATTAAAGATTCAACGATTGATGTAAAAGTAGAAGAAATCTATAACACAGGTGGTGGGACAGCTTTTGGACCCGAAGATGCAGGGGATGGAAAGTCAATGCTCGCTTTTACTAATCCGGAAAACCGTCTATCCTGGAGTGTTACTGCCTATGATAAAAACAATAGAGTCATAACCGAGAGTATTGGTTACCGATTAAATGAAGATGCCATTGGTAATTTACCACTATTTTATTTAAAGCAGCGTGAATTAACAAAAGCAGATAAACTTCTAATGGATAATAAAGCAGAAAAGGCACTTGAACAATATCTATCCAATTATGATGCTAATCCAAATGATAGCCATAGTATTCGAATGATTATAAGGTTAATAGGTATAAAGGGTGATAGTACGGTAGAAACACGCGATATTCTTGCCATTCCTTATATGGAAAAGCTAGCACTACAATCTACAAATCCTAAACACGCTTTTGATGTAGTTCGGTATTATTACGATAATCAGAAGTGGGAAACATTCAATCATTGGATGGATACCTTTTTTTCTAAAGAAGGACAGTTAACCGATTATGAACATTCCATTTATGCAAGCGCATTGATGAAACAAGGAAAACATGATGAAGCAAGTATGGAATTTGAAAAGGCATTGAAAAAGGGGTTAGGAAATCAATTTGTTGGATATTGGCTTGCAAATGACATATATCGAACAGGATTATCAAAAGAGGTAGTAGCAATTGCAAAGAATTACCCAGAAAAATTTGATTACGAGGAAACACCCAATTGGTCATATCGAGTAAACCAACTAATTGAAGAAAGTAAGAACTATAAAATAGTACAATATGAACAAGAATTAAGGCGTGTACTAGATATGTACTTTACAGGAAAAGAACAGGAATTAAAAGAGTGGATAAACACAACAAATAAAACTGAAATGAAAATGTTCATTATGGCAGTTAGAAATGTCAGCTAAAAAACAAGCGCTGTTCTGGCCAAAAGAATAGCGCTTATTTTTTTAGGTGTTTTTAAACAAACGGAACAAAAATGAAGTATAATGAATATTGATGTTGACAAAAAAGAATAATGAAGCATAATATGGAACTAACATAACAAACAGGAACGAAAAGGAGCTATTAGTTATGCTTGCTGAAGAGCGTAGGCAAAAGATTGTGGAAATCCTTCAAAAAGATGGCCGATTGATTGCGAAAGATCTCTCTAATATGTTTCAAATATCCATTGACTCTGTAAGAAGAGATTTAACTATTATGGAAAATCAAGGATTACTTCAAAAAACATATGGTGGTGCTGTTTCGATAAAGCCTCAGTCAAAAGTAAGAACATTGCCATTACCTGAATCAAAAAGGTATAGTCCACCTGCTGCACATCAGGATGCTATTTCTAAATATGGAGCCTCCTATATTCATGCACATGATACAGTATTCATTGGTAGCGCGGGAATTCAATATGGAATGCTTAAGTATCTTCCAACTGATTTTCCCTTTACCCTCGTCACCAATTCGATGAAGATTGCAGATGCTGTTAGAAATAAAGAGAACATTACTTCCTACCTAATTGGTGGGAAGCTTAGGCCAAATTCAGCTAATAGCATGATTGATACTATCGCCATAGAGATAGTTAGTAGATTTTCATTTGATATTGGGTTTGTTACTGGTGGTGGAATTACAGCAAATGGAATTAGTACCGCCACACCGGAGGGTGCAGCGTTCCATAGAAGGGTTTCTGAGCTATCACGAAAGAATATATGTCTGGCCCCACACGAAAAACTTGGACAGCAAATGTTTATTAGCTCAGTTCCAGTGGAAAGAATAGATGTAATCATCACAGACCAAGCAGCCTCAGAAAAAGTAATCCAGGAAATAGAAAAGAGAAATGTGGAAATTATTTTTGCAGATGCACAAGAGGAGTGAATAGATTGAAAGCCATTCGTGTAGATTATTCACCGAACATAAACGGTAACGTACACATTCCAGGTTCGAAAAACAGTTCATTAGCATTACTTGCTGCTGCTTGCCTTTCAGATGAAAAGGTAACCCTTCAAGGAATCCCTAATATCGCTGATTTTCGAGTAATCAGGCAGATGGGAAACGACATAGGTCTTACAATGGAACGCGATTTGTTAGGAGACGTGCATATTGATCCTAGAGGGATTTATTCAACGGAGTTTGATCCTAAGAAATCATCATCATTCAGGACAGCCTATTATTTTGTAGGAGCATTACTAGCTAAATTTGGTAAAGTGACAGTTGGATACCCAGGTGGGGATGACTTTGTAAGTCGCCCAATTGACCAACATGTAAAGGTATTTGAAATGATGGGTGCCACGTTTACGTATGATAAAGATTTTTACGTTGTAGAGGCGAAAGAATTGACAGGTGCTAGTATCTATTTTGATACCATCACTTCTGGCGGAACAATAAATGCCATACTTGCCGCAGTACGAGCAAAAGGTGATACTGTATTACTAAACGCTGCAAGGGATCCTGAAGTTATTGATACTGCCATGTTACTTAATGAAATGGGTGCCCGAATTAGTGGTGCTGGAACGGACACGATTCGAATATCTGGTGTCCGTTCGTTAAAAGGTTGCACACATCGGGTAATCCCTGACCGATTAATTGCGGGTTCATTTTTGATTGCTGCTGGGGTTGCGGGTGGAAGAGTAACGGTTAAGGATGTCATTCCTGAACACCTAGGCTCTGTATTATCAAAATTAAGAGAAATTGGCTTAGAAATAGAAATTAACGATGATAGTGTGACCGCTTATTCAACTGGAACGCTAAGAGCAACTCGTGTTAGGACAAAAATGTATCCGGGTTTTGCGACCGACATTCAGCAACCAATGACGACTTTGCTTACCCAAGCTTCCGGTAAAAGTATTATTGCAGAAAAGATTTATCCAAATCGGTTTAATCATGTGGGACAACTAAGAAAAATGGGGGCAGACATTAGAGTCAGATCAGGTGTAGCGTTTGTAAAAGGTAAATCTGATTTAAGAGGTGCAATTGTCCAAGCATCGGATATACGTGCAGGAATTTCATTAATCCTTGCTGGGATGGTTGCTGATGGCTCTACATTCATTACTGGTGTGGACCATATTGAACGTGGGTATGAAGATGCTGTTTCAGCTTTCCAATCTTTAGGTGTTAGTATAAATAAAGAAAACATAACCTATGGTGTAGATGAGAATTTTATAGATGATATTAAGTGAAAATGTTGATTAACAGTTAATTAATTCAGATAAGATGGAGAAAAAGCAATAGACTACGCTAAAATCCAAACCATTAAACACCAATTTTAATACTCTAAATAACATGAAAAGACGCTTGAAAATGAACTGCACCCCCATTGTTGGATACAGATATCAACAATGGGGTGTATAGCTCTTATCTATTTTCTTCCAACGCATCAACATATTGTTTCGCCTCAATAAGAGACATCCCTGTTTCTTCTCTTACATATTTCACCGTTTTAATATTGCCTACTGTCTCTAATTTTTCCTTTGCAGTGGCAATCCAATCATCATTGTTTCCATTTATTTTTAGTTTCCTGTTCTGCTTCTCCAGGAATTGAATTTTCTTGTGTTGACCGATTATAATGAATAAAAATGCCAGACTAAGAAGAACGAAGCTTGCAAAAAGTATATCCATTTTCTGTTAAATCCTCCTTGATGAATTCATTATCTTTCTAAGATACTGTACTTACGACTCAATATCCATAATCAATTAGTAATAATTAAACTAAATCCTTCCAGAATGAAATAAGTCTCTAACTATTTTTTATATCTTATATTTTACATACGAATTAGAAGGACAAAGGTTTCATTTTACAACTATCCTGCCCTTTTGTTGAAGGTGGTTTTAAAGGTCTTTATGTAAAATAAATAATTCCCCTTTTCTTCCCATAACTCTAATACCCTTATCTTCAAAACCTCCCTTTTTATATACGTGTTGGGCAATTTTATTTTTATGATTAACCGCCAATATAATTTCCTTTTTATTTGGGAATTCTTTTTTCACGAAAGAGTCTAATACTAACAATGATTCCTTAGCAATTCCTTTACCTTGAAACTCAGAATTAACCGAATATCCTCTTATCAAAATTGCATCTTTGTTATCACTATAATCCTTTACACCTTCCCAGCCGTGCAGAACAAAAAAACCTACTGGAGTTCCATTATATAGGATTACAACAGGATACCTCGTATTGTCCTCTTCGCATTTTAATATTGACTTTAAGGGTACAGAAGCATATCTACTTTGCTCCTCAGATAAATGATAATTACTTAGTTTGGCTCTGTATTCATCTTTGTAAAAATCAAGAGATACAGCAATACTTTGGGTGGACATTGAATCTACTCCTCTTCATCGTTATCGAATGTATGTTTGTTTTTTTTATTGATTTTTATTATCCTCTTCTTTGACAATCTTGCCCTTTTAATGAAACAAGGTGTAATTCCTTCATTAAGGGTCGCACCCGTTCTTTAAGTACAATATTTCACAAACTTAATCAAACTGTATATCTCTAATAGACCCATTTCAACTGTCACTTTCTCATTTTTGCTATGTACATTATTTGCCCTGTATGGTTATGAACTTCTCGCACCATTTGAACCATCATATCGAGTAATGTTGAATCGTTGTCATTAGAACTATAAGTAAGGGGGGGCATAGTTTGATAAGGTTGCCACAATAACAATTGGGGTTTCAATTTGATTTCTTCTAAAATCTGAATAATTGCATCAAATGACTCATTAGCAAGTGTAAGAGCCTGTTTTTTTGATAATTGAAGTCCTCTTTCAAACTCTTTATCTCTATCTCTTTTTTCAGGCTCATTAAAAAAAATTGTTTCAAGTCGTTGACGCACTGTTCCCCTTATATGAAATATCAGATTTGCTATGCTGTTACTCTCTGGAGTTGGATGCCATACAATATCCTTTTCTGATAATTGATCAATTGCTTGATAAACCCATTTTTTTCTGATTTAAACTTTTCCAACATACTATCGACAAGTAAGACAGAAGTTTCCAACGAAATACCTACTTTCTATTATTAGTGTGAAAAAAGATTATACTTATTACTATTCTACGTTATAAAGTAAATTTCCTTCTTAAATTAAACTGCCCTTTTAGCAAAATAATTTCTATCTAATTACTAACATGAAGCTCCAAAAATTTAACGATAAGAAAAAACATTCCACTTGAATCACCATGTTGAACTATCGAACGAAATGGTCTGTCTTTTTTGTCCCCTTATTTAATCGAATCAGTATTTTCATGAAATAATTTGAGGAATTTACATACCAAAAAGCATATGGATTCGCAGTACATTTATACTGTTATTCTCCGTTTTTCCTCCATAAAAGCGGGCCTACATAATTAACCGTACTTTCTTTTTATAAATAGAAGAGAAAGTATAAAACTCTTTTAGGGACTAGCGGATTCGTTTTTTCAATTGAAACCTTTTCTAGTATTTTTCCGTATGTATAATTAGACGGAAACACGGGGGGATTCAATATGTTTCAAGAACTAAATGAACAAATTATTCAGGCAAAAGGTGTTTTACATAAGAAACGAAAGCTCGAAATGAAACTAGAAGATTTTCAAAATGAATTATCTGATGTGGAACAGACAATTAATCGATTAAATAGCCTATTAAAAGACGAAGAAAAGGATGTTAAAAAGTTAGAAGGAATTAGTATTGCAAACCTACTTTCAACGATAACAGGAACAAAGTATGAAAAATTGGATAAGGAAAATCGAGAAGTACTAGCTGTGAAGTTACAATTAGATTCAGCAGTAAAAGCAGGAAATGAAATTAGAGAGTCGATAATGGAGGTTAAAACAAAGCTTGCTGACGTAAATCAAAGTGATCTAGAATATGAAGAACTTTTAAATAGAAAAGAGCAATTAATAATCGAAAGTGGTTCACAGTTTGCTGAGGATTTGTATGCTATCAGTGATAGGGAAGGGGATATCGAGGCATATATTAAAGAATTAAAAGAAGCAATTAACGCTGGAAATTATGCCGCTGATGCACTTCACAATGCAGAAGAATCACTAGACTCTGCAGCGGGATGGGGAACGTGGGATATGCTTGGTGGAGGTATGATTTCTAGTGCTATAAAACATAGTAGAATGGATGATGCTTCTGATCATATTGCTATCGCCCAAACAAGAATGAGAAATTTTCAGAAGGAATTATTGGATATTAACGAGATGATTCATGTGGATATGGATATATCCGGATTATTAAAATTTGCGGACTTTTTCTTTGATGGATTTATTGTTGATTGGATGGTTCAGGGGAGAATTAATGATTCTCTCGACCAAGTGTATGATCAAGTAGGTAAAGTTGAAAAAATAGTAAATACATTAGAAAAAGAACTTTTAGATCGTGAGCAAAAATTAGCTGAGCTCCAACACGAGAAGAAATTACTTATTGAAAACTTATAATCACCTAAAACAGGCATCTTACAACTTGTAAGATGCCTGTCATTCTTAATTTGTAATGTCTTCAGAAGGTCCAAAGATTTCATAATGAATATCTGAATCACTTACTTCTAATTGTTTAAGCAATTGATAGGTAGCACGCATAAAACCTTTTGGTCCACAGAAATAGAATGCTGCATCACTCTCAGGAACAACAGAACGTAGCCAATCCAATTCAATGTATCCCTCTTTGTCATATTCATCGCCTTCTACTGGGCGGTCATAAATAGTATAGCTTTTCACTTGTGGATACGCTTCAACAAGTTCTTTTACATGGTCTTTCATTGCATGGACATGACTAGATTGTGCTGCGTGAATGAAGATTACTTCACGGTTAGGATTTTCCTTAATAGTTGTTTCTAGCATGCTCATCATAGGAGTTAATCCAACGCCACCACTTAGTAATACTAGTGGTCTAGTATCTTCTTGATCTAATACAAAGTCCCCACCTGGTGCACTAATAGGAATTATACTACCTTCCTCAACATGTTTGTGTAAAAAGTTTGATACAACTCCTTCTGGATAGTCGCTTATCGCTTCTTCGCGCTTTACACTTATACGGTAATATCCTTCTCCTGGTGCACAAGATAAGCTGTATTGACGGAGTTGATCGTATGGTTGACCTTCGATTTCAGCTTTTACAGTAATATATTGACCTGCTTTAAATAATGGGAATGGGTTCCCGTCTGCAGGCTCTAAATAGAATGATGTGATGACATCACTTTCGACTACCTTTTTCATTACCTTAAAGTTACGGAAATCTACCCAACCACCGGGTGCTTTTTTAACTTCTTGATACATATCTTTTTCGATAGAAATAAATACGTCAGCAATGACACCATACGCTTTTTCCCATGCGGTTATAATTTCTTCTGTTGCAGCGTCACCTAGAACATCTTTGATAGCAAGAAGTAAATTCTCACCTACAATTGGATAATGCTCCGGTTTAATATTCAAGCTTCTATGTTTCTGAGCAATTTGTTTTACCACAGGTAAAATGGTTTCTAATTTATCAATGTATTTTGCAGCAGCATAGACTGTATTTGCTAGTGCTTTAGGTTGGTCACCTTTTCTTTGGTTTGTCTGGTTGAAAATATTCTTTAGTTCTGGATAATTTTCAAACATCATTTGATAGAAACGTTTTGTAATGTCTGTACCATGCTTTTCCAAAACGGGTACGGTTGATTTAATAATATCAATTGTGTTTTGATCTAATCCTACTGTTGAAGTTGCCAAAAGAATGCACTCCCTTTACTTTTTAAAAGATGTATTTTGAATACATGTTTATTGTATACTCTAAATTGGTAGCCAAACAACCGGTTAAAACGCGATTTATGTTACAATATTGTGAAGAAGTACACAAGGAGATAAAAAATGCAATTAAAAAAATACACCGATTATAGCTTAAGAGTATTGATATTTATAGGTCTGAAGAAGGAAAATGATTTAGCTAGTATTAAAGAAATTTCGGATGTCTATGATATTTCTCACAACCATCTAGGAAAAGTTGTCCATGGGTTAGCAAAGCTAGAATTAATAGAAAGTGTGAGAGGACGACATGGGGGTATTCGTTTAGCAAAGAATCCCGAGGAAATTAATATAGGAAAATTAATTAGAATATTAGAAAGTGATTTTACGTTATTGGAGTGTTTTGATAAGGGGACGAATCATTGTGTCATCTCACCTGGATGTACGTTAAAGCATGCGTTTAATAAGGCTTTACAAGCATTTTATCACGTTTTGGATGGGTATTCTTTAAAGGATTTAATAGAAAACGAACAAGAGTTACGTAGTCTAATGAACATATATCAGTAATGAATTAAATAGAAACTTGCTTGATAGTTTTTTTCCATATGCTTTTCCTATATAATAGAAACAACATTTTTTATTGGGAGGAAAAGTATCTTGAAACAAATCTCAGCAATTGATTTAGCAAAAAAGGTTAATAGTGGTGAACAAGTAAATATTATTGATGTTCGGGAAGATGACGAGGTAGCAATGGGGAAAATTCCTGGGGCACGTCATATTCGTTTAGGAGACCTTGAGGATAACTTGGACAAGCTTAATAAAAATGAACACTACTATATGATATGTCGTTCCGGTGGAAGAAGTACGATGGCTTGTGAATTCTTAATGGACCATGGATATGATGTGACAAATATGGTTGGTGGCATGCTTGCTTGGGAAGATGAATTAGAATTTTAAATGAACCATGTGAAGGGGCCTGTGAAAAAATGGATTTCAATGTATGGTTACTACTTGCTTGTATAGTTGTATTAATCGTTACTCGCTTCATTCCGGTAAAGGGCATCACTAATATAACAACATATGAAGCTAAATCAAAATTCAAAGAAAAGAAAGTACAGTTTATAGATGTACGAACACCAGGGGAGTATAATCGTAATCATCAGCCCCCTTTTCGTAATATCCCGCTTTATGAATTGACACAACGTTTAAAAGAGCTAGATAAAAATAAAGATGTTGTCGTAATTTGCCAAAGTGGAATCAGGAGCTCTAAAGCAGCGAGAGTTTTGAAAAGAAAGGGTTTCACGCAGATTTACAATGTAAAAGGTGGAATGGGATCCTGGAAAAAACAGAATAACGAAAGTTCAGCAGCGAAATGACTAATATTTCGCTGCTTTTTTTCAAAGAATAATTTTTCTGTTAAATCTTATAAATTAGCGTTAAGATGAGATTAAGTAATTAATGAAAGGAGTAGTCTCATGTCTACATATCCAAATATTCAAGAAACAAAAGAAATAATTAAACAGTTAGTATCTATCCCTAGTCCAACTGGTTTTACGGCCAGTGCTATTCAATTTGCTGAGGATTTTTTACAAAAACTTCATGTGGAAACAAAGCGAAATCGTAAAGGTGGCTTAATAGCAACATTACCTGGTGAGAACAATGATGAACATCGCATGTTAACGGCGCATGTGGATACACTTGGTGCGATGGTAAAAGAAGTAAAAAGTAATGGTCGCCTTCGATTAGATCTAATTGGTGGATTCCGTTATAACTCCATTGAAGGGGAGTACTGCGAAATTCATACTTCCACTGGAAAAGTGTATACAGGTACCATTCTAATGCGTCAAACTTCTGTTCATGTATACAAAGATGCTGGAAAAGCAGAAAGAAATCAAGAAAATATGGAAGTTCGAATTGATGCTGAAGTACATCATGCAGAAGATATTCGTGCTCTTGGTATTGAGGTAGGGGATTTTGTTTCCTTTGATCCGCGAGTACAACTTACTGAGAATGGATTTATAAAATCTCGACATCTAGATGACAAGGCAAGTGTTGGTATACTACTACAATTGATTAAGCGACTAAAAGAAGAGAATATAACACTACCATATACCACACATTTTCTAATTTCTAATAACGAAGAAATTGGTTATGGCGGTAATTCTAATATACCACCGGAAACGGTTGAATATCTTGCTGTCGACATGGGGGCAATGGGTGATGGTCAATCAACTGATGAATATACGGTGTCCATATGTGTAAAGGATGCTAGTGGACCTTACCACTACGGATTACGTAAGCGATTAGTAGAACTTGCTGAAAAGAATAATATTGAATATAAGTTAGATATCTACCCATATTACGGTTCTGATGCTTCAGCAGCAATTAAATCGGGACATGATATTGTTCATGGATTAATTGGTCCTGGTATTGATTCATCCCATGCCTTTGAACGTACACATGAGAAGTCATTGATTAATACGGAAAAATTAGTATATCATTATGTACTTTCTGAAATGATATCTTACTAACATTTTACCAGTAGCGTCATAAAGGATTGAAAATCGATGTTGAAATGATTCGCGAGGACAAGTTGTGGTTCATACTGAATGAGAATTAGTGTTGAAATGACTAATAGGGACAACCCCCTCCGAGATTATCTGGAAAATCTGGCTATTTAAGGTGGTCGAAAAATCCAGTACCAAACTAAAATGGCGCACCTTCCAATGGGTGCGCCATTTTCATCTTTTATTCCATGCTTTCAATAATTTGTCCAAAGTTAATTCTTTTGTAGATTTTACAAGATAATCTGCTTCTTTTAAGTGATCTCCTATACCGACTGCAAACATTCCTGCTTTTTTTATTGCTTCAATTCCAACATTGGCATCTTCAATTCCGATACAATCAGATGGCTGTACATGAAGGATAGAGGCGGCTTGTAAAAATATATCTGGTGCAGGCTTTCCTTTATCTATAGTATTTGGATCGGCAGTGGCATTAAAAAATTCATCTATTCCTAGTGACTTCAATATTGAAGGGGCATTTTTACTAGCGGATGCTAACCCAATTTTAAACCCTCCACCTATTATCCGTACTAGTAATGGATAAATTCCAGGAAGAATGTCTACTGAAGTTATTTTACTAATTAATTCTTTGTAGTCATCATTTTTTTCTTCAGCCAATCTTACTTTTTCTTCTATGGAAAAGTGATTTGCTTTCCCTCCATATTCTAGTATTCGCTCTAAAGACCCCATTCGATCTACCCCTTTTAACTGTTCATTAAAAGATAAGTCAATGTCTATCCCAAGCTTTTCGGCACATTTTTTCCATGCCTTGAAATGGAGATCTGCGGTATCTGTGATTACACCATCTAAATCAAATATAAATGCCTTTAACAAATTTAATAACTCCAATCATCAATTAGTAATAACCAGGGTGCTATCTGCAGTAATGGTATGTTTTTTATCCCAAATATGGAGGTCGACTTGGACCCCTGACAGTAGTTCCACTGTAAAACTATCCATTTTACTACTAATTTTCAGTAATCTACCATGATACCGTATATGAAAAGCGTATCCTTCCCATTGTTCTGGAAGTTGCGGACGGAAATGCAACCCATTTTCTTTTAAACGAAGTCCTGCGAAACCAGTCACAATCGCCATCCAAGTCCCGCCCATATTAGCCATGTGAAGTCCATCTTTCGTATTTCCTTGACGATTATCCAAATCCAATCGTGCCGATTCTAGAAAATAGTCGTATGCTTTCTCCAAATAACCAATTCTTGCGCCCATCATGCTAAACACGCAAGAAGATAGGGAAGAATCATGGGTAGTAATCTTTTCATAATAATTATAGGATTCCTTTATGATATCTTCTGGCTGCTCATCCTCTACTAGAAAATGGGCAAGAACGGTATCAGCCTGTTTACAAACTTGGTATCGATAAATGGTTAACGGATGGTAGTGAAGGAGTAATGGATAATGTTCCTTCGGTGTTCCTTCAAAATCCCAGATTTCCTTTTGTAGGAATGTATCATCCTGTGAATTAATATTTAATGTTTTATCGATGGGTAGATACATAGCATCAGCGGCAGATTGGAATGCTTCTAACTCGGAATCCTTCAATGATAATTTGCTTTTTAAAGATTGCCAGTGTAAAGGATCTTCACTTTGAATGAATTGTACAAACTTTATTGCCCATTGAAGATTATATTTTGCCATGACATTAGTGTAATAATTGTTATTAACGATTGCTGTATATTCATCTGGCCCTGTTACTGTATCGATGCGAAATTCCCCATTTTGATGAAAATGACCAACCTCTAACCAAAGTCTAGCAGTCTCTATTAGAACTTCTGCGCCCATAACTTTAACAAAATCAAGGTCATTCGTTGCTAAAAAATATTGAACATAGCTATATGCGATATCTGCACTAATATGGTATTGTGCGGTCCCTGCTGGATAGTAGGAAGAGCATTCCGTTCCTGTAATAGTTCGCCAAGGGTAAAGGGCACCATTTTTATGCCCCATTTCTCTCGCCCTTTCTCTAGCAGAGTCGAGAATGGAATAACGATAATGTAATAGTTTCTTTGCAAGCTCTGGATTAGTCATTGTGAACATCGGCAGTAAATAAATCTCTGTGTCCCAGAAATAATGTCCTTCATATCCTTCACCAGATAATCCTTTTGCTGCAATGCTAGTTTTTCCATCTTGCCCTGCAGATTGAAGTAAATGAAATAAATTAAAGCGAATTGCTTCTTGAATTTTATCGCCACCAGTAATTGTTACATCCGTATTTTTCCAAAAGGATGTCATATATTCCAATTGAAGATTTGCTAATTCTTTAAACGATAATGACGCAGTTTTATCCTTTATCAATTGCAGTGTGTACTGTAAGTCTTGATAACGTCTTGAATCCGCTATGAATGTTCTTTTTTCTAAAATTGTCTCCCTTGATAAAGTAAAATCAATCGTTGTTTGTATAGAAGAATGATTAAATTCATAACGATAAGATGCGGATTTATCTGATACGGATACCGTTGAAAGAGCCGCAGCACGTAGTTTAGAAATTGTAGTTTCAACTTCTACAAAACTACTTTCATCTATCCATAATAGATTGGTAATAGCTAGTAGTTGCTCATCATCACTGGCTACGCGGGGATCATCCTTATCAGCAAAGTTCTTCACATCGCCGTTAACTGAAGAAACAATCCGGACTGGTATATCCTCACTAATAGGTGTAAGTGTAATATATTGTTGAAATAATTCTTTTGTATGGAAGGATACGAAACGCTTAAAGTTTACATTAAGCTCATGGCCCGAATTCGATCGCCAATGTAATCTGCGCTCAGTCAATCCTTTATCCAAATGGAGAATTCGAGTATAGTCTATAATTTTACCGGAATGAAGTGACACTTTTTCCCGATGTTTATCTTCTCCCACCCATATCTCAATCCCTTGAGCATCAATAATATTTAATAACTTTTGCTGGTTTTCTGGAAATGCATAAAGCTTCTCTCCATACGAAATTTCCACAATATCATGGAATCCATTAATATAAGACCCTCTTATGGTATTTGTATCACTTGGTAAGCCTTCTTCTAAATTTCCTCGGATACCCATGTAGCCGTTCCCATTGAAAAATAAGCTTTCTTCTTGTAATAATGTAGCGATATCTGTACTTTTTGATTCTACCTTCCACGACAAGATGTATCACTCCTTAATCTGCTAGAAATTGTATGCATCTACTAGAAATCATTCTTTCACCCCGCCAGAGGTTAGTCCGGAAACAATCTGCCTTTGGAATATTAATACGATAATCAATGTTGGAATAGTAACAATGGTAGTTGCGGCTGCAACTTCACCCCAAAGGATAGAAAATTGATCACGTAAGAAAGAAATGGCAACAGGAACGGTATGAAAACTAGATTCCGTATTTAACGTAATTGTTAATAAGAATTCATTCCAAGCAGCGATAAAAGTTATAATTGCGGTCGTAAATACTCCCGGTGCCGCTAATGGAAAAACTATTTTTGTTAGTGTTTGTATCCTAGTAGCACCATCAATTTTTGCAGATTCTTCTAGTGCTAATGGAATCTGATTGAAATGTGTTACAAGTATCCATACAGCCATCGGTAAAGTAATAGTTGAGTATGGAAGGATCACGAAATAACTGTTTAACCAACCTAAATCATAAAACAAATTGTACACTGGACCAGTAATAATCATTTGTGGAAACATGGATACTGCTAGAACTAATCCTAGTAAAATACTCTTTCCCTTAAAATGAAACCGAGATATGGCATAGGCACAAAGTGATGCTACAACGATGACATAGATAGTTGTTGAAATTGCGACAACAAAACTATTAACTATTGCTCGCAAAATTCCTTTTTCAAATAGAATAATGGCGTAGTTTTTCAATGTTGGGTCTTCTGGTATGACATGAAAGGCACCGGTACCAAAAATCTCACCACTTGTTTTAAAGGAAGTAATGAAAATCCATAAAAAAGGAAAAACCATAATAAATAAATAACCGGACACAACAATGGCAAACATAAAAAGTAACTTTTTCTTAGAAAATCTCATCTGCTTCCCTCCTTAATCACGGTCGAGTAAATTCGTACCAAGTAATCGAACAAAGATAATCGCAATGATTGCTACACATACGAACATGATCATCACAACAACAGAGCCATATCCAAAGTTTGTCTGTCCAAACATGGCTTTATAGGCATAAATGGACATAGTTTCTGTCGCTCCTCCGGGTCCACCACCAGTTAACACGAATATTAAGTCAAAGACTCGAAATGCATCAAGGGTTCGGAAAAGCAATGCAACCAAAATGGATGATTTTAATAATGGTAGTGTGACTGAAAAGAAACTTTTAAACTTCGATGCTCCGTCAATCGATGCTGCTTCATATAATGAACCTGGAATATTTTGAAGTCCTGCTAGTAAAAGGAGTGCCATATAAGGTGTTGTTTTCCATACATCTGCTAAAATGGTAGATACCATTGCTCCCCCTTGACTTAGTAGTAAATCCTGCGATTGGCTAATTAAGCCAAGGTTTTCAAAAAAATGTGCTACTATTCCACTTGTTCCATCATATAAATAACTCCACATTAACGCGGCAACTGCAGTTGGAATTGCCCAAGGGATAAGGGAAGTGGTGCGAACTAATCCTTGCCCGAACATGGCTTTATTTAATATTAAAGCTAGACCCAGTCCAAGAACTAACTCAATGGCAACAGAAACTACAGTAAATAGTACTGTGTTCCATAACGCGGTATGAACACGTTTATCTCCTAATGCATCTTTATATGCTTGCAGTCCGATGAAATTGGATGGAATGATACTTCTATCAAAATCTTCCACTAATAATGGAAGACTATCTGCATGTGTTAACGTATACTTCTTATTTAAATCTTCAATTAGGACTTTCGTATTTTCATACAGGTTGGTTATTTCCGTACGCTCTTCTTTTGATATGTCAATAACGCCCTGTGATTCTGTATAAGATGTAGCGGCTGTATCGACTTTTAGTAAAACTTCCTCCACTTTTACTTTATCTTCATTACCTGTAACATTGGATAAGTCTTCTGTTAAAAAAAGGTCAATATATAATGCCGTTTCATTAAATAAATCGGTATTAAATCTTTCATTCAAGTATAGACCTGCTTTTTGTTGGTCATTAAGCTTGTAATCAAATAATGTATAGGTTACAGACTGGACAACAGGCCATAGAGAAAATATCCCAATAAGGATTAACGTAGGCAGTAAATAGAGCCAACCACTAAATCCCAGTTTTTGTTTCATTGTATTCACCTCTCTAAAGGTCAAATAAACATTATGATTTCAATAAAGTCAAAACTCCTTATGAAGAATGGTCATAAGGAGTTTCATTAAGCTAACGCTATTTATTCTGCCGCGGCAGCATCTTCAATTGCAGCTGCGGCTGTATCAGCTCCTTCGCCAGAGCTTAAATATTTATGTGCCTCTACTTGAATGGTATCGGAAACTGCATTGTAATCAGGTGATACTGGACGAGCAAGTGTATTAGCTAGAGCATTTTTAAAACCTTCATAAGAAAGCATTTCGTTTCCAGCTACAACTTCTTCATCTTCCAGTAATGCATTAAATCCAGGTAAGTAACCACCTTGAGTTGCCATGATTTTTTGACCTTCTTCACCAGAAGCGAATGAGATAAATTCCCATGCCCCATCGATATTTTCAGAGTTTTTATTAATACCTAGTAACCAGCCGCCGACAGAACCACCATTAGGAAGTGGTGCTATGCCGACTTGATCTAATGAAACCGTAACGCCATCTTCTTGGCCTTTAATACGTCCAAATTGATATGGCCAGTTACGTTCAAATACAGCGTTACCTTGCTCGAAATTCGTATGAGATTCTGCTTCTGTATAATTTAATAAGTCACTTGGTGAGAAATCTGCAGTAGTAAATTTATACATCGTTTCTAAACCGGTTTGCACATCTGAAAAAGAGTTAGTAAACTCAGTTACGTTAACGGTTAACCCTTCGTATTGTTTCGATTGGTATAGGAAGCCATATTTTGTACCTTCCTCCCCAGTATATTTTTCAGCCATTGCATATAAATCTTCGTATGTGTAATCGCCACTTTCTAATTTAGCAGCATCTTCTTCACTAACGATGTCACTACGGAAATAAAGTAGACCTAAGTCCGGGAAGAAAGGCAATGTATATTGTTTTCCAGTGTAATTACCAGATGCCATAGAACCGGCATTAAATTGGTCTTTACTATAACCTGCTTCATTCATAAAAACATCGATAGGTTCTAAGAATCCAGCCCCAGCAAATTCTCCAGCCCAAACTACGTCAAGAGAAATAACATCGTATTCACTGGAACCACTATTTAATGAATTCAATAGTTGGTCATGCATTTGCGCAGAATCGTTTGTTAGTGGATCCCACTCGACAACATACTTGTCTTGGCTTTCATTAAATGCATCAATTAGAGCTTGGGTTGCAGGTGTATTATCGTTTTGTGCCCCTAACTTGATGGTGACTTTTTCATCAGATGTAGCTGCTTCATCAGTATTGTTATTGGAATTTGAGTCGGCATTATTAGATTCGTCCCCACCTGAACATGCAGCTAAAATTAATAATGTTGAAAAGACGAACATAAAGAAAAATGATTTTAATAATTTCATTTCGTGTCCCCCCTAAATTTTGTGCATTCAAAAAGAACGAATGCTGTTTTAGACTTAATTGCATTGTAAAGGCTTACACACTATAATGATATTGAATTATTAAGATTTTTATGAAAATTTTAAGGTTGGAGGGTTGGAAATGAGAAAGTTAACGACAATTCAACAGGATGTAATTAAGCAATTTTTCTTAACAAGACAAGAAAATGAGGAATCATTCTTTGCTCATCCATCATACCAATTGGAGCAGGAACTATTGCATTGGATAACACAAGCGAACGAAAGGAAAGCCAAAGATGTCCTAGTTAAAATTAATAATCTGGAAAAAGCAAGACTATCGAGTAACCCGCTTCGTTCATTAAAAAACTCACTTATTTGTTCCTGTACACTATTTACAAGAGCTACAATTAAGGCAGGAGTAACTCCTGAGTATGCATTTGATATAAGTGATATATACATAAGAGAAATTGAAAAGATGAATTCTTCAAATGAATTGCAAGCGTTGGAATATGAGATGGTCATTACCTTCATAAAAGCTGTACGGGACTATCAAAAAGATCCTTACCAAAATGACATTATCGATAAAGCAATTCACCATATTCATGATCATATATTGCAACCAATCTCTTTGACTGAAGTGGCAGTGAAGTCAAATGTAAGTCCTAACTATTTATCTAGCCTTTTTCGAAAAATAGTAGGAATTTCCTTGAAGGAATATATTAATAGAAAGAAAATAGAAGAATCTAAGTACTTTTTAGAACATACTAATTCCTCTTTATTAGATATTGCATTACTTTTCGCTTTTAGTGATCAGAGCTACTATACAGCATTATTTAGAAAATATAATGGAATAACCCCTAAAAAGTATCGGCAGGTAGGGAACCAGTTAAGCTTGAATAAATAAAAAACATGATGCTGGATTCCAATATTCTACTTAATATATAACGAAAGGGCATGAGATAAAATCATTTATCTCATGCCCTTATATTCTCATTACAGGTAAACTGGCTGTAAGACCCTAAACGGAAAAAAAGTGAAATCTAAGTAAGTATAATAGGGGGAGATACAAATGCCGTCCCTGATTAAAGTTTCACTTTATAAAACAAAGTAGTAAATACAAAGAAAATGGCACAAACTACCTACCAAAATAAAAATATGAAATATTTCGTGGAAGCCCATATGCTTGAACTCTAAAAACTTTGGTTTCAACCAGTAAATTACCGCTCCAACTGTATATGACACACCACCAAGTAACAATAGAACCATACCAGTGGATGAAATTACTTCTATTAAAGATGGACTAAATAATATAATAATCCATCCCAAAATAACATATAGTGCAGTCGATAACCAACGAGGAGCTTTAAACCAAATCAATTTATAAAGTACTCCAAGGATAGCTAGTCCATTAATAACAAAAAAGAGTGTCCAACCAGTTGCTCCACCAAGGCTAATTAGGCAAATAGGAGTATAGGTTCCAGCTATTAATACAAAAATCATCGAATGATCAATTTTTCGTAAAAACGCTATAATATGATCTTTTGCCACTACCATATGGTATGTAGCAGATGCTGAATAAAGTAATATTAAGCTAATACCGAAAATAATAACCGCTGTAATAACCAATGGTGAGCCAGAATCCATGGATGCTTTAATAACTAAAGCTAATAGTCCAACAAAAGACAGTAACGCTCCAAAAAGATGAGTGAATCCATTGATGGGTTCTCTAATATAGGTATTCAAATTAACAACACTCCCTTATGTAGTTTCGATAACTACGTATAACAATACACCTATTTCATTATGTAGTCAAGGTTTACTTTTGGATAAATATTAACGTATAATAGAGTAAAAATTATACAGAGGGTTATAGATGAAAAATATAAATGAGTTTATAGAAGGCTTACATTTAGACAATCATTTGTTAGTAGAAGAATTACCCAATTTAGATTTATATATGGATCAGGTCATCCAAATTTTTGAAAATAAACTCGAACAGTCTAAACGAAGTGAAGAAGATAAAGTGCTAACGAAAACAATGGTTAACAACTATGCAAAGGGGAAACTATTTTTTCCTATTGAAAACAAAAAGTATTCCAAAAAGCATATCATCTTAATTAGCATGATTTATCAATTAAAAGGTGCACTTTCCATTAATGATATTAAGATTACACTAGAGAAGTTAAATAAGAAGATAGTTGAAGATGGATTTGAGGTCGAAAAAATCTATCAAAGTTATTTAAAACTTAGTAATATGAATATGGAAAGATTTTTGGTTGACGTGGAGGAATGTTCGGAAGAAGTTTCGAATGAAATATCCTTGCTTGAAGATGATGATTTTGAATATCTGGAACAGTTTTTATTAATTGCATCACTAGTAAATATGAGTAACTTTTATCGTCGACTGGCAGAAAAACTTGTTGATAGTTTTAGTGAGGAAGAAAATGAATGATTTTTAATAAAAATTATTGTAGGTGAACTAAATTGAAACTAAGTATATTGGACCAGGCACCAATCGCTCCAGGAAAAACAGCGCGAGACGCACTCTTTGAAACAATTAATGTAGCAAAACTTGGTGAACACTTAGGTTACCACCGTTATTGGATAGCTGAACATCATGATTTAGCTGGTCTTTCATGCCCAGCTCCTGAAGTAATGCTAGGTTTAATAGGTGGAAATACAGAAAGAATCAGGATCGGTGCAGGAGCAATTTTACTTCCGCATTATAAACCATTTAAAGTAGCGGAGACATTTAATTTACTTGCGACATTGTATCCGGGAAGGGTGGATCTAGGGCTTGGAAGATCACCAGGTGGCTCAGCTGAAGCATCAGTTGCTTTGTCTGGGAATTTCTTAGATAATGTACGGAAGATGCCAGAACTATTAGATGAACTTCACCAGTTTTTACACGGAGGTTTTGAGACTGGGCATATGTTCTCCAAAATAAAACCTGCTCCAATTCCAGATGATATGCCTGTACCTTGGCTACTAGGAACAAGTGAAAAGAGTGCTGTTTTAGCAGCGGAAAAGGGTTTGAATTATGCGTTTGGACATTTTATGAGTGAAGCGGATTCCGTTCCGATTATTTCCACTTATAAAAAACTATTAAAAGAAAAGTTCCCGAATAAAACAACAGAGATTATAATTGCAGTACATGTGATTTGTGCAGAGACATCAGCTAAAGCTGAAAAGTTAGCATTGGAAAGTTTTAAATGGAGTAGGATTAGAGGGGACAATAGCAATGGTTTTGATGATATTGTCGATGATTCTCTTTCTGAACAAGATTTAGTTGAATTCGAAAATGCAAAACAGAAAATGATTATTGGAGAACCAACTCAAGTGAAAGAAAAATTAAAAGAACTAGAACAACTACATCAAGTTGATGAATTTATGATCCTAACGAATACGCCTACATATGATGTACGAAAAAAATCTTATGAGTTACTTGCAGAAATCATTACATAGGCTGAAGAAAAAGTCACTTCAAAGTGGCTTTTATTTTTGTTGAAAGTAAGACAAGTAGCGGTAAACTGCAAATCAGGGGACTTTTGACCAACTTATACCAATAAAGTTTTCCACACATTACTGTAGACGTGAACATACATTTTTCGTTATAGTAAAGTGTGCATATTTAAACAGGACATTGATTATATTTAAATGGACAAGTTTTGTAGTTGGGCTCAAATAGAAAAGTATCATATCTTTCCTCGCTCACATAAGAAAAACGATTGATTTTGAAAGTAGGGATAGACAATGTATGAATGGGTAACAAATATTATGGAACAATTTGGTTATATGGGGATCTTTTTTATGATGGCACTTGAAAATGTATTCCCACCAATACCATCCGAAATTGTTCTTCCGTTCAGTGGCTTTATGACAACGAATTCCGAACTTACCGTTATTGGAGTCATTATTACAGCAACATGTGGTTCGGTTTTCGGTGCGATTGTGCTTTATGGAATTGGACGACTTATTGATGTGGAACGTTTAGAGAAAATTGTAGATAGATGGGGCCACATTATTCGAATTAAAAAAGAGGATATTCACAAGGCTGATAGTTGGTTTGACAAATATGGTTATTGGACTGTGTTATTTTGTAGAATGATTCCTTTGATTAGAAGCTTAATTTCCATTCCTGCCGGGATGTCCAATATGAATTTTACTCTCTTTTTACTATTTACCTTAATCGGTACATTAATATGGAACATTATCCTTATTATGATTGGCGTCACTCTTGGTGAAAATTGGGATAGTATTTTAGGGTTTATGGATATGTATTCCAATATTACGTATGCTGTGATTGCTCTTGCATTTATTATTTTTGTGATTATGTTTGCTAGAAAGAGGATTAGAAAATAAAGGGGAATATTTATGGAACTTATTGAAATTTTAAAGGCGATAATCCTAGGTTTGGTAGAGGGTTTAACAGAATTTGCTCCCGTATCATCTACTGGACATATGATTATTGTTGATGACATGTGGTTAAAGTCGAAGGAATTTCTGGGCGAATATCCTGCGAATACATTTAAAATTGTAATTCAACTTGGATCGATTCTTGCGGTTGTAGTTGTATTCTGGAAACGCTTTGTCGATTTATTAGGACTTAATCGTTTAATGAATAAGCAAGCACAACCAGCTCAACAACGATTAAAATTAAGTCAAGTAATTGTTGGTTTAATTCCTGCAGGTGTGTTTGGTGTGTTGTTTGAAGATTATATTGATGAATACTTATTTAGAACGGAAACAGTCTTGATTGGTCTAGTACTCGGTGCTATTTTGATGATAATAGCTGACCGCTATGCATCAAAAGATCCGGCAGCGAAAACGGTTGATCAAATAACATATAAACAAGCACTTAGTGTCGGGCTTATCCAATGTTTTTCCTTATGGCCTGGATTCTCAAGATCCGGAGCAACCATTTCTGGTGGTGTTCTAATGGGGATGAGTCACAAAACGGCAGCGGACTTTACATTTATTATGGCTGTTCCGATTATGGCCGGTGCAAGTTTTCTTTCACTGCTAAAGAACTGGCAGTACTTTACGGCTGATGCATTACCATTCTTTATTGCTGGTTTTATTAGTGCATTTATCTTTGCATTATTATCTATAAAGTTTTTCTTGAAACTTATTGATCGAATTAAGTTAACACCATTTGCTATCTACCGTATCGTGTTGGTTGTAATAATTTTAGTGTTTTTCTTATAAAAATAAAGTAGGATCATGGATGGGATATTCATGATCCTTTTTTGTGGATATAAAGATTCCCTCATCCAAAGAAAAAAGTTGGTCGACCACAGTGGTTTTTACTGTGGTTTTTTTCACTCAAACGAATTGGATGTATTAAAACAGTCTCTATTCCAAATGATGGGTAGTTTCATAAGTAATTGTATTGTTATAAACACGGGATTAAGTGAGCAGATTTAAAAATAGATAATTAAGGGGTTGCAAAAATATAGTATCAAATATAAGATGATAACATAGTCTGTATTATAACAATTAAGAAAAAATAAAACTGTTATATAAAAGGAGGTGTGTGTGATGCGGAAAAATACAGAAAGATGTCCTGAGTGTGGATGCTCAGTAGAAAATTTGGGCTTCCCATTAGAATGTGACTATTGCTTGTCTAAAAAAGCAGAGTAATTTTTTTGATTATGTTGTTATGTAACAATAAATAAATTAATTTGTGTTATATAACTAAAGGGAGGTTTTTAAATGACTATAATTACTAGTTCTATCTATGTTGATAATCAAGAAAAAATATTAACAGAAGGTGCACTTCAATTTTTATCAGTGCTACACAAGCGATTTAATCACCAAATAATTTCGTTACTAGAGAAAAGACGGGAACTTCAAAGGAAACTAAATAAAGGGTATATGCTTAACTTTCCAAAAGAAACAACTACGATACGAAAAGCTGATTGGACGATTGCTCCTTTGCCTGAAGATTTACTGGATAGACGGGTTGAAATAACTGGCCCGGTTGATCGTAAAATGATAATTAATGCAATGAATTCCGGAGCAAATATATTTATGGCTGATTTTGAAGATGCTTCATCTCCTACATGGAAAAATATGATACAAGGTCAATTGAATTTACGGGATGCCATCCGAAGAGAAATTGATTTTGTTGCGGATAATAGTAAGTCGTATCGATTGAATGAAACTACAGCAGTACTAGTGGTAAGACCTAGAGGCTTACACTTGGTTGAAAAGCATTTACAAGTGGAAGGGGAGAAGCTGGCTGCCTGTTTAATGGATTTTGGATTGTATTTTTACCATAATGCTAAACAACTTCTTCAGAATGGAACCGGACCATACCTTTATTTACCAAAACTTGAACATTATGAAGAAGCACGATTATGGAATGATGTATTTTTATTTGCACAAGAATGGGTTGGAATTCCAAAAGGAACGATAAAGGCTACGGTGTTAATTGAAACAATTACTGCTGCTTTTGAAATGGATGAGATTTTGTATGAGTTACGGGAGCATTCTGCTGGGGTGAATTGTGGTAGATGGGATTATATCTTTAGTTTTATCAAAAAGTTTCAGCATAACATGGATGTGGTTTTTCCAGATCGTGCTTCTGTTACGATGGAGTCTCCATTTATGAGGACTTACTCATTGTTAGCTATTGAAACATGTCATAAGCGGAATGCGCCAGCTATTGGTGGTATGGCTGCGCAAATACCTGTGAAAAATGACGATGTAGCCAATCGAGTTGCATTTGATAAAGTCCGAGCAGATAAAGAAAGGGAAGTTCGTGATGGGCATGATGGTACATGGGTTGCTCACCCTGGAATGGTTGCTTTGGTTAAAGAAATTTTTGATGAAGGAATGCCAACACCTAATCAAATTGATAGAAAAATAGATAACAAATTTAGTAGTAAGGATCTATTGCAAGTACCTGAAGGAAACATTACAGAAGATGGACTTCGGACAAATGTTAGTGTCGGAATTGAGTATATTGCTGCATGGCTTGGTGGTAGAGGTGCTGTTCCAATTAATAATCTAATGGAGGATGCAGCAACAGCAGAAATTTCTCGTGCGCAAGTTTGGCAATGGATTAGACATCCAAAAGGAAAATTAGAAGATGGGAGAAAGATAACAATTGCTTTAGTAGATGAAGTTATCGAAGAAGAATTGGGGTTACTACAAAGCAACTTTAGTGAAAGGTATTATTTACAACTTGCAACAGACATCTTTAGGAAATTAGTGAATAATGACGAATTTGTTGAATTCTTAACATTGCCTGCATATGAGGCGCTAATCAAAGAAAGGGGAATGGTGCAATGAACAAAACACGTGTTGAACATTTAGAAATGGATTGGGAAGAGAATCTTCGCTGGAGAGGAATTGAAAGACCATATACAGCTGAAGATGTCATACGATTACGTGGCACCATTGATATCGATCATACTTTAGCTAGCAGAGGAGCAAATAAGTTATGGGATATGATAAACAATGGATCCTATGTTAAGGCACTTGGAGCACTTACCGGAAACCAAGCAGTACAACAGGTAAAAGCTGGTCTTAGAGCAATTTACTTAAGTGGTTGGCAAGTCGCAGCAGATGCTAATGCTGCTGGTCAAATGTACCCAGATCAAAGTTTGTATCCAGTAAACAGTGTACCAGCAGTTGTAAAACGAATTAATCAAGCACTTCAACGAGCAGATCAAATTCATTATTCCGAGGGAAAAGAAGAGATCGATTGGTTTGTACCGATTGTGGCTGATGCTGAAGCGGGATTTGGTGGGCAATTGAATGTATTTGAGTTAATGAAATCAATGATTGAAGCAGGTGCTGCGGCTGTACATTTTGAAGACCAATTATCATCAGAGAAAAAATGTGGTCATTTAGGTGGTAAGGTTTTACTACCAACACAAACAGCGGTAAGAAATTTAATTGCCGCTAGATTTGCAGCGGATGTGATGGGAACACCAACATTGATTATTGCAAGAACAGATGCAAATGCTGCTGACTTAATAACTAGTGATATTGATCCTGTAGATGAAGAATTTATTAAAGGTGAAAGAACAGCAGAAGGATTTTTTAGAACGAAAGCGGGAATTGAACAAGCGATTGCTAGAGGGTTAGCTTATGCGTCATATGCAGATTTAATTTGGTGCGAAACGTCAGAGCCTAATTTGGAAGAAGCGAAGCAATTTGCAGATGCAATTCATGAAAAATTCCCTGGTAAGCTCCTAGCTTATAATTGTTCACCATCTTTTAACTGGAAGCAAAAGTTATCAGATAAACAGATTGCAAATTTCCAGGATGAGCTTTCTAGCATGGGATATAAGTTCCAATTTGTAACATTAGCAGGATTCCACGCACTAAACTATAGCATGTTTGAACTAGCTAGAAAGTATAAAGAAACTGGGATGGCTGCTTATTCTGAACTGCAACAAAATGAATTTGCTAGTGAAGAATACGGCTACTCTGCTACAAGACATCAACGAGAGGTTGGTACAGGATATTTTGATGAAGTAGCACAGGTTATTTCTGGAGGAACGTCTTCAACCGTGGCGTTGAAAGGATCGACAGAAGAGGCGCAGTTCTAATAGTAAACATTAATTTAAAGATAGTATCTAGGGACAGAGTCATAGCATTCTAATTATAGCAATCAGCTAATTGGGATGTATGGTTCTGTCCCCCTTTTTGCTAGTTTCATATAGTAATGTGTAACCATAGTCTTAGTACCTACTACTATTTTTTGAAATCTAACTGTAATAAAACAATAATACTAGTGAAACTTATTGATGTTATACTTTTTAAGACTAAAGTAATAGATTAAATAGACAGTTTACATAGACAACATATAGTAGATTAATAGAATGTCTAGAAAGTGGGGAAGAAAGTGAAGAAGTCTTTCGTTACAATTGCTACTGTTGTGGTAATTGGTTTATCCAGTAATCTAGTTATTGATTCTGTTCATGCAGAAACTAACTTGCAAGAAATTCAGAGTGACCGTTCTGAAGTTCAAAATAAACTATCAAAAGCTGAAACAGAGATTACAAAGGTTTTAACAGAAATTGAAGAGTTAAATAAGAAAATTAAAGAGGTTGAAGATGCACTGAAATCGAATCAGAAAATGATTGATGATACAAATGCTCAAGTTAAGTCAACCGAAGAAGAAATTGCAATGTTGCAAGAAGAAATTGAAAAGCGCTATGACATTCTAAGTAATCGTATGGTTAACTATCAAAAGAACGGTGGAAACATTGGTTTTCTTGATGTGATTTTTGGTTCTTCTAGCTTTACTGATTTTATTAGTCGTGTCACTGCTGTAAATAAAATTACTACATCTGACCAAGACTTAGTTGATCAACTTGAAGCAGATAAAGTGACAATTGCTGAAAAGCTTGCTGAGTTATCTGATCTTCAAACGGAGTTAAAAGGAATGCAAGAAACTATATTAACTCAAAAGAAAGACAACGAAGCAAGGAAAGAAGAGTTAACGGACAAAGAACAAGGTTTGCAAGCAAAAATAGATGAATTACAAATGGAGGACAGCAGATTAGCTTCCCTTCAAGCAGAAGTTAATCGTCAGCTTGCGGCTGCACGTGTTGCATCTAATACATTTGCATCAACTAGTGGTTCTGATTCAAATGGATCATTAACAACCTTAAGTAAATCATCGAAAACACAAAATGCACCAGTTGTATCTGGTGATGCTGTTCAGACTGCTATCAATGCTGGATATCCTCATCTAGGTACTCCGTATGTTTGGGCTGGTAAAGGACCTGGTGGTTTTGACTGTTCTGGATTTGTATCATGGGCTTATGGACAAGCTGGTATTTCATTACCATCAAGTACTGGAGCAATGCAAAGTTCAGGTACAAAAGTTTCCTACAGTGAAATTAAACCTGGGGATTTAGTATTCTTCAATACTTACAAAACAAATGGTCATGTTGGAATTTACGTAGGTAATGGTCAGTTCATTGGTTCTCAGAACTCTACTGGACTAGCTGTTGCAGATATGACTTCTGGATATTGGAAAGATCATTTCTCTGGACATGTAAGAAGAGTAGCAAAATAATAAATTAAAGACTTCTATAATTAGGGTCAGATTTCTCAAATATTTGGGATGTCTGACCTTTTGTTATTTTATATACCACATATTTTTCCTATTTAAACACATTTATTATAGATGGTAAGGAGAAATACAATTTCACGTAGGGGTGACCCCTTTATTTACTGGAGTATTAATAGGGAGAACTCCTATGACAAATCAATTTCCACATACAGATAGAAATAGTGGATTTAAGTAGAAACTAGGAAGGTGGATCTATCATTTTGTGTTTCATAAAGCCTGTGAAAAATAAAGTAGTAAAACCAACTGTAGCAACAAGTAATGCAGAATAAATAATAGTTGTTTCCGAAATAACTATGGAACCTATTAGAATGACAAAGCTATCAAAAAATAAAATGAAAAAGCCTACATTGATGGATGTCTTTTTCGATAGAATCAGTGCTAAGAGATCCATGGCGCCGCTGCTAATATTGTTTACTAGAAGAATACTTATACCTATCCCAATAATTAATCCACCAGTTAAACTACTAATAAAGATTGGAACAGTCGTGTGAAGGGAGATAGATTGAAAAAGATCAATAAAGAATGAAGATACTAAGAGTCCGTGAATACCATTGAAAAAATATTTACGTTCAAATAAGAATGCAATGAAATAAAGTGGAGAACTTAGTATAATAATTGTTAAGCCGGGTTGAAAATTAAAAGCATATTTTCCGATTAATCCTACACCAATTATTCCACCTTCAACCAAATGATGTGGAATAACAAAAAAATTAATTCCTATCGCAATGAGTAAACTTCCAAAAATAATTGCTAATGCTTTCTGAATCATTCTCATAACCACCTTGTCCATGCTTCTCAACTTATTGTATGAAAGGCATGAGCTAAACATGAGATCATTAAAAAATTTTGTAGACTGATTGAATTAGATAGAATATAATTATTGTAGAGAGGTAGGTGATTCTGGTGGGAAGGTAATCTTTTCTAATAACAATTTTACTGTAGAGTATGATTCTGTTTTCCTATGGAATGAATCATCTACAAATGATCGGAATTGAAATGAATTTTAGTCTTTAAATATCAGGAGGTGAAGTCCTTGTATCTATTGATACAAGGATATTAATTGGACATAGTTAACTTAATATTGGTTGCTATATTGATCATGCTTACGGCATTCTTTGTAGCAACCGAGTTCGCAATTGTAAAGGTTCGTTCTACAAGGATAGACCAGTTAATTGAAGAAGGTAATAAACATGCGGTTCATGCCAAAAAGCTAGTAGATAATCTTGATGCATATCTTTCTGCCTGTCAGCTAGGTATTACAGTGACAGCATTAGGACTAGGGTGGTTAGGAGAACCAACAGTAGAAAGATTACTACATCCATTATTTGAACACTATGGTGTAACTGGAACCTTAAGTTCTGTATTATCGTTTCTAATTGCCTTTTTAAGTGTTACGTATCTACACGTTGTTGTTGGGGAACTAGCACCTAAGACAATAGCTATTCAAAAAGCTGAAGAAGTAACCTTGTATTTTGGTAGATTTCTTATATTCTTCCATAAAATAATGTATCCATTTATTTGGTTGTTAAATGGTTCTGCTCAGTTGTTAATTCGTGTGTTTGGTTTTAAGCCGGTAAAAGAACATGAATTAGCTCATTCAGAGGAAGAGCTTCGTTTAATTTTATCGGAGAGTTACAAGAATGGTGAAATTAATAAAGCTGAAATGACCTATGTAAATAATATATTTGAATTTGATGAAAGAATAGCAAGAGAGATTATGGTTCCTCGTACGGAGATGATTTGCTTTTTTAAAGAAGATAGTTACGAGACGAACATTAATATTATTCTAGAGGGACAATATACAAGATATCCAGTTGCAGATGGTGATAAGGACCACATTATTGGGTTAGTAAATATTAAAGAATTATTTACTGGTCATATTACAAGTAGAAAAGAATCGATTGAGCCACATATTCGTCCAATTCTCCATGTATCCGAATCAACACCAATTAAGCAAGTGCTACTAAGAATGCAAAAAGAACGTATTCATATGGCGATTGTAGTAGATGAATACGGTGGGACAGCAGGTTTAATTACGGTTGAGGATATACTAGAAGAAATTGTCGGTGATATCCGAGATGAATTCGATGTTCATGAAACACCAATGATTGAAGAACAAGAAAATGGATCTGTGTTAGTAGATGGTAAACTTTTACTATATGAAGTAAACGAATTTTTAGGTACAGACCTTGATGAAGAAGAAGTCGATACTATTGCTGGTTGGGTCATTAATCACAATGTTGAAGCTAAAAAAGGTACAACTGTTGAACATAATGGTTACCAATTTATAGTAGAAGAGAACGATGGATATCAAATTAAAAAAATTAGAATAGTGAAAGTATAAAAGACAAACCACCCGGTTTGTCTTTTTACTTTATATAGAAGAGATTTTTAAAAAGGATTAGCCATTTGAATCTGTTGAAAATTGGTTCTTAGAATAGGGTACATCCGGTTTTATGTCCTGCTAAAAGGTTCACAATGGAAATTTATAAGTGATAGGGAAAATATAAGAACTAGAAAAGGGGTTTTGCAGGTTAAAAAGTAAATATTAGTGAAACCTTTTCACTTTAGCATCGTAAAAAAATGGTGAGGCATGTTATAATAATACCAATTATCAAACTTTTAGCACTTTTATTAGGGGGTTGAAGATGGAAAATATAAGACTTGCCAAAGAGGCACTAAATCGCGTTATATATGGGAAAGAAGATGTTGTAGAATTATTATTTACGGCTCTTTTTGCACAGGGGCATGTTCTACTAGAAAGTGTGCCAGGTACTGGAAAAACAAAACTAGCAAAGAGCTTTGCGAAAGTCATGGATGGGAAATTCGGCCGTGTTCAATTTACACCGGACGTACTTCCGAGTGATGTAACCGGTATTCGTTTCTTTAATCCAAAAACACAAGAATTCGAATTACGTGTTGGTCCAGTCGTTTCAAATATATTACTTGCTGACGAAATTAACCGTGCAACACCTAAAACACAATCCAGTTTATTAGAAGTAATGGAAGAATATCAATCTACTATTGATGGCGAAACAATAATAGTAGAAGCACCATTTCTTGTTATTGCTACACAAAATCCGGTAGAGAGTAATTACGGGACATTCCCATTACCAGAAGCACAGCTGGACCGTTTCTTATTTAAAGTTGATATTGGTTATCCAACAAAAGAGGAAGAAAAACAAATTTTATCTACATATCGTACAAGTGATCCATATGAAGCTATTAATGCGGTATTATCATTAGAAGAAATTCGCTCTATTCAAAGGGATATAAAACAAGTCACAATTTCTGATGTGGTTTACGATTACCTTCTTGATTTAATTCATGCTTCTAGAAATCATCAAGAAGTAGAATTAGGTATTAGTCCAAGGGGGATGTTAGCCCTTATGCGAGCAACACAGGCACGAGCCTACTTGCGTGGGAGAGAGTACGTAACTCCAGATGATATTAAAACACTCGTACCGTATGTATTTGAACATCGCTTAATTTTAACAATGGAAGGCTCCATTAAAAAGACATCAGAACAAATTGTTCAGGAGATTCTTGAAGCAGTTCCTGTACCTGTTGAAGAAGGAGCAGTTACTCAATGAGCTGGAGAAAGGAAGCAGGAACAGAGGATTCAAGAAGCTATGACTATATATTACTAGCATTATTTGTATTCTTTGTTATCGGGGTTATTTTTAGATCTGCGGTTATCTTTATTGCTGTTGGGATATTCTTAGCGTATCTTATCGCTTATAAAATTTATGATAAAAGTGTAATGAAAAGCCTCTCATTAAAAAATAAATCAAGAACAATTAAGTTATTTCCTGAAGAAGAAATAAATTTTAAGGTTGAAATTGAAAATAGGTCAATTTTCCCTCATATTAATGGAGAATTTACATTTCAAATTGGTTCAGCCATTAAAGCTTTTACACTTGCAGGAGATGAGAAAGAGTATTGGAAGGAATTAAAACTTCCACTCTCCTTGATACAAAGGAAGAAAGCGGTTCTTGAATTTCCGGTGCGAGCAGAACAGCGTGGTGTCGCAAGGGCTAAAAACATATCCTATGATTTCCCGCATTTACTTAATTTTAATAGACTTAGATTACGTTACTATGACTTTTATCAAACAGAATTTATCGTGTATCCGAAACTACTTCCAGTACAGGGTGCAAATGCGGTATTTCACATGATACCTGGAGAGAGCAGACTAAATTATTCTCCGTTTGAAGATATGCAAAGTCCACTCGGAACAAGAGATTACAGTTACAGTGACCCTTTCCATAAAATCAACTGGAAAGCAACGGTTAAATCGCAAAAAATACAAACAAATGTCTATGAAAAAGTGGTGGATAGATCCTTTGTTTTTATTATTAATTTAGGAACTGAGAATTCTAAAAACTTGGTGAGCTTTAATAGAAATTTAGAAAATTTACTATCTTATGCAGCATATCTTAGTGAATATGCTACAAAGATGCGTGTACCATTTGAAATATATATTAATGCTAGAAAGCCGGGTAAGGAGCCCTTCGTTCATTTGAATGAAGGAGAAGGAAAGATACATTATATGCATGCGTTAGAAATGCTTGCTAGAGTAAATAAGCAGTCGCCAATTTTACCTTTTAATAAAATGCTTTTCCAAATAGGGAAACAGTTTATTAAGCCCAAAACGATTATATTCATTGGTGATATGTCAGTTGGTTCTATGGAGATGATGAATTCCTGGAAACAAGTGCATCATAGTGTCTATCAAGTTTCAGAAGGGGAAGGTGGAGGAGCAACTATTCGACCAGTTGCAAGGAAGGTAATAGGAAATGTGACATAAACTATCAGTTACTCTCTACCTTTCCTGAGTCGGGATGTAAACGAAGTGTAAGACAAACGGTGTATAACCAACTAAAACGTAATTGAAGAGACATTCTTAGCAAAATAATGAATTGAGGTGAAAGAAATGCACACAAAACAACTGAATATAACCCAAATGTATCATTTCTTAGCTGAAGGAATTATTATATACCTGGCATTGCTTCCATTTAATTTTTATCATTATGGGAATGTATCAGTTTGGGCTTACTTAGGAGTGTTATTTGGCGTTGGTGTGGTATATTCTTTCATCACAAGAATAACAACTAGATACGTACCCTATATAGTAATAATACCTATAGTATTTTTACTATATTATATGATTGGATATCCACACTTTTTAAGTTTTATTTTCTCGGGATTGTTCGCTTGGCGCTATATTGCTTTAGGTTCTAAAGGCTATCTTGATAATGAATCAACTTATTTTGCGGCAACATTCCTTCTAACAACACTTGGAATAATTATCATGCGAAGTTTTGATGTAGTTATACTGTTTATCGCACAGATTATTGTTGTTTTATTAGGTTTTACATTCAGTAATTTATTGGTTATTGAAAAAGAAAATCGATGGGAATTTCATAAGACTGAGTGGTTTAAATTGGGTGGATTCTTCTTAGGTATCGTCACATTAATATATTTGTTTTCCGACACATTACACTTGATTGCTAGCAAGTTTTGGTCAGGAATTGGTGGTGGAATTACCTTATTTGCTGGTGGTATAGCACGCCTTTTCGAATTACTTGGTCTCAGTAACTTTTTCAAAAAAGGCTTCGAACAAATGGATCCCATGGATGAAAATCCAGGATTTGCAGAAGGTGAAATAGTTGAAATGCAAAGCTTTGAACCGTCTAAAGGTGAATACTTTAACCTCTTATTAGCAATTTCTATTGGAGCTATAATTTTGTTCCTAGTTTTTGTTATTTATAAAGGTTTGAAATTTAGAGCAGATGATGATGGTGACAAGGACCCTATGGGATATAACCTCATGCAAGAAGAAGTTGAAACAAGTCATAGATTTTTTGGAAAAGCCTTTAAAAGAAATAGATTAAAACCCAATCATCCGATTCGAAAACTTGTCTATGAATTTGAGAGAACCACTGCGAAGTCAAAGTTAGGAAGAATGCGGCATGAATCGATTGAGAATTGGTTTGAACGGATTGGTTTAGAAGGGGATATCCAGATTTACCAGAAAGTACGATATGGTAATCAAAGCACATCGGCACAGGAAGAAGAATTGTTAAAAAGAATGTTAAAGACATTTGAACATAAATTGCCTAAAAATAAAGATAAGGCTTAACTTTTTATGAAATCTATGTCATAATAAAATTTATTAAAGTTTTCTAGGGTTCCGCATAGGATGGTCTGGTCCGAGAGAAAACGCACGGAAGTGTACACGGAGGGAGAAAAGCCCGGGAGGATATCAGGATAATGATATCTTCCTGGGCTTTTTTTAGTAGTTAGGAAAGTATAAAAACTTTCCGCCGACATAAGTAAAACTAACACATTCGCTAAAAGACGAGCGAATGCGAGTTTTTCTAATATAAAAGGAAGTGTTCATTGGTCTTGAGGGAAGGGATTGATTCTAACGAATAATAGATAGAAACTGCGCGGTAACTATTTTGTCAAACATCTTCATAATCGAACAATAGGTGTAGATGTACGACCGCTCCGGCAGAATACTCTGCTTTTACTTCCAGCACAGGGGCGACATCTGTTCGAAACGACCTCACAGTGTCTACCTTACCTTGCCGCGGGCACGGCCTCAGCCTCCGTTGCGGAAAGACCACCGCTGCGGGGTCTTCGGACACGTGCTGTTCCCGCAGGACAAATGTTTTCGGTGGGGCGAGTAATCGCAGTCCCAAGGAAGACTTCGGCAGCATAACATCGCACGAAGAAAATCGGTTTTTATTTTCGAGGAGTCTCCGTATTCTGCCTACGCTAGTGTGGTTTTTCTATTCTTGGGTTGTGTGTTGCTTTTTTTATATAAATTATGAGCGACCCCAATTTACTCTATACTAGCTCCGGAAATACACGGAGACTCCTTGAAAAAGAAAACCACTTTTTCTGCGTGCGATGTTTCACTAAGAAGCTTTCCTTGTCCTATGGGAGGCTCACCAGCCGCCTTAGGATGCGCGAAGTGTATTTCCGGAGCGGGTACGATGCGCTACCAAAAATTATTAGTTACTGCACAGTCTATACAAATGCAACGACAATATGAAATGAGTTTAATTTAAAGGAAGAAAGACAAATAAAACATGATGATGGCAGACTACACATTAATATGAGGTGATTACATGAACAAATACTGGAATCTATTATGGATAGGTGTGTTATTTGAAATAGGTTGGGTTGTTGGTTTGAAGCATTCTTATAACTGGTGGACATGGCTGTTAACGATAATTGCAATTTATATTAGTATGCATGCCCTTGTTGTTGCTTCGAGTAAGTTACCTGCTGGAACAACGTATGCTGTTTTTACCGGTACGGGTGCTGCAGGGACAGTTATTATGGAAATGGCGGTCTTTGGTGAACCGTTCCAACTTGCTAAAGTAGGATTAATTTCCCTATTATTAATCGGTGTTATTGGACTTAAATTCGTTACAAAGGAAACTGGACAGGAAGGAGAACGATCGTAAATGGCATGGGTATTTTTAATTATTGCTGGGGTAGGAGAAGTACTAGGCGTTACAGGAATCAATCAGGTTAATCGAAAGAAAAACTTGTGGAGCTTTACTTTATTAATCGGTGGATTTACGATGAGCTTTTTATTTCTTGCTTTAGCAATGCAGAATCTCTCAATGGGAACAGCATATGCTGTATGGACTGGTATAGGTACAGTTGGCAGTGTGTTAATCGGTATGATTTTTTATAATGAACCAAAAAACTTCTTGCGAATTTTATTTATGAGCATGGTTTTAACAGCAGCGTTCGGATTAAAACTTATATCCTAGTAGAACTAATATGCTAATAATAACTAGGATAGAAATGAATAGGGTAGAAATGATATATCGAATTGCGGCTTTCATGTTGTTATTAAGAATTAGCTGTAATGCTTCATTTCCAAAGGTAGAAAAGGTTGTGTAAGAACCACATAATCCGACACCTAGAAATAACCAGTGGGATTCATTCAAAACATGTATTGAATAGAAAAAGATTGAAAATGCCATTAGAACCGAACCGGATATATTGGCAATCCAAGTACCAATTAGTCGCTTATTTAATTTAATAGAAATATAAAAACGGAGGATGCTGCCGACAAATCCTCCTATTGCAACTAAGATAAAATTCATATGTTTTCCTGCCTTTTGTTTGCTAGTCTATAGCCTAAATAGCAGAGTATAAGCCCACCAATAATACTGATAAAAACATAGCAAAAACTTAAAAATAAATGATGATAACTAAGCGTTACCGTTTCAACAGCAAAGGTAGAAAAAGTGGTGAACGCTCCAATAACTCCCGCTGTTAATCCAGTAGAAATTTCTTGTGGAATCCTTTTTTTAATCCATACACTATTTAATATAAAGCTAAGCAAAAAACAACCAATAAAATTTGCTATCAATGTTTCTACCGGAAAGAGGAACCGATTATCGAAAAGTAAAGATATGCTATATCGTCCAACAGCACCAATCATACCACCGATTCCCACGGCAAGATAAACTTTCCAGTTTATTAAGCGTGCTGACATCCTGGGCATAATCCATAAATTTCAAATTTATGACCTTCAATTTCATAGTTAGCTAGTGTTTGTTTTACTTCATCCATTGGACAAATTTCAATTTCCTTTGTCTTTCCACAATCCTTACAAATAAAATGATGATGATGGTGGTGTGTACAATTCATTCTAAAGTGTTTTTCACCGTTCAATTCTGTAGTTTCCAAAATTCCAACCTCATTGTAAAGGTGTAGATTTCGATAGATTGTATCAAAGCTAATTCCTTTATGGGTTTCTTCTAAATGTTGGATAAGGTCTTTTGCAGTACGGTAGCCATCCGCTTCCTCGAAATAGGTTAAAATATCTTTTCTTTTTCCAGTAGTTTTATAACCTTTTTTCTTTAATAGCTCTATTGCCTCAGAGGTATTCATGCTTTTGCCCCCTTAAAAGTTACTTGTAATCGTTTATAGCTTATTGTCATTAATAAAATAATAATTGCTACAACAACAATAGTTCCACCAGGAGGAATATTTAAATAATATCCTGATATTAATCCTATCATAACAGCTAGCTCCCCGAAAACAATAGCAAGAAGCATCATTTGTTTAAAACCTTTTGCAATACGCATACTTGCTGCAACAGGTAACGTCATTAAAGAAGAAACTAATAATACTCCAACAATTTGGATGGAAGCGGCAATAACTAAAGCTGTTAAGATAATAAATAATAAGTGTATTTGTTTAGAATGAATACCGGAAACCTTAGCATGCTCTTCATCAAAGGACAGCGTGAATAACTCTTTGTAAAATAATGTTATGATTACTAAAACAAAAATAGTTATAATTAATATAGTAATAAAGTCTGTTTTACTAACGGCAGATGCAGAACCAAAAAGGAAATTCATAAGTTCTGTATTAAAACCATCTGCTAACGCAATAAATATTACGCTTAGGCCAACTCCGCCAGAAAGAATGATAGGAATTGCTAATTCTTGATAAGCCTTATAAACACTCCGTAGTTTTTCAATAAAGATAGATCCCATAACGGAAAATAATAAGCCACCATAAATGGGAGGTAGTAACATAAAGGCGAACTTCTTCTCAAGGAATAATCCAAAAGCGATTCCTGCTAACGTAACATGTGATAATGCATCAGCAATTAAGGAAAGTCGTCTAACGACAATAAACGTTCCTAATAGTGGGGCAATGATACCAATCAAAAGCCCTGTTAAAAATGTTTGCCTTAAAAAGTCATATTCTAATAAATCTGCAAGCATTGGTTCTCCTCCGAATTAATGGTTGTGTGAAACAATATTCACATCATGACCATAAAGTTTTGACATTTCTTTTTCTGATAGATTTTCAAATTCTTTAGGATTTCCATGAAAATGAAGTGTTTTATTTAGACAAGCGATTTTAGTCGCATACTTTGTCATTGTACCAGTATCATGGGTCACTAATAGTAAACTGATACCATTCTGTTTATTTAAATCATGTAATAACTCATAGAATCGTTGCACATTTTCATAGTCTATCCCAACGGTTGGTTCATCTAAGATGAGTAATTCTGGTTCACTTACCAACGCCCTTGCAATAAAAACTCGTTGTTGTTGACCTCCAGATAGATTGCCGATATTTTCATAGGTGTAATCACTCATTCCAACGGCATTAATCGCATATAAAATCTTTTCTTTATGTTCTTGATTAAAAAATTTAAAATAACCAACTTTACTAGTCAGTCCAGAAGAAACTACTTCGTAAACAGAAGCAGGAAACCCTTTGTTAAATGAATTTGACTTTTGTGATACGAAGCCAATTTTATTCCAGCTCTTAAATTCTTCAAGAGGCTGATCAAAAAGGGTTAAACTGCCACTATCCGGATTTAGAATACCAAGAATTATTTTGATTAGAGTTGTTTTTCCCCCACCATTTGGTCCTAACAGTCCAACAAATGCACCCTTATGTATTTCAAAGTTGATTTGTTGAAGAATGGGCTTCTTCTCATAAGAATAGCTAATATTTTCTAAAGAAATAATTGAATTCATCTATCCAAGCTTCCTTTCATTTGAGTTGCTTTTTCCAATACGTTTAAGTTTTGCCTCATTATTGACAGATAATCATTATCTTGTTCAAAGTCATTTTCTGTTAAAACAGCTAGATTGTGAATCGTTAGGCTTTTAGCACCGATGTAATCCTGAATGATGCTAGAGACTTTGCTTGACGTGTTTTGTTCAAAAATGACATACATTAGATTACTTGCTTTTGCTTGTTCGATAATTTGAACTAAATCCCTTTGAGATGGTTCGCTTGTTGAGGAGATTCCGTTGATTGGGATTTGTTCTATTCCGTACCGTTCCTCCCAATAACCATATGCTGCATGAGAAACAAGTATTTTTTTATCAGCACTATTTTGTAAGGTTTCCTGAAATTCCTTGTCGAGCATCGTTAATTCATCTTTAAGTAATTGAAAATTATTATGATAAAGGTCTTTGTCATTAGGGTTAATTTCACTTAAATAATCTGTTATAATATGAGCCATTTCAATCATACGAAGGGGATCTATCCAGATATGGGGATCATGATCACCATGGTTATGACCATCATCATGATGATGGTTGCTTGTTTCTCCTTCATGATCATGATGATGGTCATGTGCATCCTCAAAAAGCTCCTTATGATTTCCAAGTTCTAATAGATTCACATCTTCAGACTCTAATGCACTTGCTATACTTTCTGAAAAACCCTCCATGCCTGCTCCAAGATAAATAAAAGCATCACTTTTGGAGAGAGTAGTTAAAGTTTTAGTAGTTGGTTCATAAGAATGGGCATCAACACCTGGAGGGAATATTGTTAAGGTATTAACCGTAGTTCCACCAATTCTTTCGATGATAAATTGAATTGGATATACGGATGTATATATAGTTAATTTTTCATCTGATTGCTGATGTATTGGTTCACTTTGACATCCAAAGAGAAGGATACTCATTATAATAATTGATACAAGTATAGTAAAAGGCTTCATAATATCCACTCGATTTCATAATATTCATATTGACTTATGTATCATATCGTAATCGTTACGGTTTGTAAATAGGAATGGTTTCGATTGTAAAAAAATTGGCTTTTGATACTTTTCCACCAAAATGACAACCTATGCGAATTGGCCTAATTTGGTAGGTAATCCACCTTAGAGTTTAAAAAATTTACAATGATTATTATAATTTTTATTGCGAAATGTCTGAATTTAATTTATAGTGAATATAGATGGATAGGAGACTGTCCTTAATTTTTTACTTAAAAAATGAATGAGTATTCATTCAAAATGTGATTGGGGGACAAAACATGAAACGAACAATCAAGCGTGCTGCGGTTTTAGGCTCGGGTGTTATGGGTTCTGGTATTGCTGCACATCTGGCTAATATCGGTGTTCCTACATTGATGCTTGATATAGTACCAAGAGCATTGACGGAAAAAGAGGAGCAAAATGGTCTTACTCTTGAGGATAAGGTGGTAAGAAACCGTATTGCAGCACAGAGCAAGCAAGCATTATTAAAACAAAAACCGTCACCAATCGTATCCATAGAAAGTCTTGACTTAATTGAAGTTGGGAATATGGATGACGATATGGAAAAGTTAGCGGATGTGGACTGGATAATTGAGGTTGTTGTGGAACGACTAGATGTTAAAAGAATCGTTTTTGAAAAAGTAGATCAATATCGTAAGCAGGGTTCCATTGTTAGCTCAAATACGTCAGGAATATCCGTAGAAGCAATGGTGGAAGGTCGGTCTGAAGATTTTCAAAAGCATTTCCTAGGAACACATTTTTTTAATCCACCTAGATACTTGAAGTTATTAGAAGTAATTCCAACGAAGCATACCGATTCAGAAGTGTTAGGATTTATGAAAACATTTGGTGAAGATGTTTTAGGAAAAGGTGTAGTTGAAGCGAAGGACACGCCAAACTTTATTGCTAACCGTATTGGAACATATGGATTACTTGTAACAGTTAGAGAAATGATTAAGGGTGGATATTCTGTTGGTGAGGTAGACTCAGTAACAGGTCCGCTAATCGGAAGACCAAAGAGTGCGACTTTCCGTACATTAGATGTTGTTGGTCTGGATACATTCGTCCATGTTGCACGAAATGTATATGAGCAAGTGGAAGGTGCAGAGAAGGAAGTATTCGATATTCCTGAATTTATGTTAAAGATGCAAGAAAATGGCTGGTTAGGTGCTAAAAGTGGCCAAGGATTTTTCTTAAAGAAAAAAGAAAAAGGCGCTAGTAACATTTATCAATTAAATCCCGAAACTCTAGAATATGAAGATCGCGGGAAATTAAAAACCCCAGCTGTTGAGTTAGCTAAGCAAGCTAAAGGGACTCGCAATAAATTGAAAGCGCTTGTAAATATGAAGGGCGACCGTGCTGGTGACTTAATTTGGAACATTTTAAAACCTGCTATATTGTACTCAGCTGAGTTAGTTGGTGAAATTGCTGACGATATCGTAGCAATAGACCAAGCGATGAAGTGGGGATTCGGCTGGGAAATTGGACCATTTGAAACATGGGATGCTATAGGCCTAAGGACATCAGTTGAACGGATGAAGGATGAAGGAGAACATGTACCAAGTTGGGTATTAGACCTACTTGAAGCTGGCCATGAATCCTTCTATAAAGAAGATAACGGTGAAGTGTTCTACTTAGAAAATAATGAATATAAGAAGCAAGCATTTAATCCGAAAGAAATCAATATTAAGCGTCTGAAGGATGTAAATGGTGTAATTAAAAAGAACACTGGAGCTAGTCTTGTTGATATTGGTGATGGTGTTGCCTTACTAGAATTTCATTCAAAGAGTAATGCACTAGGTTTCGATACGATACAAATGGTTAATTTTGCTGTTGAAGAAGTAGAAAAGAATTATGAAGGTCTTGTTGTTGGAAACCAAGGTAAGAACTTTAGTGTAGGTGCTAACCTTGCATTAATGCTAATGGAAGCACAAGATGATAATTTCTTTGAACTGGATATGGTTGTGAAGATGTTCCAAGACATGGGAACAAATATTAAGTATTCTAACAAGCCAGTAGTAGCAGCACCATTTAATATGGCGCTTGGTGGCGGGACAGAAGTTTCACTTCCAGCTGCAGCTCTTCAGGTATCCTCAGAATTGTACATGGGTCTTGTTGAGTTTGGAGTTGGTCTAATCCCTGGTGGTGGTGGAACAAAAGAACTCTACCTGAAAAAGCTTCGAAATCTACCAAAGGGTATTAACTTTGACTTAACAAAGGTTGCAAATGATGTGTTTGAAAAAGTTGCGATGGCAAAAGTTTCGACATCTGCAGAAGAGGCTAGAATTAATGGCTTTTTAGATGCAAATGACCGAATTAGTGTGAATCCTGACCATTTAATCCATGATGCCAAACAACGTGTACTCGAATTATCGAAAGCTGGATATCATGCACCAAAACGAGAAAAGATTCCTGTTGTAGGAGACGCAGGTTACGCAGCTATGTTACTTGGTGCCAAAACATTACAGTTTGGCGGCTATGCATCTGAACATGATGTGAAAATTGCTGAAAAGTTAGCATATGTATTATCAGGTGGGCGTATTAAGGAAGGCACACTTATTGAAGAACAAGTTATGCTCGATTTAGAGCGTGAGGCATTCTTAAGCTTAATTGCCGAGCCTAAAACACAGCAGCGTATGCAACACATGCTATTAAAAGGAAAACCACTGAGAAACTAGGGAGGGGGAAGAGAAATGAGAGAAGCAGTTATTGTAGCAGGTGCTAGAACCCCTGTAGGAAAAGCAAATAAAGGCTCTTTACGTAATAGTCGTCCAGACGATTTAGCAGCATTAACGATTAAAGAAACGCTAAAGCGTGCTGGTGGATACGATGGAAATATTGATGACGTTATTATTGGTTGTGCAATTCCAGAAGCGGAGCAAGGTATGAATATGGCTCGTAATATTGCTGGTCTTGCTGGTCTAAAACATGATGTACCAGGTATTACAATTAATCGTTATTGTTCTTCCGGACTACAAAGTATTGCCTATGCATCAGAACGTATTATGCTTGGCGCAAGCAATACGATTATCGCTGGTGGGGCAGAATCTATGAGTCTAGTACCGATGCCAGGTCACGTTATTAAACCAAACCCAACACTAGTCGCAGATGCTCCTGGATATTACATGGGTATGGGGCATACTGCAGAAGAAGTCGCAAATCGATTCGGTATCTCCCGCGAAGACCAAGATGCATTTGCCGTACAAAGTCATGAGCGAGCAGCAAAAGCGATAGCGGAAGGTAGATTCAAAGATGAAATTATTCCAGTAGAAATAACAGAACGCTTTATTGGAAAGAACAACAAAGTGGAAGAAAAATCGTTTCTTTTTGATACAGATGAAGGCGTAAGAGCAGGAACTACAATGGAGGTACTGGCAAAATTACGTCCAGCATTCCATATGAAAGGTTCTGTAACAGCTGGTAACTCATCACAAATGAGTGATGGTGCAGCATCTGTTCTGATCATGGATCGTGAAAAGGCTGTAGCAGAAGGACTTAAGCCATTAGTGAAATTCCGTTCATTCGCTGTTGCTGGTGTCGAACCAGAAATTATGGGGGTAGGACCAGTAAAAGCAATTCCAAAAGCATTAGAAATTGCCGGATTAAATCTATCAGATATTGGTCTATTCGAACTAAATGAAGCATTTGCTTCCCAATCCGTACGAGTAATCCAAGCACTAGATTTAGACACATCTATCGTTAATGTAAACGGCGGAGCAATCGCACTAGGCCACCCACTAGGCATGACAGGAACAAAACTAACCCTAAGCCTAGCACACGAAATGAAACGCCGAAACACCCAATTCGGCGTAGTAACCATGTGCATCGGCGGAGGAATGGGAGCAGCAGGAGTATTTGAACTGTTGTAGGTTAGTAATCAATAAGATTATAGATAAGCTTTTTTGAAGGATTTTATTTCTTAATTGAGTAAGATAATTTATTTCAACTATACACTGAGCGGCCCGAATACACGGAGACTCCCGCGGGAATAGTGGCAAGGGTGAGACCCCGCAAGAGCTTTAGCTCTGAGGAGTCTCACCGCCACCCGCAGGCAAGGCAGACACTGCGAGGTATTTTCGAGCAGATGTCGCCCCTGTGCTGAAAGTAGAAGCGGAGTGTATTCGGGACGCGGATATGGCCAGAAAGTTATATTTAAAATACAAACATTCAAAGAGAGGATGTATAAAAAATGAGTAAAACAAAAGAAAAATTATTCAAAGGCGGATCCTTCCTAGTAGAAGACCTAACAGGAGAAGACATCATCACACCAGAAGACTTCACAGACGAACATAAAATGATCGCCAAAACAACAGAAGACTTCGTAGTAGGAGAAGTACTACCAGTAGTTGAAAAACTAGAAAATCATGAATTCGATCATTCCGTAAGTTTATTGAAAAAAGCTGGAGACTTAGGACTACTAAGTGCTGACATTCCAGAAGAATACGGTGGCCTAGCACTAGATAAAATTAGCTCATCCTTAATCACGGAAAAGTTCGCCCGTGCTGGAGGATTCTCCATCACTCATGGAGCACATGTAGGTATTGGATCACTACCAATCGTATTCTTCGGTAATGAAGAACAAAAAGAAAAGTATTTACCAAAGCTAGCAACAGGTGAGCTTATTGCAGCGTATGCCCTTACAGAGCCAGGTTCTGGTTCAGATGCATTAGGTGCAAAAACAACAGCAAAATTAAATGAAGCAGGAACACACTATATTCTAAATGGTGAAAAACAATGGATTACAAATTCAGCTTTTGCAGATGTATTCGTTGTTTACGCAAAAATCGATGGGGAGCACTTCTCAGCATTCATTGTAGAGCGTGAATTCCCTGGAGTTTCAACTGGCCCAGAAGAAAAGAAAATGGGTATCAAATCCTCTTCAACACGGACATTAATTTTAGAAGATGCGGAAGTACCGGTAGAAAACCTACTTGGAGAAAAAGGCCGTGGCCATATTATTGCATTTAATATCTTAAACGTAGGTCGTTATAAACTTGCAATCGGTGGTGTTGGTGGAGCTAAACGTGCCTTAGAAGTTGCTACTCAATATGTGAACCAACGTAAACAATTTAATACGCCAATTTCCAAGTTTTCTTTAACACAGGAAAAATTAGCTACAATTGCATCAGAAATCTATGCAAATGAAAGTGCTGTTTATCGTACTGTTGGACTATTTGAACAACGCATGGGTGCTTTATCCGATGAAGAGTTAAAAGATGGACGCGAAATTGCACGTGCGATTGCTGAATATCAAATCGAGTGCTCCATGAACAAATATATGGCAACAGAGCTACTTGACCATGCTGCAGATGAAGCGGTTCAAATGCATGGTGGATATGGATTCATGCAAGAATATGAAGTGGAACGTATTTACCGTGACTCCCGTATTAACCGTATCTTTGAAGGTACTAACGAAATCAACCGTCTATTAGTTCCAGGTACTTTGTTGAAGAAAGCAATGAAAGGTGACCTACCTTTATTCCAAAAAGCAATGAGCCTACAAGAAGAACTAATGATGATGATGCCAGAAGAGCCTGGTACAGAACCACTTGAGCAAGAAAAGTATTTACTAAGAAATGCGAAAAAGATTGTATTACTTGGTGCTGGATTAGCTGCCCAAAAATACATGCAAAAGATTGATAGAGAACAAGAAATCTTGGTCAACCTTGCTGATATGGTTGCAGAAGTTTACAACATGGAAAGTGCTATTTTACGTACCGAAAAAGCAATCAATGCAACTGGTGCTGAGAAGAATAAACAAAAACTTCTTTATACACAAGTTTATGTACAAGAAGCATTCAATCGTATCGAAGCCGATGCAAAAGAAACACTTATTGGTGTTGAAGAAGGCGATACACTACGTATGATGTTGTCATCATTACGTAAGTTAACTCGTCATACTCCAACGAATGTGATCGTTAAGAAACGTGAAATCGCAGCAGGAGTTATTGAAACAGAGAAATATACAGTTTAAGTAATAGAAAAGAAGCCTGGAAGCTAATCCAGGCTTCTTTTCTATTTATAGTTGAGTGATTAATCCAGTGCTTTATTATCATATCCTATGCTTTTTAGATTGTGCTGAAAATAAAACCCGCATATGTCAAGCTTATAAATTATCCTAAGTTTCCGACTACTAACAGTTTGACAATATAAATTGAAAGGGTGATTTAAATGCTGGGACTTCCTTAGATAATCCCCAGGTAAATACAAGATGGTTCAGTGAATCTAACTCAATATGATTGTCCGGGTTGATCATCTTTTTAGGTTACTCATCAGTTCCTGCTATTATTAAAATATTGATATAGTTTGAAAGTAATAGTCCAGATTATGTACCCAATTAATACACCAATCGTGTTTAAGATTAAATCATCTACATCAAAGCTCCTTGAGATGATTCCATTAATGGATAAGATTAGTTGCATCGTCTCAATAAATAATGTGCTAGCAAATCCTATAAACAGCACACTAAAGAAAGATATCTTTTTTAACAAAAGTGATGCAAAGATACCAATGGGAATAAAAACAACAACATTACCTACTAAATTAATAAATTGCAGTGAAATATTATTATGATAGTTTAAGTATAAGTTAATTGTTTCAAAAGGAATAAGGTTAATTCTCACTTCATTTTGTGGTCCAGATGAAGAAGGGAAAAGGGTTAGGTATAGTAAACTCTCAATGTATGCAATTAAGAATACGAGTATAATTTCCTTATAGAACTTAGAAGTTAATTTTTTATGTTTCCTATAAATAAGCCTGACTGGTATATAACAAATTAATGTCGTGAAGATTAAAAGGATTGGTATTTCATTAATATATCGCATAGTTTCTCCTCTATCATTCTCTATAAGAATAGTATAAAGGGCTATTATAATTTTGAGCAAACTTTTACGAATAATGCCCTTTGGAGATTAGAATTTCTAAAGGTAAGCTTTACTAACGCTCACTAGAGATTACGTACAAAACGACTAATAATCGACATTATCTCCTATCCCACTTATAATTCTCCTATATACATGGTAAAATAATATGGAAAAGGAGGGGTTACATTGGCGCTAACATTTTACTGGTATCCTAACTGTGGAACATGCAAAAATGCGAAGAAATGGTTCGATGAGCATAACGTCGAGTATAACAGCATACATATTGTGGAAGAAACACCTTCTAAAGAAGAAATACTTAATCTTATTGAAAAGAGTGGACTTCCTGCAAAGAAATTCTTTAATACTAGTGGGAAAAAGTATCGTGAATTAAATATAAAAGAAAAAATTCAAGATGCTCAAGTGGAACAAATGGCAGAAATATTAGCCTCAGACGGCATGTTGATTAAACGACCAATTGTTACGGATGGTGAACATGTAACAGTAGGTTTTAAAGAAGAAGAGTTTCAAAAGGAATGGGCTTAAATAAAAAGTTCTAAAACTAGCGAAAAAGCAAGCAAGCTAGTATAGTGAGGGTATAATCAATTTTTCGGAGGGATACAAATGAGCTTACCAAATGAACTATTATATTCAAAAGAACACGAATGGGTAAAAAAGGAAGGAAATACTGTTCGTATCGGTATAACAGATTTTGCACAAGATGAATTAGGAGATATTGTGTTTGTTGAGCTTCCTGAGGTTGGAGATGATATTACTATCGATGGACCTTTTGGTAGTGTAGAATCTGTTAAAACGGTATCCGAATTATATGCACCAGTTAGCGGGAAAGTTGTCGAAGTTAATGGGGAGCTTGAGGACAGTCCTGAGCTTGTTAACGAATCTCCATATGAAAATGCATGGATGATTGTTGTTGAACTAAGTGATGAGTCTGAACTTGATAGTTTATTAACACCAGAAGCTTATAAAGAAATAATTGAGCAAGACTAATTATATTTTGTTTATAAAACTGACTTTTTTCCCTATCCTAAGGAAAAGAGTCAGTTTTAATTTCCGTGTCTAGCATTGGGCGTCAACGACAAGTGGACTTCCTTCACCTCTGTACGAGTAGTCAACATCAGATTAATTAGTTTGTACATTACTGAGTGGACGCCTTTATACTTTTCTTATATGAGGGGGATCTAACATGGTTTCACATCAATCTGAACGTGTTATTATTGTTGAAGGGCTAACTGATAAAAAGCAGCTTGAGAAAGTTATCGATGATCAAGTTACAATTATTTGTACGAATGGAACCTTTGATATAGAGCATTTTGATGAAATGCTAGAAACCTATCAATTGGATGAAAGAGATGTCTATATTTTTGTCGATGAAGATAAATCAGGGCTGAAACTTAGAAAACAACTCTCATTAGAATTACCACATGCAGATCATATTTATATAAGTAGTGAATACCGTGAAGTTGCTGCTACCCCGGAACGTATATTGGCTATGCTTCTACTCGGTAAGCATATTGCAGTCAATCCACATTATCTAGTATAGCTTACAAGTAGGTGATTTTTTGAAGGAATTCGTCAAGGAAATAGAAGAAGAAAATGACTATTTATTATATATTTATACCCCGTTCTGTGGTACTTGCCAACTAGCAAGAACCATGTTGGATAAGATAGAAACTGTACATGAAGCTGATATTTTTTATGAAATGAATGCATCGTTGTTTCCTGAATATATGCAGGAGAACAAAGTTGAAAGCGTTCCTTGCTTATTGATTAAAAAGAACAATCAAATTCAAGAAAAAGTCTATACTTTTCATTCCATCCCTAATATTTATAGTTATCTATTAGAATACAAACCGGAGTTGTTTAAAGAAAAAAAATAAAAACCATTTATTTTATGTTGACACATTTATACTCTGGTGCTATAGTTAGGTTTATTAAAAATTGAATAAAAAAGATTAATCTCTTATCAAGAGCAGTGGAGGGAAAGGCCCTATGAAACTGCGGCAACCTTCAGACATTCGTGTTTGAAAAAGGTGCTAAGTCCTACAAAGCATTTGCTTTGAAAGATGAGAGAACGTGAAGATCTAATATATATTTATTACGTCTTTCTGTTCTCTTACAGAAAGGCGTTTTTTGTTTGTTTAACAGTCTAGAAAGTATAAGTACTTTTAAAAAACATAATAAAAAATTGCAAAGAGTGCTCGAAAATTCGAGGAAGTAATTCTTCTCATAAAGCTCCGCAATGTGACTTGGAAGTAATTCATATTGCAGTACATGTAGTTGATTCACTTAAGGATGAACGAATGCAAGGTTACGATTTGTACATCATAGAAATAGGAGGGATGCTCAAGTGATATCTATTGAGGGATTGTCAAAGATATTTCATTTGAATCAAAAAAAGATAACCGCAGTTGATAATTTAAATTTAACCATTCAAGATGGTGAGATATTTGGTGTAATAGGTTATAGTGGCGCCGGAAAAAGTACATTAATTAGACTGTTAAATCGATTAGAAGAACCTACTTCTGGCAAAATAACTATTGGTGAAAAAGAAATAACAACATTAGATAAGAATAAGCTCCGAATGGCAAGACAAAATATTGGTATGATTTTTCAACATTTTAATTTGCTTTGGTCGAGAACAGTTAGTGAAAATATAGCTTTTCCACTTGAAATTGCGGGAGTACCTGCAAAAGAGCGAGTACAAAGAGTAAATGAATTAATTGAGCTTGTTGGACTTTCGGGTCGAGAAAATGCTTACCCATCACAGTTAAGTGGAGGTCAAAAGCAGAGGGTTGGAATAGCAAGAGCTTTAGCCAACAATCCAAAAGTGTTACTTTGTGATGAAGCAACATCTGCCTTAGACCCTGAAACTACAAATTCCATACTAGACTTACTTGTTGATATCAACGAAAGACTAGGTCTAACTATAATACTCATTACACATGAAATGCATGTTATCCGCAAAATTTGTAATAGAGTTGCTGTTATGGAGAATGGGAAAGTTGTTGAGCAGGGTGATGTTTTAGATGTTTTCTTAAAACCAAAACAGCCTGTTACAAAGAAATTCGTCGAGCAAGTAATGGAAAATCAAGACGGCGACTTAGACCAACTTTTAGAAGAATATACAAGTGGAGAGCTTGTCCGGTTACATTTTGTAGGAGAAACTGCAAACCAGGCATTAATAAGTAAAATATCCAGAGAATTTACGGTTGAAGTTAATATTCTTTCGGGGAAAATTACTCAAACTAAACTTGGTGCTTATGGAACACTGGTTGTTCAAATTATTGGAGAAAAAAATGAGGTAAATCAAACGATTCAATTTATAAAAGAAGAAACCTCAGTAGAAGTGGAGGTTTTAGTTAATGCTTAAAGAATTATTCCCCAATGTTGTTATGAAAGACCTTTTAGTTGCAACAGGTGAAACGTTTTACATGACGTTACTTGCAATGGTAGGAACTGTCATTTTTGGAGTATTACTTGGACTATTACTTTATTTAACTTCAAATGGTAGCCTTTGGGAAAATAAAGGATTAAACATAATTGTAGCTGCCATAGTTAACATTTTTAGAGCAATTCCCTTTATCATATTAATTCTTTTATTAATTCCTTTTACAACTTTCTTAATGGGGACGTTTAGAGGTTCGAATGCTGCACTCCCAGCATTAATTATAGGTGCCGCACCGTTTTATGCAAGGTTAGTAGAAATTGGATTACGTGAAGTAGATAAAGGTGTAATAGAGGCTGCGCAATCAATGGGAGCGAAAACAAAAACAATAATCTTCAAAGTATTATTACCTGAATCAATGCCAGCTCTTGTATCAGGAGCAACAGTTACAGCAATCGCTCTAATAGGATCAACGGCAGTTGCTGGCGTTATTGGTGCAGGTGGACTTGGAGACTTCGCCTACTTTCATGGTTTTGTGCGAAGAGACTTTGATGTTGTGTTTGTTTGTACTGTATTAATTGTAATTATTGTTTTCATTTTCCAATTTATTGGCGACTTCATTACTAATAAGTTGGATAAAAGATAAAAAATATACTTTAAGGGAGAGAATACTAAAATGAAGAAATTATTATTTGTATTATCTATTTTACTTGTTAGTTTATTAGCAGCTTGTGGGAATGGTGATGAGGATGTTATTAAAATTGGTGCTACAAGTACACCACACGCTGAAGTCTTAGAAAAAGCTAAGCCTATTCTTGAAGAGGAAGGGATTACGATTGAGATTGAAGAGTATTCTGAGTATAGTTTACCAAACCTTGACTTAAGTGAAGGTACAATCGATGCTAACTATTTCCAACACATTCCATTCTTTGAAGATGAAACAACTGATCCAGATAAAGCATATGATATTGTTAATATAGGCGGAATTCATATTGAGCCTATGGGTATCTATTCAAATGGTATCTCTAGTATTGAGGATATCCCAGAAGGTACAGAAGTAATTATTAGTCGAAACGTACCAGATCATCTTCGTATTTTACAAATGTTTGAAGCGGAAGGATTAATTGAAATTGCAGAGGATATTGATCCGCAAAATGTGACACAAGAAGATGTGATTGAAAATCCATTAAACCTTCAATTCTTATTTGGCGAAGTGAATCCGGAATTCCTAATTGAAGCATACAACTCTGAAGAAGATACACTAGTAGCAATCAATACAAACTATGCAATAGAAGGTGATTTATCTCCGCTTGAAGATGCATTATTTATTGAGGGTGAAGAATCTGACTATGTAAATATTGTTGCTGCAAGAGCGGAAGATGAAAATAATGAAGATTTAAAGAAAGTTGTAGAAGTTCTTCAATCGGAAGAAATCCAAAACTTTATCGTTGAAAATTATGGTGGAGCAGTAGTACCGGTTGGTGGAAATAAGTAAATCGAATATAATTGAAAAAAACAGCAAATCCACGTAGGATTTGCTGTTTTTTAGTTTTGGTGTCAGCGTCACAATTTTTGTAGAGTAGGGCCGATGTTCAGTTTCAGTTTTATTTGGTCTTGTGGATTAAAGTTAATCAAAACCATTAATAATAGATGATTTTCTTCTATTTTGAGCAAACCATAGTATTACTTAGTAAATCTATAAATCTTTATGTAATGAATGATTATATAAATGACACTGGATAATATGTGAATAGATAACAATATAAGCATTTAAATCGAACTTGGTGTCCACTACAACTCCGTGCTAACATTGTAATTGTATATAAAACGAAAGGATGATTCACTATTAGTAGTGAAATAAGAATGAACTACACCCCTGAAATGGAAAAAGCCATGCAAACATCACACCATATGGGGTATGCTGAATACTGTCGCAATCTGGAAAACCGAATGAAGGTTGAAAGGAGAAGACAAGAAGATTACAATAAATGTAAACATATTGTAGCTGAAATTGATAGTAATATTCATAGATGATACATTTAGAACTGAGGATAACCGTATTGGGTCCTCAGTCATTTTTTTTGCAGAAAAATATAAAAAAACCCTGTTTTTTCCTATATAATATAGACTTTCGTTTACAACCCAAATAAGTTGATAATCAATTCGAAATGCTATAAGATTGTAATGAGAATAAATTGAGAATGGATATAAATATTCTACATATCCAAATAACTTAACAATATATGGAGGTATCAATATGGCAGGATCTGTATTAGAAATTAAAAATCTTCATGTGTCAATTGAAGATAAAGAGATATTAAAAGGTGTTAATTTAACGGTTAAGGGTGGAGAATTCCACGCAATCATGGGACCAAACGGTACTGGTAAATCTACTTTGGCATCTGCTATCATGGGTCATCCTAAATATGAAATTACAGAAGGAAGCATTACATTAGATGGGGAAGATGTGCTAGAGATGGAAGTGGATGAGCGTGCACGTGCTGGACTATTCCTTGCTATGCAATATCCAAGTGAAGTAAGTGGTGTAACAACTTCTGACTTCTTACGTTCTGCAATCAATGCTCGTCGTGAAGAAGGCGACGAAATTCAACTTATGAAGTTTATTAAAGATCTAGATAAAGACTTAGACTTTTTAGAAATAGATCAAAGCATGGCAACAAGATATCTTAATGAAGGTTTCTCTGGTGGAGAAAAGAAACGTAACGAAATCCTTCAATTAATGCAAATTAAGCCAGATATTGCAATTCTAGATGAAATCGATTCTGGTTTAGATATTGACGCATTAAAAGTTGTATCAAAAGGTATTAATAAAATGCGCGGCGAAGATTTCGGTTGCTTAATTATTACACACTACCAACGCCTATTAAATTATATTACTCCAGACTTTGTACACGTAATGATGCAAGGTCGTGTTGTGAAATCTGGTGGTCCTGAATTAGCTCAACGCCTTGAAGCAGAAGGATATGACTGGATTAAAGAAGAGTTAGGTATCGAAGACGAAACAGTAGGACAAAACGCTTAATAGTTAGGAGGGGTAATATGACTGTGGACACAAAGCTACCTTATGATAGAAGCTATATCGAACAGTTCTCAAGCTTGCATAATGAACCAACATGGATGACAGAATTACGTGTGAATGCATTAGAAAAAGCTGAAACTTTAGAGTTACCAAAACCAGATAAAACAAAGATTGGTAAATGGAATTTTACTAAATTTAAGCATGTAGCAACCGGAGCAACTATTTCTTCATTATCAGAGTTACCAACTGAAATTCAAGATTTCTTTGATGCGGACGCACTACCAGAGAATCTTGTTATTCAACGTAATCAAACGGTAGCATTTGCAAAATTAAGCCAAGAATTGGCAGACAAGGGTGTTATTTTTACTGACATCTTTACAGCATTAAATAAACATGAAGAATTAGTGAAACGCTATTATATGAAAGATGCGGTTTCTGTTGATGAACATAAATTAACAGCACTTCATGCAGCGCTTATGAATGGCGGAGTATTTGTTTACGTTCCTAAGAATGTACAAATTGAAAAACCACTTCAAGCTATATTCTGGCAAGAGGATCCAGAAGTAGCACTTGTGAATCACGTATTAGTAGTTGCTGAAGAAAATAGTAGTTTAACCTACGTTGAAAACTATATTTCAAACAATGCTGATGAAGATACGGTTGCCAATATTGTTACAGAAGTTATTGCACAGGATAATGCTAAGATTTCATTCGGTGCAGTTGATAACTTTGCAGCAGGTACAACTACGTATGTAAATCGTCGTGGTGTAGGATATCGTGATGCAACTATCGACTGGGCATTAGGACAAATGAATGATGGAAACACGGTTTCTGAAAATGTCACTCATTTAATTGGTGACGGCGGTGTATCTAATGCTAATGCGGTAACAGTTGGTCGCGGTAAACAAACACAAAACTTTACAGCGAAGATTGTTCAATTTGGTAAAAATACAGATGGACAAATTTTACAACGTGGTGTTATGAAGGAAAGTGCAACTTCCATATTTAACGCGATTGGTAAAATTGAGCATGGTGCATCTGGGGCTAATAGTGAACAAACATCTCGAGTTCTAATGTTAAGTGAAAAAGCTCGTGGGGATGCCAACCCAATTCTTCTTATTGAAGAAGATGATGTAACTGCAGGTCACGCGGCTTCTGTTGGTCGTGTTGATCCAATGCAACTTTATTATTTTATGAGTCGTGGGATTACACAAGAAGAAGCGGAACGTTTAGTTATTCATGGTTTCCTAGATCCTGTTGTAAGGCAATTACCAATTGATGCTGTTAAGAAACAATTGAAGCAAGTTATTGAAAGGAAAGTTAACTAATGGACGTGAAAGCCATTAGGCAAATGTTTCCGATTCTGGATCAGGAAGTAAATGGTCATAAGTTAGTATACCTTGATTCTTCTGCAACTTCACAAAAGCCTATTTCGGTAATTGAAGCTGTTGAAAACTACTACCGTAAGGATAATGCTAACGTCCATCGTGGTGTTCATACACTTGGTTCACGTGCAACCGATCAATATGAGGGCGCACGTGAAAAAGTTCGACGATTCATTAATGCAAGAAGTACAGCAGAAGTTATTTTCAATCGCGGTACAACAACTGGAATTAATACAGTTGCCTCAAGTTATGCAAGAGCTAACTTGAAGCCAGGGGATGAAGTTCTTATTACACCGATGGAGCATCATAGTAATATTATTCCCTGGCAGCAAGCGGTGAAAGCAACGGGTGCAACATTAAACTATATTCCATTACAAGATGATGGTACAATAACGCTTGAAGATGTTCGTAACCTTGTAACAGATAATACTAAAATTGTTGCCATTGCACATGTTTCGAATGTATTGGGAACAATAAACCCGATTAAAGAGATAGCTAAAATAGCTCATGATAAAGGTGCTGTTGTTGTAGTAGACGGCGCCCAGGGAGCTCCACATATGAAAGTAGATGTTCAAGATTTAGATTGTGACTTCTATGCTTTTTCCGGTCATAAGATGCTAGCTCCAACTGGAATTGGTGTTCTTTATGGAAAAAGAGAGTTACTTGAGAACATGGAGCCAGTAGAATTTGGTGGTGAAATGATCGACTTTGTTACACTGCAAGATTCTACCTGGAAAGAACTACCTTGGAAATTCGAAGGTGGTACTCCCATTATTGCTGGTGCAATTGGTCTTGCTGCAGCAATTGACTTTTTAGAAGATATCGGAATGGATGAAATCCTGGATCACGAACAAAAGTTAGCTGATTATGTGATGGACCGCTTACGTACTGTTGAAGATATAAAAGTATATGGCCCAGAGCACCGAGCTGCTCTTGTCACATTTAACTTAGGAGATGTTCATCCACATGACGTTGCAACTGCATTAGATTCCTTTGGTATTGCTGTTCGTGCTGGTCATCACTGTGCACAACCATTGATGAAATGGTTGAATGTTACAGCAACAGCAAGAGCAAGCTTCTATATTTATAATACAGAAGATGATGTAGAGAAATTAGTTGACGGACTCTTGAAAACGAAGGAGTTTTTCGGTCATGTCTTTTAATAACTTGGAAACACTGTACAGACAAGTCATTATGGACCACTATAAAAATCCACGTAATCGCGGCGCTATTGAAGGTGATGCACTGACTGTGGATATGAATAATCCAACTTGCGGTGACCGTATCCAACTTCAGTTGCAAGTAGAAGATGGCATCGTAAAAGATGCGAAATTCGAAGGTGAAGGTTGTTCCATAAGCATGTCATCTGCATCCATGATGACACAAGCAATAAAAGGCAAATCTGTTACAGATGCATTAAAAATGTCGAAACTCTTTTCTGAGATGATGCTTGGGGAGGAAATTGATTCGGATATGGAAATGGGAGACGCCGAAGCCTTAAGTGGTGTTTCTCAATTTCCAGCACGTATTAAATGTGCAACCCTTGCATGGAAAGCAATGGAAAAGGGAGTTAATGATAAGTAAGAAATATTTAAAGGAGGGTTTATTTTGGCAAAGAAAGCGCCTGAAATAGAAGAATATAAATATGGTTTTCGTGATAAAGACGTTTCTATTTTCCGTACAGAGCGTGGTTTAACACGAAGAATCGTTGAAGAAATTTCTAGTATGAAAGAAGAACCACAGTGGATGCTAGATTACCGCCTAAAAGCATTGGAACATTTCTACTCACGTCCAATGCCACAGTGGGGTGGAGATTTATCTGGCTTAGATTTTGATGAAATTGTTTACTATGTTAAGCCTTCCGAAAAACAAGGTAAAACATGGGATGAAGTTCCTGAAGAAATCAAGCAAACATTTGATAAATTAGGTATTCCTGAGGCAGAACAAAAGTATCTTGCTGGAGTTTCAGCTCAGTATGAATCTGAAGTAGTATATCACAGCTTAAAAGAAGATTTAGAAGAAATGGGTATTGTCTTCAAAGATACAGATACGGCTCTTAAAGAAAATGAAGAATTATTTAAAGAGTATTTCGGAACTGTTATTCCGTATTCTGATAATAAATTCTCAGCATTAAACTCAGCGGTTTGGTCTGGTGGATCATTTATCTATGTTCCAAAAGGTGTTCAAACAAGTACACCTCTTCAAGCATACTTCCGTATTAACTCTGAGAATATGGGTCAGTTTGAAAGAACGTTAATCATTGTTGATGAAGGTGCATCTGTACACTATGTAGAAGGATGTACAGCTCCAGTTTATACAACAAATTCACTTCACAGTGCGGTTGTTGAAATCATTGTTAAGAAAGATGGATACTGCCGTTATACAACTATTCAAAACTGGGCTAACAACGTATATAACCTTGTAACAAAACGTGCAGTAGTTGATGCTAACGGAACAATGGAATGGATCGATGGTAACATCGGATCTAAATTAACGATGAAATACCCAGCTATCATTCTTCGTGGTGAGGGTGCTCGTGGTAACACGATTTCTATCGCTATTGCAGGTAAAGGTCAAGTTCAGGATGCTGGTGCAAAAATGCATCACTTAGCACCTAATACTTCTTCGACAATTGTTTCGAAGTCATTCTCTAAACAGGGTGGTAACGTTACGTATCGTGGAATGGTTCATTTTGGACGGAAGGCTGATGGAGCACGTGCTAACATTGAATGTGATACGTTAATCCTAGATAACGAATCAAAATCGGATACAATTCCATATAATGAGATTTTAAATGATAATATCTCATTAGAGCATGAAGCAAAAGTTTCTAATGTATCAGAGGAACAACTATTCTATCTTATGAGTAGAGGTTTATCGGAAGAAGAAGCTACTGAAATGATTGTAATGGGCTTTATTGAACCATTTACAAAAGAACTTCCAATGGAATATGCTGTTGAAATGAATAGACTAATCAAGTTCGAAATGGAAGGCTCTATCGGTTAAATCCTTCAATAAAAATCCCGGCATACAACCGGGGTTTTTATTTTTGTATCAACACTTCTTAAATTTTTTCTACACACTAGCAGAACATATCGTAATAGTATTTTGATTTTATATACGATATTCCTCTAAGTAGTAATTAAATTTTACAAATGAATAATTAAATATTTAGTTTTTCATAACTATATTATAGTCGTAAAAATACACTTTAGGATGGATATTTAGCAATCAGAGCATGTATCTGGTTGTTGATATAGTTACTTAGGTCCTGTATATTTTAACTTATTTAAGGCATGTTTTATGTCGAACAGTTCATACTAAAAGATTATATTAATTTATAGTTCGTAATGATAGTTTAGTAGTTAAGACGAACTAGAAGAACTTGAAAGATATAATGGAAGGGGGGATAACAATGAAAAAGCTCTTTTTTGTGATTATAGCTTTTGTTCTGTTTTCTATACCTACATTAGCATCAGCATCATCGGCTACAGATTATTATTGGAACAATGATAATGTCTCTGCGAAAAAACTAGAGGAAATAAAAGCTGAAGTTGAACATATCTTTACAAAAATCATTGTAAAAGATGAGTCTTCAAATCAATACTATGTTGATGATAAGGCGCTAAAAAATTCAACATATAATGCCGAAGAGAAAGAGGTATTAGTTACTTTTGCACAATATTTGAATAGTGCAAAAGATGGTATTACTACCCAAGGCACACTTCAAAGATGTTTAGAAGACGCTGCTGGTATTGCAAAAGGTGCACTAAATCAAATTGCAAAAGCTATTGAAAAGGGTGAATGGGCTACAGTTGCGGGGTTTATGGTAGCAATGGGTTTTGCAGCTAGTCCTATAGCAGTATTCTTATTTGCACTTTTCTGTGGTGCAAATCCTGTTAGCAGTACAGATGTAGTAGACCTTAAAACGGCTTAAATCATAGCAAAAAAGAATCTCTCATGGGATTCTTTTTTGCTATTTGTATCATGTTTATTAGTTTTACACTTTGCTATAATGGTAATTATAAATAACAAATAAATTAGAGTAAAATAATTCCCTTTGGAGGTGATTGATTGGTAAGCCTTCTAGAAAACCTTCATCAATTTGCAGTTTTATTATTTGTCATTATTGGATTCTTTTACTACAGACATCTTAGAGTTTCTAAAAAAGCAAGAAAGCTATCTACAATAGAATTCACGATGTATATTATTATTCAAGTTGCTTATATAATCTGGGCAGGAACATTTATTATCTTAATGCTTTGGGCGTAGACTTTTGTTCTACGTATTATGAAGTGGTTTAATAGTTAATTTATATTGCAAAAGAAACTAAAGAAGTGAAGAGGCTAGGACAAAACGTAAAGACATGAATGAAGAACGAACAATCTGCATGACTAGCTCTGGAAATATACGGATACTCCAGTGGAGGATAGGCATAGTTAAGACCTCGCAGCTTGGAACAAGCAAGGAGGATCACCAGCCGCCCACGGAAAGCGAAGTATATTTCCGGAGCGGGTTATGTGCACTAATTTGAATTGTTCGGATTTTAATTCGGTAAAATTGTTTTGTCTCAGCCTCTTTCTTTTTAATTCCATCCGGTGGGAATCTTATGTATAGAGTGGTAAAATAATTAATATACGACTAAAGATAGAGGACTTTAATATGGTAATTATTCTTTGCATTGCAATAGGTATGTTAACAGCATTTATTGGTAGCTTAGTAGGACTAGGCGGGGGAGTTATATTAATACCAAGTTTGTTAATGTTAAATCAATTTGTACCTGGATTTGAGTGGGCAACACCACAAGCAATTGTTGGAATCTCATTAATCACGATGGTATTTACCTCTCTATCATCATCTCTTACATATTTAAAAGAAGGTAGAGTTGATTATAAAACAGCGATACTTTTTTTAACTGGGAGTATTCCTGGAAGTATGATTGGTTCATGGTTAAATCAATTTATGGAGACTGAAGTATTTTCTTTATATTTTGGTTTTCTTATAATCATTATTTCTTTATTATTTTTTCTTAAACGAACTTCTAAAAAAAGGAATGTAACTGGAAGGAATATAAGAACATTTCATGTTAACGGTGAGGATTATCAATATTCGGTATCAACTCCGTTTGCATTTTTACTATCATTAGTTGTAGGAACATTGTCTGGTTTGTTTGGAATCGGTGGAGGTTCCATTATGGTACCTGCAATGATTCTACTATTTGGTTTTCCTGTCCATATCGCCACAGCAACATCGATGTTCATGATTTTCTTTGTAAGCTTTATTGGAGCAGGTACCCACATTGCCCTTGGACATATAACTTGGTTGTATGTATTTTTCTTTATCCCAGGAGCATGGATTGGTGGTAGACTTGGTGCTAAAACAAATCAACTATTAAGAGGTAAGACACTGGAATGGATTTTAAGAATTACTTTAATAATAATAGGGCTACGTATGATTATTAATGGGTTAACAGCATAAGGAGTTTTTAACATGCAAGAAAAAATATATTTTTATTATACGAATGATTTACACAGTAACTTTAGCCAGTGGCCACGAGTTACTCAGTTCATGAAAGAACAGAAGGCCAAACGAGAGAAAGCAAATGACTCGTATTGGCTTTTTGATATTAGCGATCATATCGATCGTGTACACCCAATATCTGAAGCATTACTTGGAAAAGGGAATGTTTCATTACTTAATGATATTGGCTATGATGCGGTAACAATTGGAAATAACGAGGGAATCACGTTTTCTCATAATGATTTCTTTCATTTATATGATAATGCAACGTTTCCTGTAGTTTGTGCTAACCTCGAGAGTCTAGATAATCAATTGCCAGAATGGTTAAACCCAACAATAGAATATAAAACTCTTCAGGGTGTCAAGATTGGTGTGATAGGTCTTACCGCACCATTCAATGATTATTATGAATTACTCGGCTGGCATATTGCTGACCCTTACCAAACGTTGGAAAAACTTATTAACAAAGTAAAACAGTCAACTGATGTGATTGTTCTCCTGTCCCATTTAGGAATAAGTGAAGATGAAGAGATCGCTAGAAGATTTCCTGAAATTGATGTCATCATTGGTGGTCACACACATCATTTGTTACGTACTGGCCAAGAAGTTAATCAGACGATCATTACTGCTGCAGGCAAACAGTGTTTTTTTGTAGGTGAGGTTATATTAACTTGGGACCATGAGGAAAAGAAGTTAGTTAATAAAGAGGCCTATGCGACTGATATTTCCAACTATGATGTGGATGTTGATACTGAACAAAAAATTCAAATATTGCTGGATGAATCCGAAAAAATATTGGATCAGACGGTTGTAGTAACTGAAAAACCTATAATTGTAAATTGGTATGAACATACAGAAATCATGCAACTATTGTCAAATAGAATTAAACAAGAAACAAATGTAGATTGTGGGATGTTTAATACGGGATTATTATTAGAGGGCTTTCCAGCTGGTGATATAACAGTAGGGGATATCCACAGAGTATGTCCACATCCTATAAACCCGTGTATTGTAGAACTTTCAGGAGCGGAATTACTTGAAGTGGTTCGGGTTTCATTGACTAAGGAGTTTATGGAATTTCAGTTAAAGGGCTTTGGCTTCCGTGGAAAGGTTATAGGAAAAATGGTCTTCTCGGGCCTTGAAGTAAAAACGGCATTACAACAAAATGGGCGGGAATATGTTGATGAAGTATTAGTCCAAAATGCCCCCGTGGATACCAATAGAATCTATTCAGTCGTTACTGCAGATGCATTTACATTCGGTAGATTATTACCTGAAGTAGCCAAATCAGAGAGGAAGACATATATTCTTCCAAACTTTATTCGAGATTTTCTAGCAGAAACACTAAAAGAAAACTATAGATGAAATTAAAGCCCGGACTTTTAATCGTGACACATGACCTTCTTTTTGCATAGTAATATAGTGTACATTTTAAAGGAGGCATCATGTTCATGATTACCATAAATCCATTAGAAGTGGACGGAATAATGTTCACAGCTATTAAAGTGGAATTACCTAAGACAAATTTATTAATGATTACGAATGAGATAGGTTATATCATGTGTGGAGCTTTAGACGTGGATTTATTAAGTGAGAAGTTAAAAGACCGTGAAGTTATCGCAGCAAGAGCTGTAGGCGTTCGAACTATTGATGATTTATTAAGTGCGCCACTAGAAAAAATCACCGATGCTTCTAAGGAAAAGTATGGGTGGGAAGTAGGTATGATTGGAAAAGAGGCCCTAAAACGAATATCCTAAAAAATGTCTCCAATGTGAGGCATTTTTTTATTAGTAGATAGGAAAAAACTTTCCGCCGACATCAGAAAAACTGACACATTCGCTTGGGACTGAGCGAATGCGAGTTTTTCTGATGTTCAAAGGGTATGACTATTAAAAAGTAATTAGTGAAAATAGCAATATTCTAATAATAGATTTTTAAAAGTAAATTTGATACTATTATTATATAAGTTTGTCGAAATTTGCCGTTTTATATAAGGCTGGTTAGGAGAACGGAATGAGATTAGTAGCTACAGCAACAATTCATCCAGGAGAAGTCTTAGGACAAACCATTTACCGAGACAATGGAACGATATTACTCCATAATGGAATACCCTTAACGGAAAGACTAATTAATCGATTAGTGGAGCAAGGGATTTCATATGTATATATAGAAGATGAGGCAACTAAAGATATTGTTGTTCAACCAGTTATATCAGAAAAGCTTAGGCATGATGCTACATCTTCTATGATGAGACTATTTTCCAGTATTCGTGATAGTAAATTAAAAACAAACAGCTTTGTATTAGATGAAGAGAGTACAAATCTAACTGATATTATTAATCGTATGATGGACGAAGTAAATGGACATGAAGAATCTATAACGTTATTAACGGATATTTACTTAACAGATGATTATATTTTTCAACATTCGCTAAATGTGGCTATATATTCACTAGCGATTGGTTCTCAATTGAAACTAAATGCAAAAGAATTGGCTGAACTTGGTACAGGTGCTATTCTACATGATATTGGTAAAGTATTTATTAATCCGGATATTTTACAAAAACCGGAAAGACTGACTGATGAAGAATTTTCTATTATGAAATCACATACAACAAAGGGGTATGATCTGCTACGTAACAACCACACGTACTCATCGGTTGTTGCACATTGTGCTTACCAGCATCATGAAAGGATTAATGGATCCGGATATCCTCGTGGTTTAAAGGGGGAGGATATCCATCTCTATGCTCAGATTATTGGAGTCGCTGATGTGTTTGATGCAGTAACTAGTAATCGTGTGTATCGTAAGGCTCTTCTTCCTCATGAGGGTCTTGAACTTTTATATAGTAGTGCTGTTAACCAATTTAATATACCAATCGTCGAAGCATTTAAAAATAGCGTAGCAGTTTATCCAAATGGAATTTCAGTTGAATTAAGTGATAAAAGAAAAGGCGTTGTAGTTAGTCAAAATAAACATACATGTGACCGCCCAAATATCCGGATTTTAAGAGATGTTAATGGGGATGTAGAACCATATACGGTTGATTTATCTATAGAATTAAATGTGGTAATTATTGATTGTGACTTAGCTTAATTAATAGTCTAACCTCTTTGGAACAAGCATAAGATTGTTCTGAGGAGGTTTTTATATGAGAAGGCATCGGATGGGATTTAAGGGAAGAAATTCACCACCTCCATCGAGATATATTTTAATGATTTCATTTATATTGGTTATTGTTATTACGTATTTTAGTCTTGAATTTATTGACGAAAAGATTACTCCAGTTATAGTTGATACCGCAGAGGTTAAAGTTGATGAATTTGCAACGAGGGGGATCAATTCTGCTGTTAAATTTGCTGAAGAGTATACATTTAATGATATTGCTCAAATAGTAAAAACTGAAGATGGTTATATATCGGGAGTGAGCTGGAATCCATCCGTGGTAAATAAAATTAATCGAGCAGCTACCGATCGTGTAGAAGAATTTTTTCATAGTATGAATCGTGGAACTCCACCACAGTATAGTGATCCTCTAGGGGAACCAGAGTTTTATGGTGATACTGTGGATGAATTAGTTGACCGTGATCCAACGGTGATTGAAATTCCAATCGGTCAAGCGACAGGGAATTCAATATTAGCAAACCTGGGACCTAGAATTCCTGTAAACTTAGAGCTTGTAGGCGCTGTCCGAACACAATTGATTGAAGAGGTGGAACAGTTAAATATAAATAATGTATTTGTTTCACTTTATGTGCTAGTTGAAGCCGATGTCCAAGTAGTGATTCCTTTTACTTCTAAAGTTACAACCGTAGATACCAAAATCTTAATTGATAAAAGCTTGGTAATGGGGGAAGTTCCAGATTTCTATGGTGGTTCTGGAGGTAATCCATCCATCGCAGTTCCGAAAAAGGACTTGCAAGACGAAGAGTAATATAGTATAGTAGATTCATAATTTAATAGAACCTTATCTGATCGGTGAGGTAGAGGCGCAAATAAGATGATTAGTCAATATGAGGATGACAACTGTGATTATTGATGAAAGGCTTGTTTGCCGAAGCATAATAAGGGTCAAACTTATTATCTGCTGGGGTGTCTTTGAATAAGAGGCACACTGTCATGCTAACGTGCATGGAGGACTACAGATCGTGATGGATGATAACGTATATGCATAAGCAATGATAGGTTATTTTCTATCGTTGCTTTTTTGTGTGGAAAAAATATTTTTCCTATAAAGCGTATCTCCATGAACGTATAGCAAAAACTAATTACAACAATGGAGGTAGCGTAAATGGAAGGAACAATTTTTTCACTTATCCCAGCAATTATCATGTTAGTGTTAGTATTGCTAACGAGAAAGGTATTACTTTCCCTAGGAATTGGAATTATCGTTGGGGCTTTATTTATTCATGATTTCAATATCTTAAAAAGTATTAAAGAAATTTGGAATGTATTTATTGGGATTTTTGTATCGGACGAAGCTCTTAATACTGGTGAGATTCAACTGATTGGATTCTTGTTATTATTAGGTATTATGACTGCTTTTCTTCAAGCGTCTGGTGGAAGTAAGGCATTTGGGGATTGGATGATTTCAAAAATTAAAACACGACGTGGTGCACAGCTCATGGCTCCCATTTTCGGTATCATTATTTTTATCGATGATTACTTTAATGCTTTAGCAGTTGGTCAAATTGCAAGACCGATTACAGACCGTTACAATATCTCTCGTGCAAAACTTGCTTATTATATCGATTCTACGTCTGCGCCGGTAACTGTTATTGCGCCAGTGTCTAGTTGGGGTGCTTACTTAATTGGTTTGATAGGTGCGTTAGTAACGATGATTGGTCTACATCCATTAGAAGCATTTATCAAGATGATTCCATATAACTTCTATGCTATAGGTGCAATACTATTAGTATTCCTAGTTGCATTTTTTGATATAAATATTGGACCAATGAAAAAGCATGAAGATAGAGCAATTGAAACTGGTGAGGTCATTCCTAAAGGAAAAACGGTACCTGGTGATTTATCGAATGCATTTGAACCAAGTAAAAATGGAAAGGTCCTTCATTTAGTAGTTCCAATTATTGTCTTGTTAATTACCACTGTTGGATTAATGTTCCTTACTGGAGCACTTGCAAGTGGCGATACTGTAACATTATTCTCGATTTTCGAGAATACTAATGTAAATTTCTCCTTGTTTTATGGTGGTGTAGCAGCGGTAATTACATCGTTAATTCTATACCTTACTCAAGGAAAGCATAATGTGAAAACCAGTCTTGTATTTATAGAGGGTATTAAAGCAATGTTACCGGCAATCTATATATTAATATTAGCGTGGATGATTGGCTCGATTATTTCTGCATTACAAACTGGTGAATACTTAGCTCAGTTAGTAGAAAATATGAATATTGGGACTGGATTTTTACCGGTTATTTTCTTTATCATTTCGGGCTTTATGGCATTAGCGACAGGAACATCTTGGGGAACATTCGGTATAATGCTGCCAATAGCTGCAAATATTATGTCCATTGCAGATCCGTCATTAATTATTCCTTCTCTAGCTGCTGTTTTAGCTGGTGCAGTGTTTGGCGATCATGTATCACCAATTTCTGATACAACAGTTCTTTCATCAACTGGGGCGGGTGCGAATCATATTGATCACGTATTAACACAACTTCCTTATGCTCTTACCGTTGCAGCAGCTTCTGCTGTTGGGTACCTTATCGTTGGATTAACAAATTCTTTACTATTTGGTTTACTAGTAACACTAATTATTATTGTTGCAACCGCAATTCTTGTTTCTAGGTTTAATAAAAACTAAATAATTATTTTTAACATATGGTCTGACTTTTTTTATACAACAAATAGTAAGTTACTAATACTAAATGTTGTTAAAGAAAGGTCAGACCCTTCTTTTAATTGTAAAGATTCACTATTTATTAAAAAATCAAAAAATACTTTGACATAAGAAATAAGTACCGTTATAATACAGACAAGTTCAGTAATTTCAGAATACTTAGTAAGTGATGGTATGAAATTGCACAAAGGATAATATTATCCTATCAAAGCTTATTACAAACTTTACATATTGTAATAAGAGAAAAACTAAGGGGAGGTCTTGTAATGGAAACACGTTCTCAGTGGGGAACAAGAGCAGGTTTTATTTTTGCTGCGGTTGGATCTGCCATCGGTCTAGGAAATATTTGGCGATTTCCAGCTGTGGCCTATGAAAATGGTGGGGGAGCATTCTTAATTCCGTACTTATTTGCTTTATTAACTGCAGGGATACCAATTCTAATCTTGGAATTTACAATGGGTCATAAGTATCGTGGGTCTGCACCTCTAACTTATAGGAGGATGAATAAGAAAACGGAAGGTATTGGATGGTGGGCTGTCTTAGTTGCCTTTGTTATTTCAACTTACTATTCCGTTATTATTGCCTGGGCAATGTCTTACTCTGTATTTTCATTCAATTTGAATTGGGGAGATGACACAGAAGGATTCTTGTTTGGTGATTATTTGCAGGCTTCTGATGCAGGGGAAATAGGAAGTCTTGTACCGGGGGTACTTATTCCTCTTATCTTAGTTTGGGTTGTAACATTAGGTATCTTATTTAAAGGTGTCAAAAAAGGTATAGAGATTGCAAACCGAATTTTTATTCCAGCACTGGTTGTTATTTTCTTAATTATTGTTATTCGAGCAATTACATTACCAGGGGCTATGGAGGGCTTAGAAGCATTCTTTACACCAGATTTTAGTAAAATCTTAGATCCGGATGTTTGGGTTGCAGCATATGGGCAAATCTTCTTCAGTCTATCAATTGCTTTTGCGATTATGATTACGTATTCAAGTTATTTACCTAAAAAATCCGATTTAACTAATAATGCATTTATCACTGGATTTGGTAACTCTAGTTTCGAAATTCTTGCAGGTATTGGGGTATTTGGTATTTTAGGGTTTATGGCAGCACAACAGGGTGTACCAGTTAGTGAAGTAGTTTCTTCTGGCGTGGGCTTAGCATTTGTAGTATTCCCACAAATCATTAACCAATTCCCTGGCTTGAATGAGTTATTCGGATTCTTATTCTTTGCATCACTTGTTTTGGCTGGTTTAACATCATTAATGTCGATTACGGAGACTTATGTTGCTGGATTAGTTGATAAATTTAAAATCTCTCGTGCGAAAGCTGTTGCATTTGGTGGAGGATTAGCAGCAATTATTTCACTTTTATTTGCAACACAAGGTGGAATTAATTTCTTAGATGCAGCTGATTATTTCATTAACCAGTTTGGAGTAGCTTTATTAGGACTTGTTGAAGTTATCTTAATTGCATGGATTCTAAGGGAAGTTAAAAACCTGAAAGATCATGCAAATGAAATTTCAGATATAAAGCTAGGGGCCTGGTGGACTGTAAGCTTATCTGTAATTACTCCAATTGTATTAGGTTTTATGATGTATCAATTATTGATGCAAAATATATTAAAACAATTTGAAACTGATACAGGGAACTATTCAAATTATCCAGATGCATTCATTCTTTGGGGTGGATGGGCGGTAGCCATTGGGGCACTAGTTGTAGGTATTTTGATGGCATTTACAAAATGGAAAAAGCCTTCAGTGGATGAAGAAGATTCTTATAAAAAGGAGGCATAATAAGATGGCGTGGATCTTTTTTATGATACTATCTATTGTAATTGTTTGGGGAGGTTTAATAGCAAGTATATGGTGGGCTGTTAAAAAAGGAAAAGAAGCAAATTAACTAAATAAGAAGACTGTCTTAGTTATTCCTAGGACAGTCTTCTTTTATTTTATTTTATTTCTTACTCTTCGCCATTCTTTCCCACTTTCTTAAATATGGATAGGGATCAAATGACCACTCACTATACCCATTATCCTTATACATTCCATAATGTAAATGTGGTGGGAATTTTCCAGAGGTACCCGGTGGTCCATATCCAGTAGAGCCAACACTTCCAATTACGTCACCAGGTTGTACAATTTGGCCAACTTTAATTCCTTCCTTGTAGCCACTTAAATGTGCGTAGTAATGGTAGATATTAAAAATATCTCGAATACCTATTCTCCATCCTCCGTACAAGTTCCACCCTTTTAGTTCTACTACCCCGTATGTTGTGGAATGCACTGGTGTTCCATAATCAGCGAATATATCTGTTCCTTCATGAATTCGATTTCCACCAAATCCCCGACGGTCGCCCCAAGTATTTCGGAAACTATAATTATAATTAATAGCAACTGGGAAATCACGATCCGTTAAATTAATATGATTAAATTTCTTAAATACAAGCGCCGTGTTTTTAATTGTTTGAACCGTTAAATCTCTTTTATAGTAATTCCATAGAGCGATTTTAAAATCTTCTTCTGATTGGCCAAATTCCTTTATTATGGAGGCCATTGTTAATAGTATATCCTCACCATTACTGGGATCAGCTTTATAATCCCCATTTCCGTCTTTACCTTTTCCGTTAAATAGCACAATACTATTTGTATCCATGGAGTTATTTCCAGCTCCATACCAAATTTCTGTAGGAATTCTAATTGATATGACTTGATCTTCTTTTAAATCCTTATTTATTTGTCTTTCATATTGATCAACGGCTGCAATAAAGTACCATGGAATTTCAGTAATCGCTTCTGTTTTTTTATATAGGGACATTCGTTTATCAACTATACTTTCTTCGCTTTCTTCAGCTGTAACAGGTACTGGAAGAATATATAGAATTACAAATAGTAGTAGATATGAAAAATAGCTTTTAAACATCATTTTATTCACCTCTCTTTTGGCAAATAGGATTACAAATTTTTCCCATGTAAGAATTGGATTAGTAATCATCTTAGCTTATTAAAAGGAATTGGACTAACAGATGATTGTTAGTCCGCCATGTCCTGGTCCTTACTATTTTTCGTCCCTTGTGGTGACTTTTTCATTTGGGAGATAATTTGATCTAAAGTATTTTCATAATTGTTATTTTGAGTAGATGAGTTGTGCAAGCTTTGAATGTCTGGGATTAATGTTTCATTATCAGTAACATAGACGTGATAAAAGCCAGGCATGATGGAGGCAGCTGTTTTATTAGCAATATCTGCCGCGATATTCTGATCAAGGTCCTCATCATGTTCGTATGCTATTAGCACTTCTTCATCAGTCACCAAAGTTGCCACTCTGTTAAACCCTTCATTTCTAAGGATAATTTTTGCAATCATATCAGCCAATTGAACTTTGTCAATGGAAACAGCATGGTGTTCCTCAGAATCGATATTAAGTTGGTCTCTTGTATAATTTACATATCCTAATTTATTATCAAGATTAGATGTATTTTGGATTTTATTCTCTCGATTTGGATCTAATTGGTCTAGAATCTGTTCTTGCTCTCCTGAAGAGTTATCAGTATGAGCACATGCTGTTAAAACTAAGCCAAGGACTAGAATGCTTAATACTTTATACATTTCCTTATTCCTCCTAATAAGTTACAAATACGTTAGTTATAGTTTGTAATAAACATTAGAAATCATGCGTAAAAAAACAGAATAGCTGATATTGGTAAAAGTATGGTAAACTATAGACAATGTATGAGGGGTGAGTTTTTGTGATAGAACTATTTGGAAAAAATTACGAGTTAATTGAAAATGTTAAAGACGGTTTTCAACAAAAAGCCCTAGAGGACCGGTATTCTGATATTTTAAAGAAATATGATTTTATTGTTGGAGATTGGGGCTATGAACAGCTTAGGCTTAAAGGCTTTTATCTCGACCATAATTCAAAGGCATCAGAAGACTCGAAAATTAGTGCACTTGATGATTATATTTATGAATATTGTAATTTTGGTTGTGCATATTTTGTTTTACAAAAAAAGGATTAATTAAGGGGGAGACAGACCGCCAACTTATCTATAAAGCTTTATTATAAGGTTGGTGCCTGTCCCCTTAATCCGGTGCACCATATCGTACTAATCCTCTTGTTCTGGGTTCACATCATCTGGATGGTCGTGTAGTGGATGAGCCCCGTCAATTTGTCTCGGTAAATCTTCATGCAATTCCTTGTAAGGATAAACAAATGCACTTTGTCTCCGCTGCCCATCCTCCCATGGCGTTGATTTGCTTTTTACAGGTTCTTCCTTATTCATAGTAGAACCAAACGCCCCTTCTGGAAATTCCTCAGGTATTAGATAATTCTTTTGATTACGTACATTAGAAAAATCAGAGAACTTTTTTTTATCATCTTTACTCATTTATTCCTCAACCCTTTCTATCTTTATCCTTTCCGTTGCATGAAAATATTACTATTCCATTTGTTGGTTTTAAGAGGTATCTGTGTTCATTCTTGTACATGGTTTTGTGATATGATAAAGATGTAAAAGTAAAATTGGGGGTATTTGTCATGTATTTTGTGGATAGAAAAAAAGTTGAGGTTACATTAAAGTTTGTTGAGAATTTATTGAAAGAATATAAAGAATTAAAAGTAGAATCGTTCCATGAAAAACTTGCTCTAGAGAGGCTTTCCCAACTATTGATTGAATCAATTATTGATGTAGGGAATATGATGATTGATGGATTTATAATGCGAGATCCTGGTAGCTATGAGGATATTATCGATATTTTAGAAGATGAAAGGGTTATTCCTGAGTCAGAAAGTCATTCATATAAAGAGGTTATTGGGCTCCGAAAGATGCTTGTCAAGGACTATTTACATATTTATCATGAAAAATTAAAACTTGTATTAGATGAAAGTTATTCCGAACTTATACAATTTACAACTCGTATTCGAGAATATTTAAATAATGAAATCGGAGTTGCTAATGCATTTACTAAGGAATAAGGAGTACATATGTTGAAGGAATATAAAGGTTATTTAATTGACTTAGATGGAACTGTATATCGTGGAAATGAAGTAATTGAAGAGGCGCCAAATTTTATTAATGAGTTAAAAAGTCGTGATATTCCATATTTGTTTCTAACTAATAACTCTTCCAAAACACAGAAACAAGTATCTGAAAAGCTCACAAAGTTGGGAATCGATGCTAAGCCAGAAGATATTTTTACATCTAGTATGGCAACTGCTAAATATATTAAGCAAAATTATCCTGATGCACTTTGTTATTGTATTGGGGAAGAGGGATTACATGATGCTTTCGTACGAGAGGGCATTACAGTCACTGATGAGATTGATTGTGATGTAGTGGTTACAGGAATTGATCGAGATATTACGTATGAAAAATTAGCTAAAGCATGTCTTGCAGTGCGAAATGGTGCTATTTTTATTTCAACAAATAGTGATAATGCACTTCCAACTGAACGTGGTTTTCTGCCTGGAAATGGTGCATTTACTTCTGTGATTTCTGTTAGTACAGGAGTAAAACCGCAGTTTATTGGTAAGCCAGAACCTATTATTGTTAAAGAGGCTCTACAAGTTCTTGGTACAGAAGAAAAAAATACAATATTAGTTGGTGATAATTATAATACTGATATTCTAGCAGGCATAAACTCGAGGCTAGACACCTTAATGGTCTTTACTGGAGTAACTCCTTTTGAAGAATATGAATTTTTACCAGAAAAACCAACCTATTTTATAAACAATCTTAGTGAATGGATAAAGAAATAGAGTAAAGGGAGGTCCCTTTACTCTATTTTGCATCTTCTGCAGCATGGGCAAGTCTACTGGAAGCAGCTGCTGCAATGGCTCCTACAATATCATCTAAAAATGTGTGGCATTCTCCAGTTGATTTATCATTCAGTCTCTGTAAAATACCAGGTTTTTGTTTATCAATATAACCATAATTGGTAAATCCAATCGAGCCATATACGTTTACGATAGAAAATGCAATGATTTCGTCAACACCATATAATCCCTCATCAATTTCAATGGTTGTTTGTAATGGTTCTTCTAGCATTTTTTTCTCTGCTAATTTATCCAATTGAATTCCTGTAAGGATTGCATTTTGAACTTCTCTTTTTTCTAATACACGGTCCACATTATACAGACAATCATCCATACTTAGACTCTCATGATACTTTGATTGTAAGTAGTAAACGAGTTCAGCGATATCTTTTAAGGTTACTCCTCTCTCTACTAATAATTCTCTCGCTTTTTGTTCCAATTCACTTTGCTTCAACTTTTTATCCATGTTTATCACCGTTTCTCCTTTTTAGGTAAAGATTGGGTAATTTTTTCATACATTTATAGTAATGGTGTGTGGGAGGGAAATATGATGAAAGAATTACTTTTAGTAAATTACAATATTCATGCTACGGAACGTGTAAGTATAAACGGAAGAGAAGGATTCCGAGATAATGATTATTACTATTTTATCATTTCCTCTTCAAACAAGGAAATGATTCATTTAGAGCAAGCAGCACTTGCTTATTATCTTGCCGAAATTGGATACAAACATACTGCAATTCCTGTACCAACAAGGGAAAATAATTGGTTTGCAGAAAAAGATAAAAATCATTATATGGTGTTTCGGGTTTCAACAGTACAAACTGATCGCCAACAATCCCATGGAAAAAGCTTGGCAACGTTTCATAATAAAAGCGCTACATATAGTTATGAACCAAAAGAAATTTCAAGCTACGGATCATGGAAAGAATTATGGATTAAAAAGTTAACGGCCTTTGAACAAAAAGTTGAACAGGAAGCATCATCTTATCAAAATAAGTATTATCGATTATTGGTTGATGTTTTTCCTTATATCATTGGGTTGAGTGAAAATGCTATCCAATATTTACAGGAAAGTGAAACGGACAAACGTTTCCATCAAGGTGATCAAGGCGTATTTGCTTTTCAAAGGTATAAACAAAATTTACTAAGCCCAGTAATTTGGACGAATGAACTAGTTTATGACCATCCAACCCGAGATCTAGCGGAATATATAAGATATCAATTTCTAACGAATGATTTTAATCTAGAAAGTTTAAAACTATTTCTTAGCGATTATCAAGAAACCAGGCCATTATCTATTTTTGGCTGGAGATTATTATATGCTCGTTTAATCTACCCGATTCACCTTTTTGATTTTATTGAGGAAGGTTTCAGTAATCAGAATATTGATGGACTTCATATGGAGTTGAAACAGTTGATAAAGCAACAGCGACATTATGAAAAGAGGCTAGGGCAGTTGTTTGATTTGTTAGATGTTGACTTTAGGGAGTATGATTTGCCTATTTTAAAGTGGTTGTAAATTAACTAGGGTTCTAGTAAGATAGCCAAAATAAAAAAGCAGGCAACATTTAGTTGTCTGCTTAAGTCATTGTATAGTTAAAATACTTGTTCTATTTCCTTAACACCTGGTACTTCAGCCATTAATGCACGCTCGATACCTGCTTTTAATGTAATTGTTGAGCTCGGGCAGTTTCCACATGCACCCATCAGACGAAGAAGTACAATGCCTTCATCATCAACATCAACTAATTCAACATCTCCACCGTCACGAAGTAAAAATGGGCGTAATTTGTTTAATACTTCTTGTACTTGTTCACGCATTATCCATCTTCTCCTTTCCTATTCTCATTATAAAGGTGTAGCCTTAAAAAATCTATTCTTTATTTTACTCGTGGGAAAGTATTAAACTTTCGCTACATAATAAGTAAAACTAACAAATTCACTAAAAGAAGAGTGAATGTAAGTTTGCCCAATATGGATTTTGAACCAATTATGTTATCTCTTAAATTGTAGTCATTATTATTTTATCTTTATACTAAGATTTTGTAAAATAAAAGAAACTAATAATTTTGGGGAGGGGCGTTTTAAATGAACGATAAAGAAATCTTAATAACGGTGTATGGTGCAGAACAAATTTGTGCTAGTTGTGTCGGTGCTCCGGGTTCTAAGGATACTTATGAATGGATTCAGGCTGCAATATCACGAAAATATGAATCTGATCGAATTAGTTATCTATATATTGATATAAATCAACTACAGGAAGAAGAAAAACATAAAGAGTTTGTGGAAAGAATAGCAGAAGAGGATCTATTTTATCCAATCATTTTTGTCAATAACGACATGGTGGCAGAAGGGATTCCACGTTTAAAAACCATCTATAAAGCATTAGAACAGCGAAATGTGCAGTTATTAGAAAAAATGAAGTGAGGGAATTTAAAATGGAAATACCTTTCACCAAGATGCATGCCTTAGGTAATAATTATATATACCTTGATTTATTTAAGTTTAAACTAGAGGAAGAGATATTATCCGATGTTACAGTGAAAGTTTCCAATGTTAGTACTGGCATAGGTTCTGATGGTATGATTCTAATTCATCCGACTAAAAATGCAGAAGTTGGAATGCGTATATTTAATAAAGATGGATCAGAAGGAATGAATTGTGGTAATGGGCTCAGGTGTACTGCCAGATATGCTTACGAAACAGAGATTGTAACTCAAAAACAATTTCGAATAGAGACTAAGTCAGGAATTGTTCATGCTGAAGTTATAGTTGATGATGATAAAGTTAAGGATGTTACTATTGACATGGGGAAACCAAGATTAAGACGCTCGAATATTCCGATGGTTGGAGAGGACTTGGAACAAGTGGTTAATGAACCGTTTGAAATAAATGGCCATAATCTAAATGTAACTACTGTTTCTATGGGAAATCCTCATGCAGTCTTTTTTGTTCATGATATCGAGGAAGCTCCACTTTATGAATTAGGTGAAACGATTGAAAAGGACCTTCGTTTTCCAGAAAGAGTAAATGTAGAGTTTGTAGAAGTGGTTAATGAGAATGAACTGAACTTTCGAGTATGGGAACGTGGTTCAGGTATTACAGAGGCGTGTGGCACCGGTGCGTGTGCAGCAGTCGTTGCAGCAACTTTAAATAATTATATTAGAAAGAATACATTAATAACAGTTCACCTGCAAGGTGGAGATCTATTTATAAAATGGGATGAAGATGGTTCAGTATGGATGACCGGGGAGGCCAAGGTTATTGCAACTGGTTCCTATTATTATGAAACTTTAAATCCTAATGGTTGAAAACAGATTAGATCCGTATGTATACTAGTTATAATAAGAGCATGTATTTAGGAGGAATTAAGATGGTTATATCGCTAACAGATAATGCTAGTCTCCAAATAAAAGAAATGATGAAGGATGAATCAGGTAGTGCACGCCTTCGCTTTGGTGTAAAAGGTGGAGGGTGTAGCGGATTATCTTATTCCCTTGGTTTTGATGAAGAACTTAATGAAGAGTTGGATCTCGTGCAGGTTATTAACGGAATTCCAGTGATTATCCATAAACCAGATATCCCTGTAATTGAGGGAACAACAATTGATTTTAAACAAAATTTAATGGGTGGCGGATTTAGTATTGATAATCCAAATGCCGTTTTATCTTGTGGATGTGGTTCATCGTTCCGTACAAAGGAAACGGTGGGTGCACCTGAAAAATGTTAATGATAAAAGCATGGATAGGGACTTAATCATCCTATCCATGCTTTTTTGTTTTCTGAACATTACCTGTAAAGTCTGTGAAAAATATCATATATCAAAAAAACATTACAACGATTTAATGGTACTCACTATTCAAACATACTAGTAGAATGCTTTGGTTGTACTCTTGCTTTTGGATCAATATATTGCTTAGCATTGTTGATAGCGGTCGGGCCTTCACCAAATCCTGTTGCGATTAATTTAATTTTTCCAGGGAAAGTGCAGATATCACCAGCTGCATAGATTCCAGGAATAGTTGTTTCCATTTTCGTGTTAACAACAATACTATTTTTTTCTATTTCTAGTCCCCAGTCTTTAATTGGACCTAATGATGAAATAAAGCCGTAATTACAGATGACATCATCTATTTCTAGATCCATTTTTCTATCACCTTTTACTTCTTCTAATGAAATCTTATCTATTTTATTAGAAGTAACAATATCACTTGGAGCAAATGGTGTAATAACATCCACGTTAGAATTCATTAACTTCTCGACACTATGTTCATGAGCTCTAAACTCATTACGACGGTGGATTAAGTATACTTTCTCCGCGATTGGTTCTAGCATCATTGCCCAATCAACAGCCGAATCTCCGCCACCTAGGATAGCGACCTTTTTATCTTTAAAGCGGTTCATATCCTTTACGTAATAATGAAGATTAATTCCTTCAAATTCTTCGGAATTATTGATATTTAACCTTCGAGGTTGGAAGGCACCGTTTCCTGCTGTTATGATGATTGTTTTTGTATAATGAACGTCACCTGTGTTAGAAGTTAATTTAAAGGATTGGTCTTCTAATCGTTCTACCGTTTCAATGGATTGCCCTAATACAATTGTGGGATCAAACATTTTAGCTTGTTCTTCTAAATTATCTATTAATTCTTGTGCTCGTATCTTTGGAAAGCCAGCAATATCATATATATACTTTTCTGGATATAGGGCCGTTAATTGCCCACCAGTATGTGGTAAACTTTCAATAATTTTAACACTTGCTTGACGCATGCCGCCATAGAATGCTGTGAATAAACCGGCTGGTCCCGCGCCAATAATGGTAACATCGAATACTTTGTCCGACATAAATGAAAACCTCCTTAGAAAAAAATACCACTAATATAGTAACACAAAAAGCCAACACTTGTAATTTATCAGTCTTTAGGATGGGAAGTATTTCAAGTAATTTTTAGGCTTGAAAATTCTAGTTAAAAGGTCTATTATATAGGATGGACAACATATTACAGTTATGTGACATTTATTTAAAGAGTAGTTTTTATCTTTTTTTATCTATATTCGTGAAAAATGTCACATACACGATAATAAAATAATAAATTTAAAAGATGGATGTGATGATGAATGAAGAAGCCTAACATCGTTGTTTTGGGTGCTGGCTACGGAGGAATCATGACTACTGTTAAATTACAGAAGTCGCTAGGTGCAAACGAAGCAAACATTACACTAGTTAATAAGAATGACTATCATTACCAAACTACATGGTTACATGAAGTTTCAGCTGGAACAGTTCATCAAGATCAAGCTAGAATTTCAATTAAAGATGTTATCAAGCAAAACCGAGTTAACTTTGTTCAAGACACTGTTCTTGAAATTAATCCTAAAGAGAATAAAGTTAAACTTGAAAATGGTGAATTAGAGTATGATTACCTTGTTATTGGTTTAGGATTTGAATCAGCAACATTCGGTATTCCAGGGCTTGAAGAAAATGCATTCATGATCAATGATATTAACTCTTCTCGTTTAATTAGAGAACATTTAGAATACAACTTTGCACAATATCATCAGGATAAGAATCCTGCTCGCCTAAACATTGTTGTTGGTGGTGGCGGATTTACTGGAATTGAGTTTGTTGGTGAATTAGCTAATAAGGTTCCAGAGCTATGTAAGGAATATGATATTGATAAATCTCTTGTACGAATTATAAATGTAGAAGGTGCACCAACTGTACTTCCTGGATTTGATCCAGAACTAATAGAATATGCTATGAACTCACTTGAAGCTCGTGGTGTGGAATTTGTTACAGGTGCATTGTTAAAAGAGGCTAAAGCCGATGGTGTTGTCTATGAAAAAGATGGTAAGTTAAATGAAGTTTCAACTTTAACAACTATTTGGGCTGCTGGTGTTAAAGCTAGTTCAGTAGTAGCAGATTCTGGATTTGAACATAATCGTGGAAAGATTCAGGTTCGTCCTGACATGCGTTCTCCTGAATATGATAATGTATTTGTTATTGGAGATTGTGCATTAATTATGAACGAAGAGAGTGGAAGACCATTCCCTCCAACTGCACAAATAGCAATTCAACAATCTGCAACTGTTGCACATAATGTTACTGCACTTGTTAAAGGCCAAGAACATTTAGAAGGTTTCGAGTATAAACCACTAGGTACATTAGCTTCACTAGGCCACAACGATGCTATGGGTGTTGTATTTGGTGATAAGAAACTATTTGGCTGGAAAGCAACATTCATGAAGAAGATGTCTGATAACCGTTACCTATTAAAACTAGGTGGAGTTGGACTATTGCTTAAAAAAGGTAAATTTAATTTCTTTTATTAAGTCTTTCGAATAATCATATAAGAATAAGGAGCAAAGACCGTACCCTAGTCTTTGCTTTTTTATTGAAATCCTTATAGAATTAGGTTGTGCGAAAGTGAATTAACAAAGGAGAATACATACATTGATTCAATTAATTGTTTCTGTTATCTTATTTTTTGTCATATTTTTTGGTATTGCTTTTATCTTAAATATGCTACTTAGAAAAACATGGTTAATGGCGTTTGTTTATCCATTCATTGTACTATTTATTGTCGATAAGATTCCGATGGGTGACTATTTCACGTCTCCTGGTGAGTCAATTTCTAAAGCTTTTTCAGAGTTGTTCTCGATAAATGGTTGGGATATTGTAATATTAACATCTGGATTTTTAGGCACTATCGTTTCTGGTATTGTAATTAAATTTTTACGAAAAAGTGGTTATCAAATGTTTTAATTTAAATCTTTATAAATTAGATTTCTATCTAATATGCATAAAATCTTACTAGATTGGAAATGATGACACCCAGAGAGGTGTTGTTATTTGAAAATCAGTAACATTTTACGAAGAATTGGCATGACAAGCCTGTTTTTACTAGCATTCTGGGCAACATTATCAAGTATTTCAAATGTTACCTATGCTGATTTTGGGTTAATGCTAAAGAAAGATCATAACGTATCTGCAAATGTTTTTTATGCCGGACAAGCAGAATATAGAAAGATAGCTTTACAGGAAAAAGAATTTAAAGTGCTAAAAAAGCAAAAGAAATACATTTCTAGTGAACAAATAGAAGGACCTAAAACAGTTGAAGAAGTTATTAATATAGACAACTACCCGAAGGCTACAGTAGTGGCAACTGGATACACCGCTGGGGTAGAATCAACTGGCAAAACATCAGATCACCCTCAATATGGAATTACGTACTCTGGTGTGAAAGTAAAGCGGGACCTATATTCTACAATCGCAGCAGATTTAACTGTTTATCCAGTTGGTACCATTATGTGGATTCCGGATTATGGGTTCGGTGTTGTGGCCGATAAGGGTGGCGCTATCAATGGGAATAAAATAGACTTATATTTTCATTCTATTGAAGATGTCTATTCCCAGTGGGGAAAACGTGAAGTGGATGTTTATATAATTGAAAAAGGGAATGGCGTACTCACAGAGGAAGCTCTTCTTAATCTTAATGAGAATAAAGCACTTCAAGTATTTCGGGAACAAATGAATAAGAGCTAATCATATGTAAAGAGAGGTAAGCAAACAAGCTTCCTCTCTTTTTTTATAGCTATTTTCAAAAAAAATGTTAATTACACATTGTATAAAGTGCGCAGTGGCAAGGACTATGATTTCCCGAATTGGTCAGATGATTTGTATGATCGGGCCTATGATTTCCCAAATTGGTCGCATGAGCTGTCTGCGAGGGCCCATGATTTCTCGAATCGGTCGCATGTTCTGACTGTGAGGGCTTATGTTTACCAGAATCGGTCGCATGTTCTGACTGTGAGACCTATGATTTCCCGAATCGGTCACATGTTCTGGCTGTGAGGGCTCATGTTTTCCCGAATTGGTCACATGCTCAGTATAAGAGGGCTCATGTTTTCCTGATTTTGTTGCATGGTCTTGCGCGCTCTTAGACCTTAACAGCGGAAAACTGTATTTTTATAGGAAAATTTCAGCTAAAAAATGTTTACAGTAGTTACTGCGCAGTTTTCATCAACTGTGATAATAATAACCATCAAACTTTTAGAAAAACATCTTTTTTAATAAAGTTGAAAAAGTATGATTGCGACTAATATTCCTGTTATTGCTCCAAAAAAGACTTCTATTGGTTTATGTCCAAGTAATTCTTTTAATTGCTCTCTTCTTTCGTATGTTTCTTTATTCTCCCAGTTTTTTGCTCCATCAATAAATAATTGAAAATCTCCAACTAATTGATTAAGAACGGTTGCATGTTTTCCAGCTTGTCTACGTACTCCAGAAGCATCATACATGGTTATAACGCTAAATACGGCAGCTACAGCAAATAAGGTTGATCCAAATCCCTCTATTATGCCAATTGCTGTTGATAGTGCAGATACTGCCGCTGAATGGCTACTAGGCATACCACCAGTACTAAACGCTAGACCAGGTAAGAATTCTCTCGTTGCAATAAAATGAATCGGTATTTTGACAACCTGTGCAAAGATAATTGCTGCAAGTGCTGCTGTAATTGGAAAGTTTGAAAAAAGTGCCATGATGTATTTTCCTTTCGGTTAGTTTTCTAATTATAGTTGCTATTTTAGCATAGACTGGACTGCAAGCGATATGAATAACTTGTAAAGATACTATGGAATTTCTATGGATTAGCATAATTTAGCAGCATCTCATAATAGCATTGTAACAATATATAATCTCTTTGTGCAGATACATAGGCGTTAATTTAATCGCTAATTGGTATGTCAATTCTCACCTTTATTAAAACTTAATGGTCGATGTTATTTTATGTTAGAATATAATTAAAAGTTTTGAAAATTACATTCTCCAACTCCCTAGATAGATTTCAATTTTTCATAAATGCTAACAGGGTTGTTTAGTAAAAGAAGGATTGTTATTCAGTAGGAAGAATTGTAGAAGTAAGGTTATATTCAATTAAAGGAGAAAATGATGAATTATATTCAATTACTTAGAAGTGTTATTGGTACAAGACCAATTATTGCTCCTGGTTCAGCAATAATTGTGATAAATAATGAGAATGAATTATTATTACAATTACGTTCAGACACACACGATTGGGGAATCCCTGGCGGGGGTATGGAGTTAGGGGATAGCTTTGAAGAGACAGCCATAAAAGAGTTGTATGAAGAAACAGGACTTATTACAAATCACTTGGAAATATTAGGAGTAGCTTCAGGTAAGGAATTTTATTATAAATTTCCTCATGGAGACGAGATATATAATGCTACTGTTATATTCAAGGCTTTGGATGTAACTGGAAAAATAAATAAAGATCAAGAAAGTTTGGAGTTAGCTTACTTTCCCTTAGATTCTTTACCAAATTTAAACTATACGTCCAAAAAAATATTAGAAAAGATTGGGTACATAAAGTAATGGTGTTAGATAAAATGAATGGAAACAGTATCGAGTTAACATTTCTGTAATAAATGTAGTTTGAAAATGATAAGTTTATGAAGAAGTGTACGTAAAATATAGGCGACAATAGTCAAACCATTGATCATCCTAATGATGGTCTTTATTTTGAGAATTTGTTTCCGAATATTGTGCTAATAGCAAAAAAAGATATGCATTATTTGTACAATAAGATTTTGTGAACGGGGCAGGGTAATCCAGAAAGCCGGATTTGTTTTAAGATTTAAAAACCATAAGAAGGAAGTATTTATGATGTCAAATCACGAAAACGAAGAAGTTCTAACTGGAGGGAATGTCTCTACTGTTTATCGATTGGGTGATACTGTTCGACGAAACTTAAAAGCAGATAGTCCCCAAATTCATAAGTTATTAAAACATCTGGAGAATAAAGATTTCAACTATGCACCAAAATTATTGGGGATTGATGGAATAGGGCGAGAAATATTAACCTTTATTGAGGGAGAAGCTGGGAATTATCCGTTAAAAGAATATATGTGGTCTAATAATGTCTTAATAGAAATTGCGAAAATGCTCCGTCAATATCATGATTCTGTGAGTGATTTTTCATTTGATGATAGCTGGGAACCACTAGATAACACTCCTCACCCGTATGAGATACTTTGTCATAATGATTTTGCAATATACAACATTATTTTTAATCGTGAAAAACCAACAGGGATCATTGATTTTGATGTTGCTGGTCCTGGTCCCAGACTTTGGGACATAGCCTATACTCTATACACTTGCGTCCCCTTAAGCAGAGTTTATCATTCTGAAGCAGGTGAGGCTGTTTATTATAATTCTTTAAAGCATGTTGGCCGTATTAAACAAAGGATTAAATTGTTTTTTGAATTCTACGGTGAGGAGATAGAAAATGATTATTTGGAAATGGTATTGCTGCGATTAGAAGGATTATGTAAAACTATTAAAAGAAAAGCAAGTGAAGGTGACATTGCTTTTCAAAAGATGATAGATGAAGGGCATATTGAACATTATCAAGAGGATATTAAATTCATTAGGGAACATGGAAAAGAGTGGATTTAAAGGGAAGGTTTTGTTGAATGTATGCATTAGTAAAAAAATTTGGTTATTGTCTTAAGTGGTAGATTAGTTCAATAAGGAATAGGAGGATTTATTTATGATAAAAATTTGTAAAGCAAATCCTGTTCACGTTGAAGGAATAGGAAAAGTTTGTAGAGAAGGCTATTGGGCAACGTACAGTGATATTTACTCAAAGGAGTATATCGAGACAGTAATAAAGGATTATTATAATAATGAAAGAATATTAAACGAGGTTACATATTCATCTAAGGAATGGGGAGGATATTTTGTTGCTGTGGAAAATGATGTAGTCTTAGGTGCTGGTGGAGGTGGAATGATTAGTGATACCTCTGGTGAACTTTTTGTCCTGTATTTAAATCCTAATAGACGGAACGAGGGAATAGGCACTCTATTCTTAATGACATAACTAGCCAACAAAAAGAATGCGGTGCTTTAGGCCAGTGGGTTTCTGTTCAAAAAGGAAATCAAAAAGGAATTCCTTTTTAAGTGAAAGGAAAACTTTTGCTTTTAAATTTGAATTATCATTTTTGGATTTACGGGTGGAAGTATAAAGAGTGGGGGAGTGGGAATGGAAAATATAAAAAACAAAAATGTGATTTTCGAATGGATCAAGGCATTCTTTATAGCGATTGTTATAGCTTTTATTATTCGGACCTTTTTATTTACTCCAGTTGTTGTTAATGGCTATTCAATGGAACCTACTTTGCAAAATAAAGAACGGATGATTGTAACAAAAATAGGGGAACCTGAAAGATTTGATATCGTCGTATTTCATAAATCAGAGAGCGAGGATTACATAAAACGTGTGATTGGATTACCAGGAGACCATATTGAGTATAGAGATGACACTTTATATATTAATGGTATACCTTATGATGAACCGTATTTAGACGAACTTAAAGAAATAATTGTGGATGGATCTCTAACCGATTCATTTACCTTACAAGAAACACCAATTGGTAGTGATATAGTTCCAGAAGGACATTTGTTCGTCATGGGTGATAATAGAAGAGATAGTACAGATAGTCGTCATCTGGGAGCTATTCCAATGGAAAAGATAATAGGAACAACAAATATTGTTTATTTCCCTATTAAAGAAATAAAGATTATCAGTAAGTAGATTTTAACTAATGATAGCTTCAATTATGTTATCATCCTCTTTATTTTATAATAACGGGGTATACATGCAAAATTAGTAACTTCGTTCGAAGATGTTGTCATAGAGGAAAAATATTTGATATCATTTACTGATAAGAAGCCAATTTTACCAAATAGTGATATAGAGTTAATAAAAGAATAGCTCTTTGAAATAACTTATGCCTTACTAATACTAGGAGAATTGAATTATGATAAAACATTGCTGTGTTGATATGGACTTTCATGCAAATTTTAAGTGTGATATTCATGAAAATCCATTTGACTGCCCTGATAAAATAATTATATTTGATATGAAAGATAGAGACTACGGTTTGATAATTCATGATGGTGGTTCTTCAAGAATAGGAATTGCTTTCTGTCCGTGGTGTGGGTCAAAATTATAATCAAAAGGCTTGAGGTAAATTGCCCTCAAGCCTTTTTGTACTGTTTATAATATTAAATTTATATCTAAATTATTGGTTAATTGACCTAAGATTTTGGTTTTTCTCCGCAATGACTGAATTAAATTAATAAAGCAATCCTATTTAATGGCTGCTTCTAAAGCAATTTCCATCATTTCATTGAATGTTGTTTGACGCTCTTCAGAGGTTGTCTCTTCACCAGTGATAATATGGTCAGATACAGTTAAAACAGAAAGAGCTTGACGGTCAAACTTAGCTGCAAGTGTGTATAATGCTGTAGTTTCCATTTCAATTGCTAATACTTTATATTTCGCAAGTAACTCATTAACCTCAGCAGCATTATCACGATAGAAAGTATCACTAGTAAATACATTTCCTACGCGAATTTTCATTCCTTTTTCTGTTCCCACTTCATATGCTTTCCGTAATAAATCAAAGTCAGCTAATGGTGCGTAATCGATACCGTTAAAGATAAGTTGATTCATTCTAGAATCTGTTGTAGAACCTTGTGCTAAAATAACATCGCGAACGTTTACATCCTTTTGAATTGCACCACAAGTACCAACGCGAATTAGTTTTTGAACATCATAACTTTGAATTAATTCATTGACATAAATTGAAATAGATGGAACACCCATTCCTGTGCCTTGGACAGATACCTTTTCACCTTTATATGTACCAGTGAATCCATACATTCCACGAACTTGATTATATTGAGATACATCCTCTAGGAAAGTTTCAGCGATGTATTTCGCCCTTAGTGGATCTCCTGGAAGTAATATTTTATCTGCAATTTCACCTTTTTTAGCTCCAATATGTACACTCATATGATTTCCTCCTAGTTAAGCTAATATAATCATTAAGTTATCATAACAGCTATTTAAAAACAAACAATAATTCATTTGCATTTTAGTTTTCTTTAACGTAGAAATTAGTTATAATAAAAGTAAGTTCATTTATTCACGAATTATTTTCTGTATAATTGAAGCAAAAGTACATAAAATTTGTACTAGCAAAACTTACGTTGGAAGGATGAAATGAAAATGAAAGAACAAACATTCAATATTACTGCAGATACAGGTGTACACGCTCGCCCAGCTACTTTATTAGTTAATAAAGCTGGTCAATATCAATCTGAGATTGAGTTAACTTACAATGAAAAAACAGTTAACCTTAAGTCTATCATGGGTGTTATGTCACTAGGAATTCCTAAGGGTGCTGATATTAAAGTTTCAGCTACTGGTAGTGACGAAGAAGAAGCAATCCAAGGTATTTCTGAAGTAATTAAAGAAAACTTAGGTAAATAATTTAAAAGGCTGTCTGAGATAATTATCCAGACAGCCTTTTGTTTAATAATATCGTCCTAGGTAATAACTTTCTTCTACTATCTTTAGAGCCTTTAACGCTTCTTTGTTATACGGGGTAGTTTTGGATTCCAATTGTTTTCGATAATTCTCTACGGCAGATTTGAGTGATTTTCCGTAATCTGGTAATTCGTCGGAATAGGAATGGACAACACTTTTTAAAACATTTACTTTCTCAAATTGAGCTAAAGCCTTTCGTTCATGAAATAGGACATTCTCTACTTGTTTAGGATGGTGTAGATCACCTTGCATTGGATGTTTCATTACAGCTAGAACTTTAACTAAGTATTTATCATTTCTATCTTCGATTAGTTCTCCAATATAAATACCTGATTTACTTGGTACTTGTACTCTATCTCCTAATGAAAACTCACTCATATAGCTAACTCCTTTATATAATTTCTGTAAGACTTATATTCATTTTGCCAAACTTTGAACAATATCGCGAACAATAAACTTCCGACTTTAAATAAATGGATTAAATTTGATATACTAAATGAAAGAAGGACGTGATAAAAAATGATGCCGTTTTTATATTTTCCGGAAGATAAATCTGAATATATACCAGCTGTAATTGTACTAGTATTATTTATTGTTGCGGCAGGTGCAGCATTCTATTTTTTTTACAAGTACTCCAAAAAGCAGGAAAAGAAATTCGACATGGATTATAAGAATCAACTAGAAAAACATAACAAACTAGATTAGACAGGGTAATCCTTGTCTTTTTTGTTGGGGAGATTTTGGATATAAATTGAACCAGCAGACAAGGTTACAAATCATGTTTACCGACTCGTTTTTTGTAAATACTATCTTTATAATACAAAAAAGGAGTAGTGGAAATGCGATTCGTATTTGTATTCCTTTTACCATTCTTCATACTTTCTGCTTGCCAAAGCAAAGAAGAAACATCTAAAAATGTAGAAATGTATAATGCATCAGGTGACATGGTTGGAACTGCACAGTTGTTAGATGGTCCTGATGGTGTACAAGTAAAATTAAAACTGGAAGGTCTCACTCCGGGTTTTCATGGACTTCATGTTCATGAGTATGCAAAATGTGAGGGACCTGATTTTAAAAGTGCTGGAAATCATTTAGATCCTGAGGGTAAAGAGCATGGCCTAATGCATCCAAAAGGACCTCACTTAGGGGACATGCCCAATATTGAAGCGGATGCCGGTGGACTAGTTGATGTTGAGTTAATGCTTCCAGGCGCTACATTGAAAGAAGGAAAAATGTCTCTTCTAAGAGGAGAGGGTACTTCCTTAATCGTTAGTGAAAACCAAGATGATGGGATATCGCAACCAAGTGGGGATTCTGGTACTAGAATCATTTGTGGCGAGATTAAATCGGGTAAAGGAAATGAGGCAACAGAATCGCCAACTGACCCGACAGAATTTAATGAAAAACAAGAATAAAATAAAGCGCGAGCATATCATCATTTTGCCCGCGCTTTGACTTTATCTATTTTGTAATGCCTGAATAATTCGGTAGACACCTTCTTCAAGAATTTCTTTTGGACAAGCAATGTTCATTCGCATATACTGCTCTGCTTCTTTCCCGTAATCTACACCAGCATTAAGCCCAACTTTTGCCTCTTCATTAAAGAATTTCTTTAAGCCTTTTGCATCCAAATTTAATGAGCTACAATCAATCCACACTAAGTATGTACCGTCTCCGTCTGACACACGCAACTTTGTATGTTTTTCTAACTTATCTTTAACAAAGTGATAATGACTATGTATTATTTCGCGTAATCCATCAAGCCATTCCTCGCCATAGTTATAGGCTGCCTCTAAAGCTGTATTCCCCATCGTATTTAACCCATGGAATCCTTGTGTAAAAAATTGCTGATCCAGTTTTTCACGAATTATTTTATTAGGAGTTATTGCGTACGATGCTTGTAGGCCTGCTAAATTAAATGTTTTGGAAGGGGCCATACAAGTTACACTATTATTGGCAATTTCTTCGGATATAGAAGCAATCGATATATGTTTTTTATTAGGAAATGTTAAATCACTATGGATTTCATCAGAAATGATTAAAACATTATACTCCTCGCAAAGTGTTACCATTTTCTCCAGTTCCTCTTTTGTCCACACCCTTCCTACTGGGTTATGGGGATTACAAAGAATAAATGCTTTAATACCCTGCTTTAATTTTTCTTCAAAATCGAGAAAGTCAATCATGTATTTATTTCCATCTAGAATTAAAGGATTTCTCACTATCTTACGGTTATGAGCTTCAATGACGTTATAGAATGGTGTGTAAACAGGAGTTTGAATTAATATAGCATCATCAGGCTCCGTCAAAGCTTGGATCGCCATATGGAGAGTAGTTACAACACCAGGACTAAATGATAGCCAATGCGATTCGATTTTCCAATGGTGTCTTTTGGATATCCAATTGACAATGGAAGATTTTACACTTTCATCAACAATAGTGTAACCATAGATACCATGTGTAGCTCTTTCGATTAATGCTTGATTTACTGCTTCTGGAGCTTGAAAGTCCATGTCTGCGACCCACATAGGGAGTACATCCTCAGACTGGAACAGGTCTTTAACCAAATCCCACTTTACAGAGCGAGTGTTTTTTCTATTATGTATAGTTTCAAAAATTCCCATAGTACTACCTCCTATTATTTTTTCCACTACAAGTATACCTTAAAAAAGCAAAAAAAAAGAGCAAAGCGTTAAATACGCCTTGCCTACAGGGGGAATACGAGAAAGTCTTACGCTATTAGTTATACCCTGATACAATAATTTTAAACATGTTTTCTAAAAATTTTTTTTAATTCTTTTAAGTTTGAACGATGAAGATTCATTTTTGTTGATCCTACTTCTAAATCAAATGCCTTAATTTATTAGGAAGTCCCTGTTACAATAATAATTATAAACTTATTTTAATTTGAAATAATCTTATTTAACTGAAACCTTAAGGTGAATAGATACGTTACATATATAAGAAGCCATGGTAAAAGGGGGGATACTAAATGCATGAGGATGTACTTATAAAACTGTTAAGGGAGAAAGAACAGTCAGCCTTCGAATATTTAATCGATCAATACAAGCCTATAATAGAAAAATTCGTATTTCAATATGGGGTAGATCCTAAGAGAATTTCGGAAGTTGTAAAAGAAGTTTTTATAAGGATAGCGTATAAGCTAGACAGATTTGAACAAGGTCCATTGTCAATTTTCATTTATCAACTAATGATTCACACGTTAAAAGATGACGACCGCAGACAGAAAAAGGTTCAGAAGGTTTACGGGATTAATAACGATTCCAGTCAATACGGATATTTTTTTGAAAAGCAAGACCATATTTCCAATCAGATATATCTGCGTGAGATGAATAGTAAGTATAAATTGCCACTAATCTTCCACCACTTCTATGGGAAGAAAAGTAACGAGCTATCGACTATTCTTAAAACAAATGAAGAAGAACTGAGTAAAAGAATACAGCAGGGTGAAAAGATATTAAAAGCAAAGTACGAGAAGGAAGTAACTCCACATCAAGAGAAAAGTCTTCATGATAACTTAGGTGAAATGAAATACGTATATGAGAGGCTACCAGAGTTTACAGATAAACAAGAAATTATGTCGCGGATTGACCAAGCTAGAAAATCTCAAAAATGGAAAAAGCTTTTGCCTACTTTTGGCGCTGTCATAGGTTTATTTTTATTTGCTACATTAGGACTTAATTATATTCAGGAACAGAAAGTGATGGAACTAAAAGCAGCACAAGAGGAGAAGGAAGCAGCAAAGAGAGAGGCTACTGAAGTAGTTGCTATTACAGAACCGGAAGAATATGAAATAGATCCGGAAATTATTAATTATTTGGAACAAGCCATTGAGAATTTTTCGATAGAAATTGGGTTGGATGATGTAAGCAGCTTTCCGGTTGTGACAAGCGCAAGATCAATGATTGAAGAGTTAAAACGCTCTCCAGAAATGCATGGTGGAGTAGATGATACAAAATTCTATATTGATTGGTTGTTAACACCGCCTTCAACAGTTATAGAGAAATTAGAATCACCTTCCATTGCAAGTCCAGATTCTTTCTTGGAAGTATTACACGTATCATACATGTATGAAATGGAGTTTCAGAATTATTTAGATAAACTTATCTCAACTATCTCGGTTGATGATTACGAGACTATAGTAGAATTACAAGATAGTCCAGAAAAATATACAGGACCAGTAGAGTTGAAAAAAATTCTTCAGATATTAAATGAACAAGGTTACTTGATAAACAGGGATCCAGAATATGGTTATTTAACTGTTAAGTTAGACTATGAAGAGTTAAAGGACAAACTAGTTAATAAGGGGTATGGAGAAGCCTATTTAAGCTATGTGGATTATACGGTTAATCAATACGCTATAGATTGGTCTGATTGGAAGGAATTAAAAAGCAATCTATTGGATGTTGAAGTACTTATTAATCAGTACAGTGATGAGTATGATGAAGAATTTCTTGGATATTTATATAATGATTTGGTCAACAATCTGAATCAATATTTAGGAATTTGGAATGGGCAAGAAAAAGTAGGTGAGGAAGAAAAAGAAGAATACTACAGATTCCTAGAAGATAATCCAGATTCAATCTATTGGAATATAATAAAGGATACATTACTAGAATGGGAAGAGAATGATTGGAAAAGAAAACAAGATTACATAGCATTTAATCAGGTTAAATTTCTTTTTGATGACAAATATAAAAACGTAAAGTATGAAGATATAGTTGAACGTAACCGCTGGCCTATTATGGATAATACCGGTGTAATTTATAAAGAGTATAGTAGTAGTTTGGATTCCAACTTGCTAGTCGAAATGGATCCTTTAGAAACCGTGTCATTATTTGCCTACGCTTTTGATAAAGAAGATGTGAGTACGTATACTTTATTAGTAACATCGGAAAAACCGAGTGAAGAATTACAAGATAAGTGGTCCAAAATAAGAAATTCAACTGGTTTTGTATTAACAGAATATACAGCGGAAAATACAGCGATTCTCTATTTTACCGATTGGGAGGGTGATTTACTTACATCCTTGGATCTAATAAAAGAAAATAGTATTTGGAAAATTTCCCAGTAAAAAAGTAGACAGCCCATCATCTTTAATGGATGGGCTGTCTTTCTATTATTTCAAACGCTTTTCTAACTCTTCTTTTTCTGCTTCAAATCCTGGTTTTCCTAATAATGCAAACATGTTTTTCTTATATGCTTCTACACCAGGCTGATTGAATGGATTTACACCTAACAGGTATCCACTTAATGCGCAGGATTTTTCAAAGAAATATACAAGATAACCGAATGTGTATGCATTAAGTTCCGGTACTTCGATGGATAAGTTAGGTACTCCGCCGTCCGTGTGGGCTAACAGTGTACCTTGATATGCTTTATCATTGATTTCATGAATCGTTTTGCCTGCAAGATAATTAAGGCCGTCTGAATTATTTTCCTCAGCTTCAAGTGTTAGGTCTAATTTAGATTTGTTTACATGGATGACTGTTTCAAACAAATCACGACGCCCTTCTTGAATGTACTGTCCTAATGAATGAAGATCAGTTGAAAAGTTTGCTGAAGTAGGGAAAATACCTTTCTGATCTTTACCTTCACTTTCTCCGTATAGTTGCTTCCACCATTCAGAAAAGTACTGTAAGCTTGGCTCATAATTAACAAGCATTTCTATCGTTTTTCCTTTGTTATATAGAACATTTCTTACAGCAGCATATTGATAAGCTATATTTTTCTCAAGGTTTGGTTCGTTGAAGTCATTCATCGCATCTCTTGCACCTTGCATCATGTCATCAATAGTAATTCCACTAACTGCAATCGGTAATAAGCCAACAGCAGTTAATACAGAGAATCGGCCACCAACATCATCTGGAATTACAAAGGTTTCATAGCCCGCTTCATCTGCTACACCTTTTAATGCACCTTTTGCTTTGTCAGTTGTAGCAAAAATACGTGTTCTTGCTTCTTCTTTACCGTATTTATCTTCTAAGTATTTCTTGAAAATACGGAAAGCAATCGCTGGTTCCGTTGTAGTACCACTCTTAGAAATAATGTTGATAGAGAAATCTTTTCCTTCCAATACGTCAAATAATTCTTTCATGTAAGTTGAACTCATATGATGTCCAACAAAAATAATTTGCGGAACTTTTCGTTGTTCTTTTGCTAACATATTTTGAAACGAATGATTTAACATTTCTAGTGCCGCTTTTGCTCCTAAATACGATCCACCAATACCTATTACAAGTAGGATATCGGAATTGTTCTTGATTTTTTCGGAAGCAGCTTTAATACGACTATATTCTTCTTTATCATAATTCTCTGGTAGTTCTACCCAGCCCAAAAAGTCATTTCCTGGTCCAGTTTTATTATGTATTGCTTGGTGGGCAACTGTAACGAATTCTGATAAGTTATCTAGTTCTCCCTTATTTAGAAAATCTAATGCATGTTGATAGGAAAATTGTATATGTGTCATATTGTCCTCCTAAATAGTATAAGTATAATTTAATTTAGCTTCTGCTTTATTGTAATCAATAATACGACAAAATTACAACAAAGAAGAGGCTTCTCCCATCAATATTAGCAATTAAGATAATGTTGATGGGGGAAGCCTCTAACTGGAATATTAGTTTTTAAATTCGGATTGTTCGATCCATTCTTCCAGTTTATCTTTTAATGTATTGAATCCAGAAGTATTTTCTTCAAGTTTAACCGTTTTCTTAACTTGAGGTTTTTCTTGTTTCTTAGGTGGTTCTTCCGTTGCACGAATAGATAATGAAACTTTATTGTTTGCTTCATCAACATTCAATACTTTAACATTAACTTCATCTCCAACTGTAAGATGGTCGTTAATATCTTTTACAAAGCCATGTGTTACTTCTGAAATATGAACTAATCCTTGAATTTCATCATTAAGCGCTACGAACGCACCATATGGTTGAATTCCAGTTACTTTTCCAGTTATTATTTGACCTACTTCTAATTTCTCTGTCATGCTGAACATCTCCTATACCTTCGTTTCTTTTCACACAATAAATAATTTTAACATACATTTTGGATTGGGGCAAAAATATTAAGGTTTCCATAATATTGACGTAATTAATATATCCTCTTTCTGTAATAGAAAATCTTTATTTGGATTAAAAATCCAATCCTTCTTTCGTAGAATACCTAGTAGAAGATAATCATCTAATTTTAAATTATATAGTACGTCAATAAAAGGCTTTTCTACAAATTCTTCGGGTATTTTAAAATGATGAAAATGTTGGTCCTTTAATAAATGTATGACTGTTTCAAATGGTTTTGCCTTACTTTTTAAAACCTCCTGATAAAGGAGGGTACTCATAAAGTCATTAGGTCTAAGGATAGTACTGGCCCCTGCACGGATGGCATTGTCGATTTGTGCCATAGTCATTATTTCCACTATAATCGGGACTTCATTATTGTTTCCTCGTATCGCAACAACCGTCAATATTGATTGATTATCTGCTTGTTTTTCACTTTTATGGTTATCGGCACTAATAACTACTTTGGATGCTACTTGAATATTTGCTTTTTGTAGAAAATAGTCATCAGTTGGGTCACCATGGATAAAATGAATAGGGTAGTGCTGATAAGACATCTGGGTAACGGTTTGATCAATAAGGACAATTTCTGCTTTTGAATTATGTTTTAAGATTTGGTCCATTAAAATTCTTGTCCGTTCATTCCATCCTACTAAAATAATATGGTTGTTCCCCTTATAAGCCACTTTTCCTTGTGATAAATCATTTTCATGCTGGACGGTTGCAGCTGCAAATTGTGTAATATAGAAAGTGAGTAATCCTCCCCCTGTTAGAATTAAGATGATACCGATAATTCTACCCATCACTGTAAGTGGAACATAATCACCGTACCCAACTGTTGCACCAGTAACAACTGCCCACCATACACCGTCGAATATAGTTGGGAATTGGGATGGTTCGATAAAATGGATAATGGTACCAAAAAGAATCATAACCAGTAAAATTGTTAAAAATAATCGAATTAGGATTGGTAGTCGAAAGTAAATGTGTTTGAATTGCTCGATGTTCATTTTCTCACCTAATTATTATTCGTGTTTGATTAGTATGTACAGTTATAGCAATACTATAGAAAAAAATGTAGACTACAATGATGAGTAAGAAAACATTAATTGATTTGAAAAATAATAAAACCTACTCCAAATGGGGTAGGTTTCTAAAAGTATTATTTTGATAATGTTGTTTTTAGGCTTTGGTATACATGGTTCCAGAACGTTGGATTTGATTTGTATTCGCTGTACATAATTTGAATCATTGCATCGAATTTTTCTTTATAGTCCCCAGCCTCTTTATCTGGAAGGTCTGCTCTTATTTCATCTACATAATTTTGTACTGGTTCAGCTCGTGGTCCCCATTTTGCAACTTCATTTCCAGCTTGATCAATGAAAATAAATATAGGAATGGAACGAGCTTTTCCATTTGTTAAATATTGATCCATTAATTCTAAGTTAGAATCACGAAGAATCATACGAACTTCCATTTCTGTTTGTTCTGCTACATGAAGCAGAATCGGAGTATTCATCATTGCATCGCCACACCAATCTTCTGTGATGACAATAACTCGTAAGTTCTTATCTTTCAGTTTGGAGAAAAATTCATTATCATCTGGAACTGTATAGGAATTATAGATATGTAGAAGATCTTCCTGATGTTTCTGCATAGCATTAATGTACTCTTGACTTGGTATACCTTTAGCGAACCAATCATTTAAACTCATAATAATGCCTCCTTACGGTTTGTTATCTAAATTGTAATCATAATTTATTTCTTGGTAAATAAAAGTGCCTGGTAACAGCAAAATTTGGTATGATTGAAACAGTTAAATTGATAATTAAAAGGAGTTGCCTAACTTGGAAAAAACTAATAGAGATTTTTTACTAGAATTACTAGGAACACCATCACCCTCAAGTGATGAAGTAGCTATTCAAAGGAAAATGCGTGATTATTATAAAGAGTTTGCAGATGAAGTTTTGACTGATAATGCAGGAAATGTTATTGGTGTGCTAAATCCTGAAGCTGAATTTAAAGTGTTATTAGCAGGACATTGTGACGAAATTGCACTTATTGTTAATCGAATTGATGAAAATGGATTTTTACATTTTGATAAAATGGGTGGGATTAACCCGAAGGCTGCTGTCGGTATGAAAACAATTGTTTTAGGATATGGAAAAACGATCACGGGAGTTATTGGTGTCAATGCACAACATCATGGTGGTTTGAAGAATGATTTTGACCTAGAAGACCTATTTATTGATTGTGGTTTTAAAACAAAAGGGGAAGCGGAGGAATATGTGCAAATTGGTGATTTAGTTGTCTATAAAACAGAATCAGAAATTCTTATGGATCGTTATGTTTCTGGAAGAGGTTTAGATAATCGAACGGGGGCATTTATTGTTGCAGAAGTTCTTCGTCAGTTAAAGAAAAAAGGCTGTACAGTCGGAGTTTATGCTGCTAGTACTGTAAATGAAGAAACTAACATGGGTGGTGCATACTTTGCAGCTGCGGGAGTAGAACCAACCATGGCGATTGCATGTGATGTTACGTTTGCAACCGATTATCCAGGAGTAAATACAAATAAACACGGTGATGTCCGTCTAGAAAAAGGACCAGTCTTAGCAAAAGGCGCTCCAATAAATAGAAAGATAAATGAGTTATTAGAAAAGGCTGCTCAGAAGTTACAAATGGACGTTCAATATGAATTAACACCTAGACATACAGGAACAGACGCGGATAAAATGCGATACACTGGCCATGGAGTTCCTGTTTCGCTTGTGTCTTTACCATTACGCTACATGCATTCACCAGTGGAAACGGCTAGTTTTGAGGATATAGATCAAGAAATTAAATTATTGGTTGAAATGATAAGCGGTTTAACTGGGGAAGAAAGTTTGAATCCATTAGATTAAGGTTTTAAGATTAAAAATTGGTGACAGGGTATGCTCTCTGTTGCCTTTTTTTGTGGTAAGTCGTGTTCTTTGGGAAAATAAAGAAATCCTGTTCTGATTTTAAACAGACATATTGATACAATATAATACCTATATGCTTTGGAAATATATATCTCGAATTCAAACAAAACTCTTTTCAAACTACCACGTACCATGTATAATAATCATTGACAATAAAATATCGATTCCATCTTCGGGGCAGGGTGCAATTCCCGACCGACGGTAATGAACGAAGGTTCAAAGTCCGTGAGCCGTTTGAACATCATCAAACGGTTGACCTGGTGTAAGTCCAGGACCGACAGTTAAAGTCTGGATGGGAGAAGATGTCGAGCTGAACATTGGTACATTTATGTGCCTTTATTTCCTATGATGATTTAAACCCTAAAGCCCCCGAATTAGGTCTGGCTTTAGGGTTTTTGGTTTTTTAAGGAATAGGCTTTCCTTCATCACGAGATGTGAATCGATAACTAGATGAAGGAGGAATGATGATGCAAGCAAAATCATCAAATTTAACAAGACTTATTATTTTATCTTTACTTGGAGCGGTATCGTTATTATTATTCTTTATTAACTTTCCTCTCCCGTTATTACCAAGCTACTTAAAGATTGACTTTAGTGATGTTCCTGCCATTATGGCAGCACTTATTTTCTCACCTTTAGCGGGTGTTATTGTAGTAGTGATTAAGAATGTTTTATATTTAGCAATCGGTGGTGGAGACATTGTTGGAGTTACAGCGAACTTCTTAGCAGGAGCTTTACTTGTATTACCAATAGGAATCCTATATCACAAATATAAGAGTGTGAAGAGTATTGTTTCAGGTCTAGTTACTGGTACAATCATTATGGCTATTGGGTTAGGTGTGTTCAACTACTTCATATTATTACCTGTATATGGGTTGATGATGGGGTGGGGCGATATGACTCATGCTGCTAAATTAAGTCTAGTTTGGATAGGTATTCTACCATTTAATATCATTAAAGGTATTATCGTAGGTCTGTTATTTGTTCCAATATTTATTAAAATGCGTCGCTGGATAGAACAACAACAAGCAAAATTTGCATAAATGAAGGTATAAAAAGAGCTAATCCATCTATAAATGGATTAGCTCTTTTTTGGTACTACTGCGACCGTGCATCTGGAAATGCATATTAAGTTATCTTCCTCGTCAACAATATTAATCTCCCATACCATAGACGATTTACCTACGTGGATAGGTTTTGCTTTTGCGGTTACCGTTCCATCTTTTTTACTTTTAATGTGATTTGCATTAATTTCAATACCAAAAACATGGAATTTATCTAGGTCTACATGTAGACACGCTCCTATACTTGCCGCAGTTTCAGCGAGCGCAACACTAGCGCCTCCATGGAGATAGCCTAAAGGTTGATGTGTACGTTTATCAACTGGCATCGTCATAACAACTAGGTCCTTATCCAGTGAGATGGTCTCAATTCCAAGTGACTCTAATAAAGTATGTTCCATTTCCATCTAAACTCCCCCTAATATGTTTTTTAAGTAGTTCTTAGATGAAATAATAAATTAATAATGATATACCTAACAAAAATCCGTAAATCGTATTTGTTTTTCCTGTTAATACCATCGCAGGCATCATTTCTAAAGGATTTGTCTTCCCTTTGAAACCTTTTACTACTTTAACAGCCGGAATTACTGCAATAAAGGTTATAAGCGACCATAATGGTAATACATCAACAAGAATTAAATATAAAGTGAAAAAGAATGCTACAAAGAATAATAAACCTAGAAAACGAACAGCATTTTCTCGTCCAAGCAAAATAGCGAGTGTTTTACGTCCACCTTTTTCATCCCCATCTAAATCTCGGATGTTATTCGATAGCATAATACAACCTATGAAAATAGCCACTGGAACAGAAATAAAGATAACAAAACTATTTATGCTGCCAGTTTGAATAAAGTAGCTAATTCCAATAATAACCGTTCCCATTAATAATCCAGAGAAAAGTTCCCCAAATGGTGTAGTTGAAATGGGTAGTGGGCCACCTGTATAGAGGTATCCAAATAACATACATACTAGTCCTATAATAGCAATCCACCAGCTAGAAACTATACAAATGTAAATTCCAAGTATTAGTGCAATACTATAAAATATAAGAGCCAGACGAAGTACGGTTTTAGGTCGGATTCCGTCCCGTACGATCGTTCCACCAATTCCGACAGATTCATCAGAGTCAAGTCCCCTTACATAATCATAGTACTCATTAAACATATTTGTTGCTGATTGAATTAATATGGATGCTAGTAACATGGCTAGAAATACTAGTATATTAATACCATGTGTATTTAATGCAACCATCGTTCCTACAAAAACTGGAATAAAAGAAGCAGTAAGTGTATGTGGTCTAAGTAAACGCCACCACACGTTAAAACCATTCCGTTCATTTAAAGCTTTTTTAATATGATCTTTATCTGTTGTTACCATCACTTGAATCCCCTTAATCTTAATATCATATTAAGTTTAGGCAAAAAGGCTAAGGGTGTCAATGAACTAGAAGTGGTCTATCAGACAGAACTTTAAAATTGGCATGGGACTATCTATTATAATATGGAAAATAAAAGCAACTTATAATGATGTTGATCCAGGGTAGATAGTTGTTTTCTTGAGAAACTATGAAAAAGGGAATAGAATAAGAGTTGGACTATTATGTGCTTTTTTTGGAGGGTAATCGAATGGTAAAGGTTAAAGAGGAAACATTGAGGTCAACTTTGGAAAAGGTGATTGACAAATTAAATTCCTCTGGCACAAAACTTGTTAGTTTTACTAAAAAAATCGAATGGATCAATCCTCTTCATTTTTTTGAAGCAGGATTACATTTACATATGGATCGTACTTTTTGGATGAGTACGATAGATGATTATATAATGGTGGGTATTGGAAATGCTCTTACCATTACAGAGGAACAATTGGATATTGCGGAACTGGATGAAAAATGGAAACTAGTTACAAAAGATGCAGTGGTTGTCAATCCATATCAGGTGCCCGGGACGGGACTATCAGCAATTGGTGGGATGGATTTTGATCCGAAAAAAACAAGAACATCTTTATGGAATAAGTTTACCAAGAATGAATTGCGTATACCTACATTTATGTTGGTAGAGTATAAAGGAAATACTTACCTTACTGTGACGGTCAATGTCAGTAGAATTGACAAACCAGAAGAATTAGACAAGCTTCTAACAGAACAAGAAGAATGGCTTTTAACATATCGAATGAAATCACATCCTAAGTCAACTATTATCAAAAAAAATGTCGTTGAACCAAATCAGTGGAAGAATTTGGTTCAACGGACTACTGAGTATATCTCTACTAGTCAAGTTGAGAAAGTGGTATTAGCTAGAGAGTTACAACTATGGTTTGCTGAAAAGGTTGATTTAACAGAGACTTTAAGTAGTTTAATCCAATCACAGCCTACCAGTTATATTTTTGCTTATGAGAATGGACAAGATTGTTTTATAGGTGCAACGCCAGAACGGCTTGTGAAAGTGGAGAACAATGAACTTCTATCTACTTGTTTGGCAGGTACGGCACCAAGGGGAAAAACAGATAAAGAAGACGAGATAATAGGGTATCAATTGTTGCATGATGAAAAGAATTTGGAAGAGCATGACTTCGTTGTTCAAATGATTAAAAAATCTATTGAAGAATTCTGTGTTGGATTACAACTACCAGATAAACCGATTCTTTATAAACTAAGAAATTTACAGCATCTTTACACTCCTGTTCGTGGTGTGTTTCAAGAAGGATATAGTATTTTTGATGTAATTGAAAAGCTGCATCCGACTCCTGCTTTAGGTGGAGAGCCAAGGGAACAGGCATTAACTTATATACGTGAACATGAACTACTTGATCGTGGTTGGTACGGAGCCCCTTTTGGATGGGTTGATAGTAATCAAAATGGAGAATTTGCAGTTGCAATCCGTTCAGGACTGATCCAAGGTGATAAGGCTTCTTTATTTGCTGGATGCGGAGTAGTAAAGGATTCAGATCCAGAAGAGGAATTTGAGGAAACAAGAATTAAATTTTTACCGATGCTTACTGTCCTAGGGGGATAATTAATGAATCATATAGAAGATTTAACAAGATATGTAGCAAACTTTGTAGATGAGCTTTCGAAGAGTGGTTTAACCGATGTCGTTATTTCCCCTGGCTCTCGTTCTACACCGCTTGCCATGACTTTTGCAGAGCATCCTGATATAAAAGAATGGATTGTTTTAGATGAACGATCAGCAGCATTTTTTGGTTTAGGTTTAGCGAAACAAACAAAGAGACCAGTAGCACTCGTATGTTCATCAGGAACAGCAGTCGCCAATTATTTTCCTGCCATTGTTGAAGCACACCAAAGCAGGGTATCACTAATTGCTTTAACAGCCGACCGACCACATGAACTTAGGGATGTTGGGGCACCACAGGCGATTGATCAACTAAAGATTTTTGGAGATTATGTGAAGAGCTTTCACGAAATGGCATTACCAGAATCAAGTGATAATTTACTCAAGTATGCTAGAATACGGGCTGCTCGTGCTATAAACCAAGCTTTGTCAGGAAATCCAGGACCAATTCATTTGAATTTTCCATTTCGGGAGCCGCTGGTGCCAGACTTATCACTAGAAAATATATGGGGTGAGCCACTTAAAGAACCGTATACTATTTGGCATGATGGAAAAAAGAAGCTATCTGAGGAGTTCGTGAAGATATTCGCTGAAAAATTAACTTCTACCAAAAAAGGAGTTATTGTATGTGGACCACAAGTAGAGGGTGATCTTGCTGAAGCAGTGACATTACTTGCTGATGCTTGGGGGGTTCCTATTCTCGCAGATCCGTTATCGCAAGTTAGGACTGGGTCCCATTCTACTGCAAATATTATGGAGGGCTATGATGCATTCTTACGAGGTGGAAAAATTCGGTCTTCGTTAAAGCCAGATTATATTCTCCGATTTGGGGCAATGCCCGTTTCCAAGGCTTATCTCTATTTTGTAAAAGAAAATCAGGATGTCCAACAGTATGTCGTGGAACCTCATGCTGGATATAGAGAACCAGTTGGAAATCCAACTGAATTTATCTTTGCTGACCCAATTTTATTCTGTTCGGACTTATTGGAATCTGGATCCCATTTGGAAAGCGAAGAATCTGAATGGCTTGCACTTTGGAGAAAAATAAATGAAATTGCAAAGTCTCATTTAATTAATGTTACTGATGATAGGTTAACGGAAGGTGAAGCAGTAAAACAACTGGTTGAACTAATCCCGGATGATAGCAGTCTATATGTAGGAAATAGTATGGCTATACGTGATGTAGACTCCTTCTTAATGACCGGTCCAAAGAAAATTACCCTATTAGCAAATCGAGGGGCAAATGGGATAGATGGAATGGTATCCAGTGGAGTCGGAGCGGCTGCTTCTGGACAACCTGTTACCCTATTGTTAGGAGATTTATCATTTTACCATGATATGAATGGATTACTTGCAGCAAAGCAATATAACATTAATATCACTATTTTAGTAGTGAATAATAATGGTGGCGGAATATTCTCCTTCTTGCCACAGTCAAGTAATGAAAAACATTTTGAAGCTCTCTTTGGAACTCCTTTAAACATCGAATTTCAGAAAGCTATCGAGATGTATGGTGGGTCTTATCATCATCCGAAAAGTACTGGTGAGTTAAAAGAAGCATTACAATTAAGTTATGAGGAGAAAGGTTTGTCCGTTGTAGAAGTGAAAACGGATCGAACTGAGAATCTTCATTGGCATCGAGACATATGGCGTGGAATTGAAGAGGAAATATTAAAGACGGTGATCCAGTGAGAACAGTTTTGCGAGATGCGAGTTATTGGTATGAGATTCATGGAGATGGTGAGCCAGTAGTACTCATACATGGATTTACTGGCAGTACGGTTTCTTGGAATCGATTTATTAAGGCATATAAAGATAAATTTAAATTATTTGTAATAGATTTGCCTGGACATGGAAACACAATAACACCATCACCCCTATCTATGGAACAATGTTGCCAAGATATTCATGAAATTTTATTAGCACATGGAATTGGGACATTTCACCTAATAGGGTATTCTATGGGCGGGAGAACAGCTCTTTCTTATGCAACACTCTATCAGAGTCATTTGAAATCTCTCGTTTTAGAGAGTGCTTCACCTGGCCTTGAATTAGCGGAAGAAAAACAATCTCGTATGGAGCATGATGAACATTTAGCTTTAAGGATTGAGCAAGATGGCGTAGAATCGTTTATCAACTTTTGGGAAAATATTCCTCTATTTCAATCGCAAAAAAAATTACCAGAGGAAGTTCGCAATAGTATTAGGGACGAACGGTTATCGCAAACTAAGGAAGGGTTGGCTATGTCTTTAAGATGCATGGGTACAGGCAGCCAAACAAGTTGGTGGCAAAGTCTTCAAGAGATAAAGATACCAGTATTATTAATAGCTGGCGAGTTGGATCAAAAGTTTATTCGTATTAATAAACGAATGAATAATGCATTAGTAAATAGTGAATTTACAGTTGTTCAAAATGCTGGACATGCAATTCATGTGGAAAGACCGGAGTTTTTTGGTAAAATAGTAGAGGAGTTTGTTTTAGCCAATCAGAAAGGATGATAAACTTTCTTGGTTGCAATAGAAAAACTAACACATTTACAAATAGATTTGCGGATGCAAGTTTTTCTAGGTAGTTAGGAAAGTATAAAAACTTTCCGCCGACATAAGAAAAACTAACACATTCGCAAAAGGACGAGCGAATGCGAGTTTTTCTAAAAGGTTTCTATTACATAGCTATAAAGGAGGATTTCCATGACAGTACAATGGGAAAAAGTTCGTGAATACGAAGAAATAGTTTATGAAAAATACAATGGTGTTGCTAAAGTGACAATTAACCGTCCTGAAAAGCGCAATGCTTTTACACCATTAACCGTAAATGAAATGATTGATGCATTTGCAGATGCTCGTGATGATTCATCAGTGGGTGTTATCATTTTAACAGGTGCTGGAGACCTAGCGTTCTGTTCTGGTGGAGACCAGTCTGTTCGAGGACACGGAGGATATGTAGGATCTGACCATATTCCACGTCTTAATGTATTAGACTTACAACGTTTAATCCGCACCATTCCAAAACCAGTAATTGCAATGGTTGCTGGATATGCTATTGGTGGTGGACATGTACTACATGTTGTCTGTGATTTAACAATCGCTGCGGATAACGCAAAATTTGGTCAAACTGGACCTAAAGTAGGTAGCTTCGATGCTGGTTATGGCGCTGGATTACTTGCGGAAATGGTTGGTCAAAAACGTGCACGTGAAATTTGGTACTTATGCCGTCAATACAATGCAGAAGAAGCATATGAGATGGGTATGGTAAATAAAGTGGTTCCTTTAGAAAAACTGGAAGAAGAAACTTTACAGTGGTGTGAAGAAATTTTAGAAAAATCACCAACTGCATTACGTTTCCTAAAAGCTTCTTTCAATGCCGCTACTGATGGTTTAGCTGGACTACAACAAATGGGTGGCGATGCAACGCTTCTTTACTACACAACTGACGAAGCAAAAGAAGGAAGAGATGCATTTAAGGAAAAAAGAAAGCCAGACTTTGGTCAATTCCCTCGTTTTCCTTGATTAGTTATTTATCGCAGGTTAACTGGCTGTAAGACCCTAAACGAGAGGAATTCGAGTGAAATTCAAGAATTATAAGTGGGGGATCAAACAGTAAGTCAAAAGCTAAGGTTCGTTCAACTAACAATCAGTGGGGGAAGTACAAAAACCCCCACTGATTGAAGTTTCACTTTATGAAAAAAACCTTTGCTCACGGGCAAAGGTTTTTTCAGCAGTTAGGAAAGTATAATAGCTTTCCACAGACTCAATAGAACGAACACATTCACTTAAGGACAAGTGAATACGTTAGTTTTTCAAAACATGAGGTGATGTTATGGCAGAGATAATTCCACATTGGTTAACAAAACAAGCTTTTCTCTCACCAAATCAATCAGCAATTGAATTGGTCGATGGAAGTACTATTACATTTCGGGAATTAAAAGAGAAAAGCCAGGAGTTTGCAAAAAAATTAGCTAAGCTCGGGATAAAAAAAGGAAGTCATGTTGGAGTACTATCTAATAATAATTCAACCATGATTGTTGTCATTCATGCGTTAAGCTATCTTGGGGCAGTTGCGGTTTTATTGAATACAAGGTTAACAACGGAAGAGTTAAATTATCAAATAAGGGACTCAAAGGTAATGGCAGTTATTTCTGAAGACGCATTACTAGAACAAGCGAAAAAATTAGATGCTAATATTGTTATGAGTTTCTCAGAAGTAACTAAAAGAATAAAAGAAAAAATAGAACTTGTGGAAGAAATCAATTTAGATGACCCATTTACAATCATTTACACATCAGGAACGACTGGGTTTCCAAAGGGTGTTATTCATACATATGGCAATCACTGGTGGAGTGCCATTGGTTCTGCCTTAAATCTTGGATTATCAGAAACAGATAAGTGGCTTGCAGTACTACCTTACTTTCATGTTGGTGGCTTATCTATTTTTATAAAGAGTGTAATTTATGGGATGCCAGTGTATTTGGTTGAAAAATTCAATGAACAAATTGTACTCGATGCAATCGTAAATCGTGGTGTAACGATAGCTTCAGTTGTAACTGTTATGGTCCAACGTATTATGGATAGTTTAGGAGAAAATCAATTCCCTAATCATTTTCGATGTATGTTATTAGGTGGAGGACCTGCACCAGTTCCACTATTAGAAAAAGCTAGCGAAAGAAATATTCCAGTATTTCAATCCTTTGGTATGACGGAAACATCTTCGCAAATTGTAACGTTAAGTCCTCGTGACGCACTACAAAAAATAGGTTCAGCAGGTAAAGCTTTGTTTCCAGCGCAAATACAAATCAAAGATTCTGCTCCAAATGAAATTGGAGAGATTTTGGTAAAAGGTCCGATGGTTACGAAGGGATATTTTAATAATGATGTGGCATATGAAAGTAGTTTTACTGATGGATGGTTATCCACAGGTGACCTTGGATACGTGGATGAGGAAGGCTTTTTATTCGTCGTTGATCGTAGAAAGGATTTAATTATTTCTGGTGGAGAAAATATTTATCCATCCGAAATAGAAAGTGTCTTATCTGGATTTGAAGGGGTTAAGGAAGTTGGAATTGCTGGAAAATCAGATGAATATTGGGGACAAGTACCTGTTGCCTTTGTAGTACCTACAAAAGCCAACATCCAAAAAAGCGACATTTTGTTGTATGCTGAGGAAAAATTAGCAAAATATAAGCTACCTAAAGAAATTCATTTTGTAGAAAGCCTTCCTAGAAATGCATCTAATAAACTAGTCCGCAATAAATTATTAGATCTGCTTTAAATAGTAACTTCTTTTTCTCTATACATTCTTTTCTTATTTTTAGCCAAATTAGAAATAGGAGGTGTTGTAATGGAAAAAAAGACTTACTATGTCGATATTGGAAGTGGTGAAATTTCTCAAGTCAAGTACCAAAATAATGATAGCTTTACAATTAATGCAACTCAAGAAGAAGTTACGATGCTAAGGGCTAAGTTTAGAAATATGGATGGTTCAGCACATGATAGCTTTTGGAGGGCTCATGTACCAATTATGCCTTATCATAATGACAAAGCAAATGATAGATATGATGCAGGTTTAATTGATGTCTATCAAATGCTCTATGATTTAGGTGATAAGACAGTGAAAAATCATATTAAAAGCATTGGTATTTTAGGAGAAAATCATATATAGGCAAGTACAGGAATAGGATATATTATCTTATTCCTTTTTTGTTTAGTTATCTTACTTTATAGGGAATAGTATAAATAGAAGGTAGGTGGGAAAACTATGAGACTTATTATTGCGCTTGTGGCAATTGGAGTGGGGATAGGCTATGTTATGCCATTACTAGGTAATGAACAAACAGTTCAACATTCTATTCAAAACCAAAATGGTACCCATTCTATTACACATGATGAAATTGTAGAATTAACTGATGATTTTATGACTACCCTTGTACAAGACATTGATTCAAACTATAAGGTGAAAAATTATCATAATAAAGATTCCCTAATTAAGGCATTTAGTGATATCACGACAGAAGAAGTCGTCAGGATATATGTTGATTACTATTATACTGAAGAAGATGACAGTTTATATATCATCCCTACGGAAACTCCGCCATGGTTTAATAAACAGAATCAATATGATGTGGTACAATTAGAAAAGAATAAAGTACTAGTAAAGCAAGAAAACAAATCCGAATTATTTGCAGATTATGGAATTGATTTCGAGTTTACTTTTGCAAACCAGAAGTGGAAGATCACAAAAATAATACATCGATGAAGTTAGGTAGCTGATATATGTTTAGATTTCGAGATTTTTATAAAAATGAGGTTCAACTCTCTTTTCGTAACCATCCTTTCTCAAAGGATCCAAGGCATGTCTGGGTCATATGTCGATACGACAATAAATGGCTATTAACGAAACACAAAGATCGGGGATTGGAATTTCCAGGTGGAAAAGTAGAAAAAGGGGAGAGCCCAAAAGAAGCAGCGCTGCGTGAAGTAATGGAAGAGACTGGTGGAGTAATTAAAAAAATTCAATATATAGGTCAATACTATGTTGCTGGTAAAGCGGGACATGTCGTCAAAAATGTTTATTATGCTGAAGTAGAGAAGCTAGAAGTCCAGGATACCTATTATGAAACAGAAGGACCTGTCTTATTAGAAAAAATCCCTAGAAATGTTAAATATGACAATAAATATAGTTTTATTATGAAAGATGATGTTTTAACCTATTGTCTGGAAAAACTAAATTTTCCCCACATGTAACGGAAGAAAAATTCATGAAAAACATTCTTTATAAAGAGTGTTTTTTATTTTTGTAAGATAGCTTTCTTGGTATAATCTTTATAGTACTAATAATTTGAATTGTTTTATTTGCAAGGAATAAGGAAGGAGTATTATTTTGGATAGCAAACAAATCCAGGCTTATTTCAAGTTAATAGAAAACCAACGATATGATTTTTATAATACAATAGCTGAATCAGGTGTTGATCCACAGAATAGGCCATTACCAGACAAATGGTCTGTAAATGAAACAATTTATCATCTTGTTCTTATGGTGAGATTGGTTAGAAGGTTTTCTTCTTTTTATCTTCCAATTATGCTTCCATACGGAAAATTACGTAAAAATAGACCATATAAAATTGCAACGTACAATATTTATGAAGAATTTACTCAGAATAAGAAGAAATCAATGAATGCACCTTTTGTTTTAACACCACCAAAAAACATCCATCAAAAAAAAGACCTCAAAGAACTTCAGCAACTGCTAAATTTTGAAACAGATAAATTAAAAAATAAGCTTTCTAAGCTTGATGAAAGAGTTGCAGGTCAAATCAGATATCCAGACCCCATTGCTAATTACCCAAATGTTGTTCAAAGTGTACACTTATTAGCCATACATGAACAACACCATTTCGATCTTACACTAAATTATGAGTTGCAAAAAAACATAGAATAATGGTTCTTAGTCGAATGGGGTAATGATTATTAAAATTCCTTATTGAACGTAAAGTGATTATGTATAAAATTATGTAGAACTGAGGTAATCTAATGAACCTTGATACACCGATAGCACAAGGAAATACCGCTAAAATATATCGATGCGAAGATCAAATTATTAAAGTATTTCATGATTATTTTCCCCAAGAAGAAGCTATAAATGAAGCTGCAAAGCAAGAGGCAGCTAGAGTAAGTGGTCTTCCTGTTCCAAGAATTATCGATGTGACAACAATAGATGGGAATCCTGCCATTATTATGGCATATATAAAAGGCAAGACATTAGGAGACTTATTATTGGAGAATCGGCATAAGGCAGATTATTATATGGGTATTTCAGTAGATATTCAGCTCAAAATTCACGAAATATGCCTTAATACAATTGAACCAATGGCTAAAAAGCTGAAGCGACAAATACAATTAGCCAGTAAGTTAAATGAGATACAGAAAACTAATCTACTTAATCAATTAGATCATATGAAATTTGACGCAAGGCTATGTCATGGTGATTTTCATTTATTTAATGTCATCATGTCAGATAACAGAGTCTTCGTTATTGATTGGGTTGACTCCAGTGTAGGAGATATTCGTGCAGATGTGTGTCGAACGTATCTTTTGTATTCTCAACAGTACGAGGAATTAGCAGAATTATATTTGAACCTTTACTGTAAAAAAAGTGGAATATCGAAAGGTGAAATTATGGAGTGGGCACCAATTATTGCAGGTGCTAGGCTTTCAGAAATCGTATTAACAGAAGATCAGGGAAGACTATTGAAAATTGTTCAAGGAGATTAGCGAAAAATACATGGGGGACCGATTTGAAAAATAACTTCATAATTACTAAATATCATCAGAAATACGCTAAGCAGACAGTGGAAATGTGGAGAGAAAGCAAAGAGAAGGCGATCGGTCAGAAAGAACGTCTTAGTTTTGAAAATCATGTTTATTTTTTAAATCATATTTTACCGGAACAATTTCAAATTTACTTAGCATTGGCGCAGCATTACTAAATCAAGCTAAAAACCATTCAAGTGGCAGTCTAAAACTATACACATTTGAAGTTAATAAACGTGCGCAACAGTTTTATGAAAAACATGGATTTAACATTATTTTAAGAGGGCATGAAAATGAGGAAAATTTACCAGATATTCAATATGAATGGATATCCAAATAGTAGAGCATTTATTTGTATCCAATGTAAAGGAAGCTTAGAATTTTACTATCCAAGCTTCCTTTTTATTCATTCTTTGTCTGTGCTTTTTCATATATAATTAATATATCTAAGTTGTATGTTTAATCAGCCAACCTTCTATTCTCTCCACAACCTTATACATAATAGCAGCAAAGATTGCAATTAGAATCAGGGCAGCCATAACGAGTGTGAAATCAAATACCTGGAATCCGTAAACAATCAGGTATCCTAATCCTTCTGAAGAAACCAGGAATTCTCCGACAATAACACCAACCCAAGATAATCCTACATTTACTTTTAAAGTAGAAATCATAACAGGTAAGTTTGCTGGAAATACTGCCGACTTAAAGCATTGCCATCGAGTAGCACCGAAGCTTTTTAATACCTTTTCATAGTTTGGATCTACTTCACGAAATCCAGTATAGACAACGATTGTCGTAATGATAATGGATATTATCGCTCCCATCGCAATGATTGCAATATATCCAGGTCCCAAAGCTACAATGATAATTGGCCCCAATGCAACTTTAGGCATCGCATTCAAAATTACAAGATATGGATCAGATATTTTTGAAAATCTAGCTGATGACCATAATAAGGATGCGAGCACAATTCCAAGCAGTGTCCCAATAATAAAACCAGCTAACGTTTCAAACAACGTTACTAATGTGTGAGAAATCATTGATCCATCCGTTAATTTTTCAATTAATAGATTGTAGACTTTAGTTGGGGAACTGAATAGCAATGGATCAATCCAGTTCGTTCTACTTGCAATTTCCCATAATCCAAAAAAACCTACTAGAATAATTGCTTGCCAGATGAAAACAATTCGTTTTTCGCGTTTTAGGCCCTGCATATGCTTATCAAATAGAATGTGATCTCCTTTATTAGCCATTGCTACATCCCCTTTCCGGGCAGGATTTAAACAGATTGTGTTTCATTTTTGTTTAACTCCTCCCAAACTTTGTCGAAAATTGATTGGTATTTAGGATGCCTGCGAACTAGAAAAGGCATTTCATTCCGTAACTCAATTGGTACTTCAAATGTTTTTGCGATTTCACCTGGATTCGCACTCATTACTATGATTCTGTCACTCATAGCAATTGCTTCTCCAATGTCATGGGTAACTAGAATTGCAGTCTTGTGATAAGCGTGTAGAAGCTTGAAAACTAAGTCTTCCAATTTTAGCTTTGTTTGATAATCTAATGCTGAAAATGGTTCATCTAATAATAGGATTTTAGGATCTGTTATTAAGGTTCTTACTAAGGCGACACGCTGACGCATTCCGCCGGAAAGAGAGGGGGGATATTGATTTTCTACATTATATAATCCAACCTCTTCTAGAAGCTCTATTGCCTTTGCCTTAATTTTCTGATCTATATTATTGTGGATTGTTGGGCCAAGCAAGACATTATCTAAGATAGTTTTCCACGGGAATAGATAATCTTGCTGTAGCATGTAGCCTATTGCTAGTTCAGATTCTGTAATTGGTTTGTTATCTAGAAGTACCTTCCCTGAGGTCTGTTTCATAATACCCGAAACAATTGAGAGAACCGTTGATTTACCACAACCACTTGGTCCGAGTAATGAAACGAATTCACCCTCTTTTACAGAGAAAGAGATATCATCTAAAGCCTTTGTATAGTCATTTTTACCAAAGTAATGATGCGTTACATTTTCTAAGGTTAGAAAGGACATGTTTTCCCTCCTTAGTTATTGATGACGTCCTCTGCTATTTCTGTGTTTACTAATTCTTCGTAAGAAATCTCGCCATCAGGTAATTCCCCTGCTTCGTTCATGATGTCTTTTAAGTTATTCCACTCTTCTTCATCCAAGATTGGGTCAGTTGCAAAGGATCCTTGACTTTTATATCGCTCAATGGAGGAAGTAAGAATATCTAAATCAACATCCTCGAAGTACTTTTGTATCGTTTCAGCGATTTCGGATGAATCCGTTTCTTGTACCCATTGTTGTGCTTTATAAATGGCTCTTGTGAATTTTTCAATGTTTTCTGGTGTTTCATCAATATAGCTTTGTTTCGCCATAAATACGGTGTAAGGTACATGGCCGGATTCTTCACCAAATGATGCGATTACGTGTCCATTACCCTCTTTTTCAAAGACACTTGCAGTGGGTTCAAATAACTGTACGTACTCATAGTCACCTGATAAGAATGCACCTGGAATATTAGCAAATTCAATGTTTTGATGTAGTGTTAAATCATTATGTGGATCAATGCCATATTTTTTTAGAACAAATTCCCCAACCATCTGTGGCATACCGCCCTTACGCTGGCCAAGGAAATTGGAGTCTGTTAGGTCCTCCCATTTAAAATCAGGCTTTTCTTCCTTTGCAACTAGGAAAGTCCCATCTGTTTGCGTTAATTGAGCAAAGTTAACAGCATAGTCCTTTGAATCTTGTGCATAAACATAGACAGAAGTTTCAGAACCAACAAGAGCAACATCAATTCCGTCTGATAATAAAGCGGTCATTGTTTTGTCGCCACCCCATGTTGTTTGTAATTCTACGTCTAATCCTTCCTCTTCAAAGAATCCCTTTTCAATTGCTACATATTGTGGTGCATAGAATAGAGAGCGGGTAACCTCTCCTATTTTTATTGTTGTATTTTCGCTACTGGAACCACAAGCAGAAAGGAACAAAAGCGCGAGTACCGAGAATATCGCGATTAATTTAATCTTTTTCATTCTAACCGACCCTTTCAACATCGAGTATTTAACGTCAAAACAGTTTATGCGAAGTGAAAAAAATGTGTGAATGCCTATGTAGGGGATTTTTTCTGGAAGATAAGAGTGACATAAAATGAGGAAGGGTCACAAGGTTATTGGTCAATGTCTCAAGATAGGAATGGAGAGGTCACAATGTTCCGGATATCCGTCACAAGCATTGATAATGCATGACAATTAGCAAAAGAAAAAAACCGACCTAAATAGTAGATCGGCATAAAATAAAATTAATTATATAAACCCTCTTGGGATGAGGACAAGATTACTTATATAGTGGTCCTGCCGCAGCAATTTCAGCACTTACATAAGAGAATTTCGTGAAGTTTTCGTGGAACTTTTGCGCAAGTTCTTTTGCTGCAATTTCATAAGCTTGTTGATTTTCCCATGTATTCTTTGGTACCAATACTTCATCAGGTACTCCTGGGACGTGAGTTGGAACTTCTAAACCAAAGATGTTATCTGTAATTGTTTCTACGTTGTTCAGTTCACCTTCAAGTGCTGCATGTACCATTGCTCTTGTATATGAAAGCCTAATACGACCTCCAACTCCATATGAGCCCCCAGTCCAGCCGGTATTAATCAAGAACACATTTGTGTTATGTTGATCAATTTTTTCACCAAGCATCGTAGCATACGTAGCTGGTGCTAGAGGCAAGAATGGTGCTCCAAAACAAGCAGAGAATGTTGCTTGTGGCTCTGTTACACCTCGTTCAGTACCTGCTAGCTTACTCGTATAACCACTTAAAAAGTGATACATTGCTTGTTCTTTTGTTAATTTACTAATTGGTGGTAATGTACCAGAAGCATCAGCAGTTAAGAAAATAATGGTACTTGGATGTCCAGCAATACTAGGATCAACAATATTATCAATATGCTCTAACGGATAAGCAGCTCTTGTGTTTTCTGTTAGAGTAGTATTATCATAGTCTGGTATCCGAGAATTTTCTTCTAGTACTGCGTTTTCTAATACAGAACCAAATTTAATGGCATTGAAAATTTGTGGTTCCTTTTCTTCTGACAGATTTATGCATTTTGCATAGCATCCACCTTCGATATTAAAGACACCATTAGAACTCCAAGCATGCTCATCATCTCCAATTAATTTACGATAAGGATCAGCCGATAAGGTTGTTTTACCAGTACCGGAAAGTCCAAAGAATAAAGCAACATCGCCTTCTTTGCCAAGGTTTGCTGAGCAGTGCATGGATAGAATATTTTGTTCTGGTAGTAAGTAGTTCATAATAGAAAAAATGGATTTTTTTATTTCGCCAGCATATTCTGTACCACCAATTAAAATCACTCTATATTTAAATGAAACAAGGATAAAAGCTTCAGAATTAGTTCCATCAACTGTAGGATCTGCTTTGAAAGTAGGAGCAGAAATTACTGTAAATGATGGATCGTGAGTTGCTAATTGATCCTCTGTTGGGCGGATAAATAATTGCTTGGCGAAAAGATTATGCCATGCAAATTCATTGATTACTTGAATGGGTAATTGATAATTTTTATCTGCACCAGCATACCCATTAAATACATATACTTCATCATTTGACTTTAAGTGGGCAATTACTTTTTCATATAGCTTCTCAAAAACGCTCTCTTCTATTGGTTGATTCACTGTACCCCAATCTACTTTACTTTCAGATATGGAATCCCTTACAATAAATTTATCCTCTGGAGAACGTCCAGTATATTTACCTGTAGTTGCAAGTACCGCACCGGTATTTGATAAAACACCTTCTTTACGTGAAAGTACTTTTTCTACTAAAGTTGCGACAGATAAATTTTTCTTTACACTTTTCTGTGATAGAAGTTCTTCCAATAGTGAAGATTTCATTACCGTATTCATTAAAATTACCTTCCTTTTATGAGAGATTAAATGAAGAAAGATTCCTTCGACGATACATTTATTTCCTGAAATTAATTATTAGTATAACACATTGGGATAAATAGTCCATACTATATAGTATATTTTATCGTATAATTTTATTAAAATTACGTGACAATGAAATATCCAGTTGACATGGGACAATAGATTCAGTTAACCTACAATAGAGCGGATACTCTCTTATTCAGAGTTGGCGGAGGGACGGACCCTATGAAGCCCAGCAACCATCACGTATTGTGAAAAGGTGCTAACCTGATGCAAGGAAAATTCCTTGAACAATAAGAGCGAAAGGCTGGTTATTCCTTTCCTCATGTCTTTTGAAGGAAAGGCTTTTTTTGTAATTAGGAAAGTATATAAACTTTCAGCCGACATAAGAAAAACTGTTACATTTGCTAGTGACAGCGAATGCGAGTTTATCTAACGTTAAAAAAGGTAATAACACTGATGAAAATAAGAGTTCCGTACCAAGAAATTAGAGGGAGGATTTAGCCAAATGGCTAAAAATCGTCGTTTATTTACTTCTGAATCTGTAACAGAAGGTCATCCAGATAAAATCTGTGATCAGATTTCAGATTCTATTTTAGATGAAATTTTAAAGAAAGATCCAGTTGCTCGTGTTGCTTGTGAGACAACTGTTACAACTGGTTTAGTTTTAGTTGCAGGTGAAATTACAACTTCAACATATGTGGACATTCCTGCTGTCGTTCGCCAAACTATTAAGGATATAGGTTATACACGTGCAAAATATGGTTTTGATGCAGATACATGTGCCGTATTAACAGCAATTGATGAGCAATCACCGGATATTGCTAGTGGTGTTAACCAAGCTCTTGAATCTCGTCAAGGAAAAATGACAGAAGGTGAGATTGCTGCAATTGGTGCTGGTGACCAAGGGTTAATGTTTGGATATGCTTGTAATGAAACAGAAGAGCTAATGCCTTTACCAATTTCATTAGCCCATAAACTATCGAAACGCTTAAGTGATGTTAGAAAAGATGGTACACTAGGCTATTTAAGGCCGGATGGAAAAACACAGGTTACTATTGAATATGATGAACAGGACCAACCAGTTCGGGTGGATACCATTGTTATTTCAACACAACATTCACAAAAAGTAACTTTAGAACAAATAGAGAAGGATTTAATGGAGCATGTAATCAAGCCTGTTGTCCCTTCAGAATTATTGGATGAGGAAACTAAATATTTTATTAACCCAACTGGAAGATTTGTAATCGGTGGTCCACAAGGTGATGCTGGTTTAACTGGTAGAAAAATTATTGTGGATACGTATGGTGGTTATGCTCGTCATGGTGGGGGAGCATTTAGTGGTAAGGATCCGACCAAGGTTGACCGTTCTGCTGCATATGCTGCTCGTTATGTTGCTAAGAACATTGTAGCAGCAAAATTAGCAGATTCTTGTGAAGTCCAATTAGCCTACGCTATTGGCGTTGCTGAACCAGTTTCTATTGCTATCAATACATTTGGTACAGGTTCAGTTAGCGAAGAAAAATTAGTTGAAGCCGTGCGTAAACTATTTGATTTACGTCCTGCAGGTATTATTCGTATGTTAGATCTTCAAAGACCAATCTACAAAGAAACTGCAGCATATGGTCATTTTGGTAGAACTGATGTTGAATTTCCATGGGAAAAGACAGACAAGGTAGTAGATTTAGTGGGTTTGACAAAATAAGATTTAAAAAACCGCTTGATGCTGTGCGCATCAAGCGGTTTGTATTCTAATATAACCAAGTAGAATTAAAGCTCCAAACCCAAATCTGTATGTTCCTTGTAATATTTTCCTTTTTCCACGTAAGAATTGCGAACGCGTTCCATTTCCTTATAATCTGCTTCTGTTAATGCGCGCACAACTTTTGCTGGACTTCCCATTGCCAACGAGTGTGGAGGGATTTTTTTACCAGGGGGTACAAGACTTCCAGCAGCGATAAAAGCACTTTCTCCAATTTCTGCGCCATCTAATATGATAGATCCCATCCCAATTAACGCATTTTTCCTAATAATGCTTGAGTGTAATGTAACTTGATGCCCAACCGTTACATCATCTTCAATTACTAACGTATGATTAGGACTTTGATGGAGCATGGATAAATCCTGAATACTTACACGTTTTCCAATTCTAGTTGGTGCAACATCACCACGGATTACGGTTTTAAACCAAATACTTGATTCCTTGCCAATTTCTACATCACCAACAATTACTGCATCCTTTGCAACAAAAACAGTCGGATGAATCGTTGGGGAGACATTTTTATAATGATGAATCATTACACTTCCTCCTTTGTTTATTTTTTCTGTATAGCAATAATAAAAGGTGGATTATTTTTTTGATTGATAAATCCATATTGTAAGACGCTGTACTTTTTCTGGTCTAGTGAAATCACATGCTTAAGAATGGAGTTTTTTTCTTCTTCTCCACCTTCATGACCGTAATATACTACTAAGATAATCCGTCCACCTATTTTTAAATAGTGTAAGATGGTGTTAATTGCTTTAATTGTCGACGCACCTTCCGTGATAACAGTTTTATCACTCTTTGGTAAGTAACCAAGATTAAAAATAGCACCGCCAATAGTCTCTTCTAATTCTTTTATTAAATAATTTTCAATGTTGGCATGGCTATCTAATACTAGAGAAACATTCGTGCAGTTATTATCCATCAATAACTGATCAGTATTATCAATTGCCTGTTCTTGAATATCAAATGCGATTACTTCCCCAAATTCACCAACTAGTTTACTTAAAAATAATGTATCATTGCCATTTCCACACGTTGCATCAATGACGGTTTCTCCTTGCACAATAATTTCTTCTAATAAATGATGGGAATAATTTAATATACTTTTCATCGATGTACTCCTTATAAAATCAATCTGTATTAAGAATAGCATTTCTAATAATTTAACGGAAATCAAATGTCATGTACATTTTTCATAAGATTCCATATAATAAAAGATTAAAAAAGGAATATCTTGACAAAGCTAGTAGTATTCATTACAATTCAATTTAAATATTGAAATGCGATGCGAAGGAGTAGTAGTAAACAAGTTCAGGTAAAGAGAGGTAATGGCTGGTGTGAATTGCCCCTGACAAGTTACGAACTCGCCTTCAAGGCAGCACGAGTGAAATGAAAGTAGCTCATGCCGTATATCCACGTTACGGATACAAGTGAACGTATTATGCGTTAATTTGGGTGGTACCGCGGGAATAACAGCTTCTCGTCCCTTCATAGGGATGAGAGGCTTTTTTTATTTTATAAAATAAAAGGAGGAGTAAAGATGAGTTTTAATCATCATGAAATTGAAAAGAAATGGCGAAATTATTGGCTTGATAATAAAACCTTCAAGACTGATGCATCATCCGACAAGAAAAAATTCTATGCACTAGACATGTTCCCTTATCCATCCGGAGCAGGGCTTCATGTTGGACATCCGGAGGGTTACACGGCAACTGATATCTTGTCACGTATGAAGCGGATGCAAGGATATGAAGTGCTTCACCCAATGGGGTGGGATGCATTCGGACTTCCGGCAGAACAATACGCGCTTGACACAGGAAATAGCCCTGCCGAGTTCACGCAAAAAAATATCAATACCTTTAAAAGACAAATTCAAGAACTTGGATTTTCCTATGATTGGGATCGTGAAATTAATACTACAGATCCAAATTACTATAAATGGACACAGTGGATTTTTACAAAGCTTTATGAAAAAGGTCTGGCTTACATTGATGAAGTTGCGGTTAACTGGTGCCCTGCGCTTGGAACAGTACTTGCCAATGAAGAAGTTATTGATGGGAAAAGTGAACGTGGTGGACATCCAGTTGTTCGTAAACCAATGAAACAATGGATGTTGAAAATCACTGCCTATGCAGACAGACTTCTAGAAGATTTGGAAGAATTGGATTGGCCAGAAAGTATTAAAGATATGCAGCGTAATTGGATTGGTCGTTCTGAAGGAGCGGAAGTAACATTTAGTATTGACGGACATGATGAATCGTTTACAGTATTCACTACTCGTCCAGATACATTGTATGGAGCTACTTATGCTGTACTAGCACCGGAGCATCCTTTTGTAGAGAAAATTACTTCTCCAGAGCAAAAAGAAGCAGTAAGTAAATATCTAGATGCGGTTCAAACGAAATCTGATTTAGAAAGAACAGACCTAGCAAAAGATAAAACGGGAGTGTTTAGCGGAGCATATGCCGTTAATCCTGTAAATCAACAAAAAATGCCTATTTGGATTGCTGATTATGTTCTAATGACTTATGGTACTGGTGCAATTATGGCAGTACCAGCACATGATGAACGTGATTATGAATTTGCAACAAAATTTGACTTGCCAATTGTTGAAGTAGTAGCTGGTGGAGATATATCTAAAGAAGCTTATACAGGAGATGGGGAACATGTAAATTCTAGTTTCCTAAATGGCATGGATAAGGAAGAAGCTATTACAAAAATGATTGCATGGCTTGAAGAAAATGGCGTAGGAACAAAAAAGGTAACCTATCGTTTGCGTGATTGGTTGTTTTCAAGACAGCGCTATTGGGGTGAACCAATTCCAGTTATTCATTGGGAAGATGGCTCCATGACAACTGTACCAGAAGAAGAATTGCCACTAGTACTACCAGAAATGACTGAGATTAAACCATCTGGTACTGGTGAATCTCCACTAGCAAATAGTGATTGGGTAAATGTGGTTGATCCGAAGACAGGTATGAAAGGACGCAGAGAGACAAATACAATGCCACAATGGGCTGGTAGCTGTTGGTACTTCCTACGTTATATTGATCCGGAAAATAGTGAAAAACTTGCCGACCCAGAATTGCTAGAAAAATGGCTGCCGACTGACATTTATATAGGTGGAGCAGAACATGCCGTACTACACTTGCTATATGCTCGTTTCTGGCATAAGTTCCTATATGATATTGGCGTTGTTCCTACAAAAGAACCATTTACAAAGCTTTTCAATCAAGGAATGATCTTAGGTGAAGGCAATGAGAAAATGAGTAAATCAAAAGGAAATGTAGTAAATCCTGATGATATCATTGAATCTCATGGTGCGGATACACTTCGTCTTTATGAGATGTTTATGGGGCCATTAGATGCTTCAGTTGCATGGTCTACTAATGGTCTAGATGGTGCAAGACGTTTCCTTGATCGTATCTGGCGACTATTTATAAATGAAGATGGAAGCCTATCAAGTAAAATTGTTGATAAGACTGATACTAATCTTGAAAAGGTGTATCATGAGACAGTGAAGAAAGTATCAGAGGATTTCAATCATCTACACTTCAATACAGGTATTTCACAAATGATGGTATTCATCAATGAAGGATACAAAACGGATGTACTTCCTAAAGAGTATGTAGAAGGTTTTGTAAAACTACTTTCACCAGTTGCCCCTCATATTGCAGAAGAGCTTTGGAGCCATTTAGGATATGAAGGTTCAATAAGCTATGAAGCATGGCCAACATATGATGAGTCTAAATTGGTTGAAGATGAAGTAGAAATTGTTGTTCAAGTATTGGGGAAAGTTCGTGCTAAGCTAAAAGTAGCAAAAGATATTTCAAAAGAAGAACTTGAAAAGAAAGCACTGGATGACGAATCTATTAAAGAATGGATTGAAGGAAAAACAGTCCGTAAAGTAGTTGTTGTCCCAGGGAAATTAGTAAATATAGTTGCAAACTAACTTAAATGAGGCTGTCTCATTATATGGGACAGCCTCATTTTTATTTAATTGCTAGGCATCCACTTTGTTTGTAGAAGAATCCATTTATCTCTATCGTAATACCATAGAGATTCGACTGTTCCTAATTGGTCAGCATGATAAGCTCCACTTACTTGCTGATAACTTTTTAATCCATAGCCTTTACTTTTACTGATAAACTTAGGTTCAAGGAAAGCTATTGGGTCCACCATGGCAGAAGTTTCCTTTATTAACTTTCCATCTTTACTATAAAGACCGAGCCGTATATAGTCATCCTTTCTATTGTGTACATCAACAATAATCGGCTCTGAGTTTGGAGAAATAGTAACTCCCACTTTAAAGTTATCTAAAAAGTTTCCTTTCACAAAGGGTTGTTCAGGTAAGGGAAGTTCTGATAAATTATTTTTAACCAGAGTATGGAGATGATATTGATATAAACCTCCACTACCACCTGTTGCACTTTGAAAGAAAATATCATTTACTTTATCATGATTCAGGTCGATAAATGATAGGTTAGGTTCATAACCCCCCATATATGGAATTTCCCACACCTTATTTTCGGAGGTGGTAATAACTGCAACTAAGTCACGGTAATAGTTTGAATCTGGCGAAAATAGTACACCTTTTAGTTCAATAATTTCTTTTAAGCCGTTTCCAGTTAAATCTTCTTCATATGTTTTTATAACCTTTAACTCGTTTTCATTCTTATTTTCTTCTAAACCATTTATGTAATAATTATCCAAGCATATAAATAATAATAGTATTAGAGTTGAATAAACTATCTTTTTCATTATATCTCCTCGTTTTCTTTTTATAGTTTGGTTATCGTTTGTAATTTGAATGAAAGCTATTCAGTGGAACACATGTAAATGGAATGCATATAATATCGTTGTATTTAACATAATGTGGGAAATACTGGTAGTAAAAACTTCTTCATATTCCATTGACTAGTATTCCAAAGGGGTGTAATATGTATTCTATTGTTGTTGATTGATAGAAAAGTTTATTGATAAAAATAACAAAAAAATAATAAATCTAGTTGACATAATATTTCCTACGTGTTATATTGGATTATGTTGCTAAACGTTATGTTGATTGCTTTTGAAAAATAACTTTTAAAAACTTGTTGACATAATATTAACGACGTGATATACTTTAAAAGTTGTCGCTTGAAGCGGCAAAAAAAGATTTTGCTCCTTGAAAACTGAACAAAACAACCAGTATGTAAGAAAAAACATACCCTGTTTTTTCTATTAAAGAAATACTAAAAGCTAGCGTGCTTTTAGTAGCTGAGAACTTAATTGACTTGTTCAATTATGATAAACAAACTTTTTTTTGGCAAGAGCGGGTTGCACAAGTGCGACTACGCTTTTGACAAAACCAAAAGCAAGTCTTCTTTGGAGAGTTTGATCTTGGCTCAGGACGAACGCTGGCGGCGTGCCTAATACATGCAAGTCGAGCGAGTGAAACTAACTGATCCCTTCGGGGTGATGTTAGTGGATCTAGCGGCGGACGGGTGAGTAACACGTGGGCAACCTACCTACAAGATCGGGATAACTCCGGGAAACCGGGGCTAATACCGGATGATATTCTTCTTCGCATGAAGAGGAAATGAAAGGCGGCGTAAGCTGTCACTTGTAGATGGGCCCGCGGCGCATTAGCTAGTTGGTGAGGTAACGGCCCACCAAGGCA
>NZ_AXVK01000026.1 GCF_000482485.1 Paucisalibacillus globulus DSM 18846 | reverse complement strand
TGGGATATCTACAATTCCAAGGTGAAGAAGTATGAGAATATGGATGATGAATACAATGATAAAGCTACTGCATTGAAGAAAAAGTATACAAACTTTTTTGAAGGCTTTTGGGATTTAGCGGAAGGGACCGGGAAGTTTGTAGCGGATTTAGTTGTTGGTTTATTGAAGGGCTTGTTTATTGATATTGGTTGGGGATTAATAAAGCTCGTTTATGATGCGGGGATCATTGCAGTATCCGCTAAAATACCTGATATCATTGAACCTAAATTTCTAAAAGATGCTGCCAATGAACGGATTGATAGCTTTTATACGATGGTTCAACAAATCGTAGAAGATCCATTTAGTGTAGTAGAAGGTATGGGACAATCCATTTCAGATTCAGTGGAAGAAGATGGTATTGTATATGTAACGGGTGGAGTTGCTGCTGGATTTGTGCCGGTTGTTGGATGGAGTAAGTATGTGAAGTTGGGTAAGGTAATTGATATCGATAAACCAAAAAAGTCAGTGGATAAAACTGATAATAATGAAGGGGAAACGGTTGATGGTGTCGAATTCTTATTAGTGAATGAGAAAAAGGTTGGTATCGAGTTTACTAATGGTGTTACTGATCGTATGAAGAATTTAATGGAAATACTGGAAGTTCAACATAGGAAAGCGGCAGTTGATGGTGGCCCTGGAAGTGTTAATAGGATACCTATTGATTCAGATGATACGATTGAAGGTAAGGATATAGATAATGTTAAACATAAAAAAATCTCTGAAACGCCAGCAGAAGATGTAAATAAATGGTGGAAGGAAGAAATGGGCTATAGTGAACCTCCCTATAAGCAAGGTACACATGCTCAAGAAATCGAATTAACAGAAAAAAGTACTTTTGTACGAGTATACGACGGGGAAAATTCCGGTATGTATGGTGGTTGGTTTATGAAAGCTGATGATATTAAAGGACTATCACCTTCGCAAATTCAAGATAAATTTGCATTGCCCACAACACCAAAGTTTGTAGCAGATGTGGAATTAGAAGTAGGAACAAGAATACGGACAGGAACTGTAAATCCACTCTTCGGTTTTGAAGGTGGTGGACAACAATTTGATTTAATGGGACAACGTGTTGGTAATTTCACAAATCCAAGAACTTTACCTGAAGGAGTGAATTAAGTGTCGATAAAGTTTAACCAATATGATAACAAGCTAGTAGTAGAAAATAAAAATATAGTTTTTGACCACGATATACGCTATATAGTAGAAGTAAATGACACTTTAATTGTATTGCTTAGTATACCGAATAACGTTAGGTATCTAAATAATGTATTTGGAATTAATCATAATGGGACAATAAAGTGGCGTATTCAGAGTGTCGGTGATGTTTTCCCCGTAAAAAACCAGTTGCCATATGAAAACCTAATGGTCCATGGTACTGAAGTTTTTGTGTCTGACTTTTATGGTAGAAGGTTCTCTTTAAACCCAATTAATGGAGAGATACTTTCAAGTGATGTTGTAAAATAATATCAAGTTTATTATTAACTTCTGAATTCAAGGGCTAGTACAAAAAAATACTTTGTATTTGATTAATTTCTTTTTTTTGCATCAATGTACCCTAAAACCTTAAATGGCTACATGCTTTCAAGTTTCATTTTTTATTAGTTGCCTCCCTCGTGACAAATTATTCATTTTTTCGAATGAGAAAGAGTATGCTCTATTTATTCTTTAATGGCATAAAAGTTGAGGGGAAATATGAGTTTACATAGAAATAATACAGGAAGAAGTGAAACCTGGCGGATAATGGACTGAACAAAGTTAATCAAAAGTTAGAAAAACAGCAAGTTAAAGTAATTGGTTTAATAGATAAAGTTTTAGAGGACTTATCTCGAGAAATTGAGGTAAGAAAAAAAAGCGCCGATAGGTAGTGATGAGATACCCTCTGTATTGCAACTTGAGTCTATAGTTAATGAACTAATTAAAATGAAAAGTGTATTATCTCCAATAAATTATTATCCGACTTATACTAGACAAATAGTAGATTCCTGGGGCATTCATTCGAAAATTGGTGATAAGTTACTGGCTGTGGCACAAGAGTATAAAAAAATGAAGTAATTGGAAAACTTGAAGGACTTTTATGCTTTTCGAGTTTTTTTGTTTAAATTCATATTAAGTCAACTGATATTTGAATGAGAAAATAAGAGAATGATAGGTAAAGGACAAACAATTTCGGATTTGTCGGAAGAAGATGGGGTTGTTTATGTAACGGGTGGAGTTGCCGCTGTTTTTGTACCAGTTGTTGGGTGGATTAAGTATACAATGATAGGGAGATGTTTAGATACTGATAAACCATAAAACAGTAAGTAAGACCACTAATAAAGGAGGGGAAATGGTCCATACTGTCGAAAATAATTAAGATACTAATATGAAAACCACTGTAAAACAATATTTATGATGACGAGTGCAATACTTATTGGTAATCCAGGATTTTTTGGATGAATTAAGAGGTCAACCTAATATGGAGTAAGAAGAAACTTTGTGATGAAGACCAATGGTTGGATAAAAATGCTGCATTATCTGGTACTTCCCATTTAGATAGTATATGCAATTGAAATCCCTTCAAGTACTTAAATATATAGGCCCAGTGGGAAATCATGGAGGTATTTATCGATTGGAGCTGTTATTATGGCAAATAAGATTTCGAAGATCGAAAGTACAGTAACAGAGTTATTATTACTATTGAAAAAAATAACACTGGAGAGATTTCTTATCAAATAAATAGACTAGAGGAAATCCTGAGTATTCTTAATTCTAATGATAGTAATGAAATAAAGGAGAGTAAAATTGGGAATATGATTGAAAGCATTTATCCAAGTAGAGGTGGATTAACTGATTTTTATATATGGAAGGATGCCCCTAAGGAAAGGATTAGGCTAAATAAGCCAATAAGTGAATTAAATGATAAATTATGGGGTTTGTATAGAAATGGTACTGAGGCGCAGTAAACTATTTATTAACCTATCAATCAAAGCAAGAACATTGGAAAATAGGGACAATTACTTATAATCAATCTGAAGGTAAGTACAGTAAAGGCTATGATCTGCTTACTGTGTTTTTCAAATGCTTGTGGTTATTTTAAATGGATGCAATTTATGTTCTTGGAGACAGCACATACGCATAAATAAGTGAAGTCGGGTAAGCGATGAGGAGTTGCTTACCCGATTTATTTATAATGGTTCGGTTCCAATGAATAGAAAGAAATGTTGAAGACTTGCTATCTGCAAGTCGCACTAATGATTCTATTTCTGTTGAATATGCATTATCAAAATAAATTAGGGGGATATTCATGAAATACTCAATTTATCAAATGGAAATTTACCCAGGTAATCCGAATAAAAATAGACAAAAGGTCAAGGAATGGATGCAACATGAGATGGAAACAAATAATCCGGATATCGTCGTTTTACCGGAAATGTGGACCACTTCATATACGCTAGATGAATTGGAAAATATTGCAGATAGTAATGGAGAACCATCCAAAAGCTTTTTACAAGAATTAGCTAAGGGGCTACAGGTAAATATCATTGGTGGATCAATAGCGAATAAGGTAAATGGTGTCATATATAATACATCTTATGTTTTCAATCGTTCGGGAGATTTGGTGTATACATACAACAAAATTCATCTGGTACCCATGTTGAATGAACCGAAATATCTTACAGGGGGACAGCATGCTCCAGAAGTGTTTGAGCTTGATGATATCAAAATGGGGTTAGTTATTTGTTATGATTTACGTTTTCCTGAGATTACTAGAACATTAGCAATTGAAGGGGCAGAGGTTCTACATATTGTGGCTGAATGGCCGATTGAAAGAATAAATCATTGGAAAAATCTCCAGATAGCAAGGGCAATTGAAAATCAGATGTATGTCGTTTCTTCTAACAATGTAGGAGAATATGATAGTGTTCGCTATGGTGGGAACTCTATGGTGATTGATCCAGGAGGCGATATCGTACAATGCGGATCTAATGACAAGGAAGAAACACTATTTGTCACGCTTGATTTAGAAAAGGTTAAGAATGTGAGAGAGAATATTCCTATTTTTAAAAGTAGAGTGCCACATTTATATAAATCGCTATAAGAGGAATGTTTAGGAGTAATCTTGCTAAGAAAAAAATGCTTCTTTTGATTGGGATAAAGAACAAAGAATTGCTGGAATTTCAAGTGTATTAGGTTGCGATTGAACTTATTAGGGGCATGGGAATGAAATCAAGCCAATGAACCTGACCCTCTGTCTTGCGGGTATAATATACCATGTCATTTTGCTTGTTTTTTAATCTGCTTTCTATTAACTTTCCTCATTCAGTTCATCTTACTTGCTGAAAGGGTGAATAATCCCAAATTTGGGAGCCAACTTTCCATTTCTATGGATTAATTTGGAATATTATAGAACTATTAGACTAGTTACGTAGGTAATTTACATAACTTTCCCAATAATACTGTGCCATTTGTTGTGGTAATATTTTGGTAACAAATAGTAGTGTTTTTAATGAATGTAAGAAGAAGGTTGGGAAATCGTCAATTGTAGCACTATTATTTAACTAGTAATTTCTCCAAAAGAACTCCACACATTTAATCGAATCATTGGTAACGAGTAATTATTTAAGTACTAAATAATCTAATCTTACTGGAATATTATTTATGACGTATTAAAATACTCACCTACTTATTACGACTTCACAGACACGTAAGGAATTTACCAAAAATACATCTCTAGCTATACCATGGACTAAAAAGTACCTGAAGTCATTCACACGAATGATGATTTTCCTAGATGGAAAAGGAATGAACCAAATGACTGAAATTATAACATTGCAAATTCCGCAGATCGTGGAGCATCAGGATTATAATTTTTTGTCGACCCTTATCTCTAACAACAGAAAAGAGCAAATTGGTCGTTATATTTATAAAGAAGATGCTTATCGGTCGCTGTTTGCTGAATCACTAGTTAGGTTAGTAGTAATTAAAAATCTAGCTATGCAGAATCGGGACATTTATTTTGAACGTAATGCATACGGGAAACCGTCTTTGCAAGGTGTAGAAAATTTTCACTTTAATATATCCCATGCAGGCTGTTGGGTTGTATTGATTTGGGGAGAAACTGTGGTTGGGATTGATATCGAAAGAATAAGGGAGATAGATTTTGGACTAGCCAATCGCTTTTTTTCTGATGTAGAGTATTCGGATATGATGTCAAAACAAGAGGCAGAACGATTGGAATATTTCTATGATTTATGGACATTGAAAGAAAGCTATATAAAGGCATTGGGGACAGGACTATCTACTCCACTAGATACATTTAGCATTCGTAATCTAGGTGGGGGTAACATTATAATGCGACCAGAAAGAATTCACTGTGAATTTAAGCAGTATTCGATTGATCCGAATTACAAGTTATCTGCCTGTGCTTTTGGCAACCGACTACCAAATACCATTCAATATTATCATTATAAATCGCTGATTAATGAAATGAATAACTATTAAATTTTTTCGAATAAGTTAGCGGTTGTCATAGGTCAGAGTTATAACAAGATTTTAGGTTAGTTATCCCCTTCCGTACGTGGGGAATTAATGTTCAAGGAGAAAATCTGCATGGAAAGTAAAAAAAACTTAAGTAAAATGATTAAAACGTTTAGGCCAAATAATGAATCAATCTGCAGGATGTTCTGCTTTCCTTTTGCGGGAGGATCAGCATCATTTTATGGGGAATGGTCTACTATTTTAAGTCGACATGGTATCGAAGTTTGTGCCATACAGTTGCCAGGACGGGAGGACCGCATCTACGAAACATTATTGACGAATGTTGATGAACTCGCTTCTGAAGTAGTTGAAGCAATGGCAGATTATCAAGATAAACCGTTTGTTTTCTTTGGACATAGTATGGGGACGTTAATTTGCTTTGAAGTTGCTCGTAAACTTAGGGCAATGAACAGGAGAGAAGCGAGTATATTATTTATTTCGAGTGGAAAAGCTCCACAAATTTCACCAAGAAGAATCCTACATGATCTACCAAAAGATGATTTCCTTAGGAAGATTAAGGAACTTGGAGGTACCCCTGATATCATTATTGAAAACCGAGATTTATCGGAACTTTACCTGCCTATTTTAAGAGCAGATTTTACATTGATAGAAACGTATCAATATGTAGATTCAACACCGTTCCAAACGAAAATTGTTGGGTATGGAGGCAAGATGGATAAAGAAGTTAGATATGAAGATATTGTTGCTTGGGAGAGACACTCGCACAAGCCATTACCAATTAAGATTTATGATGGGGATCATTTCTATTTACGTCCATATAAGGAAAGTTTATTGGCTGACATTGTCACCCATGTGAAAATGGATTTGCATGAGTACTTTCTAACGTAATAATATAAATGAAAAAAAGACAAAGGGGTGTTTATCATTTGGAAACGATAGGAATTATTGGTGCTGGTGTTATGGGAATAGGAGTTGCTCATAATTATGCATTAGAAGGATATAACGTTATTTTAATCGATATAGATAGGAAAGCTTTAGAAGAGGCTGAAAGACAAATCCATTCTAACGTACGATTATACAGTATGTACAATAGAGAATTGGGAAAGTCTTCACCAGATGAAGTCTTAAACAATATTACCTTTACGACGGATTTAGAAAAACTAGAAAATGTCACCTACGTAATTGAAAATATAACCGAAGATTGGGATAAGAAAAAGAAACTATATTCTGCTGCACTTTATAACATCTGTTCCTCAACTTGTATTATAGCTGCAAATACATCTTGTATATCCATTTCAAAGATTGCTTCATTGATTCAATATCCCGAGAATGTAATTGGAACACATTACATGAATCCAGTCCCATTAAAACCATCTGTAGAAGTTATTAAAGGGTATCACACATCAGAAACAACCATAAAAAGAACAGTGGAATTATTAGCTTCAATTAACAAAAAAGCAATTATTATTAATGACTTTCCAGGATTTGTTTCCAATAGAATATCCCATCTTTTTATGAATGAGGCTGCATTTGTTGTGCAAGATCAAGTGGCAGATCCTAGAGCGGTGGACGCGATATTTAAAGAATGCTATGGACATAAGATGGGTCCTTTAGAGACGGCAGATTTGATTGGCATAGATACAGTTGTTGATTCACTAGATGTTTTGTATGAAAGTTTCCAAGATACTAAGTTTCGATGCTGTCCTTTATTGAGAATGATGGTTGACCAAGGAAGACTTGGAAAGAAATCTGGAGAAGGATTTTATAATTATTCCATAAAAAAGGTTAGTAATTTGAGGAGGTAGAAAATGGCTGTGCAAACGAAAGTACGGAGGATTAAATGTGTTGTTTGGGATTTGGACAATACAGTGTGGGATGGGGTGCTCACAGAGGAATCCGTAACACTTAAAAACAACATCATTCCTATTATAAAAACATTGGATGAACGTGGGATATTACAATCGGTTTCAAGTAAAAATGATTACGATTTTGCCATGAGCAAATTAAAAGAATTTGGTATTGATGAATATTTTATTTTCCCACAAATTAATTGGGGTAAAAAATCAACTTCTCTTTCTAAAATTGCTAGGTTGATCAATATAGGAATAGATACGCTCGCATTTATTGATGATCAAGTATTTGAACGAGATGAAATAAATTATGAATTACCAGAGGTTCTATGTATCGATGCGCTAGATATTGAAAGTCTACTAGATAAACCAGAGCTAAATCCAAAGATTGTAACAGAGGAAGCTAGAAATCGCAGGAAAATTTATATGGATGATATCAGACGTAATGAAGACGAGAGTCGGTTTGATGGGCCGAATGAAGAGTTTTTGAAAACATTACATATGAAATTAACGCTTTCCGATGCCACATTTGATGATTTAGAAAGGGCGAGAGAACTGACACTGCGTACCAATCAGTTGAATGCAACTGGCTACACGTATTCAATCGAGGAACTGTATGCCTTTACGAAATCTGAAAACCATAAATTATTAGTAGCTGATCTTTCGGATGTCTATGGTTCATATGGGAAAATTGGGCTCGTTTTAATAGAAAAAAGTAAAGATAATTGGAGATTAAAATTATTAATTTTGTCCTGTAGGATCATGTCCAGAGGTATTGGTTCAGTAATTTTGTATAAATTGATTAATATGTCCTTGGAGAATAACGTTACATTAATAGCAGAATTTATACCAACTGACAGAAATAGAATGATGTATGTTACGTATAAGTTTTCCGGATTCACTGAACTTGAAAAAGTAAATGATGTCGTTTTATTAGAGTACCAGAATAAAGATTACAGGAAGATTCCGGAGTACATTGAAGTGAATGTAGCCATTTAATTTAGTACGAGGGGGAGTAGTGGTGAAGGTGAATGGAGAATATGTAAATCGTAAAGAGGATTTTACGAATAGTATTACGGAAATTATTAAAGAAGTTTTAGATGTAGATGACATTAACAATGACCTTCCATTTATCGAGTTAGGGATGGAGTCATTGGATGTTCCATTTTTTATTAAGCGGTTAGAAAAGGAGTTTAATTGTGAGGTTCCAGTAACATCTGTTTTTGAAAATTCCACAGTCCATTCGTATTCCGAATATCTATATACATTATTGTCAGACCCCGTAGAAGCTGATGATGAGTTAAACGAACAAAACGAACAATCAAAAACCAGAGACACTGTTGGAATTATCGGTATGAGCTGTAGGTTTCCAGGTGGAGCCAATAATCCAGATCGATATTGGGATAATCTCATTAGAAATGTCGATGGTATCTCAACGGTTCCTGAAAGTAGATGGGACATAGACGAGTATTATAGTGAAAATAAAAAAGAATCAGGAAAGATGTATACCAAAAAGGGAGGATTTCTAAATGTGCCCATTGATGAATTCGATGCTGCATTTTTTAATATATCTCCTAAGGAAGCTCAATCGTTGGACCCTCAACAGCGCTTACTACTGGAACTAACATGGGAAGCATTTGAATCTGCTGGATTGAATGTTTTTGATTACAAAGGTAGTAATACAGGAGTATACGTTGGTATTGCTGGAGAAGAATATTCCTTAGCCCATTATAAATCAGGTGATTTACATAAGATTGATGCTTACTCATTAACTGGTACAACATTTAGTACTGCCTGTGGAAGGTTATCGTATACATTTGGTTTTGAAGGCCCAAGCATGAGTGTGGATACCGCTTGCTCCTCTTCTCTTACTGCAATGCACCTTGCATGTAAGGCACTGCAAAACCATGAAATAGATTTAGCTATTGTAGCAGGTGTGAATTTAATGATTTCCCCTTCCGTTCACGTATGCTTTTCCAAAATCGAAGCAATTTCAACGGATGGGCATTGTAAAACCTTCGATGAGGCAGCCGATGGCTATAGCCGGTCTGAAGGTGGTGGTGTTCTCATTCTCAAGCGTACAGAAGAGGCAAAAGCAGACCATGATTCGATATTAGGAATTGTTTCTGGTAGTGCAGTCAATCAAGATGGAAAAAGTAATGGCTTGACGGCACCAAATGGAGCATCGCAAGAAAAATTAATTAAGAAGGCATTGAAAGATGCTGGGCTGAATGAAAAGGATATTGGTTATATAGAAATGCATGGGACAGGTACAAAGCTAGGGGACCCAATTGAAGTAAATGCGGTAATTAATAGCTATGGAAAGTTAAGAAATCAAGAAGACCAGCTAAAAATAGGTTCTGTAAAATCCAATATTGGACATTTAGAAGCAGCTGCTGGTATAGCGAGTATCATCAAGGTGTTATTAGGTTTTAAACATTCTACAATTCCTGCTAACTTGAATTTCAATACACCGAACCCATTCATAGATTGGGAAAAAAGTTCCATTCATGTTGTCAATCAAAATATGAAGTGGACTGATCCGATTAAACGAGCAGGTATCAATGGATTTGGATTTGGTGGTTCTAATGCACATATTATACTTACAGAATCAGATAACCAAGTCGATGAAGAAACGGCATCTCTTTCGGATTTGGAGTCAGGGTATATCTTGAAATTAACTGGAAAAACAAGTCATGCATTGGAAACTAATGGGTTAAATAGTTTGAATTTTATAAAAGAAAATCCGCAACTATCCTTGGACAATATAACTTATACAAATAATTCATATAAAAGTGACTTTAGTAAGCGTGTAGTGATTACTGGAGATAGTAGGAATGACTTGATTCAGAATTTAGATGCTTATGTCAATAAGCTTGACTCTGATGGTGTTTTTGAGGAAACCAATCAAGTTGGTTTACCTAAATTAGTATTTATGTATTCTGGTCAAGGTTCTCAGTATGTTGGCATGGGGAAAGAGCTATACACTAAATTCAAGGTATTCCGGTCTGCATTTGATACATGTAGTACTCTTTTTATGCCATATTTAGACCAGTCATTAACGGAACTTATTTATAGTGGTTCATTTGGTGATGAATTTATTGCGAATACTGGTCTAGCTCAACCGTTAATTTTCAGTATAGAATATGCATTGGATCAATTATGGGATGATTTAAATATCAGGCCAGATATTGTGATTGGTCATAGTATTGGTGAATATGCTGCTGCGGTTAGAGCAGATATACTGACGTTGGAGGATGCAGTAAGGCTTCTAGCTACCCGAGCAACATTAATGGCTTCTTTGCCAGGCGGTAGTATGGTATCCATATTCGCGAACAAGGAACGGGTAGAGGATTTAATACAAGGTTTTGAGCATCAAGTATCTATAGCAGTGATTAATTCATTGAACAATATTGTTGTATCCGGAGAAAAGGATGCAATAGAAAGTATTATAGCTGAGGCAAAACGAAGAAAAATAAAAGCGAATGCCTTGCATGTTTCTCATGCCTTTCATTCGAAAATGATGGTTCCGATTGTTAATGAGTTTCATGCAATTGCCTCCTCCATATCGTTCAAAACTAGCCGGGTGGAGTTTATTTCCACCAAACTAGGCCGTACTGTTAGAGAAGATGAAATCCTTGATGCAGAATACTGGTCGAAGCATATTACAGATACAGTTGATTTCCATCAAGGAATGGAATGTTTGAAGGAGAAAGGTAATGTCGTTTGTTTAGAAATTGGTTCTGCAAAAGTTCTAAGTCTTTTAGGAAAACTTACACTTGGGGACGATACAAGCATTCTATCCTCTATGGACAGAAAAACAAATAATGTAGCCCAATTATTTTCTTGTGTGGGTGAGCTTTATTGTAACGGTTTCCCTATAAAATGGAAGAAGTTATACAATGACAAGCACCGCAAAGTACAATTGCCAACATATGCTTATGATAAGAAGTCCTATTGGCTAAAACCTAACCATCAGTTAAGAGAAAATAACAATCGTACACAACATAGTATTTTAGGACAAAAGATAGTCACTCCGTTATTAAAGGATACATTCATTTATCAAAATACGTTTAATAGTTCTTACCCATATTTCATGAAGGAACATATTATTTTTGATCATGCCATTGCTCCGGCTGCTGCTCATTTATCGATGTTATTTTTAAAGACGAAAGATTTTAGAGGTAGCAAGCCACTGTCCATTGAAAATGTTGAATTTTATAAGCCTATCATTACTGGCAAGGATGAGCAGCGAACGGTTCAGTATGTGTTTAAGAATGTCGCTGATGAAACAATCGATTTCAGCCTTATGAGTATGGATGAAACAGTGAATGAGAACTGGAGTGAACACTGTAAAGCGAGGCTTAACGAAACGAATAATGAATATAATGAAAACAAAACAGTAGCAATTTCTGAACTAGAAAAGATGTATCCTGAAAACCAATCCGGCTATACCGTGTACGATGTCATGAGTAAGTATGGATTTAATTTAGGCAGTGGTTTCACAAGAATAACAAAGGTTTGGAATAATAATAAAGGTGGCGTCTGCCGTATTGACCCTTGGGATGAATTACCTGTCGATGAGAAATATGAAATCTATCCGGGTACTGTCGATTCTATATTACAGTCGTTGCTTGCTGTCTCTGAACTATCTGTAAAAATGAATTCGGATACTGAAAGTTATGCTTTTAAAACAGCGATTCCTATTTCAATAGGTAAAGTCATTTATTATTACAGAGAAGCGAAAACCCTATGGTGCCATGTTACGGCTGATAATTCACAGAAGGATGGAGTATTAGGTAATATCGAAGTTTATAATGAAAAAGGCGAAATCGTTATGGAGATTCAGAACCTCCTAGCCGTGCTAACAGATCGAAGAACCATTTTAAAGGGACTTGAAGGAGATGCTAGCAGTTTGCTTTATGATGTGCAGTGGAAGGAAACAAAGAAAACAGAACCTTTCTCTAATCAGGTGAAAGCAGACCAACACTATCTCTTACTTTCCGGAAATGATCGATTAGCTGATGCATTAAGTGATCGTCTAGGTTTTCATGGATGCAATTATACGGTTGTATCCGTCGAAAAGTTAAGCGAGTTAAATAGTAAGGAGAAAATCAAGCAACTTGTTGCGTCATTAGTGGATAAAGAATCTGGAAAGAAGTATAAACTCTTATATATTCCGGCAAAGAATACCGAGAAACTAGAAAATATTCCTGGGGAGATCGTAACTCAAGCCATTGAAAAATCTAATTCAGATGTGCTGCATATCATCCAAGCAATCAGTGAATTATCAGTTTCTGATGTACTTCAAATGTGGATTGTAACCCAACATGCTCTGGGTCTATCCAATGAAGATATGGATGTGGTTCAATCCATGCTTTGGGGATTTGCAAATGTAATTCGTTTGGAATATCCGGCACTTTGGGGCGGTATTATAGACCATTGTGCAGGATATGAAGAGCTAGATATGGACTACCTTATTACAGAATTAAATGAATTGAGTAATGAGCAAGTCGTATTGCTGGAAAATCATAAACGCCTCGTACCGAGATTAGAGAAGTATAAGGTAGAAAGTCAGAAAGAAGCCTTTACAATCCAATCGGATGCTTCCTATGTCATTAGTGGTGGTACAGGAGGAATTGGTCTAACTTATGCAGAGTTTTTAATCAACAATGGCGCAAAAAACCTTATCCTTCTTTCGCGAAAGGGTGCTACCGGGGAAACATTGGAAAAAATAGAGCAATGGACTAAGGAAAATGTCCATGTCGTCGTAAAACAAATTGATGTTAGTGCTCCATTTCAGGTAGATGATTTAATCGATCCGACGTTGCCACCAGTTAAAGGAATCATACATGCAGCTGGTACATTAAGCGACAAAATGATAGCAGACCAGGATTGGGAAAACTTTGAAAAGGTGTTCTCCGGAAAAGTATTAGGAGCAATAAACTTACATCACGCATTTTCTGGTTACCCATTAGATTTCTTTATTATGATGTCATCCATAGCGTCGTTAATTGGAAATATTGGGCAATCCAATTATGCAGCAGCTAATTACATGCTAAATGCATTAGCGGAGTATAGAAAAAGTATGAATTTACCAGCTCTATCCATTTGTTGGGGGCCGTGGGCTGATATGGGTATGGCTGCTAGTGATCAAGAAAATCTGAAAAGAATAGCTACAAGAGGTATATTTGCACTACCATTGGACCGCTGTGAAAAGGTGATGGAACAATTATTCCATGTCAGTAAACCATATGTAATGGCAGCTGATATCAACTGGAACCTTCTTAATGAAAAAACAGACCATTTGGAAGTGTCCAATTTCTTATCCAAGGTCACGACAAACAGTGCGGAAGTGAGGACAAAAGCGAATAATGTGGAACAAGCAATGCGTATTTCCGTGGAGCTTGAGAAATTAAACCATGAGGAAAGACATGAATTTTTACTTGCCAGATTAAAATCTGTCATTTCAACTATATTAGGATACACGGATGACGAATCCATTCAGGTGGATATACCAATCACGGAACAGGGTGCCGATTCGTTAATGATTTTTTCTATGAAAACAGAAATTACTAAATTAACAAAAGTAGATATCGATATTTCCGTTTTCTATAACTATCCAACACTAGTAAGTATAAATGACTATATTTTGAAGCAGATGTTTCCAGAAACTAATTCTGACAATAAAAAGAAAAAAGATGAAGACGAATCAGTAGAGGATTTATTGTTAGAAATTAATTCTCTAATTGATTAAAAAACAGAATAGCTAAGATAATACCTATATTTTTTTAAGTGATTACATCTTGCCATATGAATAGTCAAATACGGGTTTATTAATAGGGTGGAATAGAAAGATTACACTATTCCACTTTTCTTTCTTAGTAGATAGGAAAGTATAAAAACTTTCCGCACGTATAGTAAAACTAACACATTCGTTAAAAGACGAGCGAATGCGAGTTTTTCTAAAAGCGGTGACTAATTTAAGTAACTCCGTTAAAAGTTGGTAGTTACGGAAAAGGGTTTGAGTGAATATGAGTATAAAAGTGAAAATTAAACAGGACGTACGTAATGAGGCTACACGAATGGAAAGTAACAATTCTACTAAACTGGGAGATGCTGAAGTGGAAAAGAAGAAATTAATCGAGTTCAAAAATGTAACAAAAGAATACCAACTTGGTGACGTGACTATCAAAGCCTTAGATGGGGTAGATTTTTCAATATATGAGGGAGAATTCGTCGTCATACTAGGAGCAAGTGGTGCTGGTAAAAGTACTATTTTAAATATCCTTGGCGGTATGGACGTTGTCTCCTCGGGAGAAGTAATTGTTCATGGAAATAACATTACTCAATATAATGAAAATAAATTAACAACATTTCGGGCGGAGGATGTAGGGTTTGTCTTTCAATTTTATAATCTTATTCCTAATTTGACAGCACTAGAAAATGTAGAATTTGCCTCAGAGGTGTGTAAAAACCATTTGGACGCAAATGATATATTGGACAAAGTTGGACTTAGTGAACGTTTAAACAACTTTCCTTCCCAACTGTCTGGAGGTGAACAGCAAAGAGTTGCCATAGCAAGAGCGGTTACGAAAAATCCATTACTGTTACTTTGTGATGAGCCGACCGGTGCATTAGATTATAAGACTAGTAAATCGGTATTAAAGTTACTACAAGATGTAAACGAGGAAACGAAAAAATGTATTGTTCTGATTACCCATAATGCTGCCATCGCCCCTATTGCTGACCGGGTTATTAAAGTGAAAAGTGGAAAAATAGAAGAAATAACTACCAATGATGTGAAACAAAGCATAGAGGGGATTGAGTGGTAGTGAAGAAATTACTATTAAAGTTATTACGAGATATAAGGGAGTCTATCGGACAGTTTATTACCATTGTGCTCGTTATTGCAGTAGGTGCGTTCTTTTATGCAGGACTAATCACAATTAGTAAAGACCTTAGTGATTATACAGATAACTATTTTCAAGAGCATAATTTAGCAGATTTCAATGTTCACTACAGCAGTATTACGGAGGGCGACATATCTTCCATGCAGGAGATGGATGGGATTAATAAAATCGAGGGACGCTATACATTTGATGCGAATCAGACCTTTGATGGATATAAAGCGAGCTTGAAAGTCCATTCCATTCCTCAAGGGAATGAGATTAACACGATCGCCGTTACAAGTGGTACTATTCCATCTAGTAAGGAAGAGATTTTATTAGATGCCCGCTATGGGGAAGAGCACGACTATGTGGTTGGCGATCAGGTTACGATTCATCATGAGGAAGGAAGCTTTGAGTTTATTATTAGTGGCTTTGGTGAAAACGTGGAGCATGCATTTAATATTGAGGACCCATCCCTTGTTCTACCAGACCACAAAACACATGGTGTAGCCTATATTCATGAAGAACGTATAGAAGAAATCGCGGGCAGTTTTTATTACAATGAATTGATTATTGATGCAATAGAAGGTTATAGTAGTGAGCAGATTAGTACGGCAATAGAAGATTATTCAAAAGAACTTCCATACTTATATCAAGTCAATAAAGAACGAGCAGTTAGCTATTCAGCTATCAATGTAACGATAACGAATAATGGGTTAATGAGTACGGTTGCTCCACTAATCCTTTTTATGGTTGCTGCAGTCACCATTTTTCTTACCATGTCTCGAGTAATTGACTCCCAGAGAAATCAAATAGGAGTGATGAAAGCTTTAGGAGTGAATGATAGAAACATTCTCATACACTATATGGGATACCCTATATTGGTAGGTATCGTGGGCTCGGTAATCGGTTGGTTAATCACTGCTTTTACACTTGTTAATGTACTTAATTCGGTTATTGAACAAACCTATTCCTTGCCTAATTTTAACTTATCCGTTTCATTTTATACGATATTTCCACCAGTTATTGTTTCCATCGTTTTTGGGGTAATTGCGTGTTACTTAAGTGGAAGAAGTATATTGAAGGAACGTGCAGCACAAGCATTACGACCGAAGCCACCAAAAAAAATGAAGAAAATCATGGTGGAGAGAGTGGTAGGTTTATGGAAAAGACTATCCTATGGTAATAAATTAATTTTACGAAATATTTTCCTGAATAAAAAGAAAGCCTTAACCAGCTCCTTTGGTGTAATCGTCTGTGTAATCTTATTAATTACTGCTTTTGGATTTGAAAATTCCATGCAGTCGATTGCTGCGCAGATAAACAAGGTATATCAATATGATTTTAAAGTGGATTATAAGGGAGAGGTAGATACTACTAATCTACCACCAGAAGTGGATAGTTATTTTTCACTGGCCACTATTCCAATTGAATTTGTAGATTTTAAGGACGAAAAAAATGCAACGTTACTTGTTACGGAAACGGAAAACAATCTGATTCATTTTTTTGATACCGAGAATAATCAAATTGCTTTGGATGATTCGGGAGTACTCGTACCGCAATCCTATGCTGATAAGTATAATATTTCAGAGGGCGATACGATAAAAGTTAAACTAATAGCTCCTGATATGGGAGGGCAATTGATTGATGTAACTGTAGCAAAAATATCGACACAATATACAAATCCATCCTTCTACAGTACACCGGAGTATCTACTTAGTCTTGGAATGCAGTTCCAACCAACTTCATTGCTAGTTCAAGCGGATAGTGATGCAAATAAGGAAAATATTCATACTTATTTTGAGTCGAATCCTTCTGTCGAATTAATTTCTGATAAGAGTGATATAAAAAAATCCGTAGACAACATTATCGAGCAGAATAATCCAGTGTTTATTATATTCATCCTGTGTGCAGTAGTACTGTCTTTTGGTGCGATATTTACTATATCATCCATCAATATTTATGAACGAACACGCGAACTTGCTACCTTAAAGGTTTTAGGATATCAAAGAAATAAAATAAATAGGCTTATATTTGTTGAAAATATTATTTTAACTACTTTTGCAGTTTTGATAGCCTTACCAATTAGTGGTTTTGTGTACGAACTGGTTGTTCAAGCATTGTCCAGCTCCAGTCAACAGATTCCAGACAGGCTTGGATTAGGTACAATTGGTTTGGCAATCGCCCTTACATTCTTATTAACGATCATTTCGAATGTATTGCTCCGACGAAAAGTAACTAAAATCAATATGATTGAATCCCTAAAAAGCGTGGAGTAATTTTCACTATATATCTGCAGGGGGATAGGATAAGGAGAATTAATCCCATCAATCTACTAATGCTTGTTATGCAATCTATTTCTTTGTCCTGTAAGAATTTAATTTGGAGATGAGATTATGGAAGAACAAGTGATCAAGTACAAAACAGCCCTAAAAAAAGCAGCAGAAAAAATTGAGAATCTATCCCAAGAAATTAATAAACAAAAGAACAAAGAACCTATTGCTGTAATAGGGTATTCTTGTCGCTTTCCAGGTGAGGCTTCCAATCCAGAAGGCTTCTGGAAAGTACTAGAGAATGGTTTAGATACCGTTACAAAAATAAGAGAAGATAGATTTGATTATAAACAATATTATAGTAATAACCCGGAAGAGGAAGGGAAGATGGTTACATCCTACGGTTCCTTTTTAAAAGGCGATATTAAAGCCTTTGATAATTCCCATTTTGGGCTAACGGCAATCGAAGCAAGTTCAATCGATCCACAACACAGATTGTTATTAGAGGTTAGCTGGGAAGCAATGGAAAATTCAGCAATAAATATGGATGAAATCAAGGGTAGTAGAACTGGCGTTTTTATTGGGATAAATTCATATGAGTATGCGAATGCTGAATTGTTTTCTGGTAATACATCTGATATTACACCTTACTCTACAACAGGTGTATCACTTAGCTCAGCAGCGGGGAGATTAGCCTACTTCTATGACTTTACAGGCCCGGCAATAACTAGTGATACAGCCTGTTCATCTACCATTACCGCTTTAAATGCTGCTGTGGAAAGCTTGCAGAATCATCAGTGTGACATGGCTATCGTTGGTGGTGCGAATTTATTATTATCACCGGAGTCGTTTATTGGTCTATCTAAATATAGTGGCCTTTCTAAAGACGGTAGATGTAAGCCGTTTGATGAAACAGCGGATGGATTTGGAAGAGGAGAAGGTTGCGGTGTCATCATACTAAAGCGATTAGAAGATGCAAAAATGGCTAGTGATGATGTGAAAGCTATAGTGAAAAGTGTTGCTTTGGGGCAGGATGGGAAATCGAACGGTTATACTGCCCCTAATGGGATTTCTCAACAGCGTGTCATTAGTCAGGCATTGACTAATGCAGGATTGGCTGCTGAAGACATCGACTATATAGAGACTCATGGTGCTGGTACGCCACTGGGTGATTTAATTGAAGTACAAGCTATATCTGAGGTTTTCAAAAATAAAAAAGACAAGCTATTAATTGGTTCTGTCAAATCAAACCTTGGCCATTTAGAGGCTGCCTCAGGTATGGCAAGTCTCATTAAAGTAATCATGGCAATGGAGAAGAAAAAGATACCAGCAAGTATTCAATTTCATAATCCTAATCCGAATATTAATTGGGATAAAACACAGGTAGTCCATCAATTGATGGAGTGGCCACAGAATGGAAAAGTTCGCCGTGCAGGAATTAGCTCATTCGGCTTTAGTGGGTCGTTGGCTCATGCAATCTTAGAAGAACCACCCACCATACGTAGGGAAGAGAACAGGAGTATGCTCCCTGTTCAATTGATGACATTATCGGCTAAAAATGAGACTGCATTAAGAGATTATTTAAGTGTTATAAAAGAATTTATTAAAGATAAGGACGAAAAAAGTATTAGGGATATTGCTTATTCCACAAATATAAGTCGATCTTTTTTAAATTACCGATTTTCCATCGTTGGAAAAAGTAGAGAAGAATTGGTGGATAAAATCGAAAAAGCGTTAACAAGTGAACAGGGGACGATAGCAAATAAAGTGAAAAAAAGTAATCATAAAATTGCCTTTTTATTTACTGGACAAGGCTCCATCTATAAAGAAATTGCAAAAGACCTTTACTTATCATCAGACCCGTTTAGAAAGGCATTAGATGTATGTAATGAAGAATTTAATAACATTCTTTCTATATCAATAATAGAAGCGATTTATGGTGAAGACCCACAATGGATGAATTCGCCACTCTATTCCCAACCGATCATATTTTCTATTGAATATGCTCTGACAAAATGGTGGGATACATTGGGAGTTAAACCTTATGCTGTGATTGGGCATAGTATTGGCGAGTATACAGCAGCATGTTATGCAGGGCTTATTAGCCTGAAAGATGCAATTAAGATGATAGCCCAGCGTGGAAAAATGATGGATTCGATAGACATTGATGGGAAGATGCTCGGCATTCTTACTAATGAAGAGAACGTAAAACATGCCATCGAAGAAAGTGGCTGTAAACATGTTTCGATTGCGGCGATTAATGCGCCAGAGAATGTTACAATCTCTGGTCCAAGCCAAGAGGTAGATAGGGTTGTTCGTGCAATACAAGAAAAGCATCGAGTCTTTATTAATAAATTGGACATTCCTCATCCATACCATTCTAAATTGATGACCAAGTATGAAGGGGTATATCACAATGAAATTGGTGAAATTAAATTTTCACACCCTCATGTTACGATGATATCGACCATCACTGGAAAGGTAGAAAATATAGAAACATTAGGAAATAAAAAATACTGGGTGGAGCACCTCTCGAAATGTGTGAATTTTCAAGAATCTATTCATCAAGCGAGAAAACTTGGTGTGGATACCTTTATTGAAATTGGTGGTGATGCTACCCTTAGTGGTCTCGCTCATCAAAGTATTAAGGATAAGGAAGTTGACTTTTTACCATCACTCCGAAAAGGGTTAGCGGATTATAATCAATTGTTTGCTTCGGTTTCTAAGTTATATGTAAAAGGATTTGATTTTGATTGGACAACCTTCCATTCATTTTATCAAAATCGTAGTGTAATCATTCCTAACTATCCATTTCAAAGGAAAAAGCTTTGGCGTGAGGTGAACCATATGAAGAATAATTCCAATCCACGGGAGGAACAGCTAGTATCGAACAAGACAACAGTCGAACATCCCGAACAGGATAAAGGGAATCAATTAGATAAAATAAAATTAGAAATAAAAGAAATGATTCGGGTCTTAACCTGGTTAGAACTCGATGAAATAGAAGACGATTTAAATTTATTTATGTTAGGTTTTGATTCGTTAGTTTTAGTATCGCTAAATAAACAAATTGATAGTAAGTATCATGTGAATATATCGTTAAATGACTTTTTTACCAATCTAGACACAGTGGAGAAGATTGCTAGCTATATAGTTGACCATGCGGACATCTCCCTGACTGATTGTTCCATGGAAGTCCCAAATCTAGAGATAACTGAAACTTCCGAAGAGGTGATTCCTGAAGTTGTCACTGGAATTATGGAAGGGGACCATCAGAAGGAATATCGGAACGCCAATAGTTCCGGTGATTCTGTCGCACTTCATACTATCGGACCAATTCAGGACATATTTAATAAGCAAATACAGATTATGGATGGTCAGCTTGAGATTATCAAGAATATGACAGAGACAGTTAAACTAGAGCAGGTTAATAACAGTAACGTTCAGGTGGAACAAGTAAAACAGAAGACCCCGAAAACATTAAATTCTCATAAGCAGATGGTTAGAGATGATACGACTTTTGTTCCTTATAAAAAGATGAGCTTGAAAGAGGTACGTATAGACAGCCTGAAGCAAAGCTACATAAAAAATGTAGAGGAGAAATATGTACGTTATTTTCTTAAATCAAAAGAAAATACACAGCATTATCGAAATGTATATGCAAACAATAGAAATGTTGCAGGATTTCGCCCTTTGTTCAAGGAAATGATTTATCAAATTGTTGCGGAAAAAGGAAATGGATCCAAAATCGAAGACATTGACGGTAATAGCTTACTAGACTTAACCATGGGATTCGGGGTGAGTTTATTTGGTCATAATCCGTCATTTGTAAATGAGGCATTAAAAGAAGAATTGAATCACGGTATGCCATTAGGACCGATGGGTAGACTGGCAGGTAATGTAGCAGAGTTAATTAGTGAGCTTACTGGGGTAGAACGAGTTGCCTTTTATAATTCTGGAACAGAGGCAAATATGGTCGCAGTAAGAATTGCCCGTGCCATTACTGGGAAGAAAAAAATCGTTGTTTTTGCAGGCTCTTATCATGGAACATATGATGGTTTACTAGGTTTACCTTCCTATGAAGCTGATGGCACACCAAATTCGATTCCCTTAGCACCTGGAATTCTCGATAGTATGGTTCGTGACCTTGTCATCCTTCCATACGATGATGAAAATGCATTGGATTATATTAAAAATAATGCTAATGATATTGCCGGAGTATTAGTGGAAACGGTTCAAAGTAGAAAGCCTGATGTTCAACCTCATGAGTTTCTTTTGGATTTACGGAAAATAACGGAACAACGTGATATTGCATTGATTTTTGATGAAATTATAACCGGTTTCCGTATCCGAGCAGGAGGCGCGCAGGAATATTTCGATATTCAAGCGGATATTGTAACCTATGGTAAGGTCATTGGCGGCGGCATGCCTATTGGAGTTGTTTCAGGAAAAGCAAAGTATCTCGATAGTATTGATGGTGGAATGTGGCAATTTGGCGATGACTCGGTACCACCTAGCGAGAAAAAAAGAACATTTGTCGCTGGAACTTTTTCACATCATCCGATGGCAATGGCTGCAGCAACCGCAACATTGAATCATATTAAGGAAAATCAAAACCATTTATATACGACACTTAACGAAAAAACAGACCGTTTTGTCACCCGAATAAATACCTACTTTCAACAAAATGAAATCCCGATGAAGGTCGTTCATTTCGGATCATTGTTTCGTTTTGTTTTTCAAGGCGATTTTGAAATATTCTTTTACGGATTACTTGAAAAAGGTATTTATGTATGGGAGGGGAGAAATTGTTTCATTTCAACGGAACATTCAGAGAAAGATATCGAATCGATTATCTCTGCGATTATCCGTACAGTAGAAGAAATGAGAGAGGCTGGTTATTTCGGAATCGTACCAACACCTCCCTCAAATAAAATAGAATCCAGTATGAGCACACCTAATGAAACAATTCAATCACAAGTTCTACCAATGTCAACTGTACAACAGCGTTTATATGCCCAGAGTTTAGTAAGTGAAGGAGATCCAAATACCATTGTATCGGTTCTAACATATAAAGGAGAACTTGATATCCCTACATTGAATCAAGCTATTTCAGCAATCCTACAGCGGCATGAAAGCTTACGAACACAATTCTATGTAGAGGATGGTGATTTTAAGCAAGAAATTATCCCACAGGTTGATTTTAAAATAGAAAAAGTAACAAGGAAAAATGAACCATTAGATGACCTAATTCAAGCAACTATGAAACCATTTGATCTAGGGAAAGCCCCACTCTTTAACGTTTCTGTTATCGAAAATGGTGATGACACGGGCCTACTAATCTTTCATTTTCATCACACCATAGCTGATGGAATCTCAATGAATATCTTTGTACAAGAGCTAATTCAACAGTTTGAAGGTCAGTCTCTAGCCCCTATTACGAGCCAGTACAGGGATTTTACCCGATGGGAACAAAACTATTTACGGTCAGAAAAAATGGAACAGGATAAGGGATACTGGCTGGATAAATTATCTGGTAATGTTCATGCACTACAGCTGCCAACAGACTTTCCAGCTTCAAAGGAAGCGAGTTTCTTAGCAGCTACGGTCCATGACAAGGTTGAGCATGATTTGGTTAATCGTTTAAAAGTCACAGCTGGAAAACATCAGTGTTCCGTTTTTATGCTTTTAGTAGCTGCGTTTAATTTATTACTTAAAAAATTATCAGGAAATGAAGATATATTAATAGGAACGCCAGCAACAACTAGAGCTGCAGGTCCGTTTGATACTACTATTGGAATGTTCACGAATACGATTGTACTCAAGAATCTTCTTTCTGATAATAAAACACTGAAAGAATGTATTGCTGAAGTAAAGCAAAGTTGCTTAGAAGCTTACTCCCATTTATATTATCCGTATCAGGATCTCGTCAGTGATATAAATAGCGAGAAAAGTAATCATACTTCACTTATAAATACGATGTTTATATATGAAAAGACAGATCAAAGATCACTTAAAATTAAAGATTTGGAAATAGGTGCTCATGATTTCAAAAATCAGTTTTCAGATGTTGACTTAACCTTAGAAATCCTTGAAGAGAATGGGGCTTTTGATATCAGTTTGACGTATAAAACTGATCTGTTCAAAGAAGAAACAATTAAAAGATGGAGTCAATACTTTAAAAATATTTTAGCAGTCATACAGCAAGAGGGTACGGATGAGATGAAGCTTGGGGACATTGAAATAGTCGATTTCGTTGAGAAGGATAAATTGTTGTATGAATTTAATAATAAGATAGAGCAGTTTAAAGTGGAAACAAAGACCGTCGTACAATGGTTTGAAGAACAGGCGGAAAAGACACCAAATCAAACAGCGATTGTTTTTGAGAATAATCGAATGAGTTACCGAGAATTAAACGAGAAGGCGAATCAGTTGGCGAGGCTTTTACAGGAGAAAGGGGTACGCCCGGAGACCATTGTAGGCATTATGGTAGACCGGTCCTTCGATATGCTAGTTGGTATCCTGAGCGTATTAAAAGCTGGAGGGGCATATTTACCAATTGATGCGGATTATCCTGAAGAAAGAATTCGTTATATGTTAATGGATAGCGGATGCAATATTATGCTGACCGAGAAAACATTACAAGAAAAATATGCGTCTTCCATTCAACATATATGCATGGATGTGGAGAATGTAACGAGTAGAGAGAAGGAAAATCTTGAAGTTGATATCAGTCCTCAGCATTTGGCATATGTCATTTATACATCTGGCTCAACTGGAAAACCAAAGGGAGTCATGATTGAACATAGGAATTTAGCTAGTTTTGTTAAAGCTGTCACTGATAAAGTCGCATTTAATGTGAGCGACCGTGTTTTGTGTTTGACCACATTCAGTTTTGATATTTTTGGACTTGAATTATTTGTTCCAATAACAAAAGGAATGCAAATTTACCTTTTGAATAACCGAGAACAAAATGACTTACTACATTTAAAAGAAATCATTTATAGAAACGAAATTAATGTTCTTCAAGTCACCCCGTCTCGATTAAAGTTACTAATTGACTCGATACGGAATGACGACAATGGTGGTAATTATCTCCAAAGTGTTAGGACAGTATGTATTGGTGGGGAGGAACTACCATATAAGGTCTTTGATGACCTTAGAAAACTATCGAATGCAAAAATTTACAATATGTATGGTCCGACAGAAGCTACCATATGGGCAACGGTGAAGGAATTAATAAATGGTGAATCAATTACTATTGGAAAGCCGCTTTCGAATTGTAGAGTTCTTATTTTGAATGACAAAAAGTCGCTGTTACCAATAGGGGTTCCAGGAGAACTTTATATATCGGGAGAGGCAGTTGGCAGGGGCTATATACATAAGGATGAATTAACATTACAAAATTTTGAAGGAAACCCACTAATTCCTGGAGAATGTATGTATCGAACAGGGGATTTAGCTAGATGGACAAGCGATGGTACGATTCAATTTTTAGGGAGAAAAGATAATCAAGTCAAAATAAGGGGTCATCGAATCGAGCTGGGAGAAATAGAGAGCCAATTAGTAAAAGACCCACGGATTAACGAAGCTGTTGTGGTCGATAGGAAGGTCGGGGAGGAAGCCATATTATGTGCCTATGTCATTTTTAATGAGAAAATGTTACTCCCTGAATTAAGAAGTCTTATTTCGAGAGCATTACCAGACTATATGATGCCAGCACATTTTATACCAATTGAGAAATTGCCATATACGTTAAATGGAAAAGTGGACAAGCTTTCTTTGCCAGAGCCAACAGATGAACTCGAAACAGGAGTTGTATCAGAAGCACCGAATACTAAAACGGAAGAATTACTATTCGATACGTGGATGAAGGTATTACGTACCAAACGGGCAGGGATTAATGACGATTTCTTTAGTTTAGGAGGCGACTCCATAAAAGCAGTGCAGTTAGTTTCAAGGTTGCGGTCAATAGGAATTCACTTAGAAGTGGAACAGGTTTATGAGTATCCGACAGTAAAACAACTAGCCGAAGTAGTTGCTAATCAAGTGAATAATCAGGAAATGATTACAGGAAAAGTTGTTCTAACTCCATTTCAACAGACCTTCTTCGATGAAGGACATCATAAATCAACTGCTAGTTGTCAATCGGTAATTCTTTTTAAAGAAGATGGGATTCAGACAGATGTACTCAAAAAGGTCTTCGATAACATGATGATTCATCATGATGCATTACGAATGATGTATAAGTCATTCGGAGACAACGTGCTTCAATTGAATCGTGGGATGGAGGGCAATCTATACGAGTGGAATGTGTTTACTTCTGTAAGCTACGAGGAAATGTTGGATAAATGTAGTGAAATCAGGGGAAATATGGAGCTGTTCTCTGGTCCATTAGTTAAAATAGGCGTATTTAAAACGACGTTAGGAGACTACCTTTTCTTAGCGATTCATCATTTATTAATGGACGCTACATCGTGGAATATTTTGATGGAAGATTTAGAAAGAGGTTATACCCAGGCTACAAAGGGAGAGGAAATAAAGTTTTTGGCTAAAACGACCTCCTATAAAGAGTGGTCCAATAAACTCCATGACTATGCCGATTCTCATTATATAACCAAACAGTTAGAACATTGGAATGATATGGGTGCAATAGGTATTAAGCCTTTGCCTAGAAATGGGAAAGGCTCACTTCAATAAATAAAAAATAATAGAGGATGTTCACAAGTAACTAATAATCGTGTTGGGGGGAGAGAATAATGAAAGTTCAAATCGACTCACCATCACATCACTCGCAGCAGGTTTTTGAACTTAGTAAACAGGAAACTGATGTGCTGGAAAACGTGAATAACGTTTATAATACGGAAACTAGAGAGCTATTATTAGCTGCTCTAACGATGACAATCAGTGATTGGACAAATGAAGAAAATACATTAATCAGCTTAGAAGCGAATAATAGAAATTGGATAAAAAATATGGATGTTAGTAGAACGGTTGCGAATTTCACATCTACATTTCCAGTACTATTAAAAACGTATCAGGATATTTCGGACACCATCAAATATACAAAGGATACGCTAAGAAAAATACCAGACAATGGTTTGTCTTATGGTTTAATTAAGGCAAGATCGAATGTCACATTAAAACCGGAGATCCTATTCAACTATTATAGTCAGGAAGAGCTAGCTGAAACAAAAAAGATATTTAAGACAGTGAAGATGGAATCCAATCCGAGTCTTTATCCATTAACCATTATAGGGGAGATGAGAGATGGTAGTTTGAAAGTTCTCATAACCTATCATAATGAAGCATTTAATGATGAAACAATGGAAGGGTTGTCAAAGTATTTCCGGGTCTCTCTCCTTGCCATCATGGAACACTGTCAGAAAATAGAAGGCAAGAATAGAACGATTACAGATCTAACAGAAGAGGATATCTCATTTGAGGAATTGAAATCGTATGGGGATGATTTAGGAAATATACAAAAGATCTATCCACTAGTACCGATGCAGGAAGGAATTTTGTATCATGCGTTAATGGAGGAAGACGATCCTTACAATATAGTCTCTTCTATTCAATTAGAAGGTTCATTAGATGAGAAACTATTAGAAAAAGCATTCCATCTAATAATAGACAGACATGATAGCTTACGAACTGTTTTTGATTACATGTCGTTCAAGCAAAATTTACAGGTTGTTTTTAAAAGTAGACAAGCTGATTTTAGCTATTTAGATATTTCCAATCTACAGGTGAATAAAGAAGAATATCTAGATACCTTCCTACAACAACAGAAGAAAAAACAATTCGACGTAAGCCGTGATAACCTAATAAAACTAGTATTAGTGAAAATGATGGATAATCGTTATTGTATCATTTTTAATGCCCATCATATTTTGATGGATGGCTGGTGTATCAGCATAATAGTAAGCGAGTTGTTTAAGATTTACCACGAATTAAAGCATGGATATCCTGCTAATTTGAAGGATATAAGACCATATAGTGATTATATCACTTGGTTAAAAACGAAAGACAAAGAACAGGCACAAGCGTATTGGCGAGATTATTTAAACGGGCTTACATCCGCTGTTCATCTCCCGTTTACAGAAGAAAATAAAAATAATGAGATTGTTAACCATGAATTAAGTTGGAAACTAGATAGGAAGCAAACAAAATTCATTGAAGAATTAGCCCGGAAAAATAAAGTAAGCTTAAATACGGTGATGCAAAGTGTATGGGCGATTCTACTTCAAAAGTATGCGACTAGTGAAGATATCGTGTATGGCTATGTTGTGTCCGGTAGAAATGCAGAAATAGTGGGGGTTGAAAGCATCCTTGGACTATTTATTAATACTGTTCCATTAAGAGTTCGGATAACAAATGATACTTCGTTTACAGAACTCCTTCAGACGGTGAGCAGGGGAATTATTAAAAACCATCGCTATGAGTATTTAAGTCTAGCTGAGATCCAGAATACAAGTGAGCTCAAAAACGAACTAATAAATAGTCTCTTTGTATTCGAAAACTTTCCACTGGATGAGTCCGAATTAATCGAAGTTATTCAACGAAAAAATGATTTAAAGCTACTTGATGGTGGAAAATCAATATTTCATGACACGGGCATGGATGAAACAAACTATAACTTCACCGTCGTGGTAACTCCGAAAGAAGCAATAGAAATTAAGTTTTTATACAACGAAAAGGTGTACTCCACAGAAAATGTCTTGAAAATTAAAAACGCTTTTGAATGGATTGTGGATCAAGTAATTCAAAAAAGTTTGGTAAAAGTACAAGAAATCGATTTAATTGATCCAGGAGAAAAGAATACGATTTTATTTTCTTTCAATCAAACAAAGACCCCATATCCCGATAATAGAACGTTGGCAGAACTGTTTCAAGAACAGGTCAAGAAGACACCAAATCATACGGCAGTTGTTTATCAAAATGAACGTTTAACGTATAAGGAACTAAATCACAAGGCTAATAGATTAGCGCATTCATTGATAGAACAAGGGGTTGAAGAGAACCATATTATTGGCATGATGGTGGAGCGTTCCTTAGAGATGATAATAGGTATGTTGGCAATTCTAAAAGCTGGAGGGGCATATCTACCGATTGATCCAGACTACCCCGAGGACAGAATACAATATATGTTAAATGATTGTGATGTCCAAATAATTTTGACCGATACAAATAATCCAAGCTTTAGTAGAGATGGTTTGAAGTGTTTGAATATTTTACAGAAGGGTGCGTATAGCGCTAAAAGAAGTAATCCTAACCAAACAAATCATGCAAATAGTCTAGCTTATGTCATTTATACTTCTGGAACAACTGGTAAACCAAAAGGGGTAGAATTACGCCAGAAAGGTATTGCCAGGTTGGTGAAAGAAACGAATTATCTCGATATAACAGAAAATGATCGGCTATTACAGACTGGATCCATTACGTTTGATGCATCGATATTTGAATTCTGGGGTACCCTCCTGAATGGAGCATCCTTACATATCAGCAAACAAGATACAATACTTGACCATTCTCTTTTGGAAAATTATCTGAAATCCAACGAGATTACGGTTATGTTTTTGACTACTGCACTGTTCCATAAAATGTGTGAAGTGAATCCAAGTATTTTTAATGGGCTAACCACTTTAATCACTGGTGGTGAAGTATTGCATCCTAAATATGTAAATAGGATTAAAAAAGAAGTACCTGATCTCATGCTATTAAATGCGTACGGACCAACTGAAAATACAACATATTCTACCATTTATCCTATTCATTCCATCGTAGATGAATCAAAGTTGGTTCCAATAGGCAAACCCATATCCAATACGACAGCATATATTTTGGATAGTAACTCCCGAATAGTCCCGATTGGTATGGAAGGAGAACTTTGTTTTTCGGGTGATGGATTAGCAAGAGGTTATCGTAATAGGGAAGAATTAAATATTGAGAAATTCGTTGACAATCCGTATATACCTGGACAGAAGATGTATCGAACCGGAGACAAGGCAAGATGGTTGCCGGATGGGAATATTGAATTCTTAGGAAGGATGGATCAACAAGTAAAAATAAGAGGCTTCCGAATTGAACCAGGAGAGATAGAAAATACGCTCATGAAACTTAAGGGTGTAAAGGAAGCAGCAGTCGTATGCAGAGAAGAACAAGGCGATAAGTATCTGTGTGCCTATTTTAGTCTGGAAAAGGATTACCGTGAAGATGACATTAAAAGTGAACTTAAAAGATATTTACCAGAATACATGATACCTGCTTGGTTCATAAAAATGACCGCGTTACCACTTAGTCCTAACGGAAAGTTAGATAAGAAAAAGTTGCCAATACCTAAAAGATTAACGAATACAGTGAAAAACGATAATGCCCCACTAGAAGAGGCGGAAATAGTCATTGCTTCGATTTGGGAAAGTGTATTGGGTGTTAAGAACATTGGAACCGATGAAACGTTCTATAGTCTTGGTGGAGATTCTATCAAAGGAATACAAATAATAGCTCGTATGAGGAATGAAGGTTATTCTATGGAGCTAAAAAGATTAGCAGCAAATCCCACCATTAAAGAACTCATAGAATATGTTAAAAAAGATAATAAGATAATCGCTCAAGATGAAGTGAAAGGTGAAGTTGAGTTAACACCAATTCAGAAATGGTTTTTTAATCAGGAAAAATTAGTGAAAAATCATTTTAACCAAGAGCTGATGCTTTATAGTAAAGAAGGTTTTAACCAACAGTGGGTACAGATAGCTTTTGACACCATCGTAAAACATCATGACATACTAAGAGCTGTCTTTATAGACAAGAAGCAACAATTAAATGAACGAACAGAAAAGCACTATGATTTAGTTGTTTATGATTTAACTGGTAGAGAGGTTTCCAATGATGAAATCTATAACCTAAGTACGGATTTACAGTCAAGCATGGATTTGGAGAAGGGTCCTTTAGTTAAATTGGGATTATTTAAAACGGACAAAGGTGACCATCTACTAATCGTGATTCACCACTTACTTGTTGATACCGTATCTTGGAGAATTATCGTTGAAGACTTTGATGCTATATATAGTGGGCTAAAACATCAAAAAGAAACCGTGCTACCACCAAAAACCACATCATTTAAAGAATGGGCTCTTGAACAAAACAAATTTGCAACTAGTTATCCCATGAGGAAAGAACTAGAATATTGGCGGGGGTTGCATGGCCATGATATGAAAAGGGTGAAACGAAACAAAGAGACCCAAAGCCCAAGTGGTCATACAATAAGTCATAAAACTGTCGTATTAGATCGTGATTTCACTCATGATCTTTTAACAAAAGTAAATAGGGCCTATTCTACGGAAATAAATGATATTTTACTAGCTGCTTTAGTCCTTACTCTAGGAACGTTTAACCAATCGGACAAACTATTATTAAATTTAGAATCACATGGTAGGGAGCAACTTTTGGACGAGGTAGATATTACTAGAACAGTAGGATGGTTCACCAGTCAGTATCCAGTGGTCTTAAATAAGTATGACCAACTGGAAGAGGTCATTGCTGGGACCAAGGATACATTACGAAGAATACCTAATAAAGGGATAGGTTATGGAATCCTAAAGTACTTATCCAAGTATGAGTTAAAGGAAGCAATGCAACCCGAGGTTAGCTTTAATTATTTAGGACAATTTGATCAGGAAATATCTGGTGAAAACTTTACATTATCTGAAATTAAAGGCGGTGAATCCATTAGTAGGAATAGTATACGATTGTATCCATTGGATTTTGTGGGCTATGTCTTAAATGGCGAATTTAATCTAACCCTAAACTATAGTAGGGAAGAGTTTCATGATGAATCGATGGAACAGTTGTTACAAGACTACATGGATCAAATCAAATTGATTATTTCCCATTGTGTATCGAGGGAAAACGTAGAAATTACGGTTTCGGATATTACAGATGAGGCGATATCATTAAAGGAATTAGAACCATATCAACATGTCATGGATAATATAAAAAGTATTTATCCGCTCACACCAATGCAAGAAGGTTTGATTTTCCATTCGTTATCAGATAGTGGAGAAGCGTATCATGTAAGCATGTTGCTTACCATTATAGGTGATATTGATGTTGACTGCTTTAAGAGAAGCTTTCAAGAGCTAGTATCTCGTCATGATAGCTTACGAACAGGTTTCGATAGCAGTAATTTTAGGGATAATATGCAAGTAGTTTATAAGAAGAGAAAGCCTGAAATCCATTATCAAGATATAAGCGATATGAATGGAAATCAACAGCATTATGTTCAGCAATTGATTAAAGAAGATAGAGTGAGAGGTTTTGATTTATCGCAGGATAGCTTAATTAGACTTTTTATCGTAAAGCTTGCTAAAGAGGAGTATCGTTTAATCTTAAGTAACCATCATATTATTCTAGATGGGTGGTCCTTCGGTATTATTAGTCAGGAGCTATTTCAGATTTATAACCATTGTATGATTGGTACAGACCCATTATCTGAAAAGCCAGTTCCATTTAAATGCTATCTTGATTGGCTAAAGCAACAGGATAAGGAACGGGCATTGCAATTTTGGTCAAATTATTTAGAAGGTTACAATCACTATGTGGACATTCCTTTTAAAAAAGCTACTATCAATCCTGGAAGAGCGCAAGAGCTCGTTCTAAATCTGGGTAAGAGAACGAATCAGCTAAAAAAATTTGCAATGGAAAATAACGTCACCGTGAATACTATTTTACAAAGCATTTGGGCCATCTTACTACAGCGCTATAATAATGTGCAAGATGTCGTTTTCGGGTTCATTGATTCTGGGAGAACCACGGCAATGGAGCAAATGAATAAGATGGTAGGTTTGTTTATCCATACGATACCATTACGGGTCCAGACAACCGCAGGTGAAACTTATCATGATATGATTACGAAAATTAAAGCTGATTTTGATGAGAATGAGGCCTATCGCTATGTCTCGATAGCTGATATTCAAAAAAATACTGAAATAAAATCTGGATTAATTAATTCACTGATGGTATTTGAAAATTATCCATTGGATCTTGAGGCAATTAATCATGGAATTCTTGCCAGGTCAGGATTTCAGCTTGGCGAGTCAAAGGCAGTGGAAGAGACGAACTACAGCTTTAATTTAAAAGTATTATCTGGTGAAGCACTTACGATTGTATTTGACTATAATGACGGTGTTTATGATCGAGAAGCGGCTGTACGGGTAAAGGATCATTTTGTTGGTATAGTAGATCAGCTTATGGCAAACCCAGATATTTCGATAAATGAGTTAGAGTTAGTAGGAGAAAAGGAAAGAAAGATACTAATCGAAAACGTTAACAACACGAATGTTCCACTAGATGAAAAGTTTACTATGCAAGCGTTATTTGACTACCAAGTAACAGAAAATGCGGATAAAGAAGCGATTGTTTTCCATAACCAATCCATGAGCTATGGCGAGCTAAATAGAAAAGTATTGTCACTTGCTAGCATGCTGAGAGATAAGGGAGTAGGACCGGAAAGAGTGGTCTCGATAATGGTAGACAGGTCATTTGAAATGATAATTGGGATGCTTGCCATAGTAAAAGCAGGCGCAGCCTATTTACCTATTGATACGGAATATCCTGAAGAGCGGATCAACTATATGCTTCGCGATAGTCAAGCACAGTTTTTATTAACGACTAGGGAATCCATCCAAGAGTTAGAGCTTACGACGATTGAGTTCGTATTTTTAGAGGACGAAGCGTTGTATCAGAATGAGGTGGAACAGCTAGATAATGAAACGAATTTGAACAGCTTAGCCTATGTTATCTATACATCGGGTACGACTGGAAAGCCAAAGGGTGTCATGCTGGAACAAAAAGGTGTTATTAATTTGGCAAACTGGTTTAAAGAGGGACTTGGAATTCATGGAAATGAACATATTTTACAATTTGCCAGTATAGCTTTCGATGCTTTTTCCTGGGAACTTACGATGTCTATCTTGCTTGGCAATACGCTCTATATTCCAACAAAAGATGTCATTCTTAGCCCGGATTTATTGAATGACTATATTAGAAAGAATAAGATAACGACCGTCACTGTACCTCCCTTTGTTGCAGCCGAACTGGAAGGGGATCAAGCGCTTAAACGTGTCATTGTAGCGGGTAGTGAAGTAAAAGCAACTATGATTCAACATTTATTAGGTCGGATGGAAGTTATCAATGCATATGGGCCGACCGAGGATACGGTTTGTACAACCTATTATAAAATACCAGACAATGTTGAGGGGAAAATACCTATTGGCAAACCAATAACGAACCATCATGTTTTGATCATGGATACGAATCTAAAGCTAGTTCCTATTGGTGTAGAAGGTGAATTATGTATATCCGGAAAAGGGATAGCTAGAGGGTATCTTGGTAATGAGCAGTTATCCAAAGAGAAATTTGTTGAACATCCATACCAAAAAGGTGAAATGCTCTATAAGACTGGAGATATTGCTAGATGGCTGCCAAACGGAATGATTGACTACGTTGGAAGGATGGATCAACAGGTTAAAATCCGCGGTCATCGAATTGAAATGAGTGAAATTGAGCAACAAATGCTAGAGATTGCATCCATATCTCAGGTGGCGATGATAGATAAAGAGATAAATGGCATGAAGTATGTCTGTGCCTATTATGTTTCAGAGAATGAAATACTAGTAAATACGTTAAGAGAAACATTAAAGCGCACACTTCCAAGCTATATGATTCCATCCTATTTTGTTAGATTGGATTCTATTCCATTAACTATTAATGGAAAAGTAGATAGAGACAGACTTCCAACTATAGAAACTAGCATCGGAACAAATGCTGCAAGCGATGAGGAACTCCATACTGTGGAACAATTGATGGTGGATATTTGTAAAAAAGTACTCGGATTAAAGCAGATTGGTGTGACGGATAATTTATTTGACCTGGGACTAGACTCCTTACGAGTAGCTAAGATATATAAAGAATTAAACAAGGTTGGCATAAGCCTATCTATTAAAGATATCTTCTACTATGAAACAATACGATCCATCTATACTAACTGTATCGAACCGAAGTTGTTAAGTAATCCACAAAAGGACGACTATGTGGAACTTGTTTATACCGATTTTGCTGAAATAAAGAATACACTGTCAGAACAGATGGATCAATTTAACACAACCATTTTAAATTCTGAGAAAACGAAAGCCTATTCAACATCAGCGATTCAAAAAATCACCTGGGATACAAACCGAACCTATAGTGGTGCGATTATGGAGTTTAATCATGAAGTGAATGTCGAGGTGCTGAAAAAAAGCATTAACAGTGTCATTAATAAACAATCCTTGCTAAGAAGTACGGTGTTCATGGCGAATAAAGAAATGAAGATGGAAGAACATGGACCAGTAAATGATTTGGATATCCCTTATGTAGACCTAAAAAATACGGATGCGCACATAAGGAATCAGGTGATTGATTATATTGTTAATGAGCTATTCCAGGAGAACCTGAAAAACAAGAATCATGTATTCCATCAGTTGCTGTATAAGGTGATCATTCTTAAATTGAATCATGAGAATTACAAGATTTATATGCCATTCAATCATCTAATCTTTGATGGAATGAGTATGGAAATAATCAAAGCTAATATTAGACAAGCCTATGCTAATAATGGAATATTCCCTGAGCAGATTGAATCAAGCTATGCTACCTATGTTGATTTGCTACAATCGGGACCAAAGGAAGTATCGGAGGATGAACTGATAGAAACATTTAATCTAGTTCATTTCAGAAAGAGCATGGAGAAATTTAATCAAGTTTTCCAACATAAATCCTTCAGCAATACCAGTATATCGATAGGACTTACGGATGATCTCTATGAACAAATAAAAGAGATGTCTTGGGATGTTTCCATGACTATCTTCCAAAAGATTTTAGAAAATAATTTTGATTTGGTATCTATTCCATTTGTCATGATGTATCAAGATAGAAAGTATAAAAATAATAATTATTTTAATACGATTGGGGAGTTTCTCGACGTATTGCCTTTAGTCCTGAGAAAAGATGAGGAGTTTGATTTAACTAAAGTGCGCAAACTGATTAGCTTGGCGAATGAAAAAAATGTTAACTTCTCAACACTTCTAGTAGATTCAGAGCTAAAAAAACAGTATAAAAAGATTTCTAAAGCATTAAAAGGTGTCTATAGCGACACGATTCACGTTCCTATATTTAACTATCTATCTATTTATGATTCAAAGGGGGAGAGTGAAGAACTTGGCGGTGGCACAGAGACTCTATCCCACTCTACGGAGTTATCTACAGAAATTACACTAACATTGTTAGAAGATGAACTAAAAATACAGTTATTTTGTGAAGAGCAACATAAGGAAGAAATAAGAGAAGTGATTCAGAACTATATTTATTCTCTTAGAAAGCTTTCTCTTACCTAAACTTGGACATAAAGATAACCGTAAAGGAGGGAAATCATCGTGCAAAATAGGGGAAACAGGAATGCAGCTATGCTCTTTCAAGGAATTAGTGCTAATTATAAAGAATCATTTGCAACGTTAAGCAAGGCACAGCTTGATGAAATTAAGCAATATAGCCAGGTAGTTCAAGAAATATATTCCTTTGATTTATGGTCGTATATCTGTGATAGGGACTACTATACCGAGAATAATCCAGTGATGGACTGGATGGCAATCTATGCTGCGAATCATAGTATCTATCAATCCTATCTGGACGCTGGATTTATACCAAGTATGTCATTAGGGTATAGTATGGGAGTGATTACAGCTATTGCTTGTAATGGCGCAATTTCTTTTGAAGAAGGATTGGAAGTACTCACTGGAATAAGTAAGTACAAAGAAAAGCATACCAAACTAAAAGAAAATATGGCAATCCTTATTGGCAGAACGGATGTTGAGGTCACTGAAACAATTGTCCACGAGAATCTATTAGACCATGTTGATGTTTCCATTATAAATAATGATGACTGTATCACCATTTCAGGGACAGATGAGGCTGTAGAGCAAATTGTACGTGTGAATATAGAGGCCGGGGCACTTAAAGCTTTCAAGTTGAATTCATCCATCGCATTTCACTCACACTATGCTAAGGATGGAATTCAGGATTTGGAAGCGGTTCTTGATGGGATTCTCTTTAAAGATATCAAGGTTCCTATTCTTTCCGTTTACAGTCAAGAACCACTTTATCATGGAAGCGAGTTAAAACAAGAAGTAATTAGAAATATGTACAGTAAGATGGACTGGATGAATACCCTGCAAGTTGCGACTAATAGAGGGGTGAATGCATTTATTGATGTAAGTACAGACGCCTCCCTAACCAAACTATCAAGGCTTGTATTGGATGAGCATGAATTCATTACAATACGCAAATTGAATCGTATGTTGAATAAAGTAAATATATGAAAAGGGGAAATTAAATTTGATGCATACAAAATTAAAAATTCGGGAGTTTTTGGAACAGTTTTTTGGGGATCATCAATTACGCGACGATGAAGATTTATTTTCTACAGGCTATGTTAGTTCACTTTTTGCTATGCAACTAGTGATGTTTATCGAAAAGGAATTTCAAATCCATCTAAAAAATGAGGAATTAGATTTGAAAAACTTTCAGTCTATCGACAGAATAGCTAATTTTTTGGAACAATTAAAAGTGGAGAATGTATAGTTTAATACAGTCGAAAACGTCATAATCCTACAAAAATAGGGGGAAGTGATGAAAGTGCAGCTGACAACAAATCAGATAGAATGGAGACAGCAGTTTAGAAGATTTGCAGAAGAGCAAGTAAAACCATATGCAACCCAGAGCGATAGAAATGAAAGGTTATCAGAGGAAATAATGGAGTCAATTCGTAGCTCAGGCTATCTTGGGTCTATGGTACAGGAAGAATATGGTGGAAAAGGCTTTGGACCAATAACACAGGGATTACTTAATGAAGAAATTGGAAAAGTATGCTCATCCACTAGAGCGATGCTTACTGTTCATGGAATGGTGGCAATCGCCATCCAGCGTTTTGGTACGGAAGAACAAAAGCAAACCTACTTACCACAATTGAGTGATGGAAGCATCCTTGGTGCTTTCGCTTTATCTGAACCAGATACAGGAAGTGATGCTAAAAGTATTCAATGCAAGGCTGAAGTTAGGAATGACAGTTATGTGTTGAATGGCGTAAAAAAATGGATCACAATGGGGCAGGTGGCTGACTTAATTCTGGTGATAGCACAACTTAATGATGGACCTACCGCATTTCTTGTGGAGAAGGATACTCCTGGATTAAGTATTGAAGCCATGACTGGATTAATGGGCAACAGAGCCTCTATGTTGGCAGAGTTACATTTTAATCATTGTGTTATTCCAAAAGCAAACAGGATAGGAAAAGAGGGAATGGGGCTTTCTGCTGTTGCCTTGAATTCTTTGGATTATGGAAGATATACCATTGCTTGGGGCTGTGTCGGTTTGGGACAGGCTTGCTTGGAGAAAAGTTTTTCTTATTCTAAAACGAGAAAACAGTTCAATCAGTCAATTGGTGAGCAACAATTAGTTCAGAAGATGCTTACAGAAATGATTGTCGAGGTAAAGGCTGCGCGTCATATGTGTCATCATGCAGGCTATTTAAAGGAAATAAATGCTCCCGAATCCATCATGGAAACATGGGCAGCTAAATATTTTTCTTCCAAAATGGGTGTCAATGTAGCGAATCATGCGGTGCAAATACATGGCGGTAATGGTTACATTCAAGGAAATGATATCGAAAGGCTTTATCGAGATGCTAAAGTAAATGAAATAATAGAAGGAACGTCCCAAATCCATGAAGTATTAATAGCAAAAAATGCAAATATGGCATGGATTAGATCCTAGAAATTGCAAAAAAACTTTAACCAGTCCCTTTCTTAGAAAGGGACTGGTTAAAGCACCTACCATTATGAAAATACAAATGAGTTCCATCTTTGCCGTTCTCTTGAAAATGGAGATGGTTTAAAAAGCTAAAGGCACCCCTACTACTTCTGAAACAAAAACGTATTAACTATCGCAAAGTATTCCCGAATATGAGCCTGAACAACTATATGATTAGGTGTTTCAGAAGGTGCCGCATACACAGTAAAACCAACCCGACCACCGATCATTTTGGCCCGAAACATATGAAAGTCATTCGTGATCACAATGATTTCTGGTTTTAGCTCATCAGGTGCAAGTAATTCCTTTGAAAAAAGAAAGTTTTCATGGGTACTTGTTGACTGATCTTCTACTAAAATATCAGTTGGTTCTACCCCGAGGGAGACCAAGTACCTTTTCATTGCTTCGCCTTCAGATATTTCCTCATTGTAATCCACTCCGCCAGAGGTCACAATGGTAGTTGGATTCTGTTGGTATATTTCATACGCTTTATTTAATCTTCTTTTTAAAGTAGGAGATGGCTCCCCGTTAATCAAACCAGCACCAAGTACTAGAATTGGAACATCGCCATTAGGAAGCGGATCCTCTTTGGCCTGATACATAAGAACTTCGAAAAACACGATAGTAACCACAGCTATCACTAGAACGCCTGTTATCAAGTGTTTTAACCACCTTTTCTTTTGGATGAATGAAAAAATCCGTCGATGAAAAATAGCTAACAATAAAAAAATAACCCCTATCACTGAAATAACGATAATTCCAAAATCAATATTCCCACTAACATAAATTAGAGAAAAAACATAACCAAAACAACAAACCCCACACAAACCAAAAAGAATAGCCATCGAATACAACCTTTCGTAGAATACTAGAATATATACCGATTTTAGCAAAAATAGAACCATGGGGACAGGTTCCTTGGCTTGAAATAAATGCACGGAATGGTGGAATCGTATTTGAGTGAGATTTGAGATTGGAATTTGTGAGAAGGCATGTATTATCAGCTTTAGTCTAGTTATGGAGTGAGTACCCGGCTTAGCCTCACCATCTGCATCCCAACTCACCTTTAATAAAAGATTAACTTCAGCAAGTCTCCCTAAAGGAATCTTATTACAGGTATTCTGAGTTCATTATGCTACTATATAAATATCTCAAACTATGAAAAGGGAGAACATTATGAACAGCATGATTTTTGATATTTCGCCTGAAAAATACAATACACTAAGTGACTCAGAACGGTTTTTACTGAAATATATTTATGATCATCTAGAGGAAATCTCTACAATGTCGATAGTTAAATTAAGTGAACATGCTAGTGTGTCGACAGCTACAATCGTTCGGCTAATGAAAAAGATTGGGTATGATGGCTATACCTCGTTTAAATATAGTATTCAGGAAAAAATTGCAAAGCCTGATACCCATAATGAACTGGATGATATTGATTTAATGATTAAACAGGCAATCATTAAGAATGAACATGAAGTGATAAAGACGATTCAAATGCTTTCCATTGGTACCATAGAGGATGCAATTCAAAAGATACATGATTCTGAAAAAATCTATATATTTGCACGTGGGTTTTCCGAAATGATTGCAAACGAAATGACAATGAAATTCCAATTACTAGGAAAGAACTGTGAAATGCACAATGATCCCAATATTATTAGGGTGATATCGCAGAGGCTAAAGGATAGGGAAATGGCCATTTTTATTTCATTGAGTGGTGAAACAAACGAGTTGGTGGAAGCGTGTAAGAATTTACGAATAAATAATATTAGTACGATCACATTAACTACAAAAATGGATTCAACGCTTGCGAAAATGTCGGAGTTAATTTTCTTAGGCTATAAAGACTCCCATTCCTTTTTCCCAGATTATGAGGTTCGCTCAAGATTACCTTTACAAGTAATCTCTAGAGTTTTATTAGATGCCTATGCCATACGTATGAAATAAACATGATGAATTGATTTGCATAAAAGATATTTACCAAACATATTAGGTAAATATCTTTTTTTAGTAGTTAGGAAAGTATAAAAAACTTTCCGCCGACATAAGAAAGTATAAAGTTTTGGCTTTGTTAAGTTCTTGTGAAGGAACAGCCACGTCCAGCTCCAGCGCCCAGGGACTAGCGAGACTTCCCTCGCCTCCGTACGATAAGTCAACATCGACTCCCTACGGTCGTCGTGTTTCCTTTATCTCCTACGGCTCAGTCCAGTCCGTAGTCCCTAACCGGGCGCTTGCGCTTTTGTTCTTGTAAAAACTTTCATCTAGTGAAAACCTTTACACAATTTGAAAACCTTTACATGGTTTTATGAAATATAATGAAATTAGTTAAGGGAGGTGAGTGGATGATATATACATGCACATTAAACCCAGCAATTGATTTATTCGTAGAAACCGAGAATTTACTACCAAATAAAGTAAACCGAACCCAGGATGAAGATTATCAAGCAAATGGTAAGGGAGTAAATGTTTCTATCATTTTGAAGCGATTAGGTGTTGATAGTACAGCACTTGGATTTACTGCAGGTTTTACTGGTGACTATATAAAAGATGAATTACGAAACATGGGTATATCAACAGACTTTGTTGATATTGACGGGATCACAAGGGTGAATATATTCGTCCATAGTCAAGATGGGGAGTTTAAAATTGTCAATCAAGGACCAGTAGTCGATTCTTCTGGCGTTAACCATATGCTCCAAAAAATAAAAGCGTTACCAAAGCATGCAACCTTATTCGTATCTGGTAGTCTTCCAAAAGGTGTCCATGAGGATATTTATAAGGAAATAGCTAAAATTGCTGAGGAAAAAGACATCGAGTTAATACTAGATATTAGTTCAGCGATATTACTAGATTGCTTACCATATCATCCATATTTAATTAAACCAAATGATGAGGAGCTCGCCCATTTCTTCCATAAAGATAATTTAACAGAAGAAGAAATCATCGAATCCGGGTATCAACTACTAGATAAAGGTGCACAGCGAGTACTTATTAGTTTAGGAGAAAATGGTTCTATTTATATGGATAATGATCATGTAATAAAAGCATCGACAGTAAAAGGCAACGTTGTTAATACAGCATGTGCTGGAGATACCATGTTAGCGATGTTTGTCCAAAAGTTAAAAGCAGGATGTTCTCAAGAAGATGCCTTGAAATATGCTTCTGCGGCAGGTGCTTCAACTGCCTTTTCAAAAGGGTTAAGTGATTTACAAGATATTGAAGAGTTAGTTCAAAAAGTAGAAATTACCATATTGCAAGGGAGGAAAAAATAATGAGTAAAAAAGTTAAAATCGTTGCTGCAACAGGTTGTCCTACTGGAATTGCCCATACATTTATGGCGGAGGAAGCGTTGAAAAGGGCTGCTGAGAAATTAGGAGTAGAGATTAAGGTTGAAACACATGGTCAAGTTGGCGTACAAAACCAATTGACCAAAGAGGAAATCCGAGCAGCGGATGGTGTAATTGTGGCAGCGGATAAAGATGTTGATGCAGGTCGTTTTAAAGGAAAGCCAACCGTTGATGTTTCCGTCAGTGCAGGTATTAAAGAGGCAGAACATTTAATTCAACAAATAATTGATGGAAAAGCTCGTCCATATAAAGGGAATAGTAACGCAGAATCCAAACAGGAGGAATCTTCAGAAGGAAAATCTGCTGGTGGCTTTGGTCGTGCCATTTATAAGCACTTAATGAATGGTGTATCACATATGTTGCCTTTTGTTGTTGGTGGTGGGGTGTTAATAGCTCTATCATTCTTATTCGGTATTCACTCAGCGAATCCTGATCACGAATCCTATAATGAATTTGCAGCTTTCCTAAATAGTACTGGCGGCGTGGCCTTCGGATTAATGGTACCAATTCTTGCGGCATTTATCGGTCAATCCATTGCTCAACGGCCTGGTATGGTAGCTGGTTTTGTTGGGGGTATGATGGCTAATACTGGTGGGGCTGGTTTCCTAGGTGGTATAGTAGCTGGTTTCATCGCGGGTTATATTATTTTATTACTAATGAAATTATTGAAAGGGTTACCAAGAACACTTGATGGGTTAAAAGCTATTTTCTTATATCCATTATTCGGTATCTTTTTAACCGGAGCAGCCATGTACTTTGTTGTAGAACCAATGACAACTATTAATGAAGCAATGATGAGTTTCCTATCTAACTTCCAAGATGCTAATCCAATTCTATTAGGTCTAATTGTTGGAAGTATGAGTGCCTTAGATATGGGTGGTCCAGTGAATAAAGCTGCTTACCTAACTGGTACCGCATTACTATCTGATGGTAACTTCTTCTTTATGGCTGGTGTTTCTGCAGCATGTATTACACCACCATTAATTACTGCTTTTGCAACGGTATTCTTTAGAAAATTCTTTAATGAACAAGAAAGAAATGCTGGTTTGGTTAACTTTATCCTAGGTTCTACACATATTACAGAGGGTGCAATTCCTTTTGCTGCTAAGAACCCAATTGTTGTTATTCCAATCCTAATGGTAGGTTCATCTATCTCAGCTATCTTAACGTATATCTTTAGTGTTCAAGTACCAGCTCCACATGGTGGATTCCTTGTTTTACCGGTTGTAACGAATGGAGTCCTATGGGTGGTTGCTATCTTAATCGGTTCACTAGTCGGTGGATTTATATATGGTATGTATCAAAAATATTCCTATCAAAAAACAAAGTAGGTGTTGAATCATGGAATTACTAAATAAAAACTTAATTAAGATGCATACAAATTTTCAAACGCAAGAAGAAGTTTTTGAAGGAATAGCATCCCTTGCTGTTGAACAAGGACTTGCTTCTGATAAAAAAACAGTTGTTGCTGGATTAGCTAACCGTGAAAAGGAAAGCACAACAGGTTTCTTTGATGGATTTGCAATTCCACACACGAAAAATAGTGCGATTCAAAAAGCTGGAATTGTCATCATGGTTAATGAATCAGGTTTGGAATGGAATTCTATGGATGGTCAACCAGCTAAGTTTTTCATCTCCTTATTAATCCCTGAAAATGAGGCTGGAACTACTCATTTAACATTACTTGCAGCTGTTTCTAGAATGCTCGTTCATGAAGATATACGGGCAAAATTACTAACACTAGAAAATGAAGAAAAAATCTATGAAGAAATTAAACGTTTTTTAAGTGAGAATATGTAGGGAATAAGATAGATAGTTGAACAAAGCCTGTACGTGAAATACAGGCTTCCTTTCTAGGTAGGTATGAAAGTATAAAAACTTTCTGCACGTATAGAAAAACTAACACAAAGAGTGCTAGTCGTACTTCGCAAAGCTCTCTATGAAGTAACTCTGGGAGTACTTCATGTTGCAATTCTTCGTTAAAGGACGAGCGAATGCGAGTTTTTCTAATAAGAGAAGGAGGCATTTTATGAGTTTAATTGCTATTGATCTAGATGGGACGTTAATCAATACGGAACATAAAATTAGTAAAGAAAATATTAAGGCAATAAAGAAGGCACAAGAATTAGGACATGAAGTAGTAATTGCTACAGGAAGAGCGCATTTTGATGTTCAAAGTATATTAAAAGAGGAAGGATTATCGCTATATACGGTTGGTGCTAACGGTGCAACTGTTCATTCGCCCGCTGGAACAAGTATTTTATCTGTACCAATGCAGGGGGATAAAGTAAAAGAGATTCTAAAGGTATTAGATAAAGAGAATATTTACTATGAGGTATACAGTGATGATGGAATCTACACCCGTAGTTATGCCAAGAATATTCTCCTGGATGAATTAGCAAGCTACAAAGATAATGTCCCGGAAGACGAATTTGCTTTTATGGAAAACCAATATGAAAAGCAAACAGGGCAATTTGGTTATATATACAAGGAAGAACATGAAGAATTATATACGGATAAACAACTTGTATACAATATTAACGTTTTTTCATTTGATAATGAAAAGCGACTTGCTGTTTTGGAAAAGTTTAAGAATGCGAATGATCTAACGATTGTTCAATCATTGGACTTTAATTTTGAACTAGAACACGTTAATGCTTCCAAAGGAAAAGCAATCACCTATTTAGCTAAAGTGCTTGGCATGGACATAGAAAGGTCCATGGCAATTGGAGATAGCGGAAATGATATCTCTATGCTGGGGGTTGTGTCTGACAGTTTTGCAATGGGAAATGCAAATGATCTAGTAAAAGCTCATGCAAAGTATGTGACGGAGACGAATGATAAGAATGGTGTAGCTAAAGCTATTTATCGATATTTGGATATTGAGGAATAAAAATGTAAAGGAGCTATTATGATGGCTATATTAACTGCTACAAAAAAAGACCTATTAAAGAGACTATCTACTTCAAAAGGGATAATTAGTGCTTTGGCTATTGACCAAAGAGGATCACTTAAGAAAATGCTGGAAAGCGCTGGTAAGAGCGATGTTGATGCTGCTTTAACAGAATTTAAGGTTCATATTTCAAAAGAGTTAACCCCTTTTGCTTCTTCTATTTTATTAGATCCGGAGTATGGTTGGGATGGTGCAGCGGTACGTGATGACAATGCTGGTCTCTTAGTTGCCTATGAGGAAACTGGCTATGATGCAACAGAACCTGGTAGATTACCAGATTTATTACCAAATTGGTCTGCAAGGCGTTTAAAAGAAAAAGGTGCCGATGCCGTCAAGTTCTTACTTTATTATGATATTGATGAATCAGAAGAAATTAACGACCAAAAACATGCATTTGTAGAGCGAATCGGTACCGAATGTGTAGCAGAGGATATGCCATTTTTCCTTGAAATTGTTACCTATGATGCAGATAATGAAGATGTGAAAAGTGAAGCTTATGCAAAAGTGAAACCACACAAAGTCATTGAAGCGATGAAGGTATTCTCAGACGAACGATTCCATGTGGACGTGTTAAAGGTTGAGGTTCCGGTGAACATGGCATTTGTTGAAGGATATACAAATGGTCCAGTTGTCTATACTAAGGATGAGGCAAGTAAATACTTTAAACTTCAAAGTGAAGTCAGCAACATTCCATTTATATTCTTAAGTGCCGGTGTTTCAGCCGAATTATTCCAACAAACACTATTATTTGCTAAAGATGCTGGATCCACATTCAATGGTGTACTATGTGGACGCGCAACCTGGAAAGATAGTGTCGCAATCTTCTCAGAACAAGGAGAAGAGAAAGCAGTAGAATGGCTACAAACCCAAGGAAGAAAAAACATCGAAGAACTAAACACAGTACTCGAAAGAACAGCCACCCCTTGGTTTTAGAAAGATCCATAGGAAAAAGAGCCATGGGGACAGGTTCACTGGCTGTGTATAACTTATAATTTTTTCTCGGGGCAAATGACAATCCTAACTAGGTTGTCGTTTGTCCCTTAAACTTAGGATAGGATGTCTAGTAATTTAATTTGGCTTCATTTGATAGCTTTTTTTGTTATGGATTAAGATGAGACATGCTAGATTGTGGGTAGGTAATTAAGGTAGATATTGATTTAAGGCACTATTTTGATTGACCATAGTATCTTGTTTAAAGCTCCTATATAGATAGTTTGTTTTCGGGAACAAACCTATCTATATAGGAGCTTTTTTAATATTTTAAAAGCCAGTGAACCTGTCCCCATGGCTTGAAAAAACTGAATGTGAGCAATAATGGTACTAATACGTAATACTCAGAATAGAATTATTTCCGTAATATACAACTAAAATATTGAAATTTGGAATTCTAGTAACTAATATAAACATTGAGTTAATACCTTTGGGCATTATTGTCTATTCATTTATAAGTTCGGTTGAGTTATAGGTATTTATTACTGGTTCTATGGTATTGGGTTTATTGATTGTTTGTTGTAGAAAATCCTATTAATTTTTGGGTTATTCCTCTATCTGAAAATGAGATTTATAGAAATTCAGGTTGGGACAGGAAAAAATAAATTGAAGAAAGGGATGATTACCTAATACAAAGCTAATATAATGAAAAATTAAATTGGGAAATCATAGTCAACGTAGATTAGGAAGGAAGATTTCAATGGTAACAAAAGAAGATAAAACAAAATTGTTTTCTCGAGTAAAAAATAATATTTCAACAAAGGTAGCTTTTTCTCTATTTATAGCTATTATTGTTATTTTTTCAATAACAGGATTTCTAATATACTCTTATACGAAATCAATATTAGTAGAAAGTATAGAAGAAAATCTCTCTACAAATAGTGATGCCATCGCAGATCAAGTTGACAGTATGTTTGCTAATAAAGCAACTATTGTAGAGCAAATTGTAACAAACCAAGAGATAATCAGGTACTTAAACACAGCTGAGTCAAGAAATGAAGCAACTACAAATACATATTATCAGGATGTTTTGAAATCACTTGATGAGATTGTTAAGACAGATGATAATATTGCAATGGCGTGGGTTGCTAGCAATAAATCTAATTTCTTAGTTGGAAGTAACAACGTAGTTTCCGATTCAAGTTTTGATATTAAAAGCAGACCTTGGTATGAACCAGCTATAGAGGAAGAAGATGTATACATAACTGATCCATATATGGATGAAGTGTTTGGAAAAATGATTTTAAGTCTTATGAAGCCAATTAAAGAGGGCGGCAATACGGTTGGTATCGTAGCAATAGATATTTTCTTGGATGATTTACCAGGAATAATGCAGTCTTATAAGATAGGTGAAAATGGATATTCTTTTTTACTTTCAAATGATGGAACCGTTCTATACCATCCGGATAGTGAATTAATATTAGAACAACAACTTCAGTCACTTCCTGGTGATATTGGGAATATTGGTAAGAAGATGGTTGCTGGTGAAAAGGGATTAGAAGTTGGAGACGTAGATGGTGATACACAATATATAGGCTATTCACCAGTTTCAACAACACAATGGTCTGTTGGAACCGCTATAACAGAAGAGGAAGCCTTAAGTAGTCTAAGTATGTTCACAATCATGATGATTGTGTTTTTCGGTATTGCCTGTTTGATACTTATTGTATTAGTATTCTTCCTATTGAAGAAGATGCTAAAAGAAATTCCTCGTGTTACGAGTATCATGAAGGACCTAGCTTCGGGTAATTTAAGCAAGGTGGAATTACAAAGAAAATCAGATGATGAAATAGGTCAATTAGTAACATCTACGAATCAATTGAATCAAAGCCTAAGAGAAATGGTAAGTCAAATTAGTACCGTTTCTGAAACAGTTAGCAGCCATAGTGAGGAATTGACTCAGTCTGCAAATGAGGTGAAAATTGGATCAGAACAAGTAGCATCTACTATGCAAGAATTAGCAGCTGGTTCTGAAACCCAAGCTAATAGTGCGAGTGATTTATCGTCTAGTATGAATAATTTTGCAGAAAAGGTTCTAGAAGCAAATGAAAATGGTAACCGAATAGAAGAAAATTCAAAAGCAGTATTAAATATGACTGAAGATGGTTCGGAGTTAATGAGAAATTCTATTCTTCAGATGGAAAAAATTGATACGATCGTACAAGACTCAGTCAAAAAGGTTGAAGGATTAGACAAACAATCACAGGAAATATCTAATTTAGTAACCGTCATTAGAGACGTTGCAGACCAAACAAATCTTCTTGCATTAAATGCTGCTATTGAAGCTGCTAGAGCTGGGGAACATGGAAAAGGATTTGCTGTCGTTGCAGATGAAGTTAGAAAACTGGCTGAACAAGTTTCTGATTCTGTTACAGATATCACGAATATTGTAAGTAACATCCAAATGGAATCTAGACTTGTATCGGACTCGCTACAAGGTGGATATAAGGAAGTGGAGAAAGGGAAGGTACAAATAGAATCCACTGGTGAAACTTTCCATGGAATTAGTGAAGCTGTAACTGTAATGGTAAGCAGTATTACAACTATAGCTGAAAACCTAGCTGAAATTGCAGCAAATGCAGAGGAGATGAATGGAGCAATTCAAGAAATTGCTTCTGTTTCTGAAGAATCTGCTGCTGGTGTTGAACAAACTTCTGCCTCCGTCCAACAAACAAGCAGCATCATGGAAGAAGTAGCAGGAAGTTCCGAACAACTTGCTACATTAGCAGGTCAACTAAATGAATTAATAAGACACTTTAAACTATAAAGATCCATGGGGACAGGTTCCTTGGCTCTATTTAATGGCTATCCACATGGATATGATAATAACTAGTAATTTACTAGAATTATTGGAAAAGGAGACAGGGGAAGGGAGAAATCCACCCCTGTCTCTATAGATTGAACACATGATTGGAATTTGGGTCATGGGAATTAAATCAGGCCAGTGAACCTGGGACTGGGACTGCGGTTACTCGTCCCACCGAAGACCTTTTACGATTACTCGCCCCACCGAAAAGATTTGTCCTCATGGTTTTTTTGTTAAAAAACACCATTTAAGGTATTGCTCAATACTGTCGAAATATAGAGTAGGTACATAGGGCTAGTCCCTTTGTTCGTAGTTAGGAAAGTATAAAAACTTTCCGCCGACATAAGAAAAACTACCACATTCGTTAAAGGACGAACGAACGTGAGTTTTTCTAATGAAAGATTTATTACTACTAAGACATAGGAACAGGAGGGAAAGACGGCATTTCAGTATAAATCTTCTCTATAGAAATAGAATTGGTGAACCTTCTTCACTTAATTTCTCTCCTTTATTTTATGTTTCAGCAATAAAACCGTTTTTAAATACAAACCGACAGGAGTAACTAACATGAAACTTAAAAACTTTAAAATAGGCGCAAAGATTAATCTATTAGTTGTTGCTATTATACTTTTTCTATCTATAGTTATAGGTGTTGTATCCTATACCCAAATTAATAAAGCCATGCAGGATGTATTCATTGACCGAGTTAAGGTAGTATCTGCTCTAGGATATAACTGGTTAGATGAAACATACCGTGGCGATTGGTCCATTAAAAATGGATATATCTATAAAGGTAATGTAAAGATGAACGATAATAATGAAATTACTGAGAAAATTGGTGAAATAACTGGTGGTGCTGTAACGATATTTCAAGATGATATTCGGGTTGCTACTAATGTTGTCGTAGATGGTGAAAGAGCTATAGGTAGTAAGGCTGATCCAGATATAACGGAAACCGTATTAAAAAATCAAAGTGAATATTATGGTGAAGCGGACATTGTAGGGGAAAAACATTTAACCATGTATAAGCCATTAACAGATAAAAATGGTGAAGTAATTGGGATGTGGCTAGTAGGTCCAAAAGTTGATGTAATAAATGAAACGATACTTTCCTTTATTACAATATTAGTGATTGTTATTGTTATTTCTGGGGTTATCGCTATCGTATTTAGCATATTCTTCACAAGAACGATTGTCAGTCCTATTAAGAAGATTAATAACCAGCTTAAAGATATTTCCGATGGGGAAGGAGATTTAACACAAGAGCTTTCTGTACGATCAAAAGACGAAATTGGGGAATTAGCAAATTCCTTTAACCGGATGATTGGTAGCCTGCGAGATATGATTAGACAAATTGGTTCTACATCCGATCAGGTAGCTGCTGCATCGGAAGAGTTATCAGCAAGCGCTGAACAAACGACACAATCAACAAGCCTAGTTGCATCTTCTATTCAGGAAGTAGCTAGTGGGGCAGAAGTTCAAGGGAAAAGTGCAAATGAGAGCTCAGAGGCAATGAAGGAAATGGCCATTGGAATTCAACAGGTTGCAGAAACAACCTCTTCTGTATCAGAACTAGCTTCAGAAACAAACCAAGAAGCAAATGATGGTTATGGTTCGATTCAAAAGGCAGTTGAACAAATGGAGGCAATAAATACTTCTGTGATTGATTCTGCAGCTGTCATTAGAAATCTTGGGGAACAATCCAATAAAATTGGTTCTATCATTGAAGTCATCACTGGAATAGCAGAACAAACGAATCTACTAGCACTTAATGCTGCAATTGAATCTGCTCGTGCTGGAGAACATGGAAAAGGCTTTGCAGTCGTTGCAGATGAAGTTAGAAAGCTTGCCGAGCAATCAAAGAGCTCAGCAGATGAAATTGCTAGTTTGATAGGTCAAATTCAGACAGATACAGCGAATGCTGTTGATTTGATGGATAAAGGTACACAGGAAACAGCGGTAGGTATGGAAGTGATCGATAATGTAGGTAGCGGCTTCCAAAGAATTCTAGCATCCATCGAAAATGTAACGAGCCAAATTCAAGAGGTTTCTGCAGTAACAGAAGAGATGTCTGCAAGTATAGAGCAAGTTAATACGACGTTAGAAGGTGTAGCTCGTATCTCTCAGGATTCTGCGATTAATACGCAGCAAGTTGCATCTGCATCTGAAGAGCAAATGGCTTCTATGGAAGAGATTACTGCTTCTGCTACATCCCTTTCTCATATGGCAGAAGATTTACAAGGCCTTGTAAGTAGATTTAAAGTTTAACTTAAAATTGAATAACAACATGATATCAAAGTAGAAAAAAGTTGTTTTAGAGAAAATCTTGAAGGTAGCAAAGGGATGAAAAATTCCTTTGCTCAAGTTTTTTTCGGAAAGCCCGTTCCTAGGGGGTTTTTAAGGGGGAAAATGTCTTCTTTCATACTTTTACTTCATGGAAATTAAAAAAATAAATGATTCCAAGCTTTGTATTGTTGCTTATTGTATTATATTATACTACTATTTAATAGTGCAAAATGACTACTAATAGGTATAAAGTAATTGAAAAAGGCAAACCATTTGAAAGAATGGGACGCAAAGCCCAAGGGTCTAAAGTCTATTAGACAATGATTGCCTGGCTGCCAAGTTATCTATTCTTGGCTATTCTTTATCATTAGAATAGTTTTTTGCCTTTTATTAGTTCATTAGGGGGAATTTACTTTGCCATTAACAGCAAACGTGAAAAGCGACTATATCACGACTTTATTAAATGGAACAATTGTATCATTGAAAAATATCGTACCAATTAACCATACCATTGGTAAGCCACAATTATCTCAAAAATCCTTGCAGATTCAATTTGGTGTTCTTATTGGGATTACTGGTGATGTGAAAGGGAAGCTAGTATTGTCAGCGGAGAAACCTTTGTTTGGAGCCATTGGTGAGGCAATGTTCGGAATGCCACTTCAGGATGAAATGCTTGTTTCATTTAGTGGTGAACTAGGAAATATGCTAGCTGGAGGCCTGTCTACGATTATCGTGGAAAAAGGGATCACGACTGATATTACAGCACCAACCATTATGGATGGAAATACAATGCTTTCTGGGTATGAAAGATCATTAGTTCTTCCTGTAACTTTTGAATCCATTGGAGAATTAAAACTTTATTTATTGTTAGATTAATAGCTGTTGAGAGGAAGAGGAGAGGACATGAATACAGACCAATATATAGAAGTATTCTTGGATGAGAGTCGGGAACATTTGCAAGCAATTAATGATAATTTACTTAAACTTGAAAAACAACCGACCGAGATAGAGATTGTCCAGGAAATTTTCCGGTCAGCACATACCTTAAAAGGTATGTCTGCAACAATGGGATTTGAGGATATTGCTTCTCTAACCCACCAAATGGAGAATGTATTAGACAAAATCCGCCATTATGAATTAACTGTTACGACTGAAGTAATTGATTTAACATTTGCTGCTGTGGAAGCTTTAGAGGTAATGGTTCAGTCCATAAGTGAAGGAAATAACGGTAAAAAGGATGTAACGAAGCTTGTTTCCCAATTGAAACAAGTGGAGACTGGTAAACCTTCAGAGGAAGAAGCTAGTGTAGGACAACCCCCTGCTACCGAGTTGTTAGAGATAGATGAATATCAAGCAACGATTATTTCACAGGCAGTGAATAATGGATATCAAGCTTTCCAAATTACAGTGAAATTAACAGAGGACTGTATGTTAAAAGGTCCACGTGCCTATATGGTATTTTCCAATTTGGAGCCGTTAGGGGAAGCGATTAAGACCGTTCCAGATGTTGATGAAATAGAAGAGGGGAATTTTGATCAATCCTTCTCATTCTTATTTATCTCGACGGAGTCTAGCAAACTGATTCAAGAAACAATTGAAAAAGTTTCTGAAATTGAAAAGGTAGAAATTGCAGGTTTTTCCATGAAAGAGCAATCTGTAGAAATACCAAAAGAAACCGTTCAATCAACGGAAGATAAGAAACAAACAACAAAAGAAAAACCGAAACAATCGAAAACAATCCGAGTAAATATAGAGCGGATTGATCATTTAATGAATCTATTTGAAGAGGTTATTATTGACCGTAGTAGATTAGAAGATTTGTCTAAGAAGTATATAGATCAAGAATTAAACGAGACGGTTGAAAACATGACCAGGGTGACAGAAGACATGCAGGGTCTATTGTTAGCCATGCGAATGGTTCCGATTGACCAAGTATTTAACCGATTTCCACGAATGGTGAGAGATTTATCGAAGGACTTGCATAAGAAGATCTCTCTAGAAATTATCGGAAGTGATACGGAGCTAGATCGTACAGTAATTGATGAGATTGGTGATCCCCTAGTACATCTTATCCGAAATTCTCTTGACCATGGAATCGAAACACCAGAAAAGAGATTGCAAGCAGGGAAAGCAGAAGAGGGTAAAATAACGCTTAAAGCCTATCATAGTGGAAACCATGTATTCATTGATATCGTTGACGATGGCGCTGGAATCAATCGTGAGAAGGTTGAAGAGAAAGCAATTGAAAATGGGTTAATCAGTGTAGAACATTCGAAGCAGTTATCTGATGAAGAGGTATATCACTTAATCTTTGCATCAGGATTTAGTACGGCTGATCAAATATCAGATATTTCTGGTCGTGGTGTTGGATTGGATGTTGTTAAAAATAAGATTGAATCCCTTGGCGGTTCTATTGTTGTTAGCTCAGAACCAGGAAAAGGTAGTATGTTTTCGATACAGCTTCCTTTAACACTTTCTATCTTGTCAACATTGTTAGTGAAGGTGCAACAGGAAACATTTGCTATTCCACTTTCATCCATTATTGAGACAGTAGCTTTGAGTCCTCAAGATATTAAATATGTCCATGGACAAAAAGTGATGGACTTTAGGGGCCATATTGTACCTCTTGTATCGTTGAATAAAGTTTATGGCGTGTCAGATCAGGATGATTCTAGTCACTCTGTTGTTATCATCCAAAAAGGTGATAAGCGAAGCGGATTACTAGTAGATTCCTTTATTGGCCAACGGGAAGTCGTATTAAAGTCATTAGGAAACTATTTAAAAAATATATTTGCTATTTCTGGTGCTACGATTTTAGGAAATGGTGAAGTATGTTTAATTATTGATCCAAATGCTTTAGTGAAATAATAGGAGGATTCAAGATGGAAGAAACAGTAAAAGTTATTGTGTTTACGTTAAACAATCAACGATATGGTGCAGACATTAAGCAGGTAATGTCTATTGAAAAAATGAAAGAAATCACTAAAGTTCCAGGAACTTCTGATTTTATTAAAGGTATTATCAGCCTTCATGGAGAAACGGTTCCAGTATTAGATTTGAAGGAACGATTGCAAATTGCCCAAACGAAAGAATCTGATTTAAATCGGATTATCGTTGTTCAGGTTGATGGCATCCAGGTCGGATTAATTGTTGATGCTGCAACGGATGTGATGGATGTTGATTCGAGTGTTATCGAAACAGCCAAGGAAATGGGCGGTATGGTTCATAAGGATTATATCAAAGGTGTTGCAAAGCTAGAAAATGAGTTATTGATTTTACTAGACTTAGCTAATGTACTAGCACTTACTGAAAAAGAAGAACTAAAAGAGGTAATGGAACATTAATTGGAGGACTTCAAATGGCGAGAGTATTAATCACAGATGATGCTGCATTTATGAGAATGCAGTTAAAGGATATTGTAACTAAATTAGGTCATGAGGTTGTTGGAGAAGCGGAGAATGGTCTGATTGCCATTGAACAAGCTAAAGAATTACAACCCGATCTTATTACGATGGACATCACCATGCCAGAGATGAATGGTGTAGATGCAACAAGAGAAATAAGAAAAGCACTTCCTGCAGCAAAAATTATCATGTGCTCCGCGATGGGACAACAAAGCATGGTAGTCGATGCCATACAAGCAGGAGCAAATGACTTTATAGTAAAACCATTCAATATGGACCGAATTAAGGAATCACTTTCGAAAGTATTATCTTAAAACAAGCCACGGGGACAGGTACCTCGGCTTGAAATGGTCTATAATAAGCTAAAGTTATTTACTGAATTTGATCGTATTTTAAATAAATTGGAGCTATTTGTTTTAGACCTGATTAGGTACTAAGATGAATAGCTTTTTTTGTTGGGAAAGGAGTGTTAAGGAGAGGCATAGGTGTGTGGACATTGACTCTGCTTAAAATATTGTTAGGTTTTCATGCTTTCTAAAGAGGAATCCAGTGCATAGTCCTCTAGGATCTTGCTGCAATAGTATTAAAGAGGGTGTTACACCAACGGAAAGTTGGAGTACCATAGGGACTTTATTTCATGAAGTCCTAGTAGTGGCAAAGGAGTACGCTGCCCTTATAGAGACCTCTAATTCCAAGCTGGTCCTTACGCGTTATTTTTTAAATTGAAATATTATTACATTTTATTGCTATTATTTGTAATTTTACATTTTATTTTAGAAAACATTATGGTATTATATAAATGATTAAATTTTAAATTCAAAAAATATAATTAAATTCCGAAATGGGATTTTATTTTTGGGTATAAGGGTAAGCGCTTCCAAATCAAAAGACCTTGTTCGAGGGGTACAAGACAATTGTTTCTATGATGCTGTTTTCAAATGATATTAATTTCGTAGAGACTATTTAGTAGATTAACTTTAGGGGGTGATTAAGAAAAAAAGTAAAGACATTACATTATGCTAAGAATGACATGAGTTTAGAGAAAAAAGTATTAGGAGGGTTTGGATTGAAGAAAATGAGAATTAAAGTTTTATTTTTGTTTATGACATTATCGTTAGTATTAGTGGCTTGTAACAAAGATGAAGAAACAGGTGTAGATAGAGAGGCTGCTCTTGATAATCTTAATACAGAAAATATGCCAATCGTTAAAGAGCAAATTGAACTAGACATTTTTTCTGGAAAGTCAGCTACTACGGCAGATGATTGGAATGATGTCTTACTTTTAAATGAATATGAAAAAATGACAAATATAGACATTACTTGGAATCAAGTCCCAGCTGATGGTTTAGAAGAGAAACGAAATTTAGCTTTAGCAAGTGGAGATTTACCGGATGTTTTCTATGCGGCAAATATTCCAGTATCTGATATACAAAAATATGGTGCGCAGGGTACGTTTATACCTCTTAATGATCTAATTGAAGAATATGCACCGAATATTGCTAAAGTGCTGGATGAAAATCCTGAAATTAAAAAAGGTTTGACATTCCCAGACGGCAATATATATTCCATTCCAACTGTATATTCACCGGAATTTCCATCGTTATTAATTGGAGCAAAAGGTTGGATTAACGGAGAATGGCTTGAAAAACTTGGTATGGATAATCCGGAAACAACAGAAGAATTTTACGAATACTTAAAAGCGGTTAAAGAAACAGATTTAAATGGCAATGGTGAGAATGATGAAATACCGCTTAGTAGTGTCGCTCAAATGTCCCGTATTATTCACTGGATTTCTGGTGCATTTGGAGTACAAAATAAAGGTCAATTACATACACTTATCGACGAAGACCTAAAGACAGGTGACCTGCGTTTCTTCCCGACTTCAGATTCATATAAGTCAATGTTAGAGTATCTAAATAGACTATATGATGAAGAATTAATTGAGCAAAATATATATTCACTAGAAGTGGACCAGCACTTAGCTAATGCAGCTGAAGAGCGTTATGGCGCGGTACAATTTTATAATCCAAACGAACTTTATGGAGAAGATGTAGGAAACCAATTTATTCCTGGTAATGCATTGGAAGGACCTGATGGAACTAAAATGTACACAGGCATCACATCCCCTCTACGTTCTTTAGGTAACTTTGTTATTACAAAAGTAAATGAAAACCCTGAAGCATCGTTAAGATGGATCGATTACTTTTGGTCTGATGAGGGTTCAAAAATGTTCTTTATGGGAATTGAAGGTGTAACTTATGAGGAAACAGCTGAAGGACCGAAATTACTTGAAGAAATTACAGATAATCCAGATGGTTTGACATTAACACAGGCGCTTGCTGAGTATATTATCAATCCAGGCGGAAATCACCCAGTAATGGTTACAGATGATTACTTTACTGGTTCTGAAAATGCTCCAGCTGATAAAGAGGCAGTAGGAGTTATAGAGCCTTACTTGATTGAAGAAGTTTGGCCAAGCTTTACGTATACAGCGGAAGAAAATGAGCAAATTATTATTTTACAAACAGATTTATCTAAATATGTAGCTGAAATGCAGGCAGCATTTATTACAGGAGAGAAAGATTTCTCTGAATGGGACAGCTATGTAGAGCAAATTGAAAAAATGAAATTAGACGAATACATGGAGATTCAAAAGAACGCATACGAGCGATATAAAGGTAATTAATTATTAAGAATGATCGTTACATGATGAGGTTGGGACATAACTAAATCTATCAAGCTAAGTTGAACAATGCACTGTTTCAATCCGGAAATATACAGTACAGATTTCTATGAGAGTAGGCATAGGTGAGACCCTGTAACTCGGAATGATTACTTGCTATCTCCCTGCTTAAAACCAAGTATATTTACGGAGCAGGTATATGCACAAAAAAACAGATTGTTCCTACTTACCTTTGGGGAATTGTTATGTCCCAGGCTCTGAAGTAGGAGGGCAGTGGATGGAAACAACAAAAAAAGAAGTCGTAACTCCAACCTATAATGGGTGGAGCGACTTAAAGAAGAATATTCGACGAAATTGGCAAATATATATTTTTCTAATCCCGGCTTTGCTGTATTTTACTATTTTTCACTACATTCCAATGTATGGGGTACAAATAGCTTTTAAAAATTTTATTGCCACGGATGGGATTTGGGGAAGCCCTTTGATAGGGTTCGATCATTTTACTAGATTTTTTGATTCCTATTATTTTTGGCGGTTGCTTAAAAATACCCTTATATTGAGTGGTTATTCATTATTACTATTTCCATTACCTATCATTCTAGCATTGTCATTGCATGAGGTGAAAAATAAGTATTTTAAAAAGTGGGCACAAACGTTAACCTATGCACCACATTTTATTTCAGTAGTAGTTGTTGTAGGGATGATCGTTATCTTTTTAGATCCGTCTACTGGTTTAATTAATCGGATTATCGTTGCAATGGGCGGTGAACCTATCGCATTTTTAACTAGCCCTTCATGGTTTAGCCACATATTTACTTGGTCTGGTGTTTGGCAAACATTAGGATGGGGATCGATTATTTATTTAGCTGCATTAGCTGGGGTAAACCCAGAATTACATGAAGCGGCTAAAGTAGATGGCGCTACTCGTTTTCAACGAATTATACATATCAATATACCAAGTATTTTACCAACTATAATTGTTCTTTTTATATTAAATATTGGTAGTTTCATGTCAGTTGGATTTGAAAAGGTCTTGTTAATGCAAAATGACTTGAATGCTTCCTCTTCCGATGTTATTCAGACGTTTGTCTATCAAACAGGGTTGTTGGAGGGGCAATATAGTTTTGCTGCAGCAATTGGTTTATTTGATTCCGCTATAAACATAGCCTTACTCATTGTATTTAATTACGTGGCAAGAAAAACTAGTGACAACAGTCTTTGGTAGGTGGTGTAAAACGTGTCGAAATCAGGAATGTCTGATAAAACTTTTGAGATTTTAAATAATACTTTTTTAACTATTATATTGATTATTGTGGTCTATCCCTTAATTTTTGTTTTAAGTGCTTCCATAAGTGATCCTCAGGCTGTAAGTTCAGGGAAAATGTGGTTGTGGCCGGTAGATATTACATTTAAGGGATACGAGAAAGTATTTGCGGATAGTTCCATATGGCGTGGTTATGGGAATACAATCCTCTACACTATTGTTGGAACCGCTGTTCATTTATTTGTCTTATTACCATGTGCCTATGCCCTATCTAGAAAAGAACTAAAGGGTAAAAAGATTATTTTATGGTTTATATTATTTACCATGTTATTTAATGGTGGTCTTATTCCGACATACTTAGTTGTTAAATCGTTAGGTATGCTTGATACGATGTGGGCAATTGTTATTCCAGGTGTTGTTGGTGCATGGTCCATCTTGGTCGCACGTGCATTTTTCCAACAAAGTATTCCTGATCAATTGGTAGAGGCCTCCAAAATTGATGGAGCATCGGATTTCTATATATTTATGCGAATTGTGCTACCACTTTCTATACCAATTATTGCTGTTATGGCATTATTTCATGCTGTGAATTTATGGAATCAATATTTCAATGCATTGATTTATTTATCGGATAGAGATATGTACCCACTACAATTAATATTACGGGAGATTCTTGTCGTGAATCAGATGCAATTAAATGATCCATCAGGTGGGGGAGCCGAGTCTTTAGTAGAACAAGTTAAGACTGCAGGATTAATAAAATATTCGGTTATTATTGTCTCATCTTTACCTCTATTAATAGTCTATCCATTTATCCAACGATTTTTTGTTCAAGGGGTATTGATTGGTTCTATTAAAGAATAAGCAAGATAACTATTAAAAAAGAATCGTGCATAGATATGAATTTTAATAGATTCAATACTAGCATTTAATCGTAAACTTCAAATCTACTGGAGGGTAACAACAATGAATGGATTTGTCGGTGGATACTATCGATTTTCAGTTTGGGTTACACGATTTGCTTATTTAAATTTATTATGGATTGGCTTTTCTGTTATCGGTTTGCTACTTTTTGGTTTTTTTCCTGCAACAGCTGCCATGTTTGCGGTAGTTAGAAAGTGGATAAATAAAGATACGGATATTCCTATTTTTCAAACCTTCTGGAAAGCGTTTAAAAAGGAATTTATTAGAATTAATATGCTAGGGCTTGTATTAGTCATCTCTGGGTACCTGCTGATAGTAGAATTACAAATATTGCGGACTCAAGAACATGTTGCCTATTTAATAGCAAGCTATACGGTAATAGGTCTTCTTCTAATATATGCGATTGTATTATTGTATATTTTTCCGATGTTTTCCCACTTTCAATTAAAATTGACGCATTATTTTAAATGGGCATTTCTCATTGGAATTGGACATCCTATTTTAACTATTGTTCTATTTGGAGGGGTTATTGCCATTCAATACTTCGCATATGCTACCATACCAATTTTGTTGTTATTCTTTGGGGGAAGTATTACAGCCTATATCTTGATGTGGGGTGCTTCACAAGTTTTTATGAAGTATGAAAAAGTGGAAGTATAACCTAAACGAAGGACGTGTTATGTAATGAAATTAGGTTTAGATATATTCCTGGAAACAGGATACAAAGAGTTCCAAAACCAAAGAATTGGACTTGTAACGAATATGACTGGTGTTGATCAGCGATTAAATACAACGATTGATTTATTCTTTGAGCATTCGGATATCCGTCTTGTTGCTTTGTATGGTCCTGAGCATGGGATTCGTGGAAATGCAAAGGAGGGTGAAAAAGTTACTTCATCCATCGATAATAATACGAAATTACCGGCATATAGTTTGTACGGTGAAACTCGAAGACCATCGAAGGAAATGATGGAGAATGTAGATGTCATCGTATTCGATATGCAGGATATTGGTTCTCGTTATTATACATATATTTATACGATGGCATACGTTATGGAGGCGTGTGCCCAATATAATAAGAAAATGATTGTATTAGACCGGCCAAATCCAATTGCAGGAATAACTATGGAAGGTAATCTAGTGGAAGAAGATGTTCGTTCGTTTGTAGGGCTTTTACCTATACCTAATCGTCATGGAATGACCATTGGTGAGTTAGCATGGATGTTCCGCCATGAATTTGGGTACACCTGCGATCTAACTGTTGTCCCGATGAAAAATTGGACCAGAAATATGTATTATGATGAAACAGGATTATTATGGGTTCCACCATCACCGAATACAACTAATTTGGATATGAATCTTTTATATACTGGTACTTGTCTCTTTGAAGGAACAAACATTTCTGAAGGTCGAGGAACTACACGACCATTTGAATGGATTGGTGCACCGTTTATAGATGGGCAAAAATTAGCGAAACACGTTAATAAAAAGAGGCTACCAGGTGTATTGGCGCGTCCCGTTACATTTTCACCTACTTATCAAAAATATAATGGCCAAGTGTGTGAAGGTGTTCAGCTCCATATTATAGATAGGGAACAAGTACATTCATTAAAAACTGGACTAACTTTATTAGAATCAATAGTTGAATTATACCCAAGCGATTTTCAATTTGTTAAAAATGATCATGGAAAGTATTTTTTTGATTTGCTTGCAGGTACAAAGAAGCTAAGGACCGATATTATGAACATACAAACGGATGATTTTTTTGAGGAATGTAATAAGCAACTCATTGATTTTGAAAAAGTAAAAAAACAATATCATTTATATAAGTAGGTGCTAACGATATGGTTGACCTGACAACTTTGGTAACAGAACAAAGAAATCAAAATTCAATGAATATCGATGATTTACCAACATTAGATATTTTAAAGGTTATGAATGATGAAGATCGAACAGTGGCTGAGTGTGTTCGTATGGTATTACCAGAAATTAGTGCAGCAATTGAAGCAATATGTCAAGCGATGAAACGAGGTGGGAGACTATTTTATGTTGGAGCAGGGACAAGTGGTCGCTTAGGGATTCTTGATGCAGTAGAATGTCCACCCACATTTAGCACTTCACCAGACCTTGTACAAGGAATCATCGCTGGAGGAAATAATGCGTTTATGAGAGCAATTGAAGGTGCAGAAGACAATGAAACTCTTGGGGCTCATGAATTAGAACAAAGGGGAATCACCGAACATGATGTTGTAATTGGAATTGCAGCTAGTGGTCGAACACCATATGTTATTGGTGCATTAAAATTTGCTCAAAAGATAGGAGCAACAACGGTCAGCTTATCCAGTAATCCTAATTCTCTTATTAGTGCGCATGCACATATTGTAATAGATGTGATCACTGGACCTGAAATCTTAACGGGTTCAACAAGATTAAAGGCAGCAACAGCACATAAGCAAATTTTGAATATGATTACTACAACTGCGATGATTAAAATCGGGAAAGTGTATGAAAACTTAATGGTTGATGTAAAGGTTAGTAATGATAAATTGAAGAAAAGAGCTATTAACATCATTAGTACGATCACTTCCATATCGAATACCGAGGCGGAAGAAGCCTTAAAAAAAGCAGATTATAAAGTAAAGCCAGCTATTGTCATGATTGAGTCAGGAGTTTCGTATCAAGAAGCGGAACAGTTAATTGAACAAGCAGGAGGATTTATCCGTAAAGCAATTAATTTGGTAAAACAGTAAAAAAGGGGAATATTTATGCACAATAAAGAACGAATACTGGATGATTTTGAACATGGTGATTTATCCAAGTATGATAAAAAATTCTCTTTTGTACATAGTTATGATCTCTCCATTTGTAAGAGTAATTCCAAATATGGAAGCAAGTGCTTAAAATTAACCTACCATTTTGGTGGCTGGACTACTGGTAATGGAGCCATGTATATTTTATTTAATGAAAAAAAGATGACGAAAATAAGGCCTGTGAAGCTTGGGATGTGGATCCATGGAGATGGAAAATCGCCATGGATTAGAGCGACTGTAATCGATGGATTTGGAGAAAGAAAAACGGTTAATTTAACAGAAAAAAACATTGACTGGGTTGGTTGGAAATATGTAGATGCTCCAATTGACCCATCATGGGCACTTCCCCTATCTTTAGAACAAATTTATGCAGTAGAGACGGATAAGTCATTGGTGGGCGATTCAACTTATACAGGTGAAATTTGTTTTGACCAAATTCGTTTTGTCTATATCGATGATGAAGATTTGGTTGGACCGACCTTTTGTAACTTTCTCCCGGCAGAAAATGTGATTTATCGTAGTTCTTTTACACTATCGGTACAAGCTGTGGACGAAATGACAGGTGTAGATCCGGAAACTATTATATTAAAACATAATGGTGTGGAACTAGCATATCAATACGTGAAGGAACAAAATAGGATTCGTTATAAATTTGATAATTTATATGAAGGGGAGCATCATATTTCAATTGTTGCACGTGACTTTTCTGGTAATATATCCATGCCCAGTATCGATAAGAAAATTATAATCGATCTTAGTCCTGATAAAGAAAAACCAGTAATATCGGAAATAACGCCAACAGAGTCTGCGATTTGTTATACGGGAACACCAAGAATTTCTTTCAACGTAACAGATGTACAAAGTGGGATTAACGAAAGTGATATAAAGGTTACATTAGATGGTGAAAAATTAGATATCTTTTATGATGAGAAAAGCGGCTGGTGCTATGGTTACTCAGTGACACCATTGGATGACGGGGAACACTCATTCACCATCCTAGTAAATGACCGAGCGGGAAATCAATTAGGTCCAATTAAAAATAAATTTTTCATAAAAAAACTACCTGAACCTTCTGACTGGAACCAATTTAGTCTTGCTGTAATTCCTGACACACATGACCCGAATAATGCGGAATTTGTTTTTTTACAGATTAGTAAGCATGAAGATGTTCCATTTGTCATTCATATGGGGGATATGGTAGATCAGGCTACTAGTTCAGAATTTGAACAAGTATCTAGTTTACGCAAATTACTAAAGGACAAAAAGTTATTAGCTGTTGCAGGTAATCATGAGTCTTTTCAGGGTAATCTAGATTTGTTTATGAGATATTTTGGCTCTGCTACCTATCATCTTGAATATGGAAAGTTGTTATTAATTATACTGAATTCAACGTACGACCAAAGTATTAGTAAGTCGGATTCTACACAATTTCATTATCTAGAAACTTTGCTTAAAAGAAATGTTAAGAAAAATATAGTGATTGCAACTCATGTTCCTCTGCAGGACAAGTTTGGAACATCTCATAGAATGGTAGAGGGAGATGTGACAAGATTAACATGTATTTTGCGTGATTATAAAAGAAGTAATCCAGATGTAAATATTTTATTCCTCTTTGGCCATTTACATGTATCTCAAATGTGGAACCAAGAAGATATCCAGTATATTATATCTGGAAATGCTGCTCCTAAAGGCTATGTATCTAATGAAAATGGTAACGTACATGGTTATGGATTGGTACATGTATTGCCAACTGGAATGAAGTATGAATACATACCCTTTATAAAAGGAATAAACATTTTTTCAAAGAGACGCACTAGCAATGTGCTACAAATGAAAAAAGGCGAAAAAGAACAATTGAAGATTAGAGCATTTATTGAAGTTTTAGATTTAAGCTATGATGTAGAGATAACGGAATTTCATACGATAAATAAGCAATGGACGACTAGTAATGCTTCTGTTATATCCATAAATCAGGATGGTATGATTGTAGCGGAAAATAAAGGATGTGCAACAATTACAACCTACATCGCAGGACAAAAATCATCAATAAAAATTACTGTATTGTAGAGAACAATGCCATGGGGACAGGTACCTCGGCTCTTTGAGCCGAGGTACCTGTCCCCATGGGCTTTCGAGATGGAATAGTAACTGTCAGGCTTTTTCCACTAAACAAGTAGTATACATCATCTGTTTTGTATATAATGTATATGAGGTGATAGGATTGGATTCTGAAAGAAAAGTTAGAAAGCAAATTTATCTTGAACCTGAACAAAATAGGCAAATTAAACAATTATCAGCACGTAAAGGTAAGACTGAAGCAGAAATTATTAGAGAGGCCATCGATAATTATTTAATTACTAATAAAAAGGACCAGGCAGATCCTTTATTAGAGCTTACTGCCTTGGTGAAAAAGAATATAATAGATGGATCTACTTCACATGATGAGGCTATTTATCTAGCTAACAAAGGAAATGCCCATGAAAAGAAATAAATTGTTTATCGATACTGGGGCATGGATAGCATTAATGGTAGAGAGTGATCAATTCCATACAAAAGCTCGTTCATATTTGGAAGACCTTGATTTATCTACTAAACGTTATTCATCAACCTATGTAATTGCAGAAACCTATACTTGGTTACGATACCGTATTGGCTTTAAGTATGCTGATTCTTTTCTTGATATCATTCAGCGTTCAAAGGCTAGTGGTGCTTTGGATGTTATTATCTGTGAAATGGACATTCTGGAATTAGCTGAACAATTATTAAGGGACTTTCCAGAACAGCGCTTGTCCTATGTTGATGCTGTTAGTATGGCAATTATGAAAAAAGAAAAGATAACTAAAGTGTTTGGATTTGATCAACATTTTTATATTCTGGGTTTTGAAGTGGTTCCGATTTGATAACGGAGCTATTTTTTTGACCTCTGGATGCCCTATATTATCACAGTTTTGTCTTAAACAGTTTTTGATGTATAGTTAGCATTGTCACCTAAGTTTTCATTAGTTAATTAATAGAAATGGTAGTATAAGACTATAGGTGAAAATCAAAATAAAGTACGTAAGAAACAATTAATCTGCCTATAAAGGATCCTTTCAATCCTTCTTAGTCTAGTTAATTAGAAATAAGAATGAATTCTGTTTGATAACATTATTCTGTTCTACTATACTTATACTCACATAATACTTTGGAGGGACATCATGTACAACGAACCTATTTTTTTACAACCTGTATTCCAGGAAAGAATCTGGGGTGGCCAGAAACTAAAGACAGAATTTAACTATGAAATTCCATTTGAACAAACAGGAGAAGCATGGGTAATTTCGGCACATCCAAACGGCCCAAGTGTTATCCAAAACGGTCCATTACAAGGGAAAACTTTAGAAGATGCTTGGAAGGAACATGGTGAATTATTTAATAAAAAGCCTGGTAACGATGGGGATTATCCGCTACTAGTGAAAATATTGGATGCAAATGATGAATTGTCCGTGCAAGTGCATCCCGATGATACATATGCGCAAAAAGTTGAAGGTGTGCCTTATGGCAAAACAGAGTGTTGGTACGTACTATCTGCTGAAGAGGGTGCTGAATTAATCTTAGGTCATCATGCAAGAACACGTGAAGAGCTTGAGAATATGATGGATGATGGTGAATGGGACAAGCTATTGAAACGTGAGAAGGTAAGTGCAGGTGATTTTGTCTATGTCCCAAGTGGAACTATTCATGCGATTGGTAAGGGAATTGTTATATTAGAAACACAGCAGAGCTCGGATATCACCTATCGAGTATACGATTATGATCGAACGGATGCAGTTGGTAACAAACGAGAACTTCACCTGGAAAGGGCAAAAGAAGTATCGACTGTACCACATCAACCTGCTGAGACAGACCAACAAGTCGTGACAACTGATGGACTAACCAGTAAAAAACTTGTTGAGGAAAATTACTTTACAGTCTACCACTGGGAGTTAAACGGAAAAGCTACCCTAACATTAGAAAATGACTTCTTACAAGTGAGTGTAATCGAAGGTAAAGCTGAAATTACCGTAAGCGATAAAACCTTCCCAATCACCAAAGGAACTAATTTCCTAATACCACAAGGCGTAAAAGAATACCAAATAACCGGAAACGCAAAATTTATTGTTTCTCACACATAAAACAAAGCCATGGGGACAAACCAAGCCATGGGGACAGGTTCACTGGCTTGAAATGGTTTAGATACCTGTTATTTACTGAATCCACTCGGTTTTTTTGTTGAATGAATTAGAGCTATTTGTTTTAGTCCTTTGTAAGGATCTAAAATGAATAGCTCTCTTTTATTTTTATTGAAAAAGAGCCGTGGGGACAGGTTCCTTGGCACATTTCGGTTAAGAATATAGAAGTTGTAGGGGTATCTATACAAATCTGATAAAATTTTCCTTCACAGCATGTTAACACGATTATTATTTAATACTATAGTGAATTCGTGTGACAGTTTATTAGAAACTCTAATAGTAGACTTTTGTTCTAAGAGAAAAGTATTGATTATTTGGTTACAAGAAGTAAACTTATAGGTATATAGATTCAATTATCAGAAAACCGATTTACCCTTCCTAACGTACCCCTTATACTAGTCTTAGTTTAGGATTTGGAAAAATAATCCAAACCATTTTCTAGGGAAACGTGAGGGGGGATTACGATAAAAGTTTTAGATGCGAAGAGCTTACATCAGGGTATTTCTCAGACGGTTCAAAAATTAGATGTGCTACTTCCGCAAGTAAAGCAGATACAACAAGCTATAGAAAGTTTTATATCTCTGGATTATCATTTTAAAGGGGAAGGTGCTGAGAAAATCCGCTCCTTCTATCAAGAGTGCCATATCCCATTATTGATCTTGTTAGAAGGTTTTATTCTCGACTATAAGGAGATTGTATTGGACATTCAGCGTTCCTTACGCTCTTTTGATCCCGCTAAGGATGCCTTTATTCGAGAATCCTTTTTGCAGAATGATCTCATGCTAGAGAATCAGCGCATAGAAAACATTGTAAACGGATTAACGAATGAGGCCAATGCCATTATTCGTTCCATAAGTGACATCGTTTCCGTTCCCTTATTAGATCAAGGGGAATTTCTTCATCACGCTAAAGGCGCAAGAAAGCATATGAATGATATAACGGAGAACCTACATACATTTGATACGAATAGTACTGCACGACTGGAACCGTTAAAGAGCGATATAGCTGTCATGCAGAACTATATCTCCAAGATTACTGATTTGTTCCAACAGAAATCCATAGGTATCGCAAATTACAAGATAAGAAGTTTAAGTGGCTATGAATTTCATCAAGATTTGATAACTACTGTCCGCAATAAGGCGAAGAAAACAGTTTTCTCCGCGGATGTTGTGTTAGAAATACTGGGGAGATCGGTGTTATCTCGCTTTGGTACGCTTCCGAATGTTTTACTTACTGCCTTCCAGGAGAAATTTCAAAAGCGTACACTAAACTATGCTTTGCGTTCCATGCAGGCCATCGGAGAGGCAAGTGGAAGAGTATTCACCCAAGCAGAATTTGATCCGTTAAGACAAGAAGTAACAAACTATGTAATGGTAAAAGACTATCAACAAGAGTGGGATGGCATTTACTTTATACTAAAGGATGGTAGGAAATTCAGGTCCTTTACGGATCCAAATGGTACCATAAAGTATGTGCTAGTGGATGAAATTCGACCACATCGCTTTAAGAAAACGACCATATCCAAAGTGGAAAAGAAACAAAGCGTCTGGGATAACATTGCTTCAGGCGCAGGCAAAACAGTAAAAGCTGTCGGAAAAGCGGGCAAGGACGTCGTAGATTTTCTTTTTCTTGATGATATAAATACCATTATGGATGATGAAGCTTCTGGTGCGGATAAGGCTTTAGCGGGAGTCTCTTTTATACCGATTGGAAAAGTGGTAAAGCTTCGAAAGATAAACAAGCTTTTTGAAAACGGCGATAAGGTTGATGTGAAGAAGGTTAGGGATGGTAGTAAGGGTATAGATAATGCTAATCATCCTATAAGAACTTATAGGAATGCTGATTTAAAAAAATTAGAAGAAAAATATACTGCAGACCCAAGAATTACAGTAGAAATGCCTTATGTGGGCAAGGGTAAAGCAGGAACCAATTCAGAAGGCTGGTTACGTGATAAAGACTTTTATTGGAAAGAAATAATGAATAAACATCCAGAAAGTTTAAGTAAAGCAAATAACCAAAAAATTCAATTGGGTTTTTCTCCGATAAATGATAAAACATTTAGAGAACACTTCCCTCAATATGATATAAAGGAATTATATAATGATAAATTAATCCATCATCATGTAGGTGGGGGTGGTCAAGCAGTTGCAGTGCCTTCCAAGCTACACCCAGGAACAGGTGGTATACATAATGCGGAAAAAGCTGCAGGTGTTTGGGGAAATGACAGTGAGTATGCTGAATTACTTGAAAAATTTTTAAATAAGTAAAGGGTGATAACTTTGTCAATAAAAGAAGCAATGCAGATATACTTTCAAATGAGAAAAGAGATAGCTAATGAAGGTTTAGATTTTTTATTTAAAACACCAATTAGTAGTGAAGATAACCTAATAATTTATGATGGAGAAGTTGATGAGGAAGAATATATCTCATGGAAACCTGTAGAAAGGACTGTTTCACAGGACTTTACAAGTTTAGAAGATGAATTTGATATAAAATTGCATAAATCAATAGTTGAATATTTTAACTCATATTGGTTTGCAGATTTAGATGGATTTTATCAGGAACACTATATTGCATTAGAGCCTGTGCTACCGAATAGCGAGATAAGTTCATTCCGAGAGTCACTGAAAGGATATAAAGAAAATCATGGGGATAGTTTAAAGAAGATACCTATTGGGATTGAAGGGAATGGTTTGTTGGTGGTTATTGAGAACAATAATGGAATAATACAATTAGAAGATTTTGAAAGAGGGACATTTGAGCATATTGCTGAGAATATCCAAGAATTAATAGGGAATTTGAGACTGAAGAGATAGCATTTTATTTAGTGTCAAATATCTCAACAAGGATAAGTACACAATTATGTATCAGAAACTAACCGTTAAAGAACTAGTTGAACTAGTAAATAAAATATATAATCCTATGCTATCTGATGAAGAGGTAAGTGAATATATAGAAATCTTAGAAGAAAATGTTCCTCACCCTGCTCCCAGTGACTTAATTTTTTGGAACGATGAGGATTTATCACCAGAGGAAGTAGTGGAGATTGCATTAGCATATAAAGAAGAAAAATAATTGTATTTAGAATACTATTTGTAGAACCTTGAAGGGCTATTTACTTCAAGGTTTCTTTTTTTTATGTGGGGCTACCCAGTGTCGAACAATTCCGATTTATTTAGAGAAAAGGAGATAATACATGTAAGCCCTATATAATGTTTTAATAAATCCTTTAGTACGTACAACACTTATAAAACGTATGCCCTATCTACTCTTTATTTTATTAAGCAAATAACCATAATATCATCAGCTACCACCATTTCAATTCTTCAAAACCTTACCTTCGCTTTCTCGCTGCCTTTTAAATTTTTTCGCAACTTTTACGTACATAGAACGATTACTAGAACAAGAGGACTACTCCACCTCGATTAACTCCTGAATGTCGATGTCTAACACTTTGCAAACCGTTTCTAATGTTGATAGATACACTCTGTCCACATTGTCTGAACAAAGATGGCTGATTGTATTTGGTCGCAAACCTGTCATTCGCGCCAATTCACGCTGTGAAAGGTCTCGTTCTTTAAGGATTTCCTTTAGCTTGATTGTAATAGGCATGGTACTTCCCTTCCTCTTATTCATGTTACCTTTTACGATACATCACAAACTTGTATCGGTAAAGGGGTTGATTGTATCGCTAAAGCCGCATACAATGAATTTACATCAAATATAGCGGCTAAGCGTTACGTTAATCCTAATTTGCGTAACGGAGGGGGAAAATACCATGAAAGTTATCGGATATATTCGAGTATCTACACAAGGTCAAGCAAGGGATGGATACAGCCTTGCTTACCAAGAAGATGAAATCAAAGCATATTGTCAGGCTCAAGGATATACGCTTTTACGCTTGTTTAAGGACGAGGGTATCAGTGGGGCTAAAGTAGACGAAGAAGCGTTAGAAGTGGACAGATTAGGCTTTCAGGAGATGTTGGAGTATCTCACCCATCAAAAGGTGGATTATGTTGTCACACTGAATACAAGCCGTTTATGGCGGTCAGACATTGTGAAAGTGTTAGTTCATCGGGAATTGAAAAAGTATGGAGTAGACATTCGGAGCATTGAACAACCGCAATACAGTATCCATAAGAAAGACCCTAGCGATTTTTTAATCAATGGTTTAATAGAGTTATTAGACCAATATCAACGATTAGAAATCTCTTTAAAGCTAGGGAGAGGGCGGAATAAGAAAGCCCAACAGGGTGGCTATTCAGGTGGAAATGTCGCATTAGGCTACAAAGTGGAAAAAGGTAAGAAAATCCTTGTCATAGATGATAGACAAGCCAAAACCGTACAACGAGTGTTTGACTTAAAGGAACAGTATCCTTCATGGTCATTAACTCAACTAGCGGAACAACTGAATGAGGAAGGTCATCGAACAAAACAAGAAAAGTTGTTTACTAAAGTCCAAGTCAAAAGGATTTTAGATAGAAAAGCCTTTTATAGTGGGTTATACCACTATGGTGACATAACAGCAGATGGCAAACATCAAGCCATTTTATAACGGTTAACAGATAGAGAATGGATAGGCTTTCGTACCCTTGCGAGTCCCTAGGGACTAACGCTCGACCTAAGGTTGCCGACATTCTCTGTCTTGCTTTATCCGTTCAGTCTAATATAGGGGTGAGGTTTTCTGATGAGAAAAGATAAGTATATTTATATAGGACTTGATTTACACAAGTTTCAACATACAGCGGTGATATTGGATTGTTGGAATGAAAAGCTAGGAGAAATGACGTTTCAAAATAAACCAGCCATCTTTCCGAGTTTACTAGAGTATGTGAATAGGTACTTAACAGAAGGTTTGACCCCTGTATTTGGATTAGAAGATGTGGGCGGCTATGGAAGGGATTTAGCGTTATATTTGATTGAACAAGGTTACATTGTGAAATTTGTTAACTCCTCTTTATCCAATGCAGAACGGAACAGCTATGCGATGACACAAAAGAATGATAGTTGGGACGCTCAATGTGTGGCAAGGGTTTTAATACGTGACCTACCGTATTTACCTGAAGCTACACCATCTGATATTCATTGGATAATCGCTCAACTTGTGGGTAGAAGAAATGCTTTAGTAAAAACACAAACATCCTTGAAAAACCAACTGCATATGCAATTAAACTATCATTATCCAAGCTATAAGGAGTTCTTTTCAGAAGTGGATGGGAAAACAGCATTAGCTTTTTGGGAAAGCTACCCTTCACCATCTCATTTGGAGGGGAAAACAGTAGAGGACTTACGGAAGTTCCTATTAGAAGTGAGTAACAATGCTTGTTCCACTAGAAAGGCAGAGCAAATATTAACACTTGTTCAAGCAGATGGAGAAGTAAAACGAGAATACCAAACATCAAGAGACTTTATCATTCAAAGCATAGTTCGAGATATTAGCTTTAAGAAAAGGGAAATCAAGAAGGTAGATAGAGAATTAAAAGTAACTATTCAGAAGTTAGGTATGCAGCTTGAAACCATGCCAGGGATTGATACGGTGACTGCCTCCGCTTTAATTGCAGAAATCGGTGATATTCATCGTTTCACCAATTCTGATAAACTAGCAAGGTATTCAGGCATAGCCCCTATTAAGATGGGTTCGGGCGGTAAGGAAACGATGAAGAAAACAAAACAAGGCAACCGAAAGCTGTATGATGTTTTTTACAACCTAGCTGTTCAACAAGTCCAAGTAAGTAAGGGGAGTAAAATTCCTCGTAATCCTGTGTTTTATGCTTACTATAATCAAAAGCAAAGTGAAGGGAAATCCAAGTCACAAGCCCTTCTCTGTATTATGAGGAGATTAGTCAGAATTGTCTATGGTATGATGAAAAATAAAACGGCTTATATTCTGCCAAGAATGCCTGAAACGAAGGCAAGTTAATCAGTTTGGGTGGTGGTTGAATAGACTGCCATCCTTTTATTAAGTACTTATTTAGATATTCCTAAGGGTATAGATAATGGTTATAAATTTTGGAATAAAACTACCCAATTTAAAAACGTGAAAGTTTACCAAAGAGATGATATTATAAATCCGAATATGAAAGACGCAAGAGGTAGAACTAACCTTGAAAGAATGCAGAAGGGACTAGCCCCACTTGGTCCAGATGGAAAATCTATAAACCTTCATCACATGACACAAAAAAATGAAAGTTCGATAGCAGAGGTTACACAGACGTTTCATAAAGATAACAGTTCTGTAATTCACATCAATCCTAATACTATACCTTCAGGTATAAATAGGTCTGAGTTTAATAAATGGCGAACTGATTACTGGAAAAATAGAGCCAATGATTTTTAATGTAAAAGAGGGATGGAAATGAGTGTAGAAAATTATCAAAAAGCAAAGGAAATTATTTTGAGTGAAAAAGAGATTGTAGACTTTGTAGGTGGTCATACAGATGAATTAATTAGTTTGGCTGAAGAAAAATTAGGGTTAAAGTTTACTGGTTTATATTTTGATTATTTAAAGACATTTGGAGCAGGTAATTTCGGAGCTCAAGAAATATACGGAATTATTAATGCTGATTTTGAAAATTCATCAGTTCCAGACGCTATATGGTACACTTTAACAGAACGAAGAGAAATTAATCTACCTGATAATCTGCTAGTGATATATGATACTGGGAGTGACGAAATATTTTGTTTAGACTATAGTCAACTTGATGATAATGGTGAACCAAAAGTAGTATCTTTTGTGCCTGGAGTAGACTTAGAGAGTCAAACATATGAAATAATTGCTAATGACTTTGGTGATTTTTTATTAGACTTAGTTAAGCAAGAAGTATAGATTTGATAAACCTTGATTGGCTAGATCCTTTCAAGGTTTCTTTTTTGAGGGGCTACCTAGTGCCGAATGAACCGCTAATTAATTATAGAATACAGATAAAAATTGTGTGCCCTATATGATGTTTAAGTAAATTATAAAGTACGTACAACACCTATATAACGTATAACCTATTTAATGTATCTAGCTATTAGAAGTAATCACAAAACCATCAGTTACCACCATCTATATTCTCCAATACTATACCTTTGACTTCTGTATGCGCTAGTGGATGAGGTTCCACCACATCGCTATAAGAAAACGACCATTTCTAAAGTGGAAAAGAAACAAAGCGTCTGGGATAGCATTTTTTTAGGTGCAGGCAAAACAGTTACAGTTGTTGGAAAAGCGGGTAAGGACGTCGTGGATTTTCTATTTCTCGATGATCTAACCACTATAATAGATGATGAAGCTTCTAGTATGGATTAGGCAATAGCTACTGCCTCCTTTATCCCTATTGGGAAAGTGTTGAAACTTCAAAAGGTAAACCCAAATGAGCATCAAGCTAGTATTAATGGAGCAGGTTCACCAGCAAATACATTATTTAAAGGAGATAAAAAATAATGAGTTATGAATTTATTAAGGCAAACCAAGAAAATATTTTTTATCCAGTGACTGAAAACGAAATAAAAGAGGTTGAAAAGGAACTTGATTTAAAATTTCCAAAGGAGTTAGTTAATTTTTATATAGAGGTTGGTTACGGATTTATTAAAGGATCAGAGTTTAATATTAATCGTATTATGGACCCATATTCAGTAAGGGATTTTCGATTAAGAGTTAATGATTTTGAGTTTTACCCCGACATAGAAATCTATGATGAATTTGAGAATAACAAACTAATATTTTTTGAGGGCAGTGAATCAGCTTTAATGTCAATAGAATTGAATGAAAATAATAGAAGTGCAGTTTACTATTATGATATTCAAATTGCGACTTCTCTTGAAGAATTTTTTAGAAGGATAGAAGAAAATGATAAATATTACTTGGAGTTACTAGTTGATTAAAGAAAGATAATAAAACATACCTTGAATGGTTTCCCCTTTCAAGGTTTTTTCTTTAATTTATATTAAATCAGCTGATATTTGAATGAGAAAATAATGATTAGCTTTAGAATCAAGAGCTCATGAAGGTAGTACCATCATGGTTTTAGTTTTAATAGTAGGATAGTGGGACACTACGATAATTAGGCGATCTGACATTTTATATGGTAGGGATATTATGACATGGATTGCCTAACAAACTAACTACAATGACAAAGCTCGTGGCGATAATCGGTAGGTTACATATGCAGGTTACTAGTTTCGAAATAGGGCAGATAAAAATGGTGTTTTATTTTTTTAGATAGGGTCTATAATACTCGCTATTCGTTTGAAAAACGTTACATTAAATTTAATCCAAATGGTACCATAAAGTATGCGCTAGTGGAAGAGATTCCACCACAAATAGAATCATAAGGGAGAAGATTCAACAGATGATTATTTTGGTGATTAATAATCAAATTTGATTGAAGGAGATTTAATATGACAGTTACTAAGGATAACAAAATTGTTGCAAGAACTGCTTTAGAAGCATTCGGTGGAAAACCTAGCGTCTCGAAATATTGGGATGAAAATAATGTAAGCAATGTTGATATCTTATCGACTAAAGATAGACCTTATGAGGGTGTTACTTCTTATTCAACGATTGGTTTATCTGATTATTCAATTGGATACTCAATTGATGAAAAGCCTTTGCGAATAGAAATTGTGGGGGCTAGTGCAACAATATTTGAGTTTTTTCCGAATATATTATCTACATGTGCCTTTAATATAATAAATACAAAGCTACCTATTACCCATGGCAAAATATTTAAAGGGGTAATAAGAATGTACTTTCCAAATAGTGAGATGGAGCATGTTTTATTTACATCACCTTTCTTATGGGAAAAACTTAATTCCATAGATTTCATAGATAAAAAAGTAACATGGTTACTTACAGTACCAATATCAACAAAAGAGTTATTATTTGCTGAGAAGGAAGGAACAGAAGCCTTAGAAGATTTGTTTGAAAAAAAAGATATAGATATCTTTGATATTAAAAGAAAATCTGTACTATAAATTTTTATTTAACCCCGATTAGCTGACGATTTTCAGGGTTGCTTTTTTGGATGAACTTAGTGTCGGAAATGATATAACGGAGAACCTACATACATTTGATACGAATAGTACGGCACGATTGGAACCGTTAAAGAGCGATATAGCTGTCATGCAGAACTATATCTCCAAGATTACTGATTTGTTCCAACAGAAATCCATAGATATCGCAAATTACTATTTCCCAAGTAGAAAAGAAACAAAGCGCCTGGGATAGCATTGTTTCAGGCGCAGGAAAAACATTAAAAGTTGTCGGAAAAGCGGGCAAGGAAGCTGCAGATTTTCTATTCCTCGATGATATAAATACCATAATGGATGAGGAAGCATCCGGTGCGGATAAGGTTTTAGCTGGTGTCTCCTTTATACCGATTGGAAAAGTGTTAAAGCTTCGAAAGGTAAACAAGCTTTTTGAAAACGGCGATAAGGTTGATGTGAAGAAGGTTAGGGATGGTGGTAAGGGTATAGTTAATCCCAAAACAAGGTTACCAAGAACAAATGGTAAATGGTAAGGAGAACCTGGTAAAGGGAAATGGTATTCTGATAAACCTGAAGTTAAGAGTGTAACGAATGGCAAAGGTGTAGAATTTATTGATGGTAGACCTAACTTTACACCTTGGAGTAAAGGTTCTATTAAATTTAAAAAAGGTATGTTAGATGGCTCTAAAAATGATTTTAATTTAGTGTATGAAAAAATTATGCAATTAAAAGGTTTTAAGTCACAAAATCAAGCAATGGCCTGGTTAAAAGAAAAAGGCATAACGCCTCATCATAAGAGTTCTACTGAAATTGAGTTAATTCCAACAGATTTACATTCTAATATACCACATATAGGTTCAGCATCAGATTTAAGAGGAGGAAAATAAAAATGAATAAAATGATAAAGCAAAAGTTAGATGAAATAATTGATAGGGAAATGGTTGTATCAAAAAAAGAAAATGCATATAAGTCAATTGAAACGATTGAAAGATTGTATGGAGTAGATTTACCATTAGACTATAAAGAGTTTTTACTTGAATTTGGGGGAAGTTTTATTAAAGAAAATAGAATGTATCAGCCAATTGAAGCTACCCCTGTAACTCCCGAGGATGGTTTTGACTCGATAGGTGGTTTTTATGGTATTACTAATAATGCATATAATATTGAATCAATCATTCAAACTTATAAAGCTACTTTAGGAAACATTGTAATGCCTATCGCAGATGCAGATGGCGGAGATTTAATATGTATAGGCTTAAAAGATAAATACAGGGATAAAATTTATTATTGGTATCATGAAGACGAAACGTCTGGTGAAGATGAAAAAGAATATTATTATCTTATAGCAAACTCATTTGAAGAATTTATTTCAAAATTTTCATTTCATGAAAGTAAGAAAAGTGTCAATTTAAACGATATCGAACTCTTCTTAGACGACGATTTACTAAAAGATTAGTATCGCATAAACAAACTATAAAACCTTGATTGGCTTATGCCTCTTGATATGCTCCCTCTAAGGAAAACAGATTTTTTTTAAAAAATCTGTCTACCTTAGGGGGAGCATATCAAAGTGCCTTTCAAGGTTTCTTTTTTGAGGGGCTACCTAGTGCGGAATGAACCACTAATTATTTATAGAATACAGATAAACATTGTATGCGCCATGTGATGTTAAAGCAAATTATAAAGTACGTACAACACCTATAAAACGTATACCTATTTATTGTATCCTAGTTATTAGAAGTAATCACAATACCATCAGTTACCACCATCTATATTCTCCAATACTATACCTTTGGCTTCAGTATGCGCTAGTGGATCAGTGGATCGCTTTAAGAAAACGACCATATCCAAAGTGGAAAAGAAACAAAGTGTCTGGGATAACATTGCTTCAGGCGCAGGCAAAACAGTAAAAGCTGTCGGAAAAGCGGGCAAGGACGTCGTGGATTTTCTATTTCTCGATGATATAAATACCATTATGGATGATGAAGCTTCTGGTACGGATAAGGCTTTAGCGGGAGTCTCTTTTATACCGATTGGAAAAGTGGTAAAGCTTAGAAAGGTAAACAAGCTTTTTGAAAACGGCGATAAGGTTGATGTGAAGAAGGTTAGGGATGGTAGTAAGGGGAAAGGTAAACCTTTACAAAATCATCACTATGCAACAAATAAAAGCAAGAAATATACTCCACAAATAGAGAGTATTACAAAAAAATATGATTTAGATTTAGATGATATATGGAACAAAGAATATCTCCCTCATCAAGGAAGACACCCTAATGCTTATCATGATTATGTATTGGATAATTTAAGAACTTTTGATAATCTAGCAAAAGGGGATAGAAATAAATTCCTTAAGCTGTTTGAAGGATTGAAATCCGAAATAAGAAATAACCCAGATATGCTCTACAAAGATTATTGGAGGTTAAAATGAGATATTTTAAATTATTATTAGATGATAGCAATGAAAATGATGTTGTCGGTCATTGTGATAATACTTATGGTTACGAACAATATGAATTAAGTGAAGGTAAATATATACAAGACTGGAATAAAGACATCACTTTTGTATTTAATCCATCGGAAGGAGATAGACAAACCGATTATTTAGCTAATAATCTCGGATGGTTTATTGTATCAACAAGATTTAAGGAAGTTTTATGTGATTTAAATGAGGATGGAGTACAGTATTTACCTGTAAAAGTAATTAACTCAGAGGATAATACCGTATTAAATAATTATTACGTAGCTAATGTTATTAACGTAGTTGACGCAATAAATTTAAATCATTCAGATTATAGTGTCATAAATTTGGATGATGAGAAAATATACTCCATAAAAAAGTATGCGCTAAATAAAAACGAAATAAAAATGAACCATTTATTCAAATTAAAAGGCTTTGAGATACCTTTATTTGTTTCTGAGTCAGTGAAAGAATTAGTCACTAAAAATAATATAATAGGATGTGACTTCCTTGAGGTAAAGGTAATCTAACACTTTTTTGAACCTTAGAGTATTAAACAAACTCTAAGGTTCTTTTTTAGTAAGCAGCAGGGTGGTGGAGTTCCGAATGAACCGCTAATTATTTATAGAATACAGATAAACATTCTATGCACCATATGGTGTTTAAGCAAATTATAAAAGTACGTACAAAACCTATAAACGTATAGCCTATTTAATGTATCCTAGCTATTAGAAGTGATCACAAAACCATCAGTTACCACCATCTATATTCTCCAATACTATACCTTTGACTTCTGTATGCGCTAGTGGATGAGGTTCCACCACATCGCTTTAAGAAAACGACCATTTCTAAAGTGGAAAAGAAACAAAGCGTCTGGGATAACATTGTTTCAGGCGCAGGCAAAACAGTAAAAGCTGTCGGAAAAGCGGGCAAGGACGTCGTAGATTTTCTATTTCTTGATGATATAAATACCATTATGGATGATGAAGCTTCTGGTGCAGATAAGGCAATAGCCACTGCCTCCTTTATCCCAATTGGGAAAGTGTTGAAACTTCGAAAGGTAAACAAGCTTTTTGAAAACGGGGATAAGTTGGATCTGAAGAAGTTTAGGGATGGTAGTAAGGGTATAGATAATCCTCTACTACCAGGTGAAAAAAAGTTGGAACATATGAAGAATTAATAGATGCAGGAACACGTGGAGACAATATAACTCCTCACCATATGCCTTCTGCTGCTAAGATGAAACAGGCAGGAGTAAAGAGAAATGATGGTGTTAGTATGAATATGGAACAGCCCCATCCGGGAGTAGGTGGTAGGCATAGAGAAACATATACTTATGGTTTAAGTGGCAATAAATTAGAAGATTACTTAAACCTAAGTTACCGTGATGCCCTTACTAATGATATATTAGACGCAAGAATGATATACATGAAGGGTGGTGTCTACACACCTGAAATAAGAGCGGGGCTTTTAAATACGATTAGAAAGAATAGAGAATTATATCCTGAATTATTTAATAAGGAAGTGGGGGCGGAGTGTATGGATATGAAATCAGAATTAAAGAAAGTTTACACAAATAGACTTTTACAATCTCAAAAAGAAATATCCTTATTTGAAGAAGCATTAGGTAATCTCATTGGTTTAGGGGATATGTCAGTTATTACAGGATTATGTATGGGATTTGATGATGATACCGAACAATATGAAATAATGTTCGGATTAGTACATGGCATAGAGCATCTCTATAAAGAAAATATTGAAGAAGGATTATATTTAATCGCTTTAACTGTCCCTAGTGTTATTGATAGGGCAAGAGAATGGATGGAAGTTTTACACTACAGAATTTTAAATCATGAACAAGTAAGAAGCATATACGGTAGTGTACTATCTAAGCTAGATAAAAAGACAAAAGAGATAATAATAAACTTATTAAGAGACATAAAAAGTGAAGACCCAAAAATGTTTAGCAATTCTGTAGATGAAGTATTAAAAGCAATGTAAGTAAAACCCCTAGAAAAACAATTTGAAAAGCCCTTATTGTACTAAAAGTTAAAATTGGATAAGTAGTTAATAAACCCAAACAAAAAAAGCTGTTGCAACCTACCACTGCAACAGCTTTTTCATTGACCTCTATAATGTCAATGCAATAGCACCCTTAATTCCCTGCTCATCATTTAGAGTAGGTGCTACAATTATCTCTTCCAAATTATTAAGCTCCATATACCCATTCGACAGTTCACTTACTCGCTTACGAATAAGTGGGTAAAGCTGTTCCTGCTTCATCACTCCACCACCAATAATCACCTTTTCCGGGGAAAGAATGAGTAGATAATTTGTGATTGCTTGTGCTAAGTAGTCAGCTTCTAATTCCCAAGCTGCATGATCTGTTCCTAAAAGATGTCCTTTTTTCCCATAACGTTGTTCAATTGCTGGTCCTGAAGCCAAGCCTTCTAAACAATTCCCGTGATAGGGGCAAATTCCTTCGAAGTCATCATTCTTTCTTTGCTGGATAATAATATGACCCATTTCGGGATGACTTTTGCCAATAAATGTTTGGCCATCTTTCACAAATCCTGCTCCGATACCAGTTCCTACTGTAATATAAAGCACACTTTTAGCATTCTTTGCTACTCCATATTTGTATTCCCCTAGAGCCGCAGCATTAACATCTGTATCTAGAGTGATTGGAATATCGAAGTCTTGCTTTAATCGACCTAACAGATTGTATTGTTTCCATTTTAGTTTCGGAGTATTTAATATGTATCCATATGTTTCACTGTCTTTATTTAAGTCGACAGGACCGAAGCTTCCCACACCAAGTGATTGGATAGCATGTTTGCTGAAGAACGCCTTCGTAGCATCCAATGTTTTATCAGGGTCTTCCGTAGGGAATGTTGTTTTGTCGATAATATTGCCAAATTCATCACCGACTGCACATACAAACTTTGTACCGCCTGCCTCTATTCCACCTATAAGCATGTTGTTCATCTCCTAAGTACATGTTTACTTCTCCATTATAAAATAACATGAAAGCGCGTAAAGGAAAAAAGAATTGCTAACTGCCAAGAAATAAATCATTCAGCTCTGTACTTGAATGTAGGGAATTAGCTTCTATCCTTGTCCTGAAAATCAGCAAAAAGTGACATGGATTAACAATTTCCGCCACATGGAGGAAAAACAATATGTTTAGTTGTAAGCGTTTTAGTATTAATCTAAATATAGAATCAAAACACATTACAACACCTTGGGGGTATTATAGATGAAAAATATTTTATTAGCATGTTCAGCAGGTATGTCTACAAGTTTATTAGTTAAAAAAATGGAGGAGGTAGCTGTCTCTAGAGGAATCGAAGTTAATATCTGGGCTGTGGCACAGGACAAAGCTCCATCTGAAATGGAAAAAGCAGACGTTCTTTTAATCGGTCCACAAATGAGATTTATGAAAAAGAAATTCTCTGTTGTAGCAGAGCAAGTTGGAATTCCGTTAGATGTTATCGATCCAATGGCATATGGCCGTGTGGATGGAGGAGCAGTATTAGATAAAGCGTTAGAGTTAATTGGCGAATAATCGTCATAAAGGGGGAACAAAAAAAATGAATAAGTTTATGGAGTTTCTAGAAAATTTCCTATTACCAATTGCGGATAAGTTAAACAACAACAAATATTTAACCGCTTTACGTGACGGTTTCATGGTTTCATTACCATTTATCATTTTCGGTTCCATATTTGTCGTTTTAGCAAACTTACCATTCTTAGATAAGCTGATTGGGGAAGACGCGTTTGCAACATACCAAAATGCATTAGGACCAGCATCAGCAGCAACATTAAGTATTATGGGCTTGTTTGTCATTATTGGTATTGGATATAAGCTAACACAGCAATATGGACTGGATGCAATTTATGGTGGTGCAGTTGCCTTAGCATCATTCTTAATCTTAACACCACAAGTTCTTGAAGGATTATCAGGTGTTATTCCAACAGCTAGCTTAGGTGCGCAAGGTATGTTCTTAGGAATTATTACTGCATTTGTGTCAGCTGAGTTATATCGATTCTTTACGCAAAAGAATTGGACAATTAAAATGCCTCCTGGAGTTCCGGAGGGTGTTTCTAAATCATTTAGTGCATTAATACCTGTCACATTGACATTAACATTGTTCTTGATTATTCGTATTATCTTTAGCTATACGCCATTTGATACAGTACAGAACTTTATCTATACGATTATTCAACAACCATTAACTACTCTAGGTAGTGGTTTAACAGCAACAATTATTGCGGTTCTTTTAATTCAAGTTTTCTGGTTCTTTGGTTTACATGGTCAAATTATCGTAAACTCTGTATTTGACCCAATTTGGTACACATTAAATGATGAAAACCTACAAGCGTTCCAAGCAGGTACGGAATTACCAAACGTTGTAACAAAACAGTTTATCGATACATTCTTAGTTGGTATGGGTGGAACTGGTATGACGCTTGCGGTTATCCTTCTTATCTTTATGATTGGTCGAAGCAGGCAACTAAAGGAATTAGGTAAACTGGGTGCTCCAGCGGGTGTATTTAACGTAAACGAACCAATTATCTTTGGATTACCGATTGTGATGAATCCATTAGTTATCATTCCTTGGATCATTGCTCCAGTAGTTGTAACGCTTGTGACGTACTTTGCAATGTCAACTGGAATTGTACCAAAACCAGCGGGTATTATTGTGCCATGGACTACACCACCACTTCTAAGTGGATTCTTAGCAACAGGTAATGCATGGCAAGGTGCCGCACTTCAGCTATTTAACTTAATGGTTGTCATGATCATATGGTGGCCGTTCCTTAAGATTCTTGATAAAAACTATTATGAAAATGAGAAAAAAGCAAGCTAATGATTTAATGGCCCCAATTGAAAATGCGGGGCCGTCCTATTTATTAATCATGGATCAGCAACTTAGAGAGGTGAAAGGTATTGGATAATATAACTGAAATCGCATTTCAAATCATTTTATATGCAGGAAATGGTCGTTCAAGCGCAATGGAAGCTATTCAAGAAGCTAAAGAGGGAAATTTTGATGAGGCTGATCGGAAGTTAGTTGAAGCAGGCGAAGAGTTAACGAAGGCACATGGTTTCCAAACAAAGTTACTTCAGGACGAAGCTAGTGGTGAAGGTGCTAACGTGAATATTATTTTGATCCATTCACAGGACCATTTAATGAATGCCATGACGGTTCGTGATTTAGCTACAGAAATCATTGAAATCTATCGTAACAAATAATTGGGAGGTACATCAAATGACATTACAGTATAAATTTCCAGAAGGATTTTGGTGGGGAAGTGCAACATCAGCTACACAAATTGAAGGTGCAGCAGGTGAAGGTGGAAAAGGGAAAAACATTTGGGATCATTGGTATGAAACAGAACCTAATCGCTTTTTTGATGGGGTAGGTCCAGAGTCTACTTCTGACTTTTACCATCGTTATAAAGATGATATTCAATTAATGAAGGGAATCGGTCATAATACATTCCGCCTATCTATTTCTTGGTCTCGCCTAATCCCTGGTGGACGTGGGGAAGTAAACCAAGAGGCTGTAAAATTTTACAATAATGTAATTGATGAATTACTTGCGAATGGTATTGAGCCTTTTGTAAACCTATACCACTTTGATATGCCATTTGAATTACAAGAAGAGGGCGGCTGGGAGAGTAGAGCAGTTGTCGACGCGTATGAAGCCTATGCTAAGGAAGCATTCCGTCTATTCGGTGACCGTGTTACTAAATGGTTTACATTCAACGAGCCAATTGTACCAGTAGAAGGTGGCTATCTGTATGACTTCCATTACCCGAATGTAGTGGATGGAAGACGTGCGGTGCAGGTTGCCTATCATACGATGATTGCTCATGCAAAAGCGGTTGAAGCGTTCCGTACATTTGATATTAATAATGGGAAAATTGGTATCATCTTAAACTTAACACCATCTTATCCACGTAGCCAACATCCTGCTGACTTAAAAGCATCACGTATGGCAGATTTATTCTTTAACCGTAGTTTCCTAGACCCGGCAGTTCTAGGGGAATACCCTGAAGAGTTAATTGAAGTTCTTCGTGAGCATAGTCAGTTACCAGTAACGGAAAAAGGCGATCGTGAATTAATTAAAGCAAATACGGCAGATATCCTAGGTGTAAACTATTATCAACCACGTCGTGTAAAAGCAAAAGAACATTTACCAAATCCATATGGTCCATTCATGCCAGATTGGTTCTTTGATAATTATGAAATGCCAGGTCGTAAAATGAACCAATATCGTGGATGGGAAATCTATGAAAAAGGCATCTATGATATTATGATTAATCTTAAAGAAAACTATGGAAATATTGAATCCTTCATTTCTGAAAATGGTATGGGTGTCCAAGATGAAGACCGTTTCCTAAAAGACGGAGAAATTCAAGATGATTACCGTATTGATTTTATCCGTGAACATCTAAAATGGTTGCACAAATCGATTCAAGAAGGATGTAACACAAAAGGATACCATCTTTGGACAACGATGGATAACTGGTCTTGGATGAACGCCTACAAAAACCGTTACGGATTCTTCTCAGTTGATGTGGAAACGAAGGAACGCACACCGAAGAAGAGTGCACATTGGATTAAAGAAGTATCGGAGAATAATGGATTTTAAGTTTAGTTGAGCGCTCGAGTGTGGTGCTTGAAGTTCAGAAGGATGATTTTTTGATATTTTAGTATAGGTTCTGATTCTACTTATGAATCAGGACCTCTTCATGTTAAAATATAGTTTAATGATAACATTAGAAGAAGCTATGGTGATTCTAATTTTCACACCGAAAGTAAGGTGATAGTAGAAAATGTTAGAAAACAGAATGAAATCCATATTACGCGAATTAATGGCCGCAACATCACCTATTACAGGTAAATATCTTGCTACGATGAACCAAGTAACAGCGCGTACGACACGAGAAGATGTTAAACACCTCTCAACCACTTTAGAAAAACATGGTGCAAAGATTGATTCCTTGATGGGAAAGGGATACCGGCTAGAAGTTACGGATGAGCAGTCTTTTCGTAACTTTCTAAAAGATATATCCAGCCAAGAAAATCCAGATGATGCCTATGTACCGAGGACACCTGAGGAACGAACAAAATATATCATCACTCGACTTTTACTTCATGAGGAATACATGAAATTAGATGATTTAGCAGAGGAAATGTATATTAGTAAGTCAACCGTTCAAAATGATTTGAAACATGTGAAGGAAATATTGGCGAGCTATGATCTTACTTTAGATGTACGTCCAAATTATGGGTTAAAGGTAAAAGGGGATGAAATGAAGCTTCGTTTTTGCATATCGGAGTATGTCTTTGACCGGAATGAAGCGAGCGGAGAACAATGGATTGACCCACATCTTGTTGCTTTTGACCAAAAAGTGCAGGATAGTTTATATGAGATTATTATGAATCAAATTAATGCGCATACAATCACATTATCAGACATTGCAATAAATAATTTACTGGTGCATCTGGTGATTGCTTATAAGCGGATTATAAGTGGAAATCATGTGACATTATATCATATGGATATTCAGGATATTATCAATCAAAAGGAATATACCGTCGCACAGGAAATTGTAAAGGAAATAGAAGAAACGTATCAAGTAGAATTTCCACCATCCGAAGTAGCTTATATTGCGCTTCATTTACTAGGGACCAAATTGCTTTCTCAGGCGAATGATGTTGTAGAAGGCGTGATGGATGAGGAGATTTTACATCTTGTTACCATGGTGTTGGACCAAATTGAACAGGAATTTAATCTTGGGATTAGCAATGATAAGGAGTTAATCATCGGTTTAGGTCTTCATTTAAAACCAGCTGTTAATCGATATAAGTATGGGATGAATATACGTAATCCAATGATAATGGATATTAAAAAGAATTATCCGTTGGCATTTGAAGTGGCCGTTTTTGCGGGGATAATAATTGGTAAGGAAACAGGATCGGAAATAGATGAAAATGAAGTTGGCTATATTGCACTTCATATCGGTGCAGCGATGGAACGGAGAAAGTTTAGGGCTGGACCAAAGCGGTGTTTAATTGTTTGTGCATCAGGGTTTGGTACCGCACAATTAATTTATTATAAATTGAAAAATAAATTTAGTAATGAACTGGACGTTGTTGGGACGACAGAGTATTACAAATTACGAGATTACAATTTAAATGATATTGATTTTATTGTGAGTTCCATACCAATTCCAGAGGATGTTCCTATACCAGTTATTCAGGTGAATGCTATTTTAGGAGATAGTGATTTAGGTAAGATTAGTCATTTTGTAGGGGATAAGAATCATTCCGTGAATTCCTATTTTGAAAAGGGTTTAATGTTTCTTCAGAAAAAATTCAAAACGATGGATGAGGTTTTGAATTTTATGAATGATGAATTGGTGAAGAAAGGCTTGGTAGATGAGACGTTTCTAGAAGCGGTTTATGAAAGAGAAAAAGTCGCACCTACTTCCTATGGTAACTTAGTAGCGATACCACATCCAATAACACCAAAAACTGAAAAAACCTTTCTAGTAGTCTGTACTTTGGAGAAACCTATCCTATGGTCAGATAAATCAGTCCAGTTCGTCTCCATGCTGTGTGTAAAGAAAAATAGTCAAGAAGACTTACAGGCAATGTATGAAATGCTAGGTAGGATTATAGACGACACCAACATCGTCGGAAAATTGGTTAAAGCAAAAAACTATGAAGAATTTATACGAGTTTTAGAAGAGTAAGAAAAGTCCGTGGGGACAGGTACCTCGGCTCGATTGAGCCGAGGTACCTGTCCCCACGGCTTTATTTAATTTTGATTTCAATGCTATCTTGGTTTTGTTCTACTAAATCTTCAAAGAGTTGATTTGCGTGTTCGGCATATTCTTCAATACCGAATTGGTCTTCCTCTAGTTCACCTAATAATGCTGTAGTGTAGGCATTAATATAGCCAACCATTTCGGTGGATATCTCGGTGTACTTCTTATAGTATTCATTCGGATCCATTCCAAGTTTCTCAGCCTGTGGATCGGCAAACGCGCGTATGGATTGAGCTTCTATACTTTGTGTTTCTTCTTTTGGATACTGGCCATAGGACTCTACTAATTGTTCAATCTGCTTGGAAACATCAACTTTCATCTTTTTAACTTCTTGTTCAGCTAATTTAGCTTTCACAGCCTCTTCAACCATATTCGCAATTTCTTCATCAGGGTACAGCAAACGCATGTAACCAACTGTAATTTCTTCTCCTCTTACAATTGCTGCAACATCTTCGTCGTTATACGCTGCTGCGTTCATGCATCCACTAAGGATGACTAGACAAATGATTAGTAAACTAGTTCGTTTGTACATGGAATACCTCCGTTGATTGATGTCTTGCTAATTACTTCTAAGGGTGTTTCTTTTAAAAACAATGTATGTAGCTTGTCCTTGAATTAGGACTATTAAAGGGGAATTTCATTAAATGGGACATTCTTTATATTAATCCTTTTGAAATACAGTTATCTACAAATCCAAGGATTTACTTTCGTTTATAAAAACAGTTAAATATGGATTATTAGGTGGACTCAATAAACACTAGTGAAACTAATTTTCTATCGTTTTAGTAGATACGAGGTACCTGGGACTGGGAATGCGGTTACTCGTCCCACCGAAGACCATTTGCAATTACTCGCTTCACCGAAACGATTTGTCCCCATAGCTTTGTATAATTTGCATCATAGTATTTAATAGTTGTTTTCTGAAATATCAATACAAAATATAACAAGTTACTTTCACATGTGGTATACTATTGGCAAAATTTTCAATCGTTGAGAGGTGCTTCTCCTTCATGAAAAAAATAGTTTTAATTGTATTAACTTTTACTTTAATGCTCGGAGGATGTGGTGGAATGCAGAATAAGGAAGTAACAAAGAAGGGGTCGGTTTAGCCATCAGATGCTGCTGCACTTCAGGATGAATTTACAAGTGAATTTATTGATACATCTGTAGAAGTTGAGGAAGGGTATCTTCAGTTTAGGTCGAAAACGGGTGGGTATATGATGTTGTATCCAAGTGACGCAATGGCTGACCCAATGACCTATGAAACTAGTGGAGACACATTTGAACTTATTAAATACGGCAATAAAAAGAAAAATAATGTATCTTTCACTGTTTTTTCGACTTATGAATTTAGTAAAGATACTAAGTATACTGAAACGCAATTATATTTGTTGTCAAGTTAATACAAGTATGATGGTGAGTTCGAAATGAATGAACAAGAGGATAGAAATATTTACTATGCAAGTAAGAAGTACTTCACCAAAAAAATGGCTTAAGTAATTTTAGTGTTTTAGGACTAGTTCAGTTTAAAGATACTAATCAAGCTGTGAGATATGAATATAATCAAATTTGCTACGAAGAACAAAAAGGTTGTAACTATGATGAAACTGAAATTCTAAATGGGGCATTCAAATTGATGGAATCGATTACGTTTATCACGCCTAATGAATAGAAAAGACTCATGAAAAGTCAAAAGCATTGATTTCTAAAACTAATACTTTTTCACAAGCAAACCCACTCTCACAACTTATCGACTAGTACTTAATCACCGTTTTCTGAAATATCAAATATAAAACATAATAAAATATCTCTACATATGGTATACTATTGGCAAAATTTTCAATCGCTGTGAGGTGCTTCCCGTTCATGAAAAAAGTGGTATTATTTGTCTTAATTTTTATATTAATGATCGGAGGATGTGGTGGAATGCAGAATAAAGATGAAACAAAGAAAGGCTCGGTTGAACAATCAGATGCTGCTGCGCTTCAAGATGAATTTACTAGTGAGTTTATTGATACCTCTGTAGAAGCTGAGAAAGGCTATCTTCAGTTTAAATCCAAATTAGGTGGATATACAATGTTATTTCCTGAAAATGCAAAACTAGACCCACCTTACTATGAGAAACATGGGGAAACATTTGAAACAGTACAATTTGGTGAGGATAAGGAAACTAACGACTACTTATACTATTCAATTGCAACCTATGATAAGAAAAATGATACTAACGATGCTGAAATATATTTGGACTTACTTTCAACCTTATTAAAATATGATGGTGATTACGATAAGATTGAAAGGGAAGATAAAACAATTTATTTTGCAACCAAAAAGGAAATTAATGATACCAATAAAAAATCGACAACATATAGATTTTTTGGTCTTGTTCAATCAACAGACAGTAACCAGGCTGTAAGGTATGAATATCACGTGATTTGTGATAATGAGAAGGAGTGCTCCTCCAATTATAGTGAGATAGAGAACAAAGTAAAAAAAATTATGGAGTCTGTTACATTTATCTCAGCCAATAATTAGTTGAATGAGTGGTGATTTGGATGGTAAATTCTGAAGTGAAAACTGAAATATTACTGAGTGAAGTTATTAGAAATAGGATCATGAAATTAGAATATGGTAAGTTAACAGAGTGGGAAATTAGACAAATATTTTTAGAAGAAACTGGGCAGGAACTACCTGCATCTATTGATGTATATTACTCAGATGAATTTATCGAAGACTCCGATTCGTATGGTTTTGATGGAACAATAATACACTTCTTCGACGAAGTAAAGGGTATTAACCAAGCATATACTATAACTAGAGGTAGTGAAAAGTACGAAGAAAAATCCTGGAAACCAAGTGATTGGATCTACAATTTGATGGGCATCTTTGTCGGCAAAAATGCAGGGCAGTATGAAGCCGCAATAAAATTTGACCAACAAGTTACTAAAAAGATAGACCAGAAAGTTACCAGCAATATTGAATTAAAAAAAATGGGGTTAGGACACTCACTGGGTGGAAACTTAATCATCATTTTACAACTTACAACTAATTGGTATGACTCTGTCTATGCAACAAATCCAGCCCCGCCATCATATTATCAGTTAGCAAATATAGATAGAGGTTTTAAAGAGGCGTTACAAGTAGAATTCAATATAAATCCTTTTGACTCAAACGCAATCTACGAAATTAACAAAGATGAACTTAAAACCTTTGCAGAAAAATACTACAAAGATGCAGGTAAAAACATCGATATCACCATTGCCAATCAAGATATTCTATATGCAATCAGTAATGTACGTGGATTTATTAAAGTTGGGAATGTCGATTTCATCGATGCATATCCTGGAAAGAATATTGATTCCTTAAAGCCCCTATTTGACAAATTACCTGATGATGTCCTACAAGCTATTCAGGTCTATTTAGCTACGAATCTTTCAGAAGTATACAATGAAGAAGGGTTTGATGGGTTTTTACGAGAGTTAACAGGTGTAAATGGTCAGTTAATAGACGACTTTCTTGGCTACGAAGGTTTTGATTATGTGAAAAATTCTCCTCATCTAATTAAAGAAGGGTACAACATGATTAAAGACATGCAGGTAAAAGTTCCAATCCTACTCGGTCATATTAATGCGCTTCGTGAAAATGTGGAACCAATTTTGGATACCTTTATTGAGCTAGGCTATATGACGGAGAAGGAAAAGAACACAGTCATAACTGAGATAGATGGGTTGGAAAATGATGTGGAGGAACTAGCGACTCTAGTTAGAAATGCATTTAAATTTGATCTCGGCAGTATCGGTAGAATTATAAAACTTTTCGGTGGTATAGAGGACATTTTAAACCGAATTTCTAACCGGGTTGATGCTATTTTTGAGAATACAAAAGTCCTTCGTGAACTAATCCATTACGGTGGTGATGCCCATGGTCTTGCACGGGTTATTGACGCGTTAGGCGGTAAAGGAAGGCATTTTCATCAAGGTGATCTAATCATCGCGAAAAGTATTAATGGGGTGGACATTTCTGTTAATATATCATCTGCAACAAGAATTTTTATGACAGGTACTGCTTTTGTAGATGCAAAATTAGCTCTCCTTAATCAGATGAAATCATATTACGAAGAAGAATATTTGGAGCATTACAAAGAAAGAAAATCAAATTTACTTCAAAAGATAAACGATATGGAATCCTCTCCATCTAATTATCAATATCTCCTTGGCAAATTCACCTACGACACACAACTATTTTATCGATTAACGAATATCAATGTTCATGAGGATATTGGTGCACTACCTTATAATGGATTCCAGGCAGTCTTTGACAATCTATTTGCTTATATGGAGAGTGATATTTTAAAAGATAGAGCTTTTCTTGACGATGTTAAAGATTCGATTGAAAAGTTTTTTGAGGTAGATCAGAAAATCGCAAATCGATTGGGGGCACTATAATGGCTACTGGTCAGCAACGTTTATTTCATCAGTTCCTCACCTATGAGAATGTGACACATAAAGCAGACAGTTTTATAGCTTCCTTAAATCAGTTAGAGGCACTTTCTATGAACATGCAACAGTTGATTAAAGATGAACTAGCAAAAAGTAGTGGAAAGATAGTCGATAAAATCCATGAAGTTTCGGATAAAAATACGAATGAAAATCAGCTCTATTATGATGCTTCAAAAACTTCTATGAAGAATATGGCAATGAAATATAATGAGCTTGCAAATGATCTAAATTATCAAAGTATGACGTTATACTATGAGATTATTGAAATGAATCCTAAGGAGTGAAGTAACGGATGAGGTTACTTCACTCTCTTTATTTAAAAGGAATAGAGTTCATATCCATGTTTTTTACAGGATTCAATATATTCCATTAGATAAAAACTGATAGGGAGGAGGTGCTCACTGGCACAACTATTCTTCTCCAATCCAGCCTAGTCCAATTGCCCCTAAAAACTTAGTTCACTTTACTTACCCAAGTAATGTCAATCATGCAGAAGTCCTTACTGTTTTTAGCACCTTTGACGAATATCTTCCTTGTCTGTTGCGTGATACCCTATTGATAGACACCTAGGATTCCTTCATTCCATTATGGGTTAGGGGGTGTTATATAGAGTTTACTAGTTTAATAATATTTTTGACTCCTAGATTTCACACAAAAAATCTATCATAGGAGGTAAGTAAATTGAAAAACGTTTTTAAACAAATGATTACTGTAGTTGGTTTAACGCTAATGTTTACCCTTGCTTTGTTCATTATCAGTACAGATGAAGCATCTGCCTATAATTGGACTCGCACATTAAGTGAAGGTTCTAGTGGCTCGGATGTCAGGGAATTACAAATTAGAGTGGCTGGCTGGGTTGCTGATTCTCCTACACAGACTTATCTTACTACCGATGGCCAGTTTGGTCCTGCGACAAAAGCTGCTGTCATTCGTTTTCAACGAGCATATGGACTAGCAGCTGATGGAATTGTTGGCTCTGCTACACAAGCAAAACTAAATGACTTAGAACGTTCAAATGGAACAAAACACTTTAATTATAGTGAATTTTATTCAAAAGATGGCAGTGGTTTTAGTGGAGGAAGAGTTTCATCGGCTGTTGTTAAAGAGAATGTGCGTAGAATGATGTATAAGCTAGAGGCAGTTCGTGTGAAAATAGGAAATAAACCAATTACCATCAACTCGGGATTCAGAAGTGTTTCCCATAATAACAACACTCCAGGAAGCTCACCAAACAGCCAACACACATACGGAATTGCAGCAGATATTAAATCATCTGGTGTATCCTTAACAACCCTTAGAAACGTTGCTAGATCATCAGGCTTTAGTGGAGTATATAATGGAAGTTCCTATACTCACTTAGATAGTAGAATCGAATATGCATACGGAGCACAATACTGGTACTGGCCGTGATAGAAACACCTTTTGATAGATTGGTAAAGTGATTGTAAATGATCCATGGGGACAGGTTCCTTGGCTGTTTTTAGGAATGAAATACTTAGTTGATTAATTAATTTCCATCTTGATGATGATTTATAAGCGTACGAATAAATAAATCAATAAATACTTGAATCTGCACATAAATGGGATTGAAAGAAGTCATTTGGAATAAGGGACTAGCTGAGTATTTCCTTAGCTTAAATTGTGGCGAAGTGCTTGAAGTTGAAGCAATAAAACGTTTGCTAAAGAGAAAAGGAACGAATTTGTGAAATGTGATGAACATTCTATTATTCGGCAAAGCTATGGAGACAGGTATCTTGAATTATTACACCAAAATACCTGTTTCCACCTGTCTCTTTAGCTATTTAATACTTGTTTTCTATGTCTTTTGAGTTCCAATAAAGAAACGGCAACAAATGCAACCAATATTATTCCAATTCCAATATACGGTTGTTTTAGTAAGGATATAACGACCATGTAAATGATCCATGGGGACAGGTTCCTTGGCTGTTTTTAAGTATGCAATATGGTACATAGGTTTAAACTTGGTAGTTTGGCTGAGTGAAGGAAGAGAGTTTTTTGATAATTAGTTGCTACAAAAAGGATGAGAAAAATTCTGTTTTGTACTTTACCCAAATGTAGAAAAAGATTATCATTTTATAAATGGCTATTTTCCCACAGCGAAGCTATCTATCTAGCTAAAATAGGAAATGTCCAGATGCTTAAAGAAATTGTGATAATGATTAGGGTCCTTAAAGAATGACAAGAACTATACATGAAGTCGTTATCAATTTGTAGTAGAATACTTTAGCGAAAGGAAACAATAATGAAAATAAACTTTACAAAAAAACAGATGCAGCATTTAATCAGAATTGGCGAAGCTGGAAGTTGGTTAATAAATTCCCATCGTGATGATGAAATAAAAGAGTACGAGGAAATAAATCAATACATTCTTGAATCCGCATATAAAATGGGATTGGAAGAGGTCATTTACGATAAGGGGCTAGCTAAGTATTTCCTTACCCCAGGTGTAGAGGAAGAAATGACGGATTTAGCACAGGAATATGATGATTACACCTTTTTTGAAGAGTTACCTACACATTTGGCAAAGCGTGACTATGCAAGGGAAGAGAATACAAGAAACGATAATCAGGAAAGTTATTTAAGTAGAATTTTTGAGCTTGAGGAAAAGTATGTAGAAGAATTTATGGAAAATGGGCTTGAGAATTTAGAGATTAAAAAGAAATAGTAGATGGAACAACCAATGTACCTGTCCCCATGGCTCCATTGTTGGTACTGGTGGTGATAGATGAATTTTTAAGGTGGTTTGTTCAAGTGATAGCCTAAAGGCGTGAACTTTATTGATTAACAGCGATAAAGTTCACGCCTTTTTTTATGGGAAACATGGATGAGGTATCATTTGCTTCAATAACATCGGCAATGTTTGAAGAGAGACTTTCTAATCTACCTTAACGTGAATCGTCATCAATAGATCCTCCAACATGCAATAACTCAGATGTTAGGGTGATAATGGAGTGTTACTATATTTCAGAGCTGTATTTCAGCAATCAGGTACAACATCAGTCTAGTAGAAGTCCAATTTTGCACATATAGCTGTTACCTATTTGGTCTTACCCTGGGTAATATATTTTTATATAGTATATATAGGACATACTACTCATAAATTTTGATTAGGGGGATTAAGATGGATCAACGTAGTATGGCAATTGTAAATCAGCTTATACAGGAAGACTCCTATCTTTCTATCCAGCAGCTTGCAACATTGTTTAATGTATCGCGACGAACGATTTATAACGACATAGATAAAATAAATGATTGGTTGCGAGATAATGGGTTAGTTGAAATCCAGCAGGTTAGGTCTGAAGGATTATATCTTGAAAAGGAAACCAAAAAAGGAATTCTTGCGATAGAGAATTTTTTAGAAAGCTTTTATTATGAATTTTCCCCAGTGGAAAGAAAGGCATGGATTTATATTCATGTTTTTGCGAGTGAGAAACCATACTACCTAGATGATATTCGTGAGCTTTTTCAAGTTAGTAGGAATACGGTTCTCGAGGATATCAAAAGGTTAAAGGAAGAAATCCAACAGTATGATTTAAGCCTTTATTCAGAACGAGGGTATGGCTATCGATTAAAAGGTATTGAAAGTGATATAAGAAGAATGTTTATCCATTATCTATCGATGGTTGTTCCTAAGGATGGATGGCATGGTTTACTAACTAATATTTCAATGGATACCCCCTCATCGATTGAAACGGTGTTTAAACCTTATTTAATTTTTAATACTAGTTTACTTTTGGAGTTACAAACGTTTCTTTATAGCTATGAGCGTCAGGTTAAGGTAGAGATGACGGACGAAATCCTAAATAAACTAGTGATATTGTTCTATTTCTTTGTACAGCGTATCATGCAACAAGAAGCGGTTCAGGTAGATCCGGTTGAGAAAGAAATTATTCAAATAACAGAAGAGTATTGTGGTGCTAAAACAATTTGCAAGAGTATATCTAATGTGATCCATACGCCCTTCTCTCATGATGAAGTCTGTTATTTTGCGAAGTATTTATTAAGTGCCAAAGTTAATTATGATCAAAGCTTGCAAAAAGAAAGCCAAGAAATGAAGGAATTAAAAGAAGTTATTGGGAAGATGGTTATTGAGTTTGAAGCGTTAGCGGCAATTAACTTTGATAATTTAGAGCATCTAATGCAAAATCTCTTACTACACCTTAAACCCGCATATTTTCGAATTAAATATGGGATTAAAGTGGAGAATGAACTACGGGATATGGTGAAACAAAACCATCCGGAAGTATTTCATATTACGAAACAGGTCATTCATCATTTCGAAAATTTACTAGAACAGTCTATTGACGATAATGAAATTGCCTATATTGCAATGCATTTTGGTGGCTGGTTACGTAAAGAGGGAATGGTTATTGAACAGAGGAAGAAGCGGTTACTCATTGTTTGTACAAATGGCTTAGGAACATCTAGATTACTAGAAAGCCAACTACAAGGCCTTTTTACAGATGTTGAAATCCATGGTGTTACTTCCTTAAGGGAATATGAAAGAATGGAACTTTTTATAGATTTCATAATATCTACCATTCCCTTAAATGACCGAGGCGTTCCAATTTTCGTAGTTAATCCTGTTTTAAGTAATGAAGATAAGGAACAATTATTTCGAAAGGTAAATAGCTTGTTTTCAGATTCTATGCAACCGCAAACATATTCAGTTGATGCTTTAATCGATTTGATAAGTCGTTACGGGACAATTGATGATGAAGGAGCATTGCGCCAAGAATTACGAAGGTATCTTCACTCTCCACATAATGTGGAGAGTAAGGTGATGAAGCAAAGTTTATTCGAACTTTTACCAGGGGAAAGAGTTGCTATCAAGAAGAGCATTGATAATTGGGAAAAGGCAATAGAAGTAGCGGCAAAGCCTTTACTTGAACAAGGATATATAGAGTCTTCCTATGTTGATAGAATGATCCATGCTGTTCATGAGAAGGGGCCATATATTGTTATAGCGGATCGTTTTGCCTTACCACATGGAAGTCCAGATGATGGCGTTCATAAGACTGGATTAAGTATGTTAAAGCTTGAAGAACCAGTGGATATGCTTGGGAAAGAAGTAAATATAATTGTTGTACTGGCATCCATTGATAATGAAAGACATTTAAAAGCAATCTCTCAATTGACGAAGTTGTTTACCGATAAAACAAATCAAGATACGGTAATGCAAACGAAAGAAAAAAGAAAAATTATGAAATTAATTGAAGATTATTCAAGAGAATAGATAACATCATGAGAGGTGAATTGGTAATGAAGTTTTTAGAACCAAGTATTGTTAAGGTAGGTGTTGAGGTAGCTGATGCAGAAGAAGCTATCCATGCTGCGGGGCAACTTCTAGCTAATGAAGGGCTTGTTGAGGAGTCTTATATTGAAGCAATGAAAAATGCCTATCGTAAAAATGGACCATATTTTGTATTAGCGCCACATATCGCTATTCCTCATGCTAGACCTGAGGATGGTGTGAATGAAGCATCGGTTTCGTTCTTGCAATTAAAAGAGCCAGTTGTCTTTGGTCATGCAATGAATGATCCAGTCCGTCTAGTGTTTGGATTAGGAGCATCATCTAGTGATGAGCATTTAATACTTCTTCAAAAACTAACAGGGCTTCTTAATAATTCAGAAAATGTAACCAAGCTATTGAATGCAACAACTGAGGAAGAAATAAAAAACATATTAGAAATGGAGAGATAGTGATGATTAAAGTTTTAACAGTTTGTGGATTAGGACAGGGTACAAGTTTAATTTTAAAGATGAATGTTGAACAAGCACTTAATGAAAAGGGAATTCAAGCAGATGTGGAACATACAGATGTTTCTACAGCATCTAGCATGCAAGCGGATTATATCATTACAAGTAACGAGCTTTCAGAAGGTTTAGTAGGCCATAGTGCGAAGGTATTTATTGTTAATAACTACTTTGATATGGACGAAATCAATCAAGCAATTGATGAAAATATCAGTAAGTAGAAAGTAAAAATAGATAATTATTATGGGGAGGTTTTTTAATGGATACTATTATTTGGATTGCAACAAATGTCTTCGGAGAGGCGGCAATTCTTTTAGGCTTTATTGTTCTTTTAGGATTACTTTTACAGAAGAAGTCCGCTAGTCAAACCATTAGTGGAACATTTAAAGCGGTTATTGGGTTTTTAATCATCAGTGCAGGTTCAGGAGTAATCGTTAATGCATTAGTTGTCTTTGAACCGTTATGGAAGGAAGTATTTAATCTATCTGACCAGCCGCTTGGGGACTTTATGGGTCAAGAAGGATTTAATGCAAAATATGGTAGTGCAGTTACATTAGCAATGACATTAGGTTTTGTTATTAACGTATTATTAGCTCGTTTTACACGATTTAAATTTATCTATTTAACAGGTCATATGATGTTCTGGACAACAACGATCTTTGCAGGGGTTGTCGTTCAAGCTGTTGGCGATATTTCATTTGGTAAATTAGTTATTTTCCTTGCAGTGTTCATGGGTCTATATTGGACAATTCAACCAGCATTAACACAACCATTTATGCGTAAAATCATGGGGAATGATAACATCGCACTTGGTCACACCTCTGCATCTGTTGCATTACTAGGTGCTGTAGCTGGTAAATATTTAGGTAACAAAGAAAATGATTCTGAAAAGATTAAATTACCTAAGGGATTAGAGTTCCTAAGGGATTCAAACGTTATTACTGCTCTAACAATGGGATTATTATTCCTAGTTGGTGCCATAATTATATCTTTCAAAGATACACCAGGAGCAGAAGCATTAGTTGCAGCTGCTGGAGATAAAAACTTTATTATCTATGCACTTATTCAATCACTAACTTTTGCTGCGGGTATTGCGGTAGTGTTACTTGGGGTACGTATGTTCATCGGTGAAATGGTTCCTGCATTTAAAGGGATTGCAACTAAGATTGTACCTGGTGCTAAACCTGCATTAGATAGCCCGGTTGTATTCCCATTCGCACCGAATGCTGTTATCTTAGGATTCTTAGGTGCCTTTGTTGGAGCATTAATCTGGTTAGTAGTATTAGGAAATACTGTAGGATATGTATTTGTTCCAACGATGATCGTATTATTCTTCCACGCTGCAACTGCCGGTGTATTTGGTAATGCTACTGGTGGTGTGCGAGGTGCACTATTAGCAGGATTCATTACGTCAACAGTTGTTGCATGGGGACAATTTATCATGGTTAAGTTTTTACTATCCGATACAATTCCTGACACTGCGATGTGGGCAGCAGATTCAGATATGTTTATCCTAGGTCCAATTATTCGTTTCCTAGCTCAACTATTCTTTTAAGTTATAAATATTTTGGGAGAAGTTATTTCTCCCTTTTTATATTGGAGCACAACCAAGATTATACAATAGGAGTTGATTTTAATGAGTTTTATTCGAACATTTCATGGTGATATTGAGCCAGATAAATTAGGTATTACGTATTCACATGAGCATATTGTATGTAGACCACAATACTGGGTAGAAAGAGAAGCAGATGATCTCCTTCTTGATGATAAGGAAAAGTCGAAACTAGATGTATTAGATTTTAAAAACCTCGGTGGACAAGCTATTGTTGACGCAACTGCCATTGATTATGGACGAGATGTTTTAGCGGTAAAGGAAATATCTGAGGAAACTGGAATAACGATAATTGGGACAGCGGGATTCAATAAAAGTTTTCTATGGGATGCTACAATTCCAGAACATCTAAAAAAAGTTACAGGTGACTACCGTACATTCCATGAGTGGATCGAAGCGAAATCCATTAATGAACTAGCTGATTTTGTAATTAGGGAAATTGAGGAAGGTTTAGAAGGAACTGAAGTAAAAGGTGGACAAGTAAAATTTGGAACAGGATACAACCGCATTACACCATTAGAAGAAAAAACATTGCGCGCAGTTGCACGTGCCCATCATGAAACAAAAGCACCACTTCATTCCCATACGGAAGCAGGGACTATGGGTCTAGAACAAATTGAATTGTTGAAAAGTGAAGGAGTTAATTTAGAATACATTAGCTTCGGTCACATGGACCGTAACCCAGATCCATTCTATCATGCAAAAATTGCTAGTACTGGGGCATTACTTTCTTTTGATGGTATTTCTAAAATTAAATATGCACCAGAAAGTACTAGGATACAAAATATTTTGGATTTAGTAGATAAAGGGTATGAAGATCAGATTCTTATCAGTGGAGACACAGCAAGAAAGAGTTATTATAAACACTACGATCACGGTTTAGGTTTAGAAAATATTCTTGGAAAATGGGTGCCTCGATTTATCGAAGAAGCTAATCAAAAAGGATACGATGGAGAAGCATTAATTGACAAATTCTTTATTCAAAATCCAGCAAGATGCTTTACCTTTAAGAAATAATTTCAGGAATGGAGTAGGTGTACGGTGCAATTTCAATTTGAAAACTCATTTGATGTAAAAGAGAAAATAAACAAGTCAAAAATAGCTATTTTGCCAATCGGTGCTGTGGAAGCACATGGAGCTCATTTACCACTTGGTACGGATAATATACTTGCAGAACGATTATCTGAAAAGCTTGCAGAACGTGTAAATGGCTTTGTTTTACCTACCTTACCCTATGGTCAGGTTTGGAGTCTGCGTAATTTCCCTGGGAGCATTAATATAAGTAATAATTCGCTCATTCGTTTCATTGTTGATATTGGGGAGAGTCTGTATAAACAGGGTTTTACAACCTTTGCAATGGTGAACGGCCACCTTGGTAATGCAACCGCAATGAAGGAAGCTGCGCGCGAGTTGTTTGAAACTTGTCCAGGGATGAAGGTCTTATATCTTTTCTATCCTGGAATGAATAAAGCTGCTGCAGAAGTTAGGGAAACGAAATCTTCCCATGGTACGTATTTCCACGCGTGTGAAATTGAAACATCTTATATGCTTTATTTGGCTCCTGAGTATGTTGATATGGATAGGGCAATTACAGATATTCCAGATATTCCAATGAGTGCGGATGTAACTCCAACTCCATGGGAGGATTTTACAAGTACAGCTGTACTCGGTGATGCAAAGCTCGCTACGGAGGAAAAAGGTAAATATATTATAGATATCGCATTAGAAAATATGGTGAAATTGATTACTGAATAGATGGAAGGTGAATAAGTGATGTTGCAGGAAAAATTGTATGATAAATTTTTATTTAACTTCTTAGCAAAGGATGCTAAGAATGCATCCGATGTTATGGAAGCGGCAAATGGCTATGTTGTACCAGGAATTGTATCTGATAAATTTAATACGACCGAAGAGGCTGCTTCTGTCGTTACGGAATTAAAGACTGTTGCAGATATAGTAAGTATTGGGCTTGGTGGTGGAGGAAATACAGATAATTGGAAGCGAGTATTGGATATTGCAGTAGCTTCTAAACCGGGTCATCTCAATCAACCATTTGAATCAGCTACGTTTACAACAGGCTTTTTAGAAGGCAAAGGGGTTACTAATCAACTAGTTAATGCACTAGTCCAACCGACAGGTGAAGTGGGTAAAATTAAGCTAGCAACTACAGGACAAATTTATAAGGTAGAAGCGTTTTTAGAAATTGCTGTTAGTCTTGGTATCGAAAGTATCAAAATGATGCCAGTAAAAGGAACACAACACCTTGATGAATTAATTTATTTAACAAAAGTAGCCGCCGAAAAAGGTATCCGAGGAGTGGAACCTGCTGGTGGAATCGATGAATCCAACATCCTTGATATTGTTAAAGGTGTTCGGGATATTGATATTGAGTTCTTTATGCCGCATATTTTTGGTTCAACAATAGATAAAGAAACTGGTTTAACCATTCCAAGTAAAGTAAAAGAAATTTATTTAGCAGTGGAGGGATAAGTTTGATTCAACAATATTTTGGGAAAATCACTGAATTATTATCATTAGTAGAAAAAGAGGAAAAAAGCGCATTAGAGAAGGCAGCGCATAAAGTTGCTGAAACCATTCAAAATGATGGTATTGTCCATCTTTTCGGTTGTGGACACTCTCACATTTTAACAGAAGAAGTGTATTATCGTGCTGGAGGACTAGTTCCTATTCATCCTATATTGCATGAGCCACTAATGCTACACGAAGGTGCAGTACGTTCATCGACTCTTGAGCGAAAAAATGATTATGCGAAGGACTTTATGATGGATGAGGATATTCAAACAGGTGACGTTATTTTCGTAATTTCCACATCTGGAAGAAATCCTGTTCCAGTTGATGTAGCTAATATTGCAAAAGAGAAAGGTGCTTATGTTATTGGGATCACTTCTATTGAATATTCCTCTAGCCAGCCTTCTCGTCATACTAGTGGGAAGCATTTATATGATGCAGTTGACATTGTGATAAATAATCATGCTCCAGTTGGAGATGCACTATTATCCCACGAAAAGGTAGAGGTTAGTTTTTCACCTAGCTCAACAGTTATTGGTGCAACAATTTTAAATGCCATACTTGGAGAAGCAATTAAAATAATGGCTGAGAATGGCTTTGAGCCTCCGGTATTCCTAAGTGGCAATATTGAAGGTGCAGATAATCATAATCAGAAATTAATCGATAAATACAGTGACCGTGTGAAATTGTAATATAGTAGAATCAAGATCCGTAGAAGAAATTCTTCTACGGATCTTGATTTATAAGACGGGTTTTATGTACTAGCAATAATTTCTTTTATTGTCTTAATCTTAGTTTCATCTAGTCCATAATCGAAACTATCATTCTTTCGTGCACCTGAGCCAAAATGTACAAAATCCGGTTTTGTAGATTGGAAAAACTTCTCAAATGAATCTACACGAAGTCCATGTCCTACCATAATAGATAAATGTGTCCTACTAGCCATATCGATTAATTCATTTATTTGTTCCACTGCTTCAGGAGCATTGTAGTTACCACCTGCCGTTAGTATGGTGGTTATTTCTGGAACCTGTTTTAAACTTTCTAGTGCCTCTATTTGATTGCGTGAAAAGTCAAATGCCCGGTGAATGGTAACTTCTAAACCATCTGCAACTTCTAGTAAATTTGAAATGAATTCTATATCTACTGCACCCTCTTTAGTAAGTGCACCTACGACTATCCCGTTAGCCCCTAACTTTTTAACCATTTTAATATCTCTTTTCATAACTTCTAAATCGTCTGCATTGTAAACAAAAGATTGGCTATGAGGTCTAATGATAACATTAATAGGAATTCGAACTGATTCTACCGCGGCTTGAATAAGTCCATAGCTTGGTGTTATGCCCAATTCTGACATAGCAGGGCTAAGTTCGATACGATCCGCACCATATCTCTCCGCATCTTTGACATCTGTCAGGTTTGTAGCAATTATTTCTAACATGTAACTCAACTCCTTTTATGATTCCACCATACTTGTTATTAGGTATTAAGGCAATTAAAAGGAAGTAGAAAGAACCATGGGGACAGGTCCACTGGCTCCCCTCTTTTTATAAATAAAATTCCTCCAGCCAAATATGGCAATACACGACTAATAAAAATAAAGGATGATCAGAATTTATCAAAATCCATTGTACAACCTATATGAATTGATTGTGCCGATGTACCTGTCCCCATGGTCTTTTTTTGAAATATTTAATTCTTCAATTGCATGTACGTACAATTTGTATTAATATATAGGTATAATGTATATGTTATACGTACATGATGTTTTTTGATTGGGGAGGGTGGGAGAAATGTTAGATGATTTGAAACAGAAGGTGCTTGAGGCTAATTTAGCATTGCCAAAATATAATTTAGTAACTTTTACTTGGGGAAATGTAAGCGGTGTCAGTAGAGAGGATAATCTTATGGTTATTAAGCCGAGTGGTGTTCCGTATGAAAAGTTAACGCGTGACGATATGGTTGTTGTTGATTTTGATGGGAATATTGTGGAGGGAAATTTAAAACCTTCTTCTGATACACCAACACATCTTGTTCTATATAAAAACTTCCCTGAAATTGGTGGAATTGTACATACACATGCACCAGGTTCCACAAGTTGGGCCCAGGCAGGTATAAGTATACCAGCTTTAGGTACGACACATGGTGACTACTTTTATGGAGAAGTACCTTGCACTCGGGCAATGACGGAGGCAGAAATAAAGGGTGAATATGAGCTCGAGACCGGTCATGTAATAGTTGAAACGTTTCATGAGAAAGCGATAGATCCGAATCAAATGCCTGGGGTGCTCGTAAACAGTCATGCATCATTTACTTGGGGAAAGGACCCTGATGAGGCAGTCCATCATTCAGTAGTTTTAGAGGAAATTGCCAAAATGGCACTGCAAACCTATCAGTTGAATCCAGCTATTCGCCCGATGAGTCAAGTGCTATTGGATAAACATTATTTAAGAAAACATGGGAAAAAAGCGTATTATGGCCAAAATTAACGAAGGGGGCAGTGAACATGGCGGGGAAGTATTCAATTGGGGTTGACTTCGGTACGGAATCAGGAAGGGCTGTTTTAGTTTCATTAAAAAGTGGTAAAGAAATTGCAGATCATGTTACACCGTACAGACATGGTGTGATTGACGACAAGTTACCAGAATCAGGTGTTAAATTGGGGTATGAATGGGCCCTGCAACACCCAAGTGATTATATCGAAGTCTTAGTGGAGGCAATTCCCCAAGTCATTAAACAATCCGGAGTTGATCCAAATGACATTATTGGACTAGGGATTGATTTTACGGCATGTACCATGTTGCCGATTGATGAACATGGCGTACCACTATGCTTTCATTCCGAGTTAAAGGATAATCCGCATAGTTGGGTGAAACTGTGGAAACATCATGCTGCACAGGATGAGGCAAATAAATTAAATGATATTGCTGAAAAAATGGGTGAAGCCTTTTTGCCTAGATACGGCGGTAAAATATCATCTGAATGGATGATTGCAAAGATATGGCAAATCTTAAATGAAGCACCAGATATTTATGAAAAAACGAATCAATTTGTGGAAGCGACCGATTGGGTTATTTCAAAACTGACTAATAATTTAGTGAGAAATAGCTGTACAGCAGGCTATAAAGCAATCTGGCATAAGCGAGATGGTTATCCAAGTAAGGAGTTTTTCCAATCACTTGATGCCCGGTTGGAAAATCTAGTGGAAACTAAATTACGTGGTGATGTACTTCCTTTGGGGACGAAAGCTGGTGAGTTAACACCAGAAATGGCAAAGCTTACCGGTTTACATGCTGGAATAGCTATAGCTGTAGGGAATGTTGATGCACATGCTGCAGTACCTGCTATGGGTGTGGTTGAGCCAGGGAAATTAGTTATGGCCATGGGAACTTCTATTTGTCACATGCTTTTAGGGAACGAAGAAAAACAAGTAGAAGGTATGTGTGGTGTAGTGGAAGACGGGATCATTCCTGGATTCTATGGCTATGAAGCAGGACAGTCCGCTGTTGGGGATATTTTTGCCTGGTTTGTCAATCAAGCAGTTCCAGAATACGTAAAAGAGGCTGCAGAGGAAGAAGGAGTAAATATCCACCACTATTTAGAGAAAAAGGCAGCGGATTACAAGCCGGGTGAAACTGGATTATTGGCGCTGGACTGGTGGAATGGTAACCGTTCTGTATTAGTTGATACGGATCTAAGTGGGCTTATAGTCGGTATGACATTACAAACGAGACCAGAGGAACTATATCGTGCACTACTGGAGTCAACGGCATTTGGTACTCGAAAAATTGTTGATGCTTTTGAAAGTAATGGTATCGAAGTGAATGAGTTATATGCATGTGGTGGATTGCCACATAAAAATAAATTGCTCATGCAAATCTATGCAGACGTTACGAATCGGACGATTAAAATTGCTGATTCATATCATACACCTGCTTTAGGTGCCGCGATGTTTGGGGCGGTTGCTGCAGGAGAAAGTCGTGGCGGCTATGACACTATTTTAGATGCAACGAAGAATATGGCTCGTGTAAAGGATGAAGTAATTCAGCCTATTCCGGAACACGTTGCAATCTATGAAAAAATCTACCAAGAATATTCCATGCTACATGATTACTTCGGTCGTGGGGAAAACGATGTGATGAAGAGATTGAGAGATATAAGAACAGCTACCAGAAACTAAACAGGGGGAATACATATGTTAACTATTAAACCTTATGAATTTTGGTTCGTAACAGGAAGTCAGCACTTATACGGTGAAGAGGCACTTCAAGAGGTAGAAGATCATTCTAAGCATATGACGGAATCACTCAATGAAGCTGGTAATCTACCATATAAGATTATTTTCAAAACGGTGCTAACGAATTCAAATGATATTAGTAAATTAATGCATGCTGCGAATAGTGATGAAAATTGTGCTGGATTAATCACTTGGATGCATACATTTTCACCTGCAAAAATGTGGATTCATGGTTTAAAAGCATTGCAAAAGCCATTACTGCATTTGCATACACAGTTTAATCGTGATATTCCATGGCAATCTATTGATATGGATTTTATGAACTTAAACCAATCTGCACATGGTGACCGTGAGTATGGATTTATTGGAACCCGTATGCATGTCCCAAGGAAAGTTGTTGTTGGGCATTGGGACAACCGTGATGTAAAGGAAAAGATTGGAAATTGGATGAAGACAGCTGTAGCAGTTACGGAAGGTACCAATATACGCGTTGCTCGTTTTGGGGACAATATGCGTCATGTCGCAGTAACTGATGGAGATAAAGTAGAAGCACAAATTAAATTTGGGTGGACGGTAGATTACTATGGAATCGGTGATTTAGTAGAAGAAATGTCAACCATCACGGAAGATGAAATTAATCATTTATATGAGGAATACCGTAAGCTTTATGAATTACCTGTTGAAGCAAATGAAGCTGGACCAATTAAAGACTCCATTCTAGAACAGGCACGAATTGAATTAGGGTTGAAAGCATTTTTAACGAAACATGGCTATCATGCATTTACAACTAACTTTGAAGATCTTCATGGTATGAAACAACTTCCGGGCTTAGCTGCGCAACGTTTAATGGCGGAGGGGTATGGATTTGCTGGTGAAGGTGATTGGAGAACTGCAGCATTATTACGGATGATGAAGGTAATTGCAGGTAATAAAGGGACATCATTCATGGAAGATTATACGTACCACCTTGAGCCTGGTAATGAAATGATTTTAGGATCGCATATGTTGGAAATCTGTCCAACTATAGCCGCTTCAAAACCTAAGATTGTTGTCAATCCGCTTGGTATCGGTGGTAAGGAGGACCCTGCTCGCCTTGTATTTGATGGCCAAAGTGGCAATGCAGTAGTTGCTTCACTTGTTGAACTTGGAGGAAGATATCGTCTTGTAGTTAACGAAGTCAAAGCCGAACAGCCAGGAGAAGAAACGCCAAATCTTCCAGTGGCAAAGGTTTTATGGAAACCGGAACCTTCTTTAAGTGAAGCTACCGAATCGTGGATTTATGCAGGTGGCGCCCATCATACCGTATTTTCTTACGAAGTCACAACAGATGCCTTGTATGATTTTGCCGACATGACAAATATTGAATGTGTTGTCATTGATAAACATACGAATGTTAGACAACTACGGACCGAATTAAAGTTTGGTGAGGCAGTTTGGAAATAAACGTAGTACATGAGATTTGCAACCCGAGCAAATCTCTATTTTTTTCATATCATCATATAAGATGTAAATAAGACATCCTATATGATATGCTTAACTTATACGAATATGTTTGAAGTACGCATTAAGGGTGATTACATGACAAAATATAATATGGTTAAAAATGCAATTCAATCGAAAATAACAGATGGAACATATACAGCACACCAAAAAATTAGCTCGGAAAGTGAGTTGATGAAAGAATTCGGTGTTAGTCGCCATACGGTAAGGCAAGCAATTGGTGAATTAGTAACAACGGGTTGGTTGTACCGGGAGCAAGGTTCAGGTACATTTTGTGCGGATAGAACGGTTGAAAAAAAGAGTGAACATCGAGAAAACCAGAAAAGCATTGCGATTGTTACGACGTATATATCCGACTATATTTTTACCTCTATCATTAGAGGAGCTGAAGCACGCTTAAGTGAAGCGGGGTATCAAGTTAGTATTTTCAGTACAAATAATAATCATGAGAATGAACGGCTGATTCTAGGGAAACTGCTTAATCAAAAATTTGATGGTGTAATCGTAGAACCGACCAAAAGTGCTTATTCCAATCCAAATCTAGCTTATTATTTGGAGCTAGAGCAACAGTCTATTCCCTATATTATGATAAATGCCTACTATGATGAACTAGAGCCAATAAGCATTGTCATGGATGATGAAAAAGGTGGCTTTATTCAAACAGAGCATCTAATTAATCTGGGGCACCGGAATATCATTGGCTGTTTTAAGACCGATGATATGCAAGGGGCTCAACGTATGAAAGGGTTCTTAAAAGCTCACAGGAAAAATAATGTCCCAATTAATCCTAGGAATATTATTACCTATACAACAGAAGGAAAAGAAACGAAACCAGTTCAAGAACTTGATAAACTACTATCTGCACCAAATCACGGGCTTACAGGGCTAGTTTGTTATAATGACGAAATTGCCATGAAATTACTGAATGTATTAAGGGAAAAAAACATCATTATACCAGATGATTTCTCGATGGTAGGCTATGACGATTCCTTTTTAGCAGAAATATCAGAAGTGAAATTAACTTCTATTGTACATCCCAAAAGTCTTATGGGGGAAGAAGCGGCTAATACAATACTCGATCTAATAAATTCAAAAAAGAATAAAAACAATGATGCGTTTAATAGAAATTCGATTGTCTATTCACCAGAATTAGTAGTTAGAACATCTACAAAAGATATAAATGAATAACGATAATTTGTAAAAGATTTGGATTAAAATGCTTAAATCCAGGTCTTTTATTTTTTTTACCTAAATATAGAAAACATTATAAATTTTATATTGCATTAATAGTCTGTGTAATTTATAATAAATGTACGTACAAGATTAGTAATTTATAAATTGATTGTACGAACAATTTGGAAAGAAGATTAATCATTATTTTACAGAGTACATATTTTTTTAAAACATTATGAAAGCGCTATCCTGACAGACTCTGTTTAATAAAAAATTATTTAATAGAAATAGGGGGAAAAAAGAATGAAGAAGTTTACGTTAATTTTAGGTATATTCCTTCTTACCTTAGCCTTGGTTGCTTGTGGTAAAGATGCGGGAGGAGACGGTGATTCAAAAACGGTTGGAATTGCGATGCCAACGAAGTCTTCTGAAAGATGGGTATATGATGGCGACAATATGAAAGCAGAGTTTGAAAAGCTAGGATATGACGTTGATCTGCAATATGCAGAGGATGTTGTGGAGAATCAATTATCCCAAATTGAAAACATGATTACAAAAGGTGTGGACATTCTTGTAATCGCTTCAATTGATGGTGAGGCGCTTACAGATGTACTTGAAAAGGCAAAGAATCAAGATATACCTGTTATTGCGTATGATCGTTTAATCATGAATAGTGACCATGTAAGTTATTACGCTACATTCGATAACTTCCAGGTTGGTGTTTTACAAGCAAAGTATATTGAAGAAAAATTAGGGTTAGCTGATGGTGAAGGTCCATTTAATATTGAATTATTTGCTGGTTCACCTGATGATAACAACGCATATTTCTTCTGGGATGGAGCTATTTCTATTCTTCAACCATATATTGATAATGGTCAATTAGTTGTTAAAAGTGGTCAAACTGAATTTGAACAAGGTGCAACATTACGTTGGGACGGTGCAAAAGCACAAGAACGTATGGATAACTTGTTAAGTGCTCATTACTCTGGCGAAAAGGTAGATGTTGTATTATCACCATTTGATGGAATTAGCCGTGGAGTTATTTCATCACTAAAGGCTGTTGGATATGGCTCAGCTGATAATCCAATGCCGATTGTCACTGGTCAGGATGCAGAACTTGCTTCTGTAAAATCAATCATTGCTGGCGAACAAACGCAAACCATTTTTAAAGATACGAGAGAATTAGCTGCCAAGGCGGTTAATATGGCTGACTCTGTACTAAAAGATGAAGAGCCAGAAATAAATGATGAGGAAACATATGATAATGGGAAGAAAGTAGTTCCTTCTTATCTATTAGAACCTATCTCCGTTGATATTGATAACTACAAAGAAGCGCTAGTAGATACAGAGTATTATACGGAGGACGAATTACAATAATTTAAAGATTTCTAGATGATTTAGCAATGCACTTTCTAATTGCTAAATCATCTTACTTATTTTCAGGTTAAAGGGGTGAAAGAGATGGCTGAAACAATATTGGAAATGAAAGGTATTTCTAAGACATTTCCAGGTGTTAAAGCATTAGATAATGTAAACCTTAAGGTTGAGCAAGGCGAGATACATGCACTTATAGGCGAAAATGGCGCTGGTAAATCTACGCTAATGAAGGTCTTAAGTGGTGTTCACCCGTTCGGTACATATGAAGGCGATATTATATTTGAAGAAACAGAATGCCAGTTTAAAGATATTAATGAAAGTGAAAAGCTTGGGATTGTTATTATTCATCAGGAGTTAGCATTAATTCCTGAACTATCCATTGCAGAGAATATCTTTCTAGGAAATGAGCAAGCAAAAAATGGCATTATTAATTGGAAAAAAACAATCATTGAGACAAGACAATTACTGGAAAAGGTAGGTCTTAAACTTGATCCAGAAGAAAAGATTAAAAACATAGGCGTTGGTCAGCAACAGCTGGTGGAAATTGCTAAGGCACTATCGAAAAAAGTTAAGCTATTAATATTAGATGAACCGACTTCTGCATTAAATGAAGAGGATAGTGAAAATCTATTAAATCTTTTACTAGAATTTAAGAAACAAGGTATGACATCTATATTAATATCTCATAAACTAAAGGAACTATTAAAGGTTTCTGATAGTATTACGGTTTTACGTGACGGTCAAACCATTGAAACTTATAGTGTTAAGGGAGATAAGTTAACGGAGGCTACCATCATTAAGGACATGGTTGGTCGGGAGCTAGCCAATCTATTTCCAGAGCGAAACTACAATATTCAAGATAGAGTAGTTTTTGAAGTGAAAAACTGGTCTGTACACCATCCATTAGATACGGAAAAGCAAATTTTACATGATATTCAAATCCATGTAAAGCAAGGTGAGATTGTAGGTATTGCGGGATTAATGGGCGCAGGACGAACAGAACTTGCCATGAGTATTTTTGGTAAATCTTATGGTAAAAAAATAACAGGACAACTATTCAAGGACGGAGAAGAAGTTACATTTAAAAATGTAAATGATGCCGTTAAGAATGGTGTTGCTTATGTTTCTGAGAATCGTAAAGAGTATGGGTTAATTTTAATAGATAGTGTAAAAAACAATCTGACACTCGCGAATTTACAGGAAGTGGCGAAGAATAATATTCTTGATACAAGTAAGGAAGTAGTGGAAGCAGAATCATTAAAAACAAAAATTAATATTAAAGCTCCAACCATTCATCAAAGGACGATTAACCTTAGCGGTGGAAATCAACAGAAAGTTGTTTTAGGGAAATGGATGTTTACTAATCCGGATGTATTAATTTTGGACGAACCGACACGAGGAATCGATGTAGGGGCAAAGTTTGAAATATATAAGTTAATAAATGAACTAGCTGAACAAGGAAAAAGCATCATTATGATTTCATCAGAATTACCAGAACTACTAGGTATGTGTGACCGGATATACGCACTGAGCGAGGGAAGAATCACAGCTAACTTAGACAAGAGTGAAGCAAATCAAGAAACGTTAATGACATATATGACACAGAGTTGGGGGTCGTAAAACTGTGGATGGAATGAAGAATCTCATAAGTAGTAATATAAGAAAATTTGGGATGGTAATTGCTTTAGTTGGTATTGTTATTTTATTTCAAATATTAACGGATGGAATTTTATTAACACCTTTAAATGTAACGAATATTATTATGCAAAATAGTTATATTATCGTGTTAGCAATAGGTATGATGTTGATCATCATAACGGGAGAAATTGATTTATCCGTTGGGTCTGTTGCCGCATTTGTTGGTGCTGTTGCAGGGGTTCTATTAGTATCATGGGATTTACCTGTAATTGTTGGAATTTTGCTTTGTTTATTATTAGGGGCATTGATTGGTGCTTGGCAAGGATTTTGGGTGTCCTATTTTAATATTCCATCATTTATTGTAACCCTTGCTGGGATGTTGATTTTCCGAGGGTTGACGTTAGTCGTATTAGAAGGTCGGACCATTGCTCCATTTCCTGATGGTTTCCGCAGTTTAAGTTCCTCCTTCTTGCCTGATATATTTGGTGGAGGAGAACTTCAATTATTCACAATTGTCATTGGTGTTTTATTATCCGTCATCTATATCCTTTTTGAAATAAGGGGCCGTAGATCAGATATTAAATATAATTTTAATACCACTACATTACCGTTATTTGTCGCAAAACTCGTTCTAATAACGCTTATCATCAATGTGTTCACATTTGTGTTGGCACAGTATGAAGGAATACCGTATGTGTTAATTATATTAACGTTATTAGTTATTGGCTATACATTCCTTATGGGTAAAACGGTTGTAGGACGCCATATTTATGCTTTGGGTGGTAATATAAATGCTGCTCAGCTTTCAGGTGTTAAGACGAAGAAAATGAAGTTCTGGGTGTTTGTTAATATGGGTGTTTTGGCTGCATTATCCGGTCTTATTTTTGCTGGACGTTTAAATGCTGCAACCCCGCAAGCTGGTAATCTATTTGAACTTGACGCGATTGCTGCTGCTGTAATTGGCGGAGCTTCCTTTACTGGTGGGGTAGGTACCGTGTTTGGTGCTGTTATTGGTGCCTTAGTAATGGGTGTTCTTAATAATGGAATGTCCTTAATGGGTATTGGTATTGATTGGCAACAGGCGATAAAAGGCCTTGTATTACTTGGCGCAGTTGCATTTGATGTATTAAATAAAAATAAATAAAATACTGCAAAGAAAGCTAATCATAAGTTGTGTTTAGCTTTCTTTCTTCATGTGAAAAGGAGTGGTTTGAATGAAATATCGTAAGCTAGGTACTACCAATTTACTTGTAAGTGAGTTGAGTTTTGGAACATGGGGAATTGGTGGAGAGTGGGGGAGTAAAGATGACCAAGAGTCGTTAAGGGCTATTGATACCGCTATTGACCGAGGAGTTAACTTTTTTGATACGGCGGATGTTTATGGGAATGGTCATAGTGAGGAGCTTTTAGCAAAAGCAATAAAAGGGAAAGAAGCACAAATACATATAGCGACAAAGTTTTGTCGTGCTGGGGATATTCATGATCCAGAAACGTATTCCATGGAAAGTGTAACGAAATTCTGTGAGGATAGTTTGAAACGGTTAAATAGAGAGTACCTAGACTTATTTCAAATCCATTGTCCACCTATGGAAATTCTACAGCAAGGAGCGGTGTTTGACGTACTCGATAGATTAAAAGAACAGGGGAAAATTCGTTATTACGGTGTTAGTGTAGAAACAGTGGAAGAAGGGTTAATTTGCCTTGAACAACCGAATGTGAGTACATTGCAGGTTATCTTTAATGTGTTACGTCAAAAGCCGATCGATACATTATTCCCTCGTGCTTTAGAAAAAGGTGTAGGAATTATAGCGCGAGTTCCCCTTGCTAGTGGATTATTAACGGGTAAGTTTCAAGCGGATTCTAAGTTTGAAAATGATGATCATCGTCATTTTAATCGAAATGGTGAGGCTTTTAACGTTGGGGAGACATTTAGTGGACTAGAGTTCAAAAAGGGTGTGGAATTAAGTAGGCATGTGTCCTGGATAGCTGAAGGTAGAGAAAATATGACACGAGCAGCATTGCGGTGGATTCTAGATCATGAAGCAATATCTACGGTTATACCTGGATTTAAAAATGAAAAGCAAGTAGAAGATAATTTACGTGCAACAGAGGTAAAAAGCTTTTCCGAGGACGAGATGGAAAAATTAGTAATGTTTTATAAGGAAGAGGTACATGCGTCTATTCGTGGTGGATACTAAAAAAAGGGGCTTTAAACCATGACGAAAGTAAAATTTGGGATATTAAGTACGGCGGGTATTGCTCAGCAAGCTTTAATTCCAGCTTTTCAGCGATCAACCAATGCTGAGGTTGTTGCTATAGCAAGTGAGAGTGGGATGCATAAAGCAAGGGCAGTAGCTGAAAAGTATGATATAAAACATGCTTACGATAGCTATGAAAAGTTATTGGATGATCCCTACATTGATGCTGTTTACATACCGCTTCCCAATCATTTACATAAAAAATGGGTACTGGAAGCGGCTCTAAGGGGAAAGCATATTTTATGTGAAAAGCCTGCAGCGCTCCATACAGATGAACTGTTAGAAATGAAACAGGTGTGTGAAGAAAACCATGTGATTTTCATGGAGGCGTTTATGTACCAATTTCATCCACAGCATGAAAGGGTTAGACAGATTATTGATTCGGGTGAGATTGGTACAGTGCAATACATGAGAGCTGGTTTTTCATTTTTGTTGACGAATAAGGGTAATAATATTCGAATGGATGTTCAAAAAGGTGGGGGCAGTTTATATGATATTGGCTGTTATCCGATACATTCGATTCGTCATATTCTTCGCTCAGAGCCTGAAACCGTGCATGTTCATGCAAAAGTAGATCCGGATTATAACGTGGACACTGATGTTGTTGTGCATGTAACTTTTCCTGATGGTATACGGGCAACGTTTGATGCAAGTTTTAATTATGCGATGCGGCATGAGTATGAAGTAATTGGAACAAAGGGAAGTATTGTGGTTCCAAGAGCCTACCGACCAGATTTACATGGTGGTGATGGGTTAGTAATCGTAAATATTGCGGGAGTCAGTAGAGTAGAAACATGGAATGGCGACCAATACCGGAACGAAGTGGAATATCTTTCTGATGCTATATTAAGTGGTGCTTCAGACAGGATGAGGAATAAGATGGATGAATCCATCCGTGCGATGCGTGTTATGGATGCTTGTTATCAATCGATTCGTACCGGACAGCAAGTACTACTGAATTAATCATAAGAAAATCCCAGTTAGTGAGATAATTAAAGGGTTCTGTTGTGAAGTATAAAATGACAATTAGCAATTAGAATCGTATTGGAAATAACATATTATATGGAGACTAAATTAGTAAGAGTTTCGTCATTAGAGGTGGCGGGACTCTTTTTGTTTTTTCAGAATAGTGAGTTGTATAATTTTAAGAATGGTAAATTTAAAATAGATTGTAAAAAAACGTACTTAAACTATTAAGGTAGTTTAATTGAAGTTCGATGGTTCTCTAAAATTTTATGAGTTTTTACGATTTAGGTCTTGAAAAAATTAAAAAAATTTGATCGTTTCTGTCTCGTTTATTAAAGATATAGTTTTAAACCATAACTTCTTAAAAAGAGGGGCCCGCCAATAGAGTGCATTTCCTGAAGGGCCCCAATTAGAGATAAATAATTTACGGACTGACAGAGAATTACTCTACTTAAAATAATTCCTGTCAGACAATCATTATACTTACTTGCTGGTCAAAACCGGATAGCGTTAATTCAAAAGTTTATTTAAATAACCTCTTCGAATAAAGAAAAAGCTTATAATAAACAGCAGTAAAAATAAGCTTAAGCCAATTGCTGTTAGTTGATAAAATGCCAATGAGATATGGTTATGCATACCGAGCAATGTTGCAAATAAAATCAAAGTTGCAACAGCAAAAGGAATAAAAATTAAGGTTGCCAGCTCTTTTGTCACTATAGATGTTAATTCTTTAATGGAAAAACCAACTTTCCTAATGCCTGAAAACTTTTCTCTTTCTTGTTCAAGCGATGTTTGAATGTAAAAATAAAGAATACTCATTGCTGCACTCATAAAAATCAAACTAAGCATAAAACCAATGAAGAACATAATACTTTTTACGAACTTCTCTGCTTCATATAATTCAATTTTTGATGCTATTAAGCGTATATCGGGTTCTATAGTGATTTTTGTTGAAATAGTTTGAGCCACATGAACCTTGTTTGTCCAATCATCCAATTCATAAGCAAATATTTTATAATCTGGATACCCAATCGTTTCATATACTTTATCAGGAACAATATAATATACATTTTGTAACCCGGATGTTAAAATATTACTTTTTTCCATACCCGTATATTCAAGGTTTCCAAGTGGGTAATCATGAATGGATTCTTTGTTAGGTAGAACACCTTCATGACCAGCTGCAACAAAATACTCATTATCGATTAAAGTTATAGGCGTATGTTGGCCTAGTTGATTGAAATTCGTAACGGACATAAAACCAATCCTACGTTTATCATCAGATTTGAAGGATGAATAGTATGCTTCATAATGACCTGTTTTGTCTAAGGTCTCTTCAATAAACGCTATATCTTTCTGAGCTTGTAATTCGTTGCCGGGGTATGAAGTATATTGAAAACTATACGGATATAAACTTTCTGTTTTTTCCTCCACATTGTAGTAAGAGCTGTATAGTACGCTTGTACATACAAAGACGCCTAATAGTAAGATTGTTAATAAATAAATGATATGCGCATGTGAACGCTCTTTTGCCTTTAAGTTTGAGACAAAAAGCATATTGGTTTTTCTAAAATAAGAAGGCTGTTTTTGCCATACTCGAACGGCTAATAACAATCCTTGTGTGACTGTAAAATAAATGGCTAATAACAGAATAATAAATAGCGCAACGTAAGAGATAATTCCAAAAGATTCTACCCAATTCATTTCCTTTATCATAGAAAAGAGGAGGAATACACTCACGATGATGGATGCTATGAGTTTAAATGGCGCTGGTTTAATCAGCTTTTCCTGTGTAATATCTGCTTTTAATAGTTGAGCAATTTCTTCCTTTTTTATCATACGAGTCATTAATTTAGTTACAATCAAGAATAGAAGAGAAAATAAAACAAATGTTATTAGGATGGCTTGAATTGGAATATACATGCCAAAGATTTCCGCACGTAATATCTTTTTGGCAGCCATTAAAAATAATGGTGCGATAATCAGCCCACATACAATAGCTGTGAGAATTGCAACACCAGCAATGATCATATTTTCTCTGAAAACCATTTTGCGGATTTGCTTCATAGAAGCACCCATCATCATAAAGGTGCCTAGCGTTTTTGATTTCTTTTTCAAAAAAGCGAACAACGAATAGATGATAAAGACAAAAGAAAAGATATAAATAAAGAAGCTAGCAAGCACCATTGTTACTCCTAATGTACTTGTTGGATCTAATTTCGCCAACATTGGATGAATAGCGATAGTTGAAAACAGGAAAAAAATCACTATGGAAAATACGCTGCTTAGAAAATAAGAAATATATGTCGCCTTATCCCGTAAAATATTTTGAATAACAATGTGATTAAAATTCATGCTGACCTCCACCTAAAAATGTGAGTGTGTCCATAATTTCTTGATAAAATTGCTGTTTGTTTTTGCCTCGATGTATCTCATTATAAAGAATACCGTCTTGTATAAAGATGACACGCTGAGCAAAACTAGCAACGTAGGCATCATGTGTTACCATTAAAATGGCTGTATTAAAGGTTTTATTTATCGATTCAAATAACGTCATAACACTATTCACAGATTTGGAATCCAAATTTCCAGTCGGTTCATCTGCTAATAGTAATGTCGGTTTATGAATAACAGCTCTTGCAATCGCTACACGTTGCTTCTGTCCACCAGAAATTTCAAACGTTCGCTTTTTTAATAATTCCTTAATCCCTAAAAAGTCCACGGTTTCCTCTAAACGCCTTTTCATTTCTTTCTCAGATATAGAATCAAGTGTTAATGGAAGTAATATATTCTCCTCCACTGTTAATGTGTGGACCAGGTTAAAATCTTGAAATACAAATCCTAATTCTGTACGCCTAAACTTTGCTAATTCATCATCATTTAAGTTATACGGATCATGGGAATTAATTATTATGGAACCATTAGACGGGCGATCGATGGTGGAAATGCAGTTAAGGAAAGTCGTTTTTCCACTGCCAGAAGGGCCCATCACCGCAACAAATTCTTTCTCCTTTAATTTAAAATCGATGCCTTTTAGTGCCTTATATGTGATTTCTCCCGAATATTCTTTTTGTAGTTGATTTACATTTAAAATTGTATCTGTCATTACGGTTTCACTCCTTGGTGTTCTTTGTTACGTTTAGTATATACAAACCGTTCTCGCCATAAAATCTTTGAACATGACGGCAATATGACAAATTTGTCATATTTTAAAACGGCTACCTTAATTGGCAGCCGTTATACTTCTGGAAAAATCAATCATAAAAGTAGTTTCATTATTAGCAGAGGATAACCTATATGGATGATGCAGCGTAGAAAGTATTTTCTTGACTAAGTATAGTCCGATACCAGTTGCTTCACCTTGGATGCGTCCCTTTGTTCCAGTGTAAAACAATTCAAATACACGGTTAATTTCACTTTCTGGTATTGTTTCGCCTTTGTTCCTGATCCATAACTGACCATCTTCATAATGAATGAGAATGTAGGAGTTCTTTTCACCATATTTGACAGCATTACTTAATAGCTGGTAGATAACAACTTTAATCCATTTCCGATCAGAATAAATGAAGATATTTTCATCGATTGTACTTTTAGGGTATATTTCCATCTCAATAAAGTAATCTTTTAAATCTTTGGCCACTTCTTGGACGATACTCTTTAACGATATCTGTTCAATCTTTAAATCAGCTAATAATTGGGATGATCGGCTATACGTTAATAGTTGATTTAAAGAGAAATTCACTTTATCGCATTCTTTTTTTATCTTTTGCCATTCCAAGAGTAAATTAGGTTCTTTTAATTGATTCGTTTGTATGAGTAATTGAATGACGGAAAGTGGTGTTTTCATTTGGTGAACAGTTTGGGAAATCATTAGTTGCTGTTCATGGAAGAAATCTTTGTGTTCATCCTCTTTTGAAAGAAAAAGAGACTGAATGAACCGCATTTGATCTGCATATGCCTTTTCAACTGGAGCTAACGGATAGTGAATCAAAAAATCAGTTGTCCCTAATCCCTTTCCATTCAAATGTGTATACATTTTTTTGCGTCTGAGAAATCGAAATAAAAGAAGAATGGCTAATAAAATTATTGCTAAAAAGATAAAGTATGCATAGTGATTGTTAAAGTCGTCTAATCGATGAATAATAATTGGTAAACAAATCATCGTTATAATGTAGAGAGTAATAAAGCTTATATGATCACGAATAAAAAGTTTCATAAGCTTTTCTCCGTTAATTGATAGCCAATCCCACGAATAGTTGTTATTTCCAATGATGATTGAATAGCTTCTAACTTTTTACGTAATCGAACAATATTGACTGTTAGTGTATTTTCTTCAACGAAGGTCTCATCATCCCAAATGGCTGCCAGCAGCTGCTGCCTCGTCACAACATTCGGTAATGCTTCAAAAAGTACGGAGCTTAACTGTAGTTCCTTTATAGTCAATGTCGTCTCTTGTTCATGTGTAAATAATCGAAAAGTATCCAAATTTAAAGTTGTATTTCCTTTTTTCAACGTTCGATTATTCAAATCCTGCGCATATTCCCCATATACTCGACGAATTTGACCATTTACTTTTGCTAGAACGACATCCATTAAAAAAGGTTTTGTTATGAAATCATCTGCTCCATTTTCAATACCATACACTTGATCTAATTCACTCATCCGGGCAGAAAGTATCGTAATGGGACAATTTGATACTTGCCTAATTTTTCGAGACCAATAATAGCCATCAAAGGCAGGAAGATTAATATCCATGATGACTAGGTGTGGTTGGAATTCCTGGAAAGTATCAAGGACCCTTTCAAAATCCTCCACAATATGGCAATCATAATTATATTTTTCAAAATGATTCTTTAATGTGTTCGCAATATTCATTTCATCTTCAACGATTAATAGTTTATACATTTCATCCTCCTGTATACCGGTGACGAATTTACTCGTCTATCTTCTACATTTGATTCACTTTTTTAAAATAGTATAGAGAAAGTTCTTTCAGCCCCGAAAATCCTTCTAACAGGAATGTTCCTCTATAGCTATAACTTCCTTTGCTGCTTTTATGAAAGATAATATGATTGGTGAAAGCCACTTGTCTTTATGCCATGCCATATGTGTATATACGTGTAAATCCGGAATTTGCCATGGAAGAGCAACTAGCTCACCCCGTTCAACTTCGGCCTCTACTGTTACTTCTGGAAGAAAGGCAATACCGATTTCAGTCATGGCACATTGTTTAATAGCTTCGGCATTTTGAAACTCTAAATAAGTAATATCATCAATGCCCTTTTTCTCAAATGACCGATCAAACATGGTTCGATAGGTACAACCCTTTTCATTGACCAGGAACACTTCCCCGTGAAAGTCTTCAAGCTGTAGTACAGTAAGTTTCGCGAGAGGATGGTTTGGAGCGACGAAAAAGCGGAAAGTTTCTTCTAGTAACGGTTCCACTGTAAGCCCTGTTGAAAGTATTGGTTCGTCTAGCATAAAGACCACATCTGCAGTTCCTTCAAAGAGCGTTTGCTTCAGATGCTGATTTGGAACTGAACGGAAGATGATACGCACTCCTGGATGGAGCGAACGAAATAGTCGAAAGACAGCTGGGAGCCGGTAAGCGCAGAGAACCTCATTGGCACTTATCGTTAAAGTACCGCTTAGACTTTTATTGTCGTGAACGACACTACTAGCTTCGTCTAATTTGTCTAGAACCACTTGAATATGAGTTAAAAAACGTTTACCCGCAGTTGTGAGAACAAGTTGCTTGCTCAGGCGGTCAAAGAGACGAACACCAAGCTCGTCCTCTAATGACTTTATTTGCATTGTGACGTTGGAGGGGACGTAGTTCAGCACTTCCGCAGCCCGACTGAAATTTAAAGTTGATGCAACCGTGCGGAACGTAATCAGTTGGCGTAATTCCATTATGCTTCACCCTTTTGCTTTCAATATTATTGAATACTATTGTGAATTATGTTCACTTTTCTTGAGAGTATCACAGCTTTATACTTAATAACAAGAAATGCATTCTAATGTATGTGTTTCATTTTGAAAGGAGTGACAAAACAATGGATTATGAGATTTATAACTTAGGTGACGTAACCCTGCAATCAGGAATGACTTTACCGAACGCTTTTCTTGCATATAAGACTTATGGAAAATTAAATGATAAGAAAGACAATGTTATCATCTATCCAACTGCTTTTGGTGACCAACATATTCAGAATGAATGGCTGATAGGAAATGGCAGGGCACTAGATCCGAGAGAATATTTTATTATCATTCCCAATTTACTGGGAAACGGATTATCTTCCTCACCTAGTAACACACCTGCTCCATTTGACAAGGCAAATTTTCCGCAGGTAACCATCTATGATAATGTGAAATTTCAATATCGGCTGGTGACTGAAAAATTTGGCATTCAAAAAATTGCACTCGTGGTTGGATGGTCAATGGGAGGAATTCAATCTTTCCAATGGGGGGCAAGTTATCCCGACATGGTGGAAAGAATTGCACCTTTCTGCGGGGGTGCAAAGACCTGGCCGCAAACGTATGTGGTCTTGGATGGAATGAAAGCTGCTCTCATGGCTTCCATTGGCTTTGATTCGAGTAAACTAAACCAATTAACTACTGAAAACATGCGCGCTGTTGGCCGAGTTTATGCAGGATGGGGATTATCACAAGCCTATTATAGAGAGAAACTCTATCGAGAAATGGGATTTGATTCATTGGAAGATTTTGTGTCTGGAGTCTTTGAAAATAGCTTTATTAAAATGGATCCGCACAATTTCCTATCTATGTTATGGACTGGCCAATTTGCAGATATTAGTGCAAACCACGCCTATAACGGGGATTTCGATGAGGCTCTTAGAAGTATTAATGCGTTTGCTACCATTATGCCTGGAAGTACAGATCTCTTCTGTACTGCGGATGAAAACGAATACGAGGCAAATCTTATGCCTAATGCTGTTTATAATCCTATCGATTCGATTTGGGGCCATTTTGCAGGTCGCGGAATCAACATTACCGATAATAAAATTATTGATGACAATCTGAAACGTTTGTTGGCACTAGTATAAACGGGTAGATAAAATTTAGCTTTATATCTTTGGCGTCCACTATTATTAAAAACGTATACTAAAATTAAAGACAATTATGTAGAAAATGTATCTAAACTATAGGATGCAATACTTAAAGAAGGTGATTCTAATGTGATCACCTTCTTTTGTGTTTTAATTCTAGTTTTATATTTGGAATATTATGTTAGTATTTATGTAGAAGTTATTTAGTTATCGGGGCAATTTAGTTTAGTGGAAGATTCTGTTCGAAACAATCAGAAAAAGATTGATAGATTGCTGAAATAGAGATATAAGTAAAATAGAGAGTAGGCAAATAAATGATTCCTTTAGTATATGATCAAATTAATCATTGGGGAAAAGACGATGAATTCTTTTTATCATTATTAAAAAAAGCAAATGTAAAAAAAATAGCTGATTTGGGCTGTGGAACAGGAAGGTTAACCTCTCAATTTGCGAAATTGGGTTATCGTATTACGGCCGTTGACCCGAATAAAGAAGCAATCGAATATGCGAAAAATAAAGAGTATCCAGGCGAGGTGACTTGGATTGTTGGTGATAGTTCAAATTTGCAAACAGATGCTTTTGATACTGTTATAATGACAGCAAATGTTGCACAAGTATTTCTTACAGATCAGAGTTGGCAACAAGTTATTTCGGACGCATTTCGAGCATTAAAACCAGGAGGACATTTTATTTTTGATACACGTAACCCATTAGCAAGAGTGTGGGAACAGTGGGAAAAAGATAGGACACCTGATGTTGCAATACATCAGGAGACTGGTGAGCCGCTTGAAATTTGGACAGAATACGATGGGTTTGTAGGAGATATTTTTACGTTTTATGAAACGGTGAAAAATGCAAATACAGATGAAATGCTAATTCGTGAAAAAATCCAATTAAAATTTCGAACAAAAGAAGAAATACATAACTCATTGCAACAAGTAGGATTTTCGCAAATCCAAGTGTATGGTGATTGGAAATATAGGAAGGCAACTGAAGATACTAAATCCTTTATTTTTCATAGCATAAAATAATAAAAATAGGTATTTGATAATTTCATTAAACTTTAATGGATTTTTAGGACTTTCAGTATACTGTGGCACAAAGCGAAAAATAGCGGCTAATCACTGTACTATTGGGTACGGGGGAATTGATGGAGAGGTAGAATATTAGGAGGACTTTCTTATTATGGGAAATAATTCATTTCGCAATTTTCTTGATTCGTATTTAGATGTTTGGAGAAATTCATCATTAATAGACTTGAAAAATATAATTTCCAAGGATTATAAAGCAAGAGAGATTTCAGATGGCGAAATAGTAGACTTTGGTTATGAAGAGTCGATAACTGGTTGGTAACAAGGCTTTACTTTCGCAAAAGAAAAAGAATGTAAATGGGATTTAAATGAAGTTTCAATAGTTCCTTTACGAGAAGATGAAGCTATGGCTATCTTGTCTGCTACATTAATTATTGGTGGAAAGAAGTTAGAGAATGTTAGCTTATTTTTTCAAACGTTTAAAAAGCAAGAAAACGATGATTGGAAATTGATAAGAAGTTACATAGAAACGGGAGTTCCTAATGGAAATGTTGAAAAAATACAATTCAGCTAACTGGGCATTACCAAGAAGGGAAGATACACCTATTAAACTATTGGGACATTTTTCTTGAAGAGACGTTTTCCAAAACTTATTTCACACTTGGGGGGAAATTGTATGTCTATAAATGAAAACAAAAGTCGTACTCAGACAGCATTGAAATCATACGGTTGGTACATACACCTTTTGACTTTTGTAATTGTACAAGTTTTATTCTTCGTATTTGATGATGTAACTGGTTGGAAAAATATATTCAACCTTAACGATGTTGGAGAGTGGGCTATATCTAAATTAAGTCCCATTTGGGAATGGTTTCACGTATACAACAAACCGCAGTTTAATCTAATAACTGTTATATGGGGATTGATATTAATTATAGATGGATTTTTGAGGATTATACTGTGGAACAAAAAGAAAAATAGTGCCTAATCACTTGTAACATTAATTGGTGCGTTAATGTTACAAGTGATCGTCATACGGATGGTCTTTATTTTTAAAATAAACATACAGAATGTCGCGCTAACTCTGTGAGTTAGTGGAAGAAGAAATTATGGTAAAATAAGGTGATTTAAATTAAAGCTATATGACTGATTAGCAACCAGTCGTGATAATAGTGATTATTGAAATGGACGGTTATTTCCATCAAGTTCTACTTATAGGTAAAAAGTGTACGAAACAACAGTTAAGACAAAAGTATCTACTAGTAAAAGAGTTAACCAATCAGATAAATGACCTTCCTAATCTGTTTTGCAGACTTTACAACTTTGAAAAAATACCTTTTGATTGTGACTTAATAGTCGATTTTGTTATTGATACGGATACAGATAGAATATACTCACCTACTTATTAAGCTATCGGGGGTGAAATTGAAATAAGGTGATAGTTCAAGTTCGCCTTTTTCTTTTGGTCGAATTTACAGTAATATTTTTGTTTATAAACACCATAGTATAGAAGTAGCATTAAATAGTCTTTCGAAAGAGATATCGAGAACAGACTTTTGTTTAAAGAAAAAGGTTGATAAGCCCTTCTTACTGCTTGTAGCAGAGCAAAGTATGGATGATTTTAGTAAAGAAAAAGTAGAAGCATTTAAGAAAACGCAAATGAATTTATCAGTAACACTAATTCCAAACGGACATCATTTTCTACCTATTACCAACCCGATTCAAGTGGCAAATACGTTAAAGAAACATTTAACTGCTGAGTTGGTAAACGATTTTGGTTTATAATCTTATACTCTTACAAGAGTGCTGAAGCTAAAGGGCCTAAATGAATAAAGATAGGGTTGTAGTTAGTGTGAAGTCCATTTAAAGCTATGGTTTGGGGATATCTGCTACCGTTATTGTCGGCATTGACAGCTACTTTCGCTCCAGATTATGATTCGTCATTCACTATGTTAATTATTGCTATCTTTGTCATATTGCTGCTCATGCCAATATAATGGAATGATAAAAATGAGCATTTTTAGAAAAGAAGAAATAGAAGCCGAAGTGTTACGTATAGAGGTAGAAGAAATGGAATTAGAAGATTAATATATCGTAATTCATTACGATACAACATTATAGCACGCTTTTATTGAATATATTAAAGTTAGATAGTTTAGGGGAAATGGGATAAACATCTATAAAATTCATTTCAAAGGACGTGATTTTTTGAATTCAAAAAGAACAGTCTATTTGATAAGTGGTCCCCCTGGGGCTGGAAAGAGTACATTGGCTAATAAGATATGTAAAAGTATGGACGGATTGTGTGTACATATAGAGGGGGATTGGTTGTACAATTTGGTTAAGAAAGGATGGGTACATCCTTGTGATGATCACGATAATTTTTTTCTGAATGTCTTATGGGACAATATAGTTTCTCTAGTTGAAAACTTTACAAACAGTAATATGAATGTAGTTACTGATTATGTTTTTTCTAAAGAGCAGATATTTTCTGTTATAGATAGAATAAAACATTTAGATATTAACATTAAGATAATAGTCATTAATAGTGATATAAATACCCTAATTAATAGGGATAGGCTACGAAGTGGAGTTGCGTATGTAGGAGAAGAAAGAATTAGACAAATTGTTAAAGATTTTAATTCAAATTATTTTCCAGATGAGCTTATGCTTGATAATAATGATGCTGAGTTAGAGGAACTTGTAAATATCGCTTTGAACGAAGACAGGTTTACCGTTAATTGATAAAACCTTCTTAATCAACGAACGGATACATTTCTGTAAGAGGATTTATCCCCTTCTGAACTAATATACTAGCAGTTAGGGGATAGCATCTCTGGTTCAACTAAACTCGAGCGCAAAAGTGTGGGTGTAATTTCATGTCTCTTAAAAATCTCGGATATTTCTGCCTTTGCTCCTTTTTCCAAAAGCATAAATGGACTGTTTACTAATTCGTCGATAGGAAACTGATCGCAATCAGCAAGAGGATGGTCGTGTGGTATTACTACCAATAAACGCTCTTTCTCTAATGGAATTGTTTCCAATCATGTTATTGTTGGCAGTCGCAAAAATCCAAAGTCAACACGGCCTTCACTAATCCACTTTTCAATTTCCGTATAATCCCCTAAAAGCAATTCAAAATCAATTTTGGGAAAATCCTTCTTAAATTGGCTAATAATATTTGGTAGCCAATGCGTTGCCACACTCGAAAATGTTCCAATCCGAATAATCCTTGATTGCATATCGTTTAAACTCTCAACATGTACCATTAACATTTCATACTCATTACAGATTCGCTTTATTGAATAATGTACTAAATATTGGAACCTTAATACGTGCCAAACGTATTAAAGTAAAGGAGCAGGATTGTGCAATAAAGTTTTAACTGAAAGGTGATAAAATGAAAAAGAAACATTTTAAAACAATTCTTGTTATAATCTCAATTTCTATCCTTAGCTACCATATTTATAAGTTATTCTACCTTTGGGCAGATGTTCCCGAGCGTATTGCAATACACTTTACTAACGACACTCCAGATAACTGGGGTCCGAAATACATCCTGTATATAATGCCTATTTTGGGGATTTTCATTTGGTTCCTTATTGGTTTATTAGTTAGAAAGCCAGAAAAATTAAACTATATCAATTTAACTGAGGCAAATAAAGAAATACAGTTTTCAAGAACTGAAAAAGTAATGATACTGATTCAAAATCTTAGTTTTATATCCTTTATACTAGCTAATGAAGCATTGCTAAGGTATTCAGTCGGAATCGATTCTAGTCTACCTTTAATAATCTCAATCACGCTTTTTGCTATTTGTTTTATTGCACCCATTTATCTTTTAATTTGGGCATCAACATTGAAAGATTAAATATTATCTAAATTAATTCAATATATTATTGAACCTATGGGTGCGTCAATTCAAGAAGGATTAGCGCTTTTTTGTAGAACTTATTGTACTAAAGGGAGAAGAGTTGAAGAAGAGGAAAACTTATACCTCTGCATATCGAAGTTAAAAGATAGAATTTAGGGGAGAGAATAATGAGAGAAATTAATATAATAAAATTAGAAAATGAGTTAAATTATTTGGTCTCTTTAATGACGAATAATACTTGGGATTTTCACCCAGACCCAAAACCTTCAGTCGAGCAAGTTAGAAAAGCATACCATAAGGGTTGGTATCAAGAGGATAGGGAAACTTTTTGGATAGAAAAAGACAATAGAAAAATTGGATTAATTATTATACACGATATAAGCGACTCTATCCCTTCGTTTGATATTCGTTTAGACAACAGTGTTAGAGGAAAAGGTGTTGGAACGAAAGCTGTTAATTGGATTATAGATTATATATTTTGTTTACCTGATAAAAAGATTAGGATAGAAGCATATACTCGGAGCGACAACATAGCGATGAGAAAAACATTTAGTAAATGTGGGTTTGTTAAAGAAGGATATTTACGAAATGCTTGGGAGAATATGGATGGTAGTATTTCAGACTCAATTTGCTATGCATTTATTAGAAGTGATTGGGAAAACAATGAAATTACTCCGATAAAATTAAATGAATTACCTTACTAAATATCTTCATTGTTAAGCCAATGGTGCGTTAGCAAAATAAAAGCTGTACCATTTGTTGGGCTTAATTGTTGAAAAGTGATGAGGTGATAATATATGAGAATTATTCTTTTGGGAATAGCAATTATACTCTTTGGTATTGCATTTATATCAGTATATAGTTCAACGGGTCTTGGGTATACAAGTGGAACAATAATAGGATTTGGAATTTCAATTTTAGGTTTAATAGTCTCAATAGTTGGATGCTTTATTAAACATGATAAATAATTCTTATTCTATAGGGTGCAAGAGTGGAACAAGGAGTTGTCGATATGGCGGCTCCTATTGTATGAAAGTGGCAGGATTATGGAATAAGATATAGGTGTTTATATTATGTTTGTGTGGTATAGGAGGGATCATCTGAACATGATAGATATTTTAATAACGACTTTGTCCATTTTAATACTGATTCGTGCTATCTTGAAAAATAGAAGTATTTTAAAGGAACTGACAAAATACCAGATTTTTGGTGTAGTGATATCCTATCTTATTACAGTCTTTATAGCCTTTATTTTTATATACTACGGTGGAAATTGGGTTGCGGGTTATTTTTCAAATATATTCTTTAAGTATGTAATTTTCCTTATAGTCGTTTGTATAGCACTTTATTTATGTATAAGCATTTTAAATAAAGTATTACAAAAAATTACTAAGGGTATTCTTCCAATAAACTAGAGGAAGTTGCTTATGGGAGTAACTAGTGCAATTCTTAAAGAAGGTGATTCTAATGTGATCACCTTCTTTTGTGTTTAATATCTAGTTTTATATTTGGAATAGTTTGGTATGTATTAATTTATTCCAAGTAAATATACAATTTTCTGAACTGTATTGAATTTAAAATTAAATTATTATAGTATTATACATAGAATATCTATGTATTGGTTTCAAGGAGTAGAATTAGATAGGATTATATTTAAACTAGAACATTAAATTGTATTTACTATGTCTGAACTCACAAAAAGGTTAATTTCATTTAACTAGTCATTACTTCAATAATGCGGACAATCATTCGGCAAGGAGAAGTAATACATAGGGCATTAGAGTGTAAAAATAATATGGTTTAGGGGGAAGAGGCGCATGAGTAAATATATTCTTAGGTCATATGAACAAAATAAATCAATCCATAATTTATATGTCTCTATTTCAAACAAAGAAGTAATTAATTCTCAACAAACGAATGTTTCTGACTTAATAAACATTCGTTCAATGACAAAAAGCATCGTTTCACTTTTGATCGGGATTGCTTTAAAAGAAGGATATATAAAGTCTCTTGAAACCCCTATAAATTATTATTTACCCAATGCTCCCAATCATATTGTAATTAGAGAATTGCTTACAATGAGTTCGGGATTTGATATAGATGACAAAGATTTATATGGACTTATTCTAAAAAGTAATAATTGGGTGAAGGATATATTAAGACTTCCTGTATTAGAAAAAGGGGATTTTAGGTATAAAGCCGTTGATTATCACCTTTTGTCTGCAATTATTAGTAAGTCAACGGGTTTAACGATGTCCAGTTTTGCTCAGAATAAGTTATTTTCACCGCTCGGAATAATTGATTTTGAGTGGGAAAGTGACCCACAGGGTGTAACAGTAGGGAGTACAGGCTTAAGGATTTCGTTTGATAGTTTAATAAAGCTGTCTCAAATGCTTATCAATAATGGTTTTGAAAATAAAAATGAAATTATTTCAAATGATTGGTTGAAAATATCTACTTCAAATGGCATACCAACAAATTTTAGTTACGGTGATTATGGATTTGGATGGTGGATAAAAACTTATAATGGGAAAGCATTTTATCGAGCTTTAGGTTCAGGAGGGCAGCAAATCCTTATATATCCCAAGGAAAGGATTTCAATTATAGTAACAGCTGATAAAAAAACATTTAATCTTGTAGAGAGTGAAACTTTCTCAAATAAGATTCTTGATATTATAACCTTAAAAATAAATAATTTGGAGGTAGGGGGAAGTTAATAGTGGATACCGCTATTTATATGATAAGACACGCAAAATCACCATTTGTTTTTGGTCAAGAGCGGAAGAGAAGACTATCCCAACAAGGTGAAATAGATGCAAAAAAAGTGACTGCTATAATGAATACTAAGAAAATTGATTTGATTGTTTCAAGCCCTTATATGAGATCACTCCAAACTATTGAAGGAATTGCCAATACTAAAGATATAGAAATAAGGGTGTATGAAGAATTAAGGGAAAGGCAGTTAAAAGGTGCTTATAAATTGCCTGAAGAAGAGATACTGCAAGCAATTAAGTCTTCTTATGAAGATATTGATTTTTACTTATCAGGTGGAGAGTCAATTAGAGATGTACAGAATCGAGCTATCCCTGTAATTAAAGATCTTTTAAATAATTATCAAGCAAAGACTATTATAATAGGAACACACGGAAATGTTATGACCATTATTATGAATTATTTCAAAAAGGAATTTGGATATGAGTTTTGGAAGAACACTTCTAAACCAGACATTTATAAATTGGTATTCTCAGGGGAAAACCTCCTATCAGTACAAAAAGTATGGGAATAACATCTTCAACTAGTGGGTGTATTACTTCAATAAGGATAGACGCACTAACGGGGCAGGAATGTGAAGTAAGAAAGATTTATTAGGGAGATTTATATGGCTTATAATTTTAGTGTTTTAACACAAGAACAAGCAAAAGAAATTGTATTTAATTGGCATTATGATGGTGAATATTCTTTTTATGATATGGAAGCTGATATAGAGGATTTAGACGAATTTTTAAATCCAGAAGAACGAGGGAATTCGACATTTGCTGTAACTAAAGAAAATGAAATGGTTGGTTTTTTTAGTTTTAGTGAATTTGAGGAAGGAACTTTTGATATTGGTTTAGGAATGAGACCAGATTTAACTGGAAAAGGTAGAGGATTAGAATTTTTAATAGCAGGTATTAACTTTATTCAAACAGAATTTAAACCTGAGAAGATCACATTATCAGTGGCAACTTTTAATCAAAGGGCTATAAAATTATATAGAAAAGTTGGATTTAAAGATGTAGAGACATTTTTGCAAGATACAAATGGTAGCACATTTGAGTTTCTAAAGATGGAATATAAATGTTGATAAATCTGCTAAAGTGGAGGGTGCTATAGTTAAACAAGGTGTTCCAATAGGGGCACCTTGCCCCTCTTGGTTAAAATTCTAATTTTACATTTGGAATATTATGTTAGTATTTAGAAAGAAAGTTATTCTGGATGAAAATTAGGCACTGAGATAAGGAAGTCTTTTAAAAAATAAATTTAAAGTAGGCATAACTATGGATTATTTCACAGCTCAATTAATAATTATTGCATTATTTACCTTGATCATTCATTCAATCGAAACCTTAGCATATTCAGTACGTTTATCAGGTGCAAGGGTGAAACTATTAGCTTCTGCTCTATCTCTATTTAATGTGATGGTAATGGTTTCAAGATTAGCGAATATGATGCAACAGCCTATTACAGGAAGTTTAATAGATAATGCACCAAAGGAAAATGCTTTAGAATTAGTTGCTAGTCAATACCGAATTCTTATTGGATCTGCTACAGTAGGAACTATTATCGGTATTCTTTTGTTGCCAACATTTATTGCTATTTTTTCGAGGGCAATCCTTTATTTAGCAGAGGAACGAGGGTCTATACCATCCTTATTAAAGAAAGGGTTTACTATACATTATATTAAACGTGCTAAAAAACATATACATTTACCTAGGTATCGTTATTTAAAAGATATGAGCTGGCGAGATATACCAATTAAATTATTTTGTATAAATATGTTGATCACAGCAATTTATACTATAGGAGTTTTATCTGCATTATATGCATCGTTACTTGTACCTGAAAGAGAAGCGACAGCGATTATGGCTTCAGGTTTAATTAATGGGATAGCTACAATCTTATTAATTGTCTTTATTGATCCAAAAATTTCAATCCTTGCAGATGATGTAATTAACCAAAAAGGAAACTATGTCAGTTTAAAAAGTGCATCTATTATGATGGTGACATCAAGATTATTAGGAACACTTTTAGCACAACTATTATTTATTCCAGGTGCAAAGTATATTGCTTGGTTTACCCAGTTTTTAGTGTAGTTAAGAGAAATTGTTTCGTGCTTAAATTTTAGGTGGTTACCTCTAATGATTTCTAAAAAGTAACTTTGCTGATAAGTGTAAATGATGATTAGCAATCAGAATCGCATTCAAAGCTAAATATCTAACTGAAAATAACATATTACATGGAGATTAAATTAGTCATCATTAGAAGTGTAGGGACCCTTTTTAAATGTGTTTTCAGAATAATGAGTTACGTAATTTCAAGAATGGTATAATTAAAAGAGGATTGAGAAAAACTTACTTGACCTAGCGAGGTATAAGAGATTAATAAGATGTGCTAGATTGTTGCAGTAATATTATCTGGTAAGGGGGCAATAAATTGATTGATGATTTAAAGAGAATCCTAAAAGATTCAACTGACGATGAAGTGAAATCACTCTTATTTCAAATTCTTTTGCGACTCAATATGCTTGAAGAAACTGACCGATATACTGAGGGGCAATTTGTGACTGACTTGAAAAAAACATATCATGATTTTCTGAATTATAAAAGAAACCAAACAGCTGTAGAAAATAATAAAAGCTATAAGGTTGTACATATTCTTTTTGGTGATTCAGCATCGGGTAGTTTAAAAGGAGCATTAAAAGAAATGGAATTGCAAGACATAGAGAAGGTTATCTCATTTTCGGATATGTTTTCTATTGGTCCAGTTTGGCAATTGCATGATAAGCTGGGGCTTAACCAAAGGTATGAATGGATAAAAAATCATCTAATCTTTGATGATGATTATTTGGATGAATATCAACATAATTTTAATAATACAACCTCGATGATACATGCTATTCCTAAAAATACAACAATAATAATTTGGGTTGGAGAAAACTCTCACGAACAAACAGCTTTAAGATATGTTCTGTATTTATTAAAAGATAAAAATTTAGATATTTTCTTAATGAATACAATTAAGCAATATAAAAGTCAATTCGATATTTCAGATACTGATTGCTACCCTTTACACACTGGAGAAATTGTCTCTGAAAAATTAAGGTTAATTTATGAGAAGGGTAAAAAGGTTCCACCAATAAGTAAAGAACAACGTAAAAAGTTGGAGGAGGAATGGCAAGAGTTATCTTCTACACAAGAGGTTTTAAGGGTATGGGAAAATAATGAAATAAAGAGTGTAGATGAAGCCTATTATGATAACTATATAATCAATAAAGCTAAAAATCTACATAAAGTGAGAAAAAATAATGAATTTATGAAATCAGCACGTCTTATCGGTGAAGTTATTGGCTATTTAGATCAGTACATAGGTGACTCGTATGTTGAATATAGAGTAAGACATCTAATCATAAATGGTGTTTTTGAGATAGAAGGTGTTCCAAAAGCAATGAGGTTTTATAGTGTGAAACTCAAAAACGAATAACACGATCACTATGGTGCTTTGCTATAATCATAGTGATTGTTTCTGTTTGGGTTAAGGAGGGTTGTATTTAAATGCCTGAAGATAATCATGATTCATTTCGTGATATGAATATGAAACAAAAGCTAGGAACAATTGTAGGAATAACAATTTTCATAGTTTTGATATTAGGATTTATTATAGGGATTTACCTGTTTGGGATGATAGGTATTTTTGAATTACTTGGTGTTCAATATACATCGTTTTGGTCATTGATTATTTTTGTTGTTAGTTTTTTTATTTTGGGTTCCATTGTTGAATTGTTTTCTAAGCCAATTTCTGAATTACTAACAGAAAAAATAACCGGGAAATTTGAAGCTTTGTTTATCCAATCTAGTTTACAAAGTCTAACCAACTGGTTATGCCTTTTTATAGTTGATGAATTTATGAGTAGTATCACATTATCTTGGGAAACAGGGATTATAATTGCAATTTTAATTACTTTATTAGAAATGGCATTTGAAGATAAGAAAAAGAATGAATCTTAAAACAAACGGTGCAATTCTTAAAAAAGGTGGTCCGAGATGAACTGCCCCCTGTCAAGTAGACAGTGGAAATAATAAAAAAGGACTTAAGCGGCTTTAGCTCTGTATTCATTAGGGCTAAGGCCGTTTAATCGT